>CAUZBP010000008.1:0-101436 GCA_963578105.1 Planctomycetota bacterium
CGCCTGGGGACACAGGCTAAACGAAGGTATCATAATCGTTTACAGTATTTTCCAGTTCCACGTCGCGCTGCCCAATGAGCCACGCAGGTACGGTTTGCTCCCGGCCGGGTCGCACAACCTTTCGCACCAGATTGAAAAACCAGGGTGATAACATCAAAATGAGTAAGCTTTCTTCACACCCGGGCCAAAGATTATTTTGAAACCTTCAATGCTTCGCAACGAGGAAATTAAGACCATGGCAGCCAGCCAGAACAGCTCAATCGCTCGACGCCGCTTCCTTAAGGTCGCGGCGGCCGGAACCGCCACCAGTCTTGCAGCACCCTACGTGGTGACGGCTCGCAAAACAGACTCACAAATCATTGTCGGGGAAGGTGATTATCGATTCGAGGTCATCCATCAATGGCCCCAGCTACCTGAAAAATTCAGCTGGCAAACTACCCATAATGTGGCTGTCGATAAGCATGGGTTTTTGTATGTGATTCATCAGGGCTGGCTGGAACAGCCGGAGCATCCCTCGATCTTTGTCTTCGATCCCGAAGGGCGTTACGTGCGCGCGTTTGGCAACCAGTTTCAAGGCGGAGGACACGGAATCGAAGTGCACGAAGAAGACGGCCAAGAGTTCCTGTACGTTTGCGCCTACAAGGACATCAAAGCATTCGCCAAGCTGGATTTGTACGGCGAGACGGTCTGGTTTCGACATGCACCCATGGAAACAGGATTATATGCAGCAGGTGAAGACACGAATCCTCAGAATGTCTGGGGACGTGACCGCTTCCTGCCAACCAACATGGCTTTCCTACCGGATGGCGATGTCCTCCTTTCTGACGGCTACGGTTCGTATTTCATCCACCGCTATGACACCGAGGGCAACTGGAAATCGTGTTTCGGCGGGCCGGGCGACGGACAGGGCAAGTTCAACCTGCCACACGGAATTTGGGTCGATGACCGCCCGGGTCGCGAGCCCCAACTGGTTGTCATGGACCGGCTACACCATACCCTGCAATACCTGACATTGGAGGGAGAATACCTGCGAACTCAGCAAGGATATGGCTTACCTGCCAATGCCGATAGCTACAAAGATTTAATCGTGATACCGGAACTGTTTGCACGGGTTTCGATTTTGGATGCAGACAATCAGATTGTGGCGCGCCTGGGTGATGATTCGAAGCGCATCCGCGCCGACAAAAAATTTAAGATTCGTACCGACGCCAACCTCTGGAATGCGGGCCGCTTCGTTCATCCACACGACGCCTGTTTCGACAACGAAGGAAACATCTTCGTCGCCGAATGGGTCGGTACCGGTCGAGTCAGTAAGTTAAAGCGACTTGGCTGACGAGATATCGGTTCTTCCGAACCTGAGATGCCAGTTACAGCAGTGATGCCAACTCCGTGATCGAAGACATTTTATGTCGTTTCAGGACCGCAGCAGCCCAGGCACCCCGGTACAAGAATATTTCCTGTCCACCGGTAACACCACGTTCCATTGAAGATAATGCATGTTTTCAACTCCTTCCGATAAGCGCGTCGATGTTCCCACGTTCGTTACCCATCTCCAGTGCAGTCTGGAAGGGGATCGTTACGAGCCAGACCGACTGTATAACTTGTCACGAGCGGGCAAGCCCCTACTGGTCCGCTACGATCTGGCTGCCCTCGGCAAGTCGCTCCTCAAAGAAGAACTCGCTCAGCGGCCCTGGGGAATGTGGCGGTATCGAGAATTCTTGCCCGTACGCAGAACGGAAAACGTCGTCAGTTTAGGAGAGGTCTGCACGCCTCTTATCGATTGCCCGCAGTTGGCACAAAAGCTTGGCAGCAAAAACCTGGCCATCAAAGACGAGGGAAGATTGCCAACCGGTTCGTTCAAGGCCCGTGGACTTGCAGTAGCAGTATCGATGGCCAAGGAGTTGGGTCTGAACAAACTGGCCATGCCCACCAATGGCAATGCGGGCGCGGCCCTGGCCGCTTACGCTCGCCGTGCTGGCATGGAAGCTTATGTCTTTTGCCCCGAAGATACACCCGAAATCAACGTGCGGGAAATTGCCGCCCAGGGCGCGCATCTTCAACTGGTGAAGGGATTGATCCATCACTGCGGAAAACTGGTTGCCGAGGGACGGGACGCCCACGGTTGGTTCGACGTTTCGACACTCAAAGAGCCCTATCGTCTTGAAGGAAAAAAAACGATGGGGCTGGAACTGGCCGATCAACTCGGTTGGAAATTACCGGATGTCATCTTTTACCCAACGGGCGGCGGCACGGGCCTGATTGGCATGTGGAAGGCGTTCGACGAATTGGAGCAAATTGGGTGGTTAGGATCACAACGGCCACGCATGGTCGCCGTACAGGCTAGCGGCTGTGCGCCTCTGGTCCAAGCCTACGAGCAAGGTGACGAACATGCGGCAGAATGGCAGAATGCACATACCGTGGCAGCGGGAATCCGGGTCCCGGTAGCCCTGGGCGATTTCCTGATTCTCCGCGCTGTCCGGGCATCAAACGGTTTCGCCATCGCCGTCGATGATGATCAAATCCTCACCGCCCGAGATGAAGTGGCACAGGAAGAGGGACTGCTACTCTGCCCGGAAGGTGCGGCCACCTTTGCGGCCTACCAACAATCCTTGAAAGATGGACGCGTCAAGCCGCAAGAGTCAGTGGTCCTATTCAATTGCGCAATCGGACTCAAATACCCGCTGCCCGCACCATCCGGTTAAACCCTGCGGGGAACCAGATAAGACCCCGCCGCCTGCCGGGAAAACCCTATCGAGTGGACACCTTCCCTGCAACGGATCCCACCGGTTTGCTCCAGCTAAAACAACAGGCTGGCGGCCTGCCGCAACTTCGAAAGAAGAAAAGGTGTAAAGTACCCGTTGCGGGCGGAAGGTTTTCACGCTCGACCGGTTGATTGATCGAGGCGGGGGCCAAATCAATCGCCGGGGCAGTTCCCAGGCTAGTCACACTCCAACTCCCGCTCTTGCTGACTACTGAGATAACCGTCCTGGGTCCATCCGCGCAACTGGTTATAAGATTCAATCAACTCGTCCAGCTTTGATCGAGAAATCTTTGTTTGCCGGTCATCGTCGAGTGACTCGTCAAAGAAACGCGCTGGCAACGTATCCTCCTTAGGATGCCAACCGGCACGAATATTGAAAAGTTTTTTTGCCGAAACTATGTGCGCTGCGTTAGATTTCAACTCACTGGACGTCACGTCCCAGCCCGTGATCAACTGAAGTATGTGGGCCGCTTCCTGATAAAAGTCCTGAAAGACACCACGCAAAAACTTGCACAGAATCAACGAGTCCATCAGCGCCGCCTTGTCCTCGGTCTCAATTGCCAGTGCGGCTGACTCGTTTTGCAGGTTACGACGATCCACTCGTTCAGAAAAATCAACTTCGTAGGCACCGGAACGGTTATGGTCAGCACCTCGCGTACCTACGGCAAAACCTAGGGCCATCGTCTGCAGCGCACGAGGTTCGTAACCTGGAATCTCCAGGCCTTTCACCTGCGGGGCAAACGCAAGCGAGTCCTGGCCAACCCAGCCAGCCATCCGCCGACTTCCTTCCGCCAGTTGATCGCCAATTTCACGACGTTCGGCAATCAAGTCAATGGCACGCCAGAGAGCTTCGCTGTCACCAAATTTCAGCCAGGAGACATCCAGCAATCCTCGTTGCACGCATTCCATGGCAAAGGCAATCGTGCCGCCTGTGCTAACGGTATCTAAACCATACTGGTCGCACATCTGGGATGCTTTGAGCACGGCGTGCGCATCTTCGATTCCACACAGCGGACCCAAAGCGAACACGTTCTCATATTCCAGGCGTACGCTTTCACCGTCGGTGGCTGGATCTTCTTCCAGAGAGTATCGATGTTCACAACCAATCGTGCAGGCGCTGCAATAGGACCGATCCGTGACGCGATTCACTGCTAACGTTTCAGGAGCCAGTTGATCGGCCGCTGCAAACGAACCCTGTTGGAAATTCCTTGTCGGCAGGGCATGCAACCGATTGAAAGCAAGCACATTCGAGGCCGTTCCCAGTTCTCGGTACTTGGCCGTCTCCGGGCCCACCGAACGCAGAGCCAGATCTTTGGCGTACGCGTTGAGTCGGTCACCATCGGCCCAGGTCACTCGTTGTGACCCGCGGACGGCAATGGCTTTCAGATTCTTCGCGCCCATCACCGCCCCGGCGCCACCCCGACCCGCGTGGCGTCCCGCGTGTGAGATCGTGGCGTAGCGCACCAGGTTTTCTCCTGCCGGACCAATACTGGCAATCTGCCAGTCGTTGCCCAGTTGCTTCTGTAACATGCGTTCCGTCTGCTGCGTCCCCTGTCCAGCTAATCCCTGGACAGGCAGGAGTTCAAAACGGCCGTCATCCAACAGGAGAACCGAATTCTGTCGCGCCCGACCTACCAGCACCAAGGCATCGCAACCAGATTGCTTACCCGCCATTGCAAATCCGCTGCTTGCCAGGGAATCATTGATGCGATCTGTAAGCGGACTTTTACTCACCACCGCAAACTTAGCCGAGGTTGTCAGTGGACTTCCCACCAAAGGACTGAAGGCAAAAACAAGGGCAGCTTCTGGAGCTAAGGAGTCATGAATCGCCGCGTTTTCACGCAACAGGAGATGGGTGCCCAGGCCACTACCCCCTAAATAACGACGCAGTACTTCAGTGCCAAGCGACACCCGGGTGACCTGCTCGGTTTCTAAGTCAATTCTCAGGTAGTGGCCGTGGTAACCGAAATGAGACAAACGAGACGACTCCGTCAATTTCAATAGCCAAACTTGCTGTGGTAAACAATCACTGGCGGCTGCCCGCTGCTGAAACAGCTACTAGCCACCAGGATCGGCCGACATGATCAACAACGATTCCCCCGCCTGGACCTTTGTGCCGGGTGACCGAACAAACGTCTTCCCTCCCAGGCTGGCGACATATCCCGTCTGCAGTTGCTGCCCCTCGAAACATTCCTCTGCCAAATCTGGAAACAGCTCCGCCAATTGCAGGACTATATTCCCCAGGCAAGTCGACTTTTCACACACTTCCAATTTGACGACCGCCTGACCGGCACGCTGACGGGGAATGCCAAACAATTCCACAAGTACGAACATGATCAAGTTACACAACCTATCGTCATGGTCGCCAACGCAGCCGTAACGTAAACCGTCACGACTCCCAAAAACACCCAGCGAGAAACAGTATCCTCAATATCAAGTTGAGATAAAGAAAAAAGTAACACCACCACAAGGCATCCCACAAGAAATACAAACACTCCGTCTGGTAATATTTTCGCACCAGCCAACCCTACTGCGGCAAAGGTGATAATCATCATCATTTGCCGTAAAGAAAACTGGAGTTTCATGCGATCCTTGGTGGCGGACTCCTGCAAAGGGGGCGGATTCTTCGCCCGTTTCACCAGCTCTGGGTCCAACATTGACACCAAGATCTCATCGGGCGACTTCGCATGCAGCGGCGCTAACGTGTACTCTTCGCCCTCGTCGTCCCCTTCCAATCCCGGCCCTTCGGCAGGAATTTTCTCGTCAGTTTGTTTTCCGGAACCTTTGTCGCACAAGTCCATGGCGGGATAATGGGTGGTTCGTGGTCTCGCATGTAGTCGGTAAACTGTTAACCTGTATTTTACATTACAAAGCAAGCCCACACGAGCCTTGTTGTGAATATCCTGCTATGCCCCATGGGAAGTTCTGGTGACGTCCATCCGTTTGTGGGCTTGGGGGTGGCCCTGGCCGCACGGGGCCATCGGGTGCGCATGATCGTGAACGAGTATTTTGAAGAGCTCGTACGTCGGGTCGGTTTGGAATACATCGAATTCACCACGGCAAAAGATTT
The DNA here is from genome assembly GCA_963578105.1 of Planctomycetota bacterium. Classification (GTDB taxonomy): domain Bacteria; phylum Planctomycetota; class Planctomycetia; order Pirellulales; family Pirellulaceae. The sequence continues at coordinate 5,832 of CAUZBP010000008.1, forward strand.
CATCGAACTCGCCGACCATCCGGCGCTCTGGCATCCACGGCGCGCCTTCTTTTATATTGCGCAGCACGGCATTTTGAAATGGATGCGGCAACAATACGAAATTATCCGGGAACACCATGTTCCGGGAGAAACGGTGGTGGTCGCGTCCTGCCTCGGTTTCGGTGCCCGGATTGCCCAGGAGCACCTGGGGATTCCGTTGATCTCCGCACACTTGCAACCGTTTGTTCTCTGGAGCAGTTACGCCACTCCACATCACTCCACGATCCCTTTTTTGCGTTTTTTACCAAGGCCCCTCAAGGACGCTTTTTTTTGGACAGGCGAAAAGTTTATCATCGACCCTTTCGTATGTCCCGAAACCAATGCATTCCGGAGAGAGCTCGGCCTACCACCCATGAAGAGAGCATTCGGGCGTTGGATCCATTCACCCCTGGCGACCCTCTGCCTGTTTCCCGAGTGGTACGCTGCGCGCCAGCCTGACTGGCCACGCAATACTCACACGACGGGCTTTCCGCTGTGGGATGAACGACACGTTACAACCATACCACCTCAGTTGAATGATTTCCTGAACCATCAGGATCCTCCCATTGTTTTTACACCGGGTTCGGCTGTGCTGCACGGGCAAGATTTTTTTCGTGCTGCGGTCGAAGCCACTCAACGTCTGGGAAGAAGTGCCATCCTATTAACAAGATTCCCTGAGCAGATTCCGCGCTCACTGCCTGAGACAGTCCGCCATTATGACTATATCCCGTTCAGTCAGGTGTTGCCGCGAGCAGCGGCCCTCGTCCACCATGGAGGAATTGGTTCCACGGCTCAAGCAATGGCAGCCGGCATACCACAACTGATGATGCCGATGGCTCATGATCAACCGGACAACGCCCGCCGTGTAAAAAAAATGCACACTGGCGATTGGTTGTTGCCCAGACATTTTAGCGGCCGGCGGGTCGCCGAGAAACTATCACGGTTGTTAAACGCACCCCACATCGGACAACATTGCCGCAAGATACAGGAACGCTTTCAAGACGCTGATCCGATCAGCCAGGCGTGTGATGTGATCGAAGAAGCGATTCGCTAAACCCGCTCATTGCAAGGAAAGCCGGGTGCTGAAACAGCACCTCAAATCCTGCTACGACTTGTCAGATAACTTTTTCCACAGATCATCAACTTCCTGTCGAAGACTCGCTAATTCCTGGCGAAGTTGATCGACTTCGGCGCGCAACGGCTGAACATCTTTTGTTTCCGAACTCTCGACCCCTGTACGAACAGGACTTGTGTAGACCATCGCGACGGTTTCCTCAGGTGGGGGCAGCGGGGAAGCCGGTCCATCTGACGCTGGCGTATTGCTTCCATGTTCGGCGCGCACTCGTGCCAGCTCACGCTCGGGATATAAACCGTGTGTCACCACCTGTCCGCGACCCTCAACCGACAATGGCACCACCAGTCCTTTGGAAATCAGGTCTTTTAAGATCGGACGGAGCACACTCAAGTCGGCAATGGCAGACATGCGGGCAGCACGGCCGCGGAGTTCGCCGATCGTTTGCGGTCCCCGCAGGAGCAATTCGGCCACAACCGCCAGGCCATGTCCTTCGACTCCCAACCAGTCTCGCATGTAGTGCCGATACTTGGTCACCCGTCCGCTACCCTGGACCACTCCCACGGCCCCTTTCTCCCGCAAACTCTCGAGCACCTCTTCCACGTCCTCGGCACCCAGTCCCATCTGAGGTGAACGGTTACTCTTCTGGTTGCAGCCGGTCACTAAACCAGCGAGGGAAAGGGGATAGGAATCCGGGGTCGTTTTTGCCTTTTCTACCAGGACACCAGCCACACGTCGCTCGATGGCCGCCAGTGGCTGCCAGGAGGGTGTGGTCTCGACCTTTGCATCGCCGCCGTGCTCACGGACCTCACTCATCGTCGCTCCTTACTGTATATTTTAGCCACTGGGTTAGCGCCAGCTTTCGGTTTGCCCTGCCAGCAGTCTTCCGGCAACCGGGCGCTGATCTTGATTTTGTCGCGAATGGGACACTATTGTTAATAAAGGATCGACTGCAACACCACACCGCAGAATCAAGAACAGCAGGGTTGAGCCGGTTAGTTTACCCAATTGCCAAATGGACTGCATTTCATTTTCCCCGGACAGGATTCAAAGGCCTCATGATGTTTTTCAGTTCACTTTCAGCACACCAGGTGACAACTTTCACCTTCCCCGGACGGGTGGCCAAAGTGCACCCCAGATAGGATGATTGTAGAGCAGCCTAGCCGGAGTACCCCCTGATGATCAACCTGGCCGGATTTCAACCTTGTGATGTGCGCGGCGTTTACGGATCTCAGGAGGACGCTCCTATCAGCCCGCTGCATGCCTATCTCCTTGGCAGATCGCTGGCCCAATTCGTACCTGCAGACCAGTCAGTGCTGATTGCCGGTGACGGACGCGACTCAACTAAGGTGTTACTGGCTGCGCTTCAAGCCGGATTGACAAGAACCTGCTTGAACCTCGGGACCCAGATCCCCACACCCTTGGCCTACTTCGCAAAGCAACAGCAAAACGCTTACGCTTTGGCGATCGTCACAGCATCGCATAACCCTGCCCCGTTCAATGGAATCAAGATCCAGGTAGGTGATATGCCAGCCCAGCCGGAGCTAATCGCCTCTCTACGTGATCACGTAAAAAAAGAATTCCAAAAGGGCACCAGCCCGCCCGATCCACTGCCTGTACCTTTGCCAGAACTCTCCATTCGTCAACAGCTGTGGAAACAGTATCGAGACAGCCTGACGCAACTCTGTCCGGAGTTGCCAAGCATGTCGATCGTTGTCGATTGCATGCACGGTTGCTACTCGGACTATGCCCGCGAAGCTTTGGAAGCAGCCAATTTCCATGTCCTCACCCTGCGTGACGAAACAAAGGGAAACTTCAATTCGATCAGTCCTGATCCGTCGCAAGACGAAAACCTGTCGGGTCTTCAGTCAGCCGTTACACAGAAGAAAGCCAAGCTGGGAGTTGGATTGGACGGCGACGGTGATCGGGCTCGGTTCGTGGATGAGAATGGACAACTGGTTGACAATGGAACGATGCTTGTTTTGTTTGCGCGTTACCTGCTTGAAACCAATGAGTCGGTCGGCGAAACAACCGTGGTCTACGACCAAAAGACGCGTCGTGCCGTTGTTCATGCGCTCCGCGCGGCCGGAATCACGCCGGTGAGAGAAAAATCCGGCCACACATTTTTGCGCACCCGGATGCTCACGGAAAATGCCTTCTTGGGTGGCGAAAATTCCGGTCATTTTTTTTGGGGTGGCCACAACATTGGTCCGGTGGATGCCGGTGACTGTGGGCTACTTGCCATTTTCGTCGCAGCCAGGATGCTCGCCCACTACCAATGTTCCCTCGGTCAACTGGCTAGTCGTGTACCAGCTTCACCTTTTTACACGGGAGACATTCGCGGACTCTATTATCCGCACGACCGTACCGAACTTCTTGATGACCTGGCCACCAAGGCTGGCCGTCGTGGGTATCACGTCGACTCGGTCGACGGCGTGCGCATCGAATCCCCGCGTGGTTTCGTTCAATTACGGGCATCGGTCACCGAACCGGACCTGTTCACGGCTGCCCTGGATGCGGACGACTGGCACAGCCTGTCCGGTATCTCTGCTGTACTTCTGGATCTGTTACCGGATAGGGCGGCTGAAATCGCCGCACACATTCAACAACGCGTCGAGGCACTCCGTACCTGACTTCACCTCAGCCAGGATGCGTAACACGCAGGGGGGAAACAGGTAACTGCTTTCACAAACGACAGCCTGACATCCGCGCTGCCGGTTTCCCCCGGAAGAAGTACAATGAATGGTCGTTGGGTCAAACCTTCGTGCGGCAGCATCACACTCTGCCTGATGACAGGTTGTGGAGCGCACTGGTGGGAACAACCTCCACATGGCTGACACCTGGCCGTGGTTCAACTAACGGTGATGAACACAAGGATGCGCAAGGCAGAGACAGGTCTTCCCTATGCCGATTCAACATGCGCACAACGGCAGGAACAACGTTTTACCGTGTGCCTTCCAACCGGGATGGATCCTCGGAGATCTCCGCTGAGGTATGAACAAAAGCAAGCACCCTCGGCGGGTCACCGCCGGAAATGACGAACAGCCTTCGCCTGAAGCAGACGTTTCCCCTCCCCGGCGTCTGAGACGACCTCTACGTGTTCTGATCCTGCTGGCTGGAATGATCCTTCCGCAAACCCTGCTATACGGACCCTCGCTCAGCGGCTCGAAGATCTTGTTACCACTCGATTTGCTGGCTCGGCCAAACTGCTACTTGCCGGACACGCCCCGATATCAAAAGTACCTGCCGTTTCACAACCAGATTCTTTCAGACCAAATCCTGTCGCTCGAACTTTCACGTCGTTTTTGCACCCAAGAAGTGCGAGCGGGCCGCTGGCCCCTTTGGTGTCCCAATTATTTTCTCGGAGCGCCGTTGACGAAATGGCCCAAATACTCGCCATACAGCGCACTCTACTACGCAGTTCCCCAGCCAATCACACTGGCCTGGATTCACCTGGTCAAGTCGATCATTGCCGGTGTCGGCGCTTATCTATTCTTTAAGCGGGCACTAGAAGTTCGGTTTTGGCCAGCGGTGGTGGGCGCTTGGTGCTACCCGTTGTCCGGATTCTTCATACTGTGGCAAGGTTACACGATGTCACAAACGATCTCCTGGTATCCCTGGCTGCTGCTGATGGCCCACCTGGCCGTACGCAAACCGACCAGTTGGGGAGGCGTCGGGCTGGCGTTTTTTACAGGATTACTGCTGATCAGTGGCCAGGTGGACGTCGCAGGGCTGGCGCTGATTTCCTCCGGACTCTACGGTGTCTGGTGGATTCTGGATCGCTTGATTCAGGACCGGAACGGGGCCGCGGCGAGACACTCCCTGCTTTCGCTGACGGGGGGCTGGGCCCTGGGAATCATGCTCACCGCTCCCTACCTGGTGCCGATGATCGAATATTCCCGCACTGGCCAGCGGGTGGAGTCGCGCTCACGAGGAATCGAGGAACGGCCACCAATCGGATGGTCCGCCTTGCCCCAGGTGGTTCTGCCTGAGGTACATGGGCGTGACGAAACGGGAAACTGTTACCTGGCGCCGGGAAACCGACTGGAAAGTGCTGCGGCAGGCCACATGGGTCTGCTGGCTTGCCTGGTGTTGGCTCCTTTAGCATGGCTGCGTCACAAAGACCTGTCACGGAACATTTTTTGGATGATCTTGATTCTCGTGGCATTGAGTTGGACTCTAGACATACCCGGTCTGGTTTTCCTGTGGCGACTGCCTGGACTTAACATGTTTTCCCCGAATCGAATGGCATTTGTTGCAGCGTTTGCCATCCTGTCACTGTCCGTCGGGGGACTCAACAACATCTGGAATACGACTTGCAACACACGTTGGTGGTTCATTTTTCCGCTCCTGATAGTCCTGGGTCTGGGAATCTGGTCAGCCCTGCGGGTGGGTTTTCCTCCTGAGCAGCTTTCAACCCTGAAAGAACAATTCATGCAAGCAGGCAAGGTAGATCTGGTCCAAGACATTCAATCACATTTTCGCAATCAACAACTGTCCGCCGTGATCGTCTGCATGCTCTCAGCCATGGTCTGGCTGGGTATCTGGATCAAAAAGACCGGCCGCTGGTGGTTTTGTTCTGGACTAGCCACCCTGCTTCTCTTGGAGTTATTGTGGTACGCACGCGACGTGAACCCGCAGTGTGATCACGAGATCTACTTCCCGGAGATTAAATGTCTGACCGAGCTCGCCACCCGGGAACCCGGTCGCGTGCTGGGCTACAATTGCCTGCCAGCCCGCTTATCAGAAGTGGCCGGTTTACGTGACCTGCGGGGGTATGACGGCGTTGACCCGCAAAGATTGATGGAGTTACTCTTCTCCATCCCGTATCACAAAAGCACACCCTTGTATCCCTATGCGCTGACACAGCAATACATTCCAGATGCCCACGTTTCGCCGAGTAACAACGTGCAATTGCACCCGGTCCTGGACATGCTCAACGTGCAGTACCTGATTTTTCGCGGACCGGTTTTGCAAGGAGTTCGTCCGTTCCTGTCTGGCGAGGATTACTGGGTGTTGAAGAATTCTCGCGCCATGCCTCGAGCCTTCGTGCCACGACACGTACAAACCCTCGCCGATCATGGGGCCCGCTTGAAACGACTCATCGACCCTTCTTTTGACGCGCGCAGGAATGCCTTTGTCGAACAGCCTCTGGACCTTCCCCAGGATGTTCGTGGAACCGCCAGCATTGAAAGTGAACAACCGTGTGAGATCGTCGTTCGCGCCGACATGGAGACAGCTGGGCTACTCGTCTTGTCCGACCTTTGGGACCGCGGCTGGAAAGCCACCGTGGAAGGAGAAGTCATCCCGCTGTTCATTACGAATCATGTTTTACGTGGAATGGTCCTTCCTGCAGGTCAGTCACGGATCACACTCCGGTATCAACCCGACTCCATTCGCTACGGTGTCGGGATGATGCTGGGAGCCCTCGTCCTGCTTGTGATTTGGAGTGTCACCATCCAGCGCAAAGGAGCAAGTAGCTCCTTGTCAGCAGCATGAGTTAACGGACAACCACACCATGGTGCACCAAGACGACAGCTGAAAAGGCTACGGATCCAAGCGCACTTTGGCAAGATAGATGCTGGTCTTATCTTCATGCGAAGAATAATAGCTGACCCACAATAAATTTTCGTGCCACACCATTCCCGGATAACCGGTGTCGCCACCGCTGGGCAAGTCCAGGACCGGCTCCAGACTTTCGGCGGTCATGCGGGCCAGTCGGCTGCGGCCGTTGATCCGGCTGGCACACCACATCGATCCGTCTGGCAGGATCACAAAGTTGGGACCTCCCAGGTTGTGATCGATCCGCGTATAACTCCAGTCCTGATAGGGTGGCCGACTACGGCCGATGTAGTGCTGACGAATCAGTGCAATCATTTCGCCATCGGGCATGAACCTCAAGGTGGCTTCGCTCGGCTCGCGCCCCACATTGTGGCCCTCTGGAAGTTTCAATTCCGACTCCCACTGCCAGTCAACACCGTCAGCAGACGAATACAGGAAGGCGCGACGGGGCGTGGGCGTTTCGCCCAGCTTCGAGACACACCAGGCACGTCCCTCGTGCCAGGTCGCCCGCCAGAGCCAATGATCCTCAGCCAACACACGCAGAGGCTCTGACCAATGAGTTCCATCTTCAGAAAAGGCAACACGGGGCGAGCGTGTGCGATAACCCCATTTCTTCGCCTGGGTGGGAGCATAAAGGGCCGCACAAGTGAGCAACATCAACCGACCATCGGGCATGGAGGACAATTTCGGATCGCGCAGATCAAACCCCTCGTCGACAAGCAGACCAGCGGATTTCCAGCGTTCACCATCCTCTGAAACAATCACACGAACTTCTCCGTTACGGCCTGCCTTGTCCAGCCCGGGTGCAGTGGACGTTTCTCTGCGGGCGTGATAATCGGCTTCGCGGAAGGTGCAGTACCACTTTCCATGATGCTGGACCAGGTCGGTGAACGCATTGTGGGGTGCCGCGTCCCAGATTTTTTTTACCGATACGACCACGGGCCGGGCAGCCTCCATGGAAACATTCGACACCCATCCGTGCCAACCAGTCAAAACTGCAAGACATAACAACAGACGCATCCGCACTCCTCGCTATCAATCGATTGCAAAAAAAGACAGCCCACTCGACGTTCAGAATACTTGCCAAACTGGTCCGCAGGGCAGACTGTTGCCACCACAAGTCACGCAATAATTTCCTGAATCGGTTCGCCGAAGTCAATTTCCAGTCGTTTATGTCCTGGCACCTCCAAGCGCCGAGCGTCCAGGCCCATTAACTTCATCAAGGTAGCGTGCACATCGGTGACGTAATGGGGATGCTGTTCTGCGTGAAATCCAATCTCGTCAGTCGTACCGTGAACCGTACCACCCCGGATGCCACCGCCGGCCATCCAGATCGAGAAGCCGTAAGGATGATGATCGCGACCGTTACCACGCTGGGAACCGGGGGTGCGACCAAATTCCGTAGCGAACACCACGATCGTTTCGTCCAGCAAACCGCGGCGTTTTAAGTCCTTCAACAACCCGGAAATCGGCTTGTCGACTTGAGCAGCCAGCTTCGAATGATTGGCTTTCAAATTCGAGTGCGAATCCCAGGCGCCGGCTGCTCCATCGCCATGCATGATCTGAATGAAACGGGTACCACGTTCTACAAATCGCCGTGCGGCCAGAAGTTGCATGCCAAACGGCTTGGTCTGTGGATTGTTCAAACCGTACATCTGATGAGTCATGGCTGTTTCGTCGGCGAATTGAATGACTTCCGGGACAGCGGTCTGCATGCGAAATGCCAGCGCATAGGACTTAATTCTTGCCTGTAGCGCCGCATCGTCCGGATACTTCGCCTCTCCGCGCAACGTATTCAAGCGATGAATTAAATCAAATTCGATCTGCTGTTCTTGGCGAGATCGATTGGATTCCGATTGTGCATAAGGCAGCGGATTGTCGGGGTCCACCTTGAGCGGAACCGCGTCATACGCGGGACCGAGGTAATGCCCGTCCCGCACATCAAAGTATCTTGGCCCCATGTTAATGAACTGGGGCAAATTGTCATTTAACGACCCCAATCCATAATTCATCCAGGCACCGATCGTGGGAACACGTTCATCGAGCATATGGCGTCCCGAATGAAATTGAATTTGAGCGCCATGATTGTCGTCCGTGGTCCACATCGAACGCACCACCGCAATCTCGTCGGCACAACCTCCCAAATGCGGGAACCAGTCACTGACTTCCATTCCGCATTGGCCGTATTTCTTGAATCCGATTTGCAACGGATACAGCTCGTTGCGTTGCTGACCATTGGCATCGTTGACGACGACCACGCGCACTTTCTTCAAACGTTCCGGACTTTGTACACCTTTCCACGCTGTCTCATCAATGGTTTTGCCTGCGTGTTTGGTAATCATCGGCTTGGGATCAAAGCTTTCCAGATGGCTCACGCCTCCACGCATGAACAACCAAATCACACTCTTCGCCTTGGGGCGGAAGTGAGCCGACCCACTGGGTGCATCATGCGCGGCGTACGATTCGTCCTGTTGCAATAACGAATTCAGCGCCAGTCCCGCCAGGCTCGTATTCATTCCGGAAAGAAAGTTTCGCCGATGCATCATTTCCATGCGAACCTTTTTCTATCGAATCGTGATGAAGTCGTTGTGATTTAACAAAGCGTGTACCAGATTCTCACGGGCGCGTCGCTCGGCTTCCCCAGCATCAATCTGGTTCAATGCACTCCGGGTATCAGCGAGAGCTTGCCGGCAGGCCACGATTTCTTCTTCGGTGGGCTCGGCGCACAACACCGTTTCAAAAACAGCGGCAATGAATTCATCCTGCTCCGCAGAGTGAATTCTGAAGGCAATTTCCCGAGCCGCATTGTAACCCAATTGACTGTTGGCCAAAGCCAGGGCCTGTTGGGGCACGATACTTTCCTGACGGCGATAACAGCGCAAAATATCGACATCGTCGAACATCGACAAAAACTTGTGTTTGTCATCTCGAGAACAAGTAAAGTACAAGCTGCGTCGGTGAACCGTGTGCTCCTCCCCGGGATCAATCGTGGGACCACCCAGTGTCAAATCGAGCAGGCCTGCCAGGTGCAGCAGGCTGTCACGGACAGATTGCGACTCCATGCGAACCGGCTTTCGCCGCCAGTAGTGGTCATTGTCCGGATCCATCTGAACCGAACTTGCGTCAGCTTCCAGCGTCGACGTTTCCAAACAATACGTTTGAGAAGTGACCAACAACCGGTGTAGATGTTTCATGCGCCAGCCATGGTCCATGAAATCGACTGCCAGCCAATCCAGCAATTCTTGCTGCGGCGGCGTTTTTGCTCGACGACCGAAGTCAATCACTGGATCCACCAGGGCCTGTCCGAAATGCCGCAACCAAATATGGTTCACAGCAACGCGTGCCGTTAAGGGATTTTTCCGACTGGTGATCCAACGGGCCAGCGCTGTGCGCCGACCGGTGCTGACCGGTGGATAGAGCTGGTAACGTGAATCATCCGTTTCACCGGGACCTTCCAGCGCCTTCAGTGATGCTCGCAGGGGAGTGTAATTTACGCCGGGGGTTTCGACCGCCTGCTTGGCCAGCTCCAATTTTTCCTGCGCCATCTGCAAATTCTTTTTTGCCTGTTCAGTATCCGCCGCGGTGGTCAGTCTCTGTTCTGCCAGAACCAATGCTTCTTCGGCTTCGGCAAGTTCAAAACGTCGTGCCGCCTGGGCTGCCTCGCATTGCAAGGGTTCTTGATCAGCCGTTTGTTCGCGCTGCGCCAAATCCGCCGCGTGCGCCGTCCGTAAAGCATCCGGGCGCAAGCGGGCCGTCGCCAGGCTCTTTTCGGCAAGCGGTAGAGCAAACGGTCCCGCGTCAGGTGATCCGGACGAATCGCTACCCTCCTGCCGGACTGCGTCAACTTCCAATTCCGCCCGCTCGATTCTTTGTTGTGCCCAACGTAATTGGTCTTCCAAAACAAACTTCCGTACTGCTGGCCGGTAAGCTTCCAAAGGCAAATCAACCGGTGTGGCACTCCACTCCTCCCAGGCCATGATTTGCGGCACACCGGGCTGAATCTCGCGGTTCTTGTCTGGGTTTTTAGCGTCCCCTCGAATGTGTAAATACGTTATCGCATCGGGATGTGCATCGAATGCACGCGGCAGACCGTCCTTCTCAAAATCCGCCTGGCCGGCAACTTGATCGAGTCGAACCTGATGCGGTTCGAACACGGCACGCATTCTGTAATAATCTTCCTGACTCAGCGGATCGTACTTGTGGTCATGGCACTTACAGCAGTTCATCGTCAACCCGAGAAAAGCCTTGCATGTGTGCTCAATGGTGTTGTCCAACCAAGTCGTACGGTTGAACAGATAATAATTGCGGGCCAAAAATCCGCCAGCCCGCAAGGCATTCCGATCGGTCGGAGCAATCTCGTCAACTGCCAGCATCTCCTGAATCATCTGGTCGTAACCCTTGTCTTCGTTCAAGGACTCAATGATCCAGTCCCGCCAGTGCCAGATATGCTTCTGACTGTTACGCAGTTGAGGCCCCAAACCGTACCAATCTGTGTACCGCCAGATGTCCATCCAATGTCGCCCCCAACGCTCCCCGTATTGCGGACTCTCCAGCAGACGTTCAACGACTGACGTGTATGCATCGGCCGATTGGTCGGAAAGAAAGTCGTGTAATTCATCGCGCGTCGGTGGTAAACCGATCAAATCGAGATACACACGGCGCAACAAAAGTCGCTTGTCGACTGGTGGAACGGTTTTTAATCCATGTTGCTTACGACTGGCTTCCAACAAAACATCAACCGGATTCGCGGAGCTGACAACTTCCATTTGCAGAGGGGGCTGAAACGCCCAGTGATGGCGAGGATTCTCTTCCGCCTTCTCGCCCTGAGGAATTATGGCCCCCTGTTGGATCCAAGCCTTCAACATCGCGATTTGCTGATCGGTTAACGATTGGCCTTCCGGGGGCATGCGTTCCGCTTCCTCGCTGGCAGACACCCGATCGATCAACAATCCGGCCGAATTTCCGGGCGTGATGACCGCGCCACTTTCACTTCCCTGGCGAATGAAAGTCACCGAATCAAGGCGCAACCCTGCCTCCTGCTTCAGCGCCCCATGACAACCGTAACAACGTTGCTTTAAAACCGGCTGGACGTCCAGCTTGTAATCCACCGGATCCGCCCCGTTTGCAACAGACGACAGTAGCAAGCCGACAGCAATCGCGCCACGCATCACAGTCCACCATCAGGGAAACAAATACCGGAAAACAAGACCTAGTTAAATTGTACCAAAAGACCAAACCTGATTCAGCCTGCAACGTTCCCGTTGACCCCCTCCACCACAACCGTTGACCACCAAGAAACCCAGGAAAATGAGCGGAAAACAAAAGTTATGGACGGATCCATCCGGCGAGGCATGATTTTAACACCGATAGAACCAAGACACGGGAAGTCGTCGATAGATCAGATCGAACACAGCGCCGGTTTCCGAATCAGGACGACGTTCGTACCAGGTCATGTGAGCATTGCCATTGAGAAATGCCATGCTGGGAAAGGCAACACTTCGCAAAACAGGCCAACTCTGCTGGGATTCCAGTAGTCGATAGTTGGTCCAAGTCTGACCGTTGTCCCGGCTGATCGCCGATGTGAGGTTGGTCCGTTGCGTGTGGTTGTTCCAAATCAGCAGCAGATCCGATGAATCGGGTAGCCGGCAAGCGTTGCATGTCGCCGGACAAGGTGCAGGACCTTCCTGACTGACCAGGGTCCAGGTATCTCCGCCATCATCACTTCGTGCCACATGGAGACAGCCCGTTGAATTCTGAAGCAATAGCGCAACGTTGCCGTCAGCCAACTCCACAGCGATCGGATACGAGTAGCGCACCTGGTCAGGAGCCTGCAGCACGCCTTTGCTTTTTCTCCACGTCACGCCCTCATCGTCGCTGAGCCAGGTACAAATGCTGATCATCTTCGGAGCTGTGACCACGGGTAAAAGGATGCGCCCGGTACTGAGTCGAATTAAACGGTCATTCGTTGTGAAGAACTCGGTCTGGCTGCCAGTAATCCGTTCCGACTCGGACCAAGTCTGGCAATCGTCGTCAGAATACGTGAGCATGGGATACATCTGACCAAAAGGATCACCACCGTTCACGTAGGTATCCCTCTGCATGTAAGACTGCAACACACGCCCACAGGACAGACGTACAAAAGAAGGTTCCATCGCATTCGGTATTCCGGAACATTCGCGTACAACAAACGGCTCGGACCAGCTCGTTCCCTCGTCATCAGACCATCTGCCCATGATCCGAATGCCTCCCTCGGGCATGCCACCGTCGATGTGGTCTGCGCGTTCACCGGCCGAGTAACCCAGATACAGACGACCATCATCGAAGGGAAGAATCGTTGCTTCGACATTACGCGGCGTTTCACGACTGGCCGGACACAGCACTGTCCTGATTTCTTTTTGGTCCATGGAATTTTTCCTCATCGCCTGGGACACGACCACTCGCCCGTCGATGGTTCACTCAAATTGGGTCAACACCTGACGTTCGTTGACGGGGTACCAATCGGCAATCTTTTGCACCAGCCGTGTAACAACTTCCGCGTGCCTGGCTGCAAGGTTGGTCGTTTCATGCGGATCTTGCAGAAGGTCAAAAAGTTGCGGCCGTTTTTCTGTCCGCGGGTGCCTGCTTTTATAGCGATTCACCTCGCCATCGTATGTCAGTATCAGCTTCCACCTTCCCTCGACACACCACCGGAACAACAGAGAAGCTTCCGGACTCTCAAGATCCACGATGTCATGTGCAAAGGACTCGCCAAAAATAGTTTCGCGCGAGATTTCCTTTCCGCTTTCCAAATGTGGCAAAAGATTAGCTCCCGGCAAGTCGTCAGGCGTCCTCGCCGACGCTGCTGCCAGGATCGTAGGCACCAGATCGATGCTGCTGACCACTTCTTCGCGGTCCGCAGCCTTTAAGCGCCCTGGCCAGGAGAACATGACAGGAGTGCGCACACCACCTTCGTAAGGAGTCTGCTTCGATCGGAGTGCACATTTGTCGCGTTGGGGATCCTGTATCCAGCCGTTGTCGGCCACGTAAACAATCAGTGTTTCATCCCGAATTCCGTTTTTCTCCAGGATCCCGATCAATTGGCCGCAGGTCTCGTCAAACCACTCGCACATAGCGTAATACGCCGCAGTGGAAGTCGAGTGATCTTCGCGCTGATATTTCTCCAGCAATCTTGGCGGTGGATTGTGCGGCCTGTGCGGCATCAAAGGCGCGTACCACAGGAAGAACGGTTTTTCCTGTTCCAGGGCCGTGTCGACAAACTGCTCGATGGCCTGCAACCCTCCACGGCCAATTTTCAAGCCGTCATCACCATGCCGACCTTCAGGCTCCGGAAAACCCCGGGTCATGCCATGCGTAAAACCGCCATGGGAAAAACTTCCTTCCCACCATTTGCCACTTTGGTGGCTGATGTACCCACGCTCAGCTAATATTTCAGGCAACGTAGAGAACTGGTCAATGTAAGAAATCAAGGTGGCCAGGCGTTCGTTGTACAAGGGTGAATCGAATTCGGCATATTTCCACGAGGGATCATTCCCTGTGACACCATGTCGATGCGCGTAGTGTCCGGTCACCAGGGTCATCAGAGAAACTCGGCAGAGTGACGTGGGCACATACCCTCTCCGAAACACGACACTTTCCTGAGCAAGTTGATCAAGATGAGGCGTTTGAATCGCCGGATGGCCCATGAAACCATAATCTTCCCATCCTTGATCGTCGGAAATAATGAAGACAACGTTGGGTGACGTTTGTGCCGCAAAGGCCTCGTGGCCGAAGAAACGGGTGGAAAAAAAAGCAAGGACGATGATCAACACTGCAGAGATGTTGCCAACGTTCCTGGCCTGAACCACACACATCAAATCACCTCTCATTCTTGTTCTCTGTTGTAGAAATCGAAAAACTACATGCAGGGGTGCGGGGTGCCTCTTCAAACTTTCCCAACCGCCGGTTGCAAAATAACTCCAACACGTGGTAGAGAAACAAGTGACGAATATACACCATTCCTGGTCACCACAACCAGTTCCTCCATGTCCCGGGTGGAAATCCGGCAATGTCCGACCACCAAACCCCTCCGGAAACAAACCTCAATCATGGTCCCCGAGGATAGGATTTCTTTGCAAGATCACTGCTTCCACATTAAGATCAAACCATGTGCAAAGTGGATTCTCTATGGATGACCGGGTTGATCTGGCTGCTGCTTGCGGCCTCGGAAACCTGCCAATGCGGAGCGGTGCAAAACGTCCGCCCTGCAACTTCCCGGGCCGGCGAGTTTTTCGAGAACAACATCCGGCCTCTGCTGGCCGACAAATGCTGGCGATGCCATGGGCCATTACAACAAAAATCCGAATTGCGACTCGATGCGGCCGAACATCTGGCTGCGGGAGGAACTTTGGGGACCGTCGTGATACCGGGGAACCCCGACAAGAGTCTGCTGATCCAGGCGGTACAACAGACCGGTAAACTGAAAATGCCACCCGACGAGATGCTGAGCGCTGCTCAGATTGCCGCCTTGCAGGAGTGGATACGCAGCGGCGCCATTTGGCCAACCACAGATGACTCGCTGCGCCCAGCACAAAAAACGGGCGAAGCCCTCTTCACCCCCGAAGAAAAGGCGCACTGGTCCTTTCAACCCATTCGGGATCCGGCCCTCCCTCCGGTCAAGGACAACGACTGGCCAACAACCGATCTGGACCGCTTCATTCTGGCGCGACTGGAACAAGCCGGCTTGGTCCCGTCTCCCCAGGCGGGCAAACGGACCCTGATTCGACGAGTGACATTCGACCTGCTCGGCCTGCCACCCAGGGCGGTGGAAATCGACCAGTTTCTCCGGGACGAGTCGGCCGACGCATATGCAAAACTGGTCGACCGTCTTCTCGAATCGCCGCACTACGGCGAACGTTGGGGACAACATTGGTTGGACGTGGTCCGGTACGCCGACACGACAGCCAACGACGGAAATTTCGTGATGCGGTACGCTTATTTGTACCGCAACTACGTGATCGATGCGTTTAATGACGACATGCCCTACGATCAATTCGTGGTGGAGCAGTTGGCTGGTGACCTGCTGCCCCCCGCTGACAATCTCGACGTCACCGTACGTCGCCACATTGCCCCCGCGTTTCTCATGCTCGGTCCCAAAGCGCTGCCTGAAGCAGACCGCGAACAACTGCGAATGGACATTGTGGACGAACTGATCGATGTGACGAGTCGGGCATTCCTGGGGCTGACCGTCGCTTGTGCCCGCTGCCACGATCACAAATTTGATCCGATACCCACGGAAGATTATTATTCTCTGGCCGGTATCTTTCGAAGTTTAAAAATCATTCGAGAAACTGGGCATATTACCTGGATGTGGACTGAACGTCCCCTGCTGACACTACCGGGTAACGAAACACCGTTGATGATCATGGCGCCCTTGGAAGACGGAGGTCGTAATCTGCGCGTCCATCTACGTGGTGACTACAATGATTTAGGCCAGGAAGCACCGCGCCGATTTTTGAGAATCATTGCCGGCGAAGACCAAACACCGATCACAACGAAACAGAGCGGCCGACTCGAATTGGCACAATGGCTCGCCAGCTCGACCAATCCTTTGACCGCCCGGGTGATGGTCAACCGCATCTGGCAAGGCCATTTCCTCCAGGGGATCGTGGCTACTAGCGACAATTTCGGCAAAATGGGACAAGCTGCCACTCACCCCCAGTTGCTCGACTGGCTAGCGACCCGCTTCATCGAATCGGGCTGGTCGCTCAAAGCGATGCACCGTCTGATCACACTTTCCAGCACGTATCGAATGAGCAGTACGTATCTGCCGGAATCTCCGGCTGCTTCCACCACCGATCCCCGATCTGTCGATCCGGACAATCGTTATTTGTGGCGGATGAATCGTCGCCGACTCGAAGCCGAAGCCCTTCGTGACGCACTGCTCTCGATCAGTGGCCAACTCGATCGCACGGTTGGCGGGGGCGGGGAAATGCCGGCCAAGATCTATGAGAATGGAATGATCGTCGATGAAAAAGCGGGACTTGTTTCTGCGGGCGACGTCGGACTTGACTACGACGGGTATCAGGTTCCACGACGCACCATCTATTTACCCGTGATCCGCAACGCCACCTATGAAATGTTGGCAATGTTCGACGTTGCAGACGCGAACGCTGTCACATCAATACGCAACGACACAACGGTCGTGACGCAATCCATGTTCATGCTCAATAACCACTTCGTTCGCGACCAGGCTTTGCATCTGACCAAGCAGTTATTTCCACAGGAAGAGTCCGTACCCAAGTCCGACACACAGGACGCCCAAAATTTCGCCGACAAAATGCCGTTAGAGCAGGCGTACCTGGCCATCTTAGGCCGCCCACCTACAGACCTGGAAGTGCGCAGCGCTGACGAGTATCTGCAAGCCTACATCCGTGAAACATCGGTTGGACAAAAAGACCATGTACCGAGCAAAATCGCGGCTTGGCAAAGCTACTGCCAACTGCTGTTCTGTCTGAATGAGTTTCTATATGTTGACTGAAGAAGGATGCAAGATGTGTAAGACAAACGTCGAGTCACCCTAGTTACCTCACACACCGCACGAGAAATAAGAATCTCACGATTGACAGCACAATGGGCCGGACCGGCCATAGAAAACTGAGAACATGATGACCGTGCAACCATTGATCACATCTGGCACTCCTCTTTTGCGTCGCGACTTTCTCCGACACTTCTCCTCGGGATTCGGCCATGTAGCCCTGACAACGCTGCTGGCTGCAGATGACAACCGGGCACAGGCGGCCACCGTCAGTTCAAATCCACTCGCGGGCAGGGCAGCACATTTTGCACCGCGCGTTAAACGCGTGATATTCTTGTTCCTGCATGGTGGCGTGTCTCATATCGACACGTTCGATCCCAAACCAAAACTGGCAAAACTCGACGGGCAACCAGTACCCATTGAAAAACCAAAGTTCAACTTCGCGCCCACGGGCAACCTGCTGGCCAGTCCCTGGAAATTCCGTAAGTATGGCCAGAGCGGCATCGAAGTCAGTGACCTGTTTCCACAAATCGGCAGTTGTGTGGACGACATTTGCGTCATCCGTTCCATGCAAGGAAACTTTGTGGCACACGGAAGCGGGTGCCTGCAACTGCATACTGGTGACGGTAGTTTCATGCGTCCCAGCATGGGTTCCTGGATCCTCTACGGGCTGGGCAGCGAAAGCGACAACTTGCCCGGGTTCATCACAATCAGTCCCTCGTCGTTTCATGGCGGATCTCAGAACTACGGATCGGCGTTTCTGCCGGCCAGCTACCAGGCCACTCGCATCGGTGACGGCGCCACCAGTTTTCTGGAGGCCCGGATGTCCAACCTGGCACCTGCGGAAACCAACAGGCAACTGCAAAGGCGGCAGCTCGATTTACTGCGACAACAGAATCGGCAACATCTCGATCGCACCGGACACGACGCACGGATGGAAGCTCGTATCGAAAGCTACGAGTTGGCCTTCCGAATGCAGATGTCAGCCCCGGAAGTCATGGACTTTGCTGATGAGTCGCAAGAGACCCTCCAACTGTACGGTATTGACACCGAACCAACCGACGAGTTTGGCCGCCAGTGCCTGATGGCTCGACGCTTTTCAGAAAACGGAGTCCGTTTCGTACAGGTGTCACATAGTTACCCGCGAAACTACTGGGACTCTCACAGCAATCTCAAAAAACAGCACGGAGGTAACGCACCCAAAGTGGACCAGCCGATTGCCGGCCTGCTGCGAGACCTGAAACGTCGTGGCCTGTGGGACGACACGCTGGTGGTCTGCGGCACGGAATTCGGCCGCACACCCGCGGCACAAGGCAAGAACGGCCGTGACCACCACTCGCACGCTTTCACGATGTGGCTGGCCGGCGGTGGTCTAAAAGGTGGCCTGGTCCATGGTGCAACTGACGAGTTGGGATACTACGTCACGGAGGACCGGGTGCACATCCACGACCTGCACGCAACGATCTTGCATCTGCTCGGCCTGGACCATGAGCGATTGACCTATCGATACAGTGGACGCGATTTTCGTCTGACCGACGTTTATGGGCGTGTGGTCAAGGAAATCTTCGCCTGAAAAAATAATCCCGGCTCCAACTTTTAACCCCGGGACAACAAGTTTCGCAACTTGCCGATCCGAAGGACGGCCATCTGCTGACACTTGGAAGTCTTCATCCGGTCCAAAGACATTTTTTTACGGGTCCGAGGAATATTCCACGGGAACGATGGGGCCGAAGATCTCCCGCAACGATTCACGAACCTCCTGAACTTGTGACTCGGTGTGAGTCAACTGCGGCAAGTAGTGTCGGTTGTTGGGAAAGAGTCCATAGGCCTGGAACGCGGTGCGCAGGGATTGTATCCATCCCAGGCGGACAGCTTCCCTGAGCCAGCGATCCTCATACCGGAGCACCATCTGCCAGGCTTCGCTCGTGCGACCAGACACCATGTGCTCATAAAACTCCAAGGCCAGGGCGGGAAGGAACGGCGCAATCGGACAAAGGTAGGCCGGAGACCCGGCCGGATAACCAAAATAGAAATTCCGCATCAGTCCCCCGCTGAAAACGGCGAATTGCTCGTTGGCCGTTGCACGACAGATTTCGTAGTAGTAGTTGAACTGGTCATCGTCATTCTTCATCCCCACAATTTCGGTGCGACCAGCCAGTTCGCGCACCACCTCTACCGGATATGGTGCAATCGCGTGACCCCAGAGAATCAAGGGAATCTCGGCGGCACCCGCAATGCAGTCGAAATAGCCCAGGATCGCCTCGCGCGGCGGCAATCCGGCCGTGGACACCATCCAGGGATTAGTTTGTACCTTGACGGCGTCGACGCCAGCCCGGTCGGCAAACTCAAGGAAATTTCGACAATCGCCAGGTGGACACCAATTGGTCGAGGCCACAAAAAGTGATCGACCATCAATCTCTTCAGCCAATTCGGCCGTCAATCGCCGAATCCAGTCGTCAGTGAGCCACATGAACTCGCTACTACCGTACGTGAGGAGCAAGACCGGCACTTGTTGCTCGCAAAGCCAGTTGACGTACTTCCGCATGGTGACCATATCGACTTCGCGGGACTCGTCAAAACAGAGATTGAGCGGCACGATCGGACCCTTCAGCCGGTCGTAAACCTCGGCAGATCGTTCGGTCAAAGTGCGGATACTCATGGCGGTGTTAAATAAAAATGCAGCCTGTTAAGGGTAGGCACAACATGACTTTCCCTGCGGCATGTTCCCAGCCTCCATCATCTTGACTCGTCATCGCAGGTCAACCGGTACCGTCGGCCCGAAGGCCGGTACACCAGACAACTCGATCAAGGAAAAACAGAAAGCGGTCCGTTTGAAGCGAGCCGCGGCAAGGGAGACGAAAGACAAGCCGGGCTCGGTTCCACTAAGCAGATATCAATTCCCGCACAATCCGCCCGTGTACGTCGGTCAGGCTCACGTCCCGACCGCCAAAGCGGAATGTCAGCCGTTCATGATCCAGACCCATCTGGTGCAGGATAGTGGCGTGAATGTCATGGATCGTCAAAGGATTTTCCGTAGCAGCGTTACCGAATTCATCCGTCTCGCCAAAGGTCATCCCACCCTGAAATCCTCCACCCGCCACAAAAATGCTGTAGCCATTAACATGATGGTCACGTCCCACCGTGGGAATAATTTCCGGTGTGTGGGGCGTCCTTCCCATTTCGCCAGCCCAGATCACAATCGTTTCTTCCAGCAGACCACGCTGCTTAAGATCCCGAATCAAGGCAGCCACCGGTTGATCAGTGATCAAGGCGTTTTCATTGTGGTACTTGACCAGATTGCTATGCTGATCCCAGGGAGAATTGTTCCTGTGCGTCAGGGGGCAGGTGATTTCAATGAATCGGACACCACGCTCGATCAGGCGGCGCGCCCGGAGGCACTGGACCGCGTAATATCGTTTGAATTCATGTTCTGTTTCGATTCCGTACATCTCCCGAATGTGCTTCGGTTCGCCGCGGATATCTGCCACTTCTGGAACGGCCAGTTGCATTCGAAACGCTGTCTCATAGTTCTTAACAGTGGCTTCAATCGCATCCTCGTTGGAGGTGGTCTTTCCAAAAGCCCGATCCTGTTCCCGTAGAAGCTGTAATTTAAGGCGCTGAACAGATACTTTGTCCCCGGGCACAATGTTGTCCACCATCTGGCCTTTTGCCCGCAACAGCGTGGCTGCATGGCTTGCAGGCAGGTAAGCGCTGCCGAAATTCTCATAGCCGCCGTTCGGTATCCAGTCGTTGTTCAGCAGGACATAGCTGGGTAAGTCCGAATTTTCCGTACCCAGACCGTAGGAGACCCACGACCCAAAACTGGGCGCTTGTCCCGTTTGGCGGCCGGTGTGCAACAACAACGCCTGCTGTCCGTGCAAAGGCTGCTTCCCGACCATCGAACGCACCACACAAAGATCATCTGCACATCCCGCAAGATGGGGGAGCAGATCACTGACCCACAAGCCGCTGGCACCCCGCTGTTTAAACTTCCAGGGACTTCCCAGCCACACCCGGTCGGCGGTGCTTTGAGACAGTCGCGACACTGCCGCGCTTCCAATCGCCTGACCTTCGCGTTTTTTTAGTTCCGGCTTGGGATCAAACGTATCTACATGGCTGGGACCACCATCCATGAAGCAGAAAATAATATTCTTTGCGGTGGCCGCGAAGTGCGGAGACGCGGCGGTGGAGCGTTGTTTGGCGGCGGCACTTTGAACCATCCCTGCCAAAACCAGCATGCCAAATCCGGTCGACGTTTCCTGCAGAAATTGTCGCCGGCTTCTGAATGGGTAAAGGTCAAACATCTGGTCACCTGATGGAAATCATCGGTCAGCGAATGTAAATGAACTCTTTGGTATTAAAAATGGTATGGGCAACGTCGGTCCAGACATCGTGATTATACAGGATCCGGTTCGATTCGCCATGCAATTCAGACAGCTTCCCCACGACCTCGGTCCAACGATCCAGTTCCTGCGGTTGCATCGACCTTGAATAGGCCAGAAACAACATGTCTTTCAAACGACTGGGAATCGTGGAGTCTTCCTGGTGAACCAGTTGTTGTCCCCAATGCTCTGCCTGTCCCACAACAAACCGATGATTCAACAAGGCTAGAGACTGGGCGGGTGTCGTGGTCACATCGCGTCGTCCGGATGGAATTTTAGGCTGCGGCTGATTGAACAGAGACATGAATTTGCACTGTTCCAAAATCGTCACCTTGGTATAGATCGATCGCCGCCCATTTCCGTCAAGGGGTCCCGAAAAAAGACGCTTTGTCATATCCTCGTTGTTACGATGCGGGTCGCTTGTCGGGCCATACAACGATCGGTCCAGCCGACCGGAGACCGCTAATATCGCATCCCGGATCGATTCTGCGTCGAGGCGCTGGGTGGGAAAGTGGTGCAGCATCTGATTTTCCGGATCCTTCTCGAAACCTTTTTGTTTCACCTGGCCGGATTGTTGCCAGGTCTGACTGGTCACAATGAGACGTACCAATTTGCGCGTTGACCAGCCACTCCGGATGAACTCGGAGGTTAACCAGTCAAGTAATTCCGGATGCGAGGGCTGTTCGCCAAGGTGGCCGAAGTCGCTGGGCGTCGCCACAATGCCGCGGCCGAACAACCAGTGCCATATCCGATTCACAAACACGCGTGCCGTCAACGGATTGGACGAACTGGCAATGTGGTCCGCAAGTTCTAAACGCCCACTACCCGAATCTTTGAATGGCCCGGTCCCTTTGGAAAGAACTCGCAAATATCCCCTGGGCACCTGCTCCCCTAGCGTGTGGACATCTCCACGAATGTTGACACGATAGTCGAGTCCCTCGTCGGC
Organism: Planctomycetota bacterium; assembly: GCA_963578105.1. GTDB lineage: Bacteria > Planctomycetota > Planctomycetia > Pirellulales > Pirellulaceae. Next base: position 28,325 of record CAUZBP010000008.1, read on the forward strand.
ATCTACCATTCCGTTCACGGCCTGTGAAGCTTGAACCTTTGCCTCCAGCTGGCGGTACTGCTCAACCAATGACTTGAGACGCACATCGTCCTTGTTGTTGGTGATCCACGGTGTCAGCAACAGCTGATTGAGTAACAAAACATCCTGTTCGGTACTTTGACTGTTTTCCCAACGCGTCATTGCAGCTTTGATCCACCGGCGGTAGCGTTCCAGAGCCTGCTGAATGTTAGCAGGCGGCGGAGCGTCAAATAATTCCGCATAGCGAGTGATTTCCTCGCGGGGTGCTTCCTCAGTCTGATGAGCAACAATCTGGTTGATGGCAAACCAGCTGCGTGGATCTTCTTCATCTTCCAGTGGAATCAACCTTGAGTAAATGGATGGAAAATTCGGATTACTTTCCTTGGTCACAAACTCCAAAAACACCCGGCGTTCTCGAAAACGATCCGTTCGCGTCGGAAACAACTCCCATTGGTACTGAGAATTCGTCAAACGCTTTTCTGTGTTACACAAAAATGCGTTGTCAATCGGTGTACGCCAAGCGGCATACTGACCACCTGCCATCCGGACACTGAAAAACGGAGCCGGCATGTTTTGAAATAGCGGAGATCGCACGGCACCATTCAATTTGGTGGAAATGGCTCCCGTAGCAATGCCACCCAGGTAAAACGTTTGAATCACCTTACCGCCCACCTGGTCGATCTGAAAATCGCCAGTTTGAACCTTCTGCCGGGTTCCCACTCCGTCCACCGTCCAACCTGCCGGTAGTTCTTCGTTGAAATCGACCAGGATGCTACAAGCAGACCGATTTTTGGCAGTTCGTTCAGCCGAATCTGCCAGGAGAAGATCGCGAAGTTCTTCCCACCGGCTGGCAATTTCTTCAGTCGGAACACGGGTCAGTTGCTGCCAAACAAAATTCAAATCCTCGTGTGGCAGGTTGTCTTCGGGAACAAGCTTGGTAAGCGCCGCGGCAGACACTTGGTCGATGTCAGCCAGCCATGCCCTGGCAGTGGCTGCACGGACCTGTGGTTTCAGCTTCTGCAATTGTTCGATGAGGTCCATGTTCCTGGAAGGCAGGTCCAGAGTATTGGTAGTCCACCGTGAACTCATCATGACCCCGGCCAACGCGTAATATTCTTTTTGAGAAATCGCATCCAACTTGTGGTCATGGCACCTGGCGCAGGCTACGGTTGTCGCCTGGAACGCCTTGGAAAGAGCATCGATCTTGTTGTCCAACATTTCCTGGTGGACCCCCTCAAATTGCGAACTGTCACCATGCCGTTTTTCACCCATCTGGTAAAACATGGGTCCAATCACCGATTCATTGATCTGGAGTTCTTCGTTGAAACGGGGATGCTTCAACAGGTCGCCCGCGATCTGTTCTCGCACGAGTTGATCAAAAGCCACATCCTGATTAAACGCTCGAATCAAATAATCCCGATATCGCCAGGCACCCTTTGCCGGAATATCCCATTCATAGCCATGAGAATCCGTGTACCTTACTACGTCCATCCAATGCCGGGCGAACCTTTCACCGTAGTGAGGGGACTGGAGATAGTAGTCAACAAGCGTTTTCCAGGCATGGTCCGACTGGTCGTCCACAAATCCTCTGTATTCCTCTGCCGTGGGTGGTAAACCAGTCAAGGCAAATGCCAGGCGTCGAATGAGCGTCGCCCGGTCGGCTTGCGGGCATGGTTGAAGTTGTTGCTGCCGCAGCGATTCGTGGATGAAACGGTCTACCGGATGCTGAGACCATTGCTGCTTGCCGCGTGGCAGGCCCGGACGAGTCACCAGCCGCAAACTCCACCAGTCCCGGCGACTTTGGTAAATCTGCTCCCAGGTCTGTTCATTTTCGGTCTTCGAGTCATCGGCCTGATCCCTGGGGTCGGGAGCCCCCATTTCAATCCACGTCACAAAATCCTGGGTGATGTGCGGGGGAAGTTTTGCGTCTGGCGGCATCTGAACCGTTTCGTGACGCAAGGCTGCAATGATTTTGCTACCGGGAACATCGCGAGGGACAACGGCCGGCCCGGAATCACCACCTTGGCGCATTCCGGCACGACTATCCAACAGCAGGCCACCTTTGGGATCCGCGGCAGCGCGCGAGTGACACTTGTAACAGCGTCCCACCAGGATTGGACGAATCTTCTTTTCGAAGAAGTCGCGACCCGGTTCCAAAGCCACTGCATGTTGAAGCAACACTCCAACAATGACAAAGCCCGTTAGAAAGATGTGACGAACCATCATCGCTCAAAAAAAAGACCCGAGATGTTACGATTATACCACAAACTTTTAAGCAATGAATAGCTAGGTCCCCACCGACTTGTCTCCAGGACTTGTTGGCGGATCAAGCTTAAACATTCGCGCCGCGTTGCCTCCCAGAATCAGGTCCTTTTCCTGGCATGAGAGGAAATCGCAGTGCAGTCGGATGTAGTCGGCAGCCTGTCGATAAGTGCACCAATTGCCACCGCAAAAGGGCATGTCGGATCCCCACATCAATTTTTCCGCACCCACTTCGTCACGCCACTTGCGCAGCATCTCCGGCCCCTCAGCGTAAGGGTATTCGGGCCATCTGGCGGGCATCAGTACTTCCGCATGCATCTCTCCGGCGTCGCCTCCAGAGGTTCTCCAGGCCAGGCGGATAGAGCTGCATGCAGTACTGGACGCCGTCCACAGTGACGTCGGCCTGACCGTAGCGACCCCTGCGGAAGTTCACATCGGACATCTCGTGAATGTTGTCCGACGGATAATCCAGCAATCGCTGCTGGACCCGCTTGCCATCACTCTTGCGCCAAAAGTCAGTAAAATCACGCACGTGGTATTGCCACAGTTTTAAGGGCAATGCATCCTCTGCTGCGACCGAACCGCTCTCGAATCGTGGAAAAATGTGGTAGTGCGCATCGATGATCCGACTGGGTTCGGTGGATTTGGTATCCTCCACCTGACGCCATCCTCCACCAAAGAACTCCATCTTTTTCTTTTCGCTCATCGGTTCAAAATCTCCGCGACATCTGGATTTCCTGCAGAAACCAGTTGCCCAGCTACAAAATGCCGGCTCCCAGGCTAATGGATTCTGCGCCCCTTACCAATCGGCAGGCAAAGCTGCTGAGACTGACCGGGAATTTGGGCTGCGAGGTGTCAGAAAATGGAAGACTCGTTTTTTGCGTAAAGGGTTTCTGTCACAGGGAGAAGGGACGATCACAAATCAGAGTAAAAGGAAGCTTAGGCCGGTTGTTTCCGTTGTGGGCTGAACCTAAACTCTGGGGAATTGGGAGACAAACTTTGCAGTTTAAGTTGGAGCGTCCGGTTGCCATCGCATCGTTGAACTCTTCGCCCCGGACGATGAGGATCGCAGGCGGTCATGAGTACAACGAGACAGGCAGCATCCAACTGTCACTTTGTTTCGCGGTTTGAGATCCAACGGCCTTCGGCAAATCACTTTTTCAATTGCTTCAAACAGGTTGTTTTATGAATCAAGAAAATCCGCAATCGCATCAAAATGAAACCGTACCGGCAGGAATGTTACCCGATTGGACCGTAGGTGACCTTCCCAAACCACCCAGGCTTGGTTGGAAGAGTTGGGCGGCACTGCTCGGTCCGGGTGTCCTGATGGCCGGTGCCTCAATCGGTTCAGGTGAGTGGCTGGCAGGGCCGGGAGTGACAGCCCAGTATGGCGGCACGTTGCTATGGGTGGCAACACTGAGTATCGTTGCCCAGGTTTTCTGCAACCTCGAATTCATGCGTTATGCACTGTATTGTGGCGAACCAATCCTGGTCGGGGCCTTCCGCACCAAGCCAGGACCCAAGTTTTGGACCTTCTTCTACGCGCTCCTGGAGTTTGGACACATTTGGCCCTACAACGTGGCCGGCGCGTCCGTGGCCGTTGCCGCCATCTGGCTCGGAAGTCTACCGGGACAAGGCGACGATGGACTGGTACACGGACTCAGTTGTGTACTGTTTCTGCTCGCATTCTTGCCGCTCATCTTCGGGGGCACCGTCTACAAAATGCTAGAGCGGATCATGACTGTCAAATTGGTGATCGTTTTAATCTTCCTCGTCCTGATATCCAGCTGTTTTATCTCGTCACGTTCGATGGGTGAAGTACTCAGCGGTTTTCTCCGTTTCGGTCAAATTCCCTTGCGAGCTAACACGATCATCGATGGTCGGCATTTCACACTCACGGAGCAGCATGATGACATTCTGTACCGCATACGCGGCACGGTTGAAGAGACGGAAACCGTCGTCACCGAGTTCACTGCAGGAAATCAAATTTTCAGGATGGACCAGGAGATCCCTGCAGAATTTGATGTGCGGTATCAAGAGCTAAAGACCAGGGCTGAAAAACTAGCCTTGGCCGACAGATTCTACATGGAACAAATCGACGGGCCGATCAGCCTGACGGCAGAGGGAACGATCGATCCGCAAGACAAAAGCTGGCAGTTTGAACAAGTCACCGTCCGTAGCGAAGACGGTTCCAATACCTACCGGCAACTTGCTGACATCCCCAACCAAGCCTTACAAAAGGAACTGCGGGAACGGATCGAGAATCAGGGCTTGCGCCGCGTTCAATTGATCGGCTACATTCAGGAACATGGCGAACTACCCGATTTAGATTGGGCGTTGATTGCCACCTTCGCCTCGATTGCAGGAGCCGGTGGACTAACCAACGCACTGCTCTCCAACTATGCCCGCGACAAAGGTTGGGGAATGGGGCGCAATGTCGGCGCGATCGCCAGCGCCGTCGGTAGCACCACGATCACGCTTTCACACGTTGGTCAAACGTTTCGCTCCAGCCAAGAAAACATGAGGCGTTGGCGTGGATGGATGCGACACATCATACGTGACCAGGCTGTCGTGTGGATGGTCTGCTGCTTCATCGGCATGGCCCTGCCCTGCATGATTTCGGTGGAATTCATCCGCAATGCGCCCGTATCCGGGAACCGCGTGGCGGGGATGTCTGCGGAAGGACTCGACCACAGCTATCCCGGCTACGGCCTATGGACCATCACGCTGCTGATTGGATTTCTCATTCTGTATCCAGGTCAAATCATGTCGGGCGATACGATTCCCCGCAGGTGGTGCGACATCATCTGGACAGCCAGTTCCCGCGCAAGGCAACTCGGCAAGGACAAGGTCAAACAAATTTACTATGGAATCATGGCAGTCATGGCCGTCTGGGGCCTGATTGTGCTCATGTTTCTTGATCCACTCGATATTCTCAAAATCGGCGGTGTCTTGGCAAACATAGGGCTCGGCGGATCGGCACTGCATGCACTCTATGTAAACTGCACCTTACTGCCACCCGAGGTGCGCCCCAACTGGTTCATGCGGCTGGGTGTGATCTGTTGCGTGCTGTTCTTTTTTACCATCAGTGGAATCGTGTTCGTTTCGTTGCTCTGAGTTGGTTAGAGGTCCGTGTTCGTACATTCATACCCCTTTGTCAGGGTACTCGTGGTTGCGGTTTCGATTTGAGTCGTGAATCTATTTGTTACCGGTGGCAGTGGCACCCTGGGAACCGACATTTTGCGAGAGTTACTGCAGGTGGGCCATTCGCTCACCAACTGCAGCCGCACTCCTGTTGAAATCAACGGTGTACGCTGCCATGCGGGGCGATATCAATAACCCACAACAACTCAACACGGCACCTGGAGGGCACGATGTACTCATCCACCTGGCAGCTTTCCCGGGACCAGGACGGGCCTTGTCAAATTGAAAAACCAAACAGCAGAGGATCCCGATGTTACAGCGACCGATCTTCTTACAGGTAGTGGGGGCCGTTACATCAGTGTCCCTGCTCACACTTGGGACCGGACACGCCGCAGTCCAGGACCAGCAGCTAACTGCCCTCACCGAACCCCGCGTCTTCGTACGCGAAGACTTTCACCACCTCTCGGGAATCGCCCCTCCCCTCACCCGCTCGGATGTCACCAAGACGGTGGATGTGATCGCGGGGACCGGTGTCAACACGCTCATCTTTTCACTGGGATCGCGAGGTGGCATGTGCCTCTACGACACTCACGTCGGACAAATGCATAGTACCAATGTTGACAAATGGACTCATGCCGTCAATTATCGCGACGCGCTACATGTGCGACAGCTGGTCGCTGAAGGCTGGGACCGCCCTCAGTTGTTTTGTGATCGCTGTCACGAGGAAGGCATCCTGTTCTTCGCCAGTGCGCCGCTGAATATCGGCTCGCACACAACCGAGGAGTCACGAGGACTCGGACGAACTTCCGATTTCGTGTTTGACAATCCTCAGTTACGCGTCGGCAAGGATCAGGACCCCCGAGCAAAACACGTGTCACCGACACGCATGAATTTCATTTACCCAGAAGTTCGCAAAGAGCGACTCCAGGTTTATGGTGAACTACTGGCTCGCTACGAAACTGACGGAGTCGAAGTACAATCCGAAGTCCTCCCGTTATGCAAATACGACCAAGTCGATCGCTGCGCACCCCTGTTAACTGCGTGGTTCCGGGAATTGCGAAAGATTGCCAACCAGGCGGAAAAAACCCAAGGACGGCGCAAGCGAATTTATGTTCGCATCCCCGCCAATCCAAACGTTTGGTCCGCTGTCGGTTTTGAAGTCTCTGTCTGGGTCGCGGAACGACTGGTCGACGGTCTGATTTGCACCTCCAACGATCCTGAAATACTCGACCAGGACCTGGATCTGTCTGCCGTCGTTTCCTTGACACGAGACAGTTCCTGCCGAGTCCTTGTCGGCTGCGGAACCACTCTGCAAAGAAAACTCAAACCCAAGGCGACTGCTAAAATGATCTGGGGAGCAGCCGCTAACGCGTATCATCAGGGAGCCGTAGGGTTTGGCCTGAATGACATGATACGGAGCCAGGGTTTGCTGTTTCTGGACGACATGCATTCCACTCTGCGTTTGCTCGGTTCTCCGACGTCACTGGCAAGTGCCAACAAAATCTATCGAGTACGGGATTTACCTCGAACTGTAAACTCTTTCGGAACGGGACTGCCAGAAACCCAACCACCTCTTCCCCGGCCCCTGAAGGTAGGTCACGTCCAGAGAATACCTCTGCGAGTGGCTGACGACCTTCACCGCTGGTGGGACCTGGATCGATTAAAACATGTCAAACTGCGTATCCGCCTCAGCAATCTCGAACCGACACGCAACAAGCTTCGAATCCTGCTGAACGACACACCGCTGCCAGAATCGAACCTGCAAATCACCGATCTGACCTACCGTTTTATCCAGCAGGGTGTCGCCTATCAGGGAAATCAAATCTATGAATACGTACTCTCACCTGAAATGTATCCGATCCGCGGAATCAATACGGTTTCAGTGACCCTCCTGCAACGTGACCCTTCCGTCGATTTGGAATTTCACGTGCGGGATGTTGACTGTTCGATCGAGTATCGCCACCATCGCCATTTTGAGCCACGTCCCATCGACTATTGATTTGGAAAATCGCAGGCAATAAACGGCCAGGAACCGTTCTCTGAGCAAGATCGTTCCAACGAACTTGTTTCAGAATCACGGGGGTAACTCGCCCAAGACGGGTTAATGCTTTTTCACTGGCCAGATCGATTCCAGTTGCCAGACGTCCAGGCCTTGAAGGTGGGCCGTGGCAAACCAACCGATGCGGTCACTGTCGGTCCGGGTGGGGTAGACACGGGAAGTAAGGCACAAGCGACCGTTCGCTGTTGGAGAGATAGCAATCGGTACATCGCGCCAATGCACCAAATCGTCACTGACTGCATGCCCCCAATGGAATGGTCCTCCGTTGCGATGAGCTAAGCGTGGAATCCACTGATAAAAAGATGGTACTGTCAGCGACTTGGATCACGCCATTGGTGTCGTCCATCCAGTTGTCCGGCGGCAGGAAATGATAACCGGGCCGATGCGGGTCATCTGCCATTTGCCAGCGACGGAATCGCATTTATTCCAATTCCACTCCAAAGCAAGGGGCCACGAACCAAAACCCACTGCTAAAGAGCAGTAAAACCAGTCCGACAATTTTATTTGGAAATGGAAATAAATGGATCATCGGGCCGTTCCACAGAAAAATTGGGCTCCGCATGGTGACTGACACTCCAGCTGGAATTGCCAGAACCTTCTGAACAGGTTATATGCTTCCCAGTCGTGCGAAAAACAGGCTAAAATAAAGATAGATCGTACGGCTACATCGACGGAACAAATGGCAACTTCTCGATCGTCCACCGAGCTATTGTCTTTCCTTTTCGTAATGTCAGCAACGGGCGGGTGACCATGTCTCTTGAATGGACCATTCTCACCGAAACCACTGACCTGGATGCAGAGCTTCTCAACGAAGAACCTGTAACAGCTGCATGTCGCGCTGCCCTGCCGCTTATTGAAACCTTGTCGTGGCTGTCAGGTCATGTAGGAAAACCGCTTGTAGACGAAGTTCGTGTGGAGCGTGTGCGAGGTTACGCTCGGCGACTGACCACCGATATCGAACGCCTGGAGCAATTCTTAACCGACATCGTATGCGACAAACTACGCAGTGCGAATCCTCACCCTGTCAGCTATGGCAGCACATCCGCGGCAAGCAACACTGAGCTGATGTTAGGTCTGGGCTACGCCTTTTTTCGCAACGCCCTTGTGGTCACCAACCCCAGGCAGGCCACTCAATTGAAGCGAGGTCAAGACCTGTCGAAGACCTTGGATGTGGATCTGCTGCTGGACATGTGGGAAGAGATGAGAGACGTGGCTGCAGTGAATTACAGGCAGTTACAGACCGACATAAAAACAGAATGGAGACAAGCGCTGGGCAACGTACAGACAAAGCCTCCACCACAAATTCAAACGGCGATTCAACAGGACGTCTGGGAAGCCTTGTACAAAACGTCCTTGACGTTGGACCAGTTGCAGGCGGTCACGAACCACAGTCGTGCTGCACTGTTGGACCAAATGAAACCACTGCGGGAACCCGGTCTTATCGACAATAACATCGGACTGGGAGGATACTTTCGTCCGGATGCCCCACCCGATTGGTAAATGATTGCGTACTGGATAAGCGTTCGCTCAAGTCAGCATGGCAACATCCCAGTCCGACCACGTCAAACATCGTCACGTCAGACACCTCACGCTGCCAGACACAATCGTTTTCTCGAAAGACCTGTTGCCGCCACTTCGTCTGGAACGACCTCCACGCCGGGTCTTGTTCTTGGCTGACCTGGAATTGATGGCCGACGGTGCACCACCACGCCTCCTTCAGACATTGACCGAGCCAGATGAAAACATGATGACGCAACCACAATCCCTCATTGCTGATTCAATGGTTGTTTTCAAGGTTCATCCAATCCCAGCAATTTCAACGAGTCGCGATAAATCAGTGTCTCGATGGCTGCCGTGTTGAGTCGCGGCAAAGCGGTCCCTTCCAGCATCAGGTTAAGATTCCTGAGACCTTCCAGCGTCGAGTTGATCGTTGTAAACGGATAGTCGGTTCCGAACAACACCTTGTCCCAAACGCCATATTCCTGCACCAGCATCAGGCTGTGATAGAGCTGAAACGGACGGTAGTGCAGCGCACTCAGGTCACAATAAACATACGGATGCTTGCGCGCAGTCACAACAGCTTCACCCTCGTAGGGATGGCCCAGGTGAGCCATGATGATCCGCACTTCAGGGAATCGTATCGCAACCGGATCGAGGTGTCGGGGCAACGTCGTTTCCAATGGCCCTTGCGCCACAAACGTGGTTCCCGTGTGGAGTAACACCGGCAAACAATGCTCACTGGCATATTCCCACAACGGGTCCAGTTGTGATTCATCGGGTCGAAATCCGGCATACATCGGCATCAGCTTGATGCCTCGCAAGCCCAGTTCCTGATGCCCTCGTCGCAGTTCTTCCTGCCAGCCCGTCTGCGTGGGATCGATCGACAGAAAGCCGATCAGCCGATCCGCATCGACGGCCACGTATTGCGCCACATAGTCGTCGTCAACCCACAATCCACTCAGTCGCGCCTTGCCGCCGAAAACAATGGTGACCGTATCGTCCGGTGCGCTCCGGCGATAGTTGTCGTAAGTGACTGTAAGGTCCATTTCGACACCTGCCTTGGATCGCCTGGCCTGCTGCCGAAAGTCGTCACTAAAGTGGTCCGGATACTCCCAGGCGTGACTGTGAACGTCAATGATCATCATGTTTCCGACTGCAAGTGTTTATTTTCTTTAGCCAGTTGTCGCGGCACGTTCTCACCACAGCGGACAAACGACTTCAGACGACCCGCCTGAATCCTAAGAAAGCTGGCACTCTTTCACAATATTCCAATCCACATCCACTCCCAACCCCGGTCGCTCCGTAATCGTGACCAGTGGTCCCTGAATATCGATCGGATTCTTCGCAATTCGAACCTCATGGTAATCGGGACCCAACATGTCGCCCGGGAATTCCTCGACGCACATGTTCGGGCAGGCAACAACCAGATGCGCCATCGCGGCCGTCCCGACGTCCCATTCCAAGTTCGAACCAATGCTGCACTTAATGCCATGAGCCGCCGCGAATTCAACAATTGCCTTTGACTTGCGGATGCCGCCATTCTTACCCGGATAAACGCTAATCAGATCACAGGCATTGTTCCGAATCAGCTCCTGGGCATGAATCATGTCAAAGCAAATATCGTCCGCCATGACCGGGGGCGTCGTTTCGCGTCGCACCCGGGCCAAGGCACCATAATCACCATCCGGAGTCGGTTGCTCGTTGAGAGTGATGCCACAATCGGCCAGCTCGTTGACGCAGTGAATCGCCGTGTCAACGTCCCACCCGCAATTCGCATCAATGGTCAAATCCAATTCCGGTCCGATCGCCTCCCGAACCGTCCGAATTCGACTGATGTCCTTCTCCGCCGGACCGCCAACCTTCACCTTGATCGTCGTAAAACCTTCTTCGACCAGCTCCAAGGCCCGCGTTCGGGCCCGATCTGGCTCGTACGCACCCAAGGAAAATCGGCAGCGGACCGTCAAGGGACGGACGGCTCCACCGAGTAATTCATAGACCGGCTTGTTGGCTGCTTTGCCCGCGATGTCCCAACAGGCCATTTCAATGGCTGCCTTTGCAAACCAGTTGTGACGGGTGCACTTGTCCAGGCGGCGATCGATCTCCTCAACGTCCGTGGGATCGGCCCCGATGACACTGGGTGCCAGCAGTTTGTTAAGAATTTCCTGGGCGCTCCACACCGATTCTCCCGACCAAACCGGCATCGGATTGACCTCGCCGATCCCCTCGATACCCACGTCCGTCCCGACACGGAGCAGCAAATATTCGGACACAGTGTGAGCACCGAGCGGTGAAACAATGTGCTTCGCATACTTGACCGGAATGCGCACGGGAGTGACTTCGATATGGGTAATTTTCATAACAATGTCTTTGAGAGAGAAATGAACGGGAAGATACCCGCTGAGCTAGAAATCATACATCAGGTGGAAGCCGGGTGGTAGGATTCGGAAAACGGGAGAGGCAATGTGAGCCAAAGAAAATCTGAGACGGCCTTCTCCGCCTGACACTGGAGCCGCTTTGCCGAGATCTGGATTGACAGCTTGGTGGGTTCCATCTGGCTCGTTGAGACTCAGTTTCTTCATCCCTCGTCCAAGAACCGAGCGAGCACATTGTAGGTAATGCGTGAAATCGCGTCATCGACCAGCAGGCAGGGGACATAGGTAATGGAACCTGCAGAAAAAACGGCCCCGCCAGTGGGCAGTTCGTAATAAGCCATCTCCGCCCCTCCCTCCTCCGGATTGACTCCCTTGGCCAACAACACGGTGCCGGGGGGAGAATGTGAGCTGATCTTATCGGTCTCGTGACCAGACGCTCCACCATGAATCCGCTCCTGCAAACTATTTTCTCCGAAGAGCTCACCGTTGCCTAAGCCGGTGCCGTCAAAAATCCAGTGATCCGATTGGACCGCTCGATAGGGAGCTGCGGTCATGATACCCGCTGCGGTACAGACAACGCCCAGCAAACCGGCTTCGGACTCCAAGGTGCGATGCATCCGGCTCTCTAAATAGACCTCCGGGTTCGCAGGGTCTGGCATTCCGAGCGCACCGTCGATCGACGGATTCAAGTAAGTTTTGAATTTCAAACGGTCTTCGCCCAGAAACTCCACTTCGCAATTCAAACCGTTGCCCCCCAGATACATCAACTTGCCGCCTCGGTGATGTACCCACTCTTTCACCCGCTGGTACATTTGGCGAGACCAGTATTCGGGATGGACACTGAGCATCAACACTTTGTAGGAGTCGAGATCCAGGTCACCGTGATGGAGTTGCGATTCCGAGTAATAATCGTAGGTCAGATTTTCCCGCTCCAGCCAACCGAGCAGACGCCATTCTGCAGGAGCCACCCCGCACGGCAAACGTCCTTCGATCGGATCCGTCACCTCCTCGTGCTCGCGCACGACGTTGCCTGGCTCGGGCCGTTCGAAGGAAAGCGGCTGGTACTCTTCGTCCTGGAATCCCCACACATTGAACGCCCCGGCTTCGGTGTAGCGAATCATGTCCTGGCGAGCATTGACCACGGGCTGATCGGGCAAACGGTGTGCGTTCACGTAATTGCTCCGCCCACCAAAATTGTTGTAGGCCAGCCAGGTGTTCGTCGAAGCCAGCACTGCAATGGGTGCCGAAGGCCGGGCAGGAGACACAATCCATGGAAAGGAAAAAAATTCGCCGGACTTTTCTCCTTTGGCATGCAGGTAGTACAGTCCCGAACGCTTTGGCCCTTCAACGAATTGCGTGTGGTGTGCACTGGCATAACCAATCTTGTTCCATTGCACGCCCGTCTGCGTGTAGTCACCGTCGGGTGTGATCTGCATGACCGCTCGAGGTCCATGCTCATCGAACCAGCCGAGCAGCTTTACCATCTCACGTTTCCAACCGTAGCGCCACAGACTAAGCCGGTAGGGTTCAACAGAATGGACTCGAAACTCCGACTTTTCACCGGATTTCACCGCTCGAGGCCAGACGTAGCCCAGAAGCCGGTCAGACAAAAGTCGAAATTGGCAGGGCCGCTCCGGATCGATTGTTGTCTGAACGCTTTTCGATCCAAACCCCTCTTTCACGAGTGTGACATCGTAGTCGCCCGCTTCTAAATCAGCACAGACCAGGCCCCGCGGTGTCGACCGGGCAATCGCTTCGGTCTGGCCATGACGTTGAAACTCCAGTAAGACGTCGGCCAGGGCAACATAACGCTCGTCACTCACATATCCGATCAACATGGCTGTCTCCCCACAATTCCTACCAGTCGGACCACACCTGCGCATTTGCTTGCCAGGTGTCGCGGTATTGGCAGGCAGTCTCTGAAACTTAAAAGCCGCTCAACAGTCTTATGGCAGAAGTGATGCCACCCCGAAAGGGCACCTGCTACTGAAAGACTCCTGCAAACCAGTCTGAGATTTTACCGTCACCGCGAGTCCGTCGGAATAACCCTTCCGGGACCGGCGGGTGCATGGTTGGTTTGTGATAAGCACTCACCGTGGCGGTTAAACGTTTACCGCTTGTAAATACTTTCGCTCAGGCGATGATCTCCCGAATGGGCCGGCCGAATTCGATGTCCAGTCGTTTGCGACCGGGAACCTCCATTTTACGCGAGTCAAGGCCCAACTGGTGCAGTACTGTAGCATGGATGTCGGTCACATAGTGCGGATTCTCCGCGGCCAGAATGCCCAGCTCGTCCGTCGCACCGTGAACAACTCCGCCACGAATTCCGCCACCAGCCAGCCAGCAGGAGAAGCCGAACGGATGATGGTCGCGACCACTCTGTTCTTCGGTTCCGGCCGTACGTCCAAATTCCGTCGCCCACACCACGAGCGTGTCTTGCAACATTCCGCGTTGCTTCAAATCTTTAAGCAGCGTGGCAATCGGTTGGTCAACGGCCTGACAATTTTTCGTGTGGTTTTTTTTCAGGTTGGTGTGTGCATCCCAAGAACCGGCCGGGTCACCGCCACCACCATGGTAAACCTGCACGAACCTCACACCCCGTTCAACCAGTCGACGCGCAGCCAGTAATTGGCGGCCGTACCCTTCACCGTAGGAATCGAGTGTCGCCTGCGACTCATCCCGCAGGTCAAACACTTCGGGTACCGACATCTGCATGCGAAACGCCAACTCGTAGGCATTGATTCTCGCCCGCAACGCGGCGTCGTCAGGATATTCCACCGCTGCCAACTGGTTTAACTTGCCAATCATTTCCATGTTGGCTAGTTGTTCTTCTTGAAAAATGCGCCCCGCCGGATTGCCGTAGGGCAAAGGTTTGTTTTCATTGATCACAAGGCCGTCATGCTCGGCACCCAGGTAACTGGCCCGGTGCCAGTTCTGGACCGCCGTCGAGGCAATCGGTTCGCCCATCACGACAAACTGCGGCAAGTTTTCATTCAAACTGCCCAGGCCGTAATGGACCCAGGAACCAATCGAAGGGAACAACCCGTCGCTGACGTGCCGGCCCGTGTGAAACTGAAGTTGTGCCCCGTGGTTGTTATCTGTTGTCCACAACGACCGCACCACAGCGATGTCGTCAATGCATCCTCCCACGTGGGGCCACCAGTCACTCACCTCGATTCCGCTTTCCCCACGCTTGCGATAACCGATTTGCATCGGATAAATCTGTTGTCGAAAATTGCGCAGACTCCCATCCACCAGGGGTCGGAAGTTCTTTTTAACAAACGGCGCATCAAACACATCCTTGAGCGGTGTCTGCGAGAGATTCATGTTGCCGTATTTATTTAAGGCCGGCTTTGGATCAAAACTCTCCATGTGACTCACGCCACCAGTCATGAACAGCCAAATAACACTCTTCGCTTTCGCTGGAAAGTGCTGCTGTGGTGACAACACGTCTTGGCCGGCAACGTCCCCGTGGGCCAACATGCTACCCAGGGCCAGACCGGTCATTCCCATGCCCACATCGGCCAGGAACGTACGACGGTCGCGAGGAACCGGATACAATGGCCGCATCGGGGAGAGCGGGCGATGTTGAGAGGCTGAGTGTTTCATCCGTTGATCCAGAGTTTCGCGTTTTCAGTCATATTTTCAACCACTGCCTGGACTGACGGTCGTGAGCCAAAGGACCTCGTCAGCCCCCTATCTGATGGTGGTAAGAGCAATGTCATGGATCAAAATCAAAACTTCATTCTCTCTTACGTGCTAGACTCGATCATTTGCTGGAGCAGCACGGTTCGTTTTATCACTCAACAACGCCAGTCGCTCTCGAATGCTGAGTTGGCGCATTTGAAATTCAAGTACCTCTCGGCAGACCGTCATTTTAACAGCACTCGGGCCACACGATCCATGCGTTTCGACAGCCCAGGTGATGAAATGGTCCAGCGACAACCTGTCGTGATTTTCGTTGCCTCCTGCCAATTGCAAGCATTGCAATTCAGGCGATGATCTCGCGAATTGGCCGGCCGAATTCGATGTCCAGTCGCTTGCGACCGGGAACCTCTAATTTACGCGCGTCTAGACCCAACTGGTGCAGGACCGTGGCATGAATGTCGGTCACATAGTGCGGATCCTCCGAGGCCAGAATGCCCAGCTCATCCGTCGCACCGTGAACCACTCCGCCACGAATTCCACCACCAGCCAGCCAGCAGGAGAAACCGAAGGGGTGATGGTCGCGACCGTCCTCTTCTTCGCTGCCCGCCGTACGTCCAAATTCTGAAGCCCACACCACGAGCGTGTCTTGCAACATTCCGCGTTGCTTCAAATCTTTGAGCAGCGTGGCAATCGGCTTGTCAACGGCCTGACAATTTTTCGTGTGGTTTTTTTTCAGGTGCGTGTGTGCATCCCACGAACCGGCCGGGTCGCCGCCACCACCGTGATAAATTTGTACGAACCGCACACCCCGTTCGACAAATCGACGAGCGGCCAGCAACTGCCGACCGTACCCCTCACCGTAGGAGTCGAGCGTCGCCTGCGACTCATCCTTCAGGTCAAAGACTTCGGGTACCGACATCTGCATACGGAAAGCCAACTCATACGCATTGATTCGTGCTCGCAACGCCGCATCTTCCGGATATTCCACGGCTGCCAGTTGGTTCAGCTTCCCGATCAGCTCCATGTTGGCTGCTTGTTCTTCTTGAAAGATGCGCCCCGCGGGATTGCCGTAAGGAAGAGGTTCTTTTTCGTTGATCATGATACCGTCATGCTCGGCACCCAGGTAGTTGGCCAAGTGTACCTGTGGGCCACCGCAACAATCCGCAATCGGTTCGCCCATCACGACAAACTGCGGCAGGTTTTCATTCAAACTACCCAGACCATAATGCACCCAGGAACCAATCGTGGGGAAAAAACCATCACTGATGTGGCGGCCCGTGTGAAATTGAAGTTGCGCTCCGTGGTCGTTATCTGTTGTCCATAGCGACCGCACCACGGAGATGTCGTCGATGCAGCCCCCCACGTGAGGCCACCAGTCACTCACCTCGATTCCGCTTTCCCCCCGTTTGCGATAACCGACTTGCATCGGATAAATTTGATTTCGAAAGGTGCGCGAATTGTCGTCCTGCAGCGGACGGAAGTTCTCTTTGACAAACGGCGAATCATAAACATCTTTCAAGGGTGTCTTCGAGAGATGCAAGCCCCCATATTTGTTTAACGCCGGCTTTGGATCGAAACTCTCCATGTGACTCACGCCACCAGTCATGAAGAGCCAAATGACGCTCTTTGCTTTCGGTGTAAAATGGGACTGTGCCGGAGACACTTCGTGGCCGGCAACGTCCTCGCCTGCCAACATGCTGCCCAACGCCAGGCCGGTGAATCCCATCCCCAGGTCGGCCAGGAAGGTGCGACGGTCGCGAGGACCCGGATGCAAGGAAGGCATCGGGGAAATCAGGCGACGTTGAAAGGCGGAGTGTGTCATCAGTTGATCCAGACTTTTACGTTTCCAGTCGCGTTTTCCAACCTCTGAGTCGGGCTACGATTGTGGGGAACCTTGGCCTATCAGCAACCCCTGTACCTTGTCAGCTACTGGCTATCTAATTGTGACAAAATCGTTGTGATTGATCAAAACCAGAACTAAATTTTCCCGTGCACGCTGAACGGGATCGGTCGCTGGTGCAACCTGGTTGGCTGCGTCATTCAACAGCGTCAGGCGTTCCGGAACGCTGAGTTGTTTCGCTTGAAATTCAAGAAACTCGAGGCAGGCCGTTAATTCCTCGGCACTCGGCACTCGGGATAAAATCGTTTCGAAGGCTAAGGTGATAAACTGGTCATGCGATGCGCTGCTGCGATTTTCGTTGACTCCCACCCCTCCTGCCAAAAGGACTTGCTCGCTCAGGCGGAGTGCGACTTGTCGCGACTGCGCAAGTGCCAGTGAACTGTTGACAAGCGCCAACGCCTGCTGAGGACGAATCGTTTCCTGGCGCCGATAGCACTCACGAGGATTCGCAGCGTCGAATACGTCGAGAAACGACATTTGGTTATCGCGCGCGTGGTGAAAATAGATACTACGACGTGGGATGAGAAGACCCTGGTGGTGGTCGATCTCCGATCCTCCCAGCGTCAGATCCAGGTTCCCCGCCAAATGCAACAGGGCATCGCGCACCGTTTCCGCTTCCGCGCGACGCACGTTCATTCGCCAAAAACGACTGTTGTCAGGATCCATCGACTGCGGATGGTTCGCAACCTTCAAAGCCTCGCTCTCCGGCACTGTAAACGTCGCACTTCGCATGCGATAGACACTGGAGGTCACGATCAGCCGGTGGATGTGTTTCATGCTCCACTGATTGTTCACCAGCTCGATCGCCAGGTAGTCCAGCAAATCAGCGAGTCGCGGACGCGGACTGCGCAATCCAAAATCATCAACCTTTTCCACCAAAGGGCGGCCAAAGTGACGCAGCCAGATATGGTTGATAGCGACCCGCGCCGTGAGTGGATGACCACGGTCCGTGATCCAGCGAGCCAACGCCAACCGTCTGCCCGTACTCACGCGTGGGTAGACCTCGCCCAACGGCTCGTAGACTGCGTCTCCCTCCTCCGGCTCCTTCAGCATCCCCTTCAATTGTTGGTAGATTTTGTCAAGCCGTTTTTCAGCCGCACGAACCGTCTGCTTCGAGTCGGCAGTGTCGTACTTGCGTTTTTCACGAAAAACATCATTTCGCAGGGCGCCCAACTCCTGGATCGTCGTCAAGAGCTGTTCTTTGACTTCTGCATCCTGGGCACGGCGTTCAGCCTGCCCTGCAGCTGTAGTGAGCTCTTGCATGGCGATTGCGTCGACTGAAGCCTCACTGCCGGCAGTCGGATGTCTCTTTTGTTCAACCTCCAGACGCAGCTCCAGAGAGGCGAGCTTTGCAGATGCCAGGTCCAACCTATTGTGAGCCAGTTCAACCGCTTCTCTTGCCAGTTTGTATTCCAGAGATTCGGGCAACGGTGGACGGTCACCAAATATCTTCTCCTGAACGTCCACTTCCACTTCCGCCGAGCTGACGGCCCCTTTTGCAGCAATCAGCATTTCACGGGTAACAAACGTTCGCAGTGACGGATAATAACTTTCCACTGGTAGAACGACCGGTTGGACGTCCAGTGTGCCGCCGAAAACCGATGGCCCTCCCGGGTCGATCTTGATGTTGGTGTCCGGTTGCTTGGGATTCCCTCGTTCAAACAAATATGTCGGCGTTTCAGGCCGGGCATCGTAAATCCGCGCCAGCCCGTCTTTGCTGGTTTCCAACTCGCCTAACACGCGATCCGTGCGAACGTCGTGCGGTTCAAACACAGCCCGCAGACGATAGTACTCGGCCTGAGAAATTGGATCGTACTTGTGGTCATGGCACTTGGCGCATCTCATCGTCACACCCAGCAAGGCCCTGCCGGTGTGCTCTACCACATCATCCAACCAGACATTGCGATCAAACTTGTACCAGTTGCGGGCGAGGAATCCTGTAGCGCGGATCGCATTTTCATCGCCCGGATGAAGTTCGTCGGCTGCCAACATCTCCTGAATCATGCGGTCGTAGCCCTTGTCATCATTGAGCGACTCAATGATCCAATCCCGCCAACGCCAGATGTGTCGCTGGCTGTAACGGACCAACTGACCGAAGCCGGACCAATCGCTGTACCGCCAGACATCCATCCAATGTCGTCCCCAGCGTTCTCCATACTGTGGGCTGTTCAGCAACCGGTCAACTTCGCGCTCATACGGCCCGGGCGATTTGTCGTTTAAGAACCCAATCAGCTGTTCATGCGTTGGCGGCAGACCGATTAGATCCAGGTAAACCCGGCGTAGCAGTACCTCTGGCGCAGCCGCCGGAACAGGAGTCAAACCAGCTCGGTCGTGCGAGGCAGCGATGAACTGATCCAACGCGTTGTTCACCCAGACCGGATTCTCCACCGCTGGTACGGGAGGACGGACTATTTTCTGATACGCCCAATGCTCGTCAGGATGGGGAGGAATCGGTTCGTCCGGTGCGATCGCCCCCTCGTTGATCCAGGTTCGAATCGTCTCAACTTGCGCAGCATCGAGTGGTGATCCTTCGCCTTCGGGTGGCATCCGGTAGTCAATGTCTGTGGCCGAAACACGCTCTAACAACAAGCTTGCGTCCGCATCACCAGGTTCCAGAACCACTCCACTATCGCTTCCCTGAAGAATGAGCGAAGTGGCATCTAGTCGCAATCCGGCTTCCTGCCTCAAGGCACCGTGACAAGCGAAACACTTGGTCTCCAGAATCGGCTTGACGCTGCCGACGTAGTCCACTGAATCCCCTCGACTCGGAGTTGGAATCGCCGTAAACAAAAACAAAATGATCCCGGCGGCGCAACAGCGGGCGGCAGTTTTTGGGTCATATCGGTGCTGCATGTTCATTCCAGCACTCAAGGGGAGCAGGGGAAACCGGTAATCCAAATATCTTATTCCAGGGTACCATGCCAGCCTCTCTCAGTAACCAGCAAAACCTTCGAAATGGAAACTCGATTGGACCCCTCGCGGGTTGAAAACTTCAGCGGAAATTCTAAAACAGCCCGGCGTCAATGTCAAATATCGAGTTTAGCTGCCCGATCCTTCACGCAAACGTTAAAGCAAAAACAAAACGTTGTTCTGGAACAGAAATAGCCACCGTCTGAACCCTATCGACCCCGTCACAATTCAATAAGTTTTTTGTGAACTTTACTTCCTGCGTGCTCGCCGGCGCGTTTCCTCCAGCAGGAACTCAGTACCAGCCCCCGAGCATAGTGTAACACCGGATTCGACACCATCACTGACAACTTTTGTTGCGAGTCCTGAAGAAACAAAACATCGTCGTCGAGCACCGCAGAACCGCACCGGTTTCAATCAGCTCAAAAATGAACGAGTACGACTCCGAACAAAATCGACAAGGCCTTGTCCACGGAAACCAGTAGTTTTCCAGGGACCACCCGGCAACCAGACATCATAACTTGGCCCTTGGAACCAAAGTCTGGTGAGAAAATCGCGGGACAATTGGAACACGGTGCTGACAGGGACCGGACCCTTCTGTCGGTACGCTCGATTTTGTCTCTCCCCGCAGGGGACCTTCTCATCCAGGCGATGTGCCAAGAGCCTACTTTTTTATCGCCATCCAAGAGATTACAAACTATTCAAATCACCGATTGCCACACAATGAATGCACAAAATTTGTTCGGCCGCCACACCAGCCACTACGAACCCTACTCCATTGACGGAAAGTGAAGCCGCACGTTATCACTAGATAACCCGCTAACAGTCGCCTGCAGATGCAGACCATGCCCAACCACGAATTACTGACGACTCTCGACTACGTCCTGATCGTTGTTTACCTGGTGGGTGTGGTGGCGTTCGGGTCCTTCATGGCCCGTGGCCAAAAAACCTCGGACGACTATTTCGTGGCCGGTCGACGCATGCACTGGTTTCCACTGGCCCTCTCCATCTGGGCATCTCTGACCAGTGCCAATTCAATGCTGGGAGGGCCCGCCTACGGGCTATAGCCAGGACCTGCAGTACCTTCCTATTTCGCTGGTGGCCATCCTGGCGACGATGTTTGCAGTCGGTCTGGTTCTGCCGCTGCTGCACCCGTTGCGACTGACGACGGCCTACACGTATCTGGAAAAGAGATTCGGGCTGCTGGTCCGCTGTGTCGGCAGTGCCCTTTTTATTCTGCTCCGCGGTGGTTGGCTGGCTTCCGTGATCTACGCGCCATCTCTGGCCCTTTCGGCGGTCATTCCCGTACCGAAAATCGACGCAGCACTTGTTCCCCTGGCCGAATTGTGCGGCACCAACGGCAGCACCATCTTCTGGATCACTGTCGTGGGCTTGGGCGCCACCATTTATACCGCACTGGGTGGACTGAAGGCGGTAATCTGGACGGACATGATCCAATTCTTTGTATTTGTCGGAGGTCTGTCCGCCATCTGGTTTCTGCTGCTCAGTGAATTGGGCACTTCCACGTTACTGCGCGAGTTGGGAAAGGTGCCCCGAGCCTACGCCGGCAACGACTTCGAAGCCGGCTGGGGAAAGCGCGTCCAGTTGGACGGAAGTCTCAGTCGGTCATTTGACGGGACACCACTCGAGTTTTCCTGGCGGCAGCTCAAT
The DNA here is from genome assembly GCA_963578105.1 of Planctomycetota bacterium. GTDB lineage: Bacteria > Planctomycetota > Planctomycetia > Pirellulales > Pirellulaceae. The sequence goes on from CAUZBP010000008.1 coordinate 49,806, forward strand.
CGATTCACAAAGATCGATCACGTTCACATGGAGGACCCACAGACGCCCCGCCCCACGATCGTTCTTCCGGAAAAATCGGGGGACGTTCAATCGGCCACGCTCACCTTTGCCTTGCGAGTAACGACCAGCGGTAATCCGCCGTTACAGTCCCCCCCGTCGACGGTCAACGTCCTCGTCAGGGATCAGCCCGGCGTCGCGGCGACACATCCCCCCCCCGCCTATCACGATCGCCCACATGACACCTGGTTCGATTTCAGTTCGAAGTTTGTTTTTACGACAGGAGTCACTTTCTGGATACTTTTTGTGGGTCATCTTCTATCGTCTGTTAACAGCACCGCCACCGATCAGGTTGCTTTGCAGAGATACTTCAGTGCATCCTCCCTGAAAAACAGCAAGCGGGCACTCTGGTTGAATGCATTCTGTGACGTGCAGTTAATGCCCATCATGTATCTGACCGGTGCTGGTGTACTGGTCTACTATGCCATCCACCACCATCCGAACGTACCCATCGATACCGCGCAGGCCATGCCCTTCTTTGTGGCTCACAAGTTAAACCTGGTCTTTCCAGGACTGGCCGGGTTGTTTATCGCCACCCTGTTTGCCGCCACAATGTCCAGTATCGATTCGGGTATCAACTCGATCAGTGCAGCCATCACTACCGACTGGTACCGTCGTCTCCTGGTCCGCGACCAGGAGGAACGGCATTACTTGAAGGCTGCCCGCTGGATTACTTTAAGCCTGGGTCTGCTGGCAACGTGTGTCGCTGTTTTCCTGGGCAGCTTGGGAGAAATCTGGCAAATCGCCGTGGCCTTGATGGGCCTCTGGACAGGCCCGTTGCTGGGAATTTTCCTACTTGGATTTTTAACTCGACGAGCCAACACCGTCGGCGTTTTGATCGGCGCAGCCGCCGGACTGGTGTGTACATTTGTGTTCCACCATGCCAACGGCAATGAGTTTCTGTACGCCCTGGTAGGGCTGATTCCCACCCTGCTGCTGGGTTACCTGACCAGTATCCCCGGCCCGCTGCCACAATCGAAACAGATCTCCGGCCTCACTTACTGGACACGGAAAAAGTAGGTGCCGTTCATTTTACGGAGTGAGCAGGTCGTCGCCCACCAGAACCGGGCGGCAACTCGGCGATGCAAAAACCGGATTCGCTTCAAAGTCCCAACTCAGCCAGTAGGTCCCCGAAGGCCGAGATCACATCGTCTGCCGCTGATTCAACCGGTGCGGCTGGAATGTTGTAGGTTCGCAGCGCCGAAGAAACTGACATGCCACCCTGCCTGACCGTCTGGGCAACCGGAATATAGGCCAGAACTCCGTTGGCGTAACCTGCAAACATGGTGTGTTTGGCTGTTGAACATTGCTTCACACCCAACTGAATTTCGACAAACGGCTCGCCAGGCATTCCCAATAAAACAAAATCGTCAATGCGAAACCCGACCAGAGGATACTCAAGAGAATGCTCCAGGTCCCCTGCCCTGACTTTCTCTAAAACCCCCTCTGCCCACCTGACCACCAGTTCCTGGGGCACTCTCTCAGTCGTTGCTGCCTGCGCATCGACCATTCCTTGGAAAACCGCACGCTCCCTGACAACTCGGCGTTCCGCCTCGTCCAAGGAAGGAAGCTTCTGTAGTTTGACTCGGGCCACCCCATGGGCCGTCTTCAAGATCCGGTGCGTCGGTCCGTCATTAAACCGTTTGTGATACAGCGCAAGGTCGGAAAGCGACTTGCCCCGATCGCGGATTTCTTCGTAAGGCCGGGTCTCAATCTGGTAGAAGGCATTGAGCGCCGCCCCGGCAACCTGACCCCCCATCCGCTCCTGTTCGCCCCAATCGCTTTGCAGAAAAGACCAGCAGGCCTGGTTACCGGCCGCGCCCGTGAGAAACAAACAAGTGGCAGGGCTGGCCGCTTCGACAATCCGTCGCACCACTCCGGGATAATCTTGACTGTAGAGGTAACGATCAAAACCCATGACGACAGGATGTGCAGCATAGCTGACCAGAATCGCAATTGGTTGACCCTCCAGGTCATCCACCCGCAACACGTCCACACTTCGATCGGTGACTCCGTCCGGATTTCGGCCGATTAACACCCTGCCATCTTCCGCTTCAATTTCCTCACGATTGATGGCCACCTGGGCCCGATCACTCGCCGCACCCACTCGCGCACTAACGCGCTGTGTATCAGCCACCGCAGCTACGTCTACCAGTTGTTCAGCCAGTCTTTCCAGATAATCATCCAGCGCTTCGATCTCACCCGGCCGGGCAGCCACATCGTGCGGACCCGCCAGAATGCCCCGTGCGCTGCAGGGTCCGTTGTGCGTATGGGTGCAGCCGACCAGCACGTTCTCGCCGGGCGTTCCCACTTTCGCGCCAATGGCAACCCGGATTGCCTGTGCCAGGGGCAAGTCAAAGCCGATCAAATCGCAATCCAGGATAACGATCTTCACATTGTCATCGGCAATCACCAGTGCCGTGGCGAGCAACTGCGATTCGGCGCCTTCGGCCCCCTCAATGCGACGCATTCCCCCCTGCATGCGAAAACCAACCGGTGGCGTGATATCAACCCGTGCCACACCGGCCGTCAACCTGTTTTCTGCCATTTGTGCCTTCCGCTTCACACGGCCCTGGTTGTCAGCTCGCAGGGCTGCCCTCGGCTGAATCTTCCCGGAACAGCAATGCAAACAACAGCATGATCATCCCTGCAAAGATTGCAGGGATTCCCCACAGCGGTTTCCAGTCGATGTTACGCAGGTACTCCTTTCGTTTTGCAGATTTCTCTTCTTTCAGCTGAGAAATCTGCTCGTCGAGGGCCGTTTTCTCATCTGCCGATACGGAAGTAAGCTGTTGCTGCAAGTCTTCAACCTCCGATCCAATCGCTTCCACGCGTTGGCTGGCTGCAACCGCTTCGGAAGTGGTGTACCACCCTTCAATTTTTCCCGCCGTCTGGGCACCGATCAGCATCCCCAACCCCAGAGTCAACATGACCAGCAAACCTTGGGCTTGCCCGCGAATTGCTTCGGGCGCTTTCTTGTCGGTATAAATCTGGCCTGTCACGAAAAAGAAATCGTAACAAATGCCATGCAGTAACACCCCCACAAAGATCATCCACCGCACCTCTTCTGGCGAACCCAAGGCAAACAGAGCGTATCGCACAACCCACGCCAACATCCCAACCAGCAGCATCCACTTCACACCCAGACGCCGGAAGAAAAATGGCATCACCAGCATGAAAAAGATTTCGGAAATCTGACCAAAGGACATCGTCGCCGCGATCACATCCTTGAACTGGAGCGCGCCAGCAACGGAACGCACGGCGCCGACCGAGCTGAAATCGACCATCTCGACCACGCGACTCGCTATCTGGTAATAAAATGCCAGCGGAATACAGACCAACATCGAGCACAAGATAAAGATCAAATACGACGGGTCCTTGAGCAGCACGAGAGCCTTGAGACCTAGTACGTCGCCCGCGCTCACCTGGGTCTCTTTGTTCGGTGGCGTATGGGGTAGAGCAAAACTTAACAGCCCCAGAACCAAAGCCGAACCACTCGTGAGATAAAACATATCAATCGAGGTGTCCCAACCCCGCCAACTGAGCACTACGTTTGCCGCAATCCATCCGATCGTACCCCAGACGCGAATCATGGGAAATTGTTTTTCCGGATCATTCATGTTTCGCAGGGCAACCGTGTTGGTGAGAGCCAACGTCGGAAAATACGTCAACATGTACCCTAAAAACACCCAATTGATCGTGGAGGGCGCTGGATTGGCTCCGACCATCACCTGCGAAGCCCCATACATGATGGCGGCCCCGCCGATGTGTAAAAGAGCCAACACCCGTTGAGCTGCGAAAAAGCGATCTGCGATCATACCGACGAACAACGGCGTAATCATTCCGGCAATGGGTCCCACCGAATATGTCCAGGCAAAATCGCCACCGGCAAATCCAATCGTTCCCAAATAATTCGGGGCGGTCACATACCATGCTCCCCAAATAAAGAATTGGAGGAACATCATCACACTAAGACGCACCCGTACCATGGTCATTTTCCCTTGTGTTTCCACAAAAATTATTAGGACTCTTTTCCCAAACTACAAGCAAACAATAGCACTTCTCAATCACACCCTAACGACGACCGAAACCGACCTGATAAAATAATTTTTTCTCGAGTCAACGGATTGTATGACAGATTGAAGACCGGAGATAGCCAAGCACAACTGCCCTCGCGTGAGCCTCCGGACTGCTAAACCGATTAGGTACCCGAGGAGCTGCCGATTTTCCAAACCAGGCAACGGGAACTCAACCTTTCTCCGCACTCTGCCGCTTGTCGATGTGGTGTGTTCCGGTACGATTGTCAGAATGAAGTTCCCGTCCAATCTATCATGCTTACACCTTTGCGAGTGGGAAACAAACCGTTGAGCGGAACCACCCTTGGCAACCTGCAGGAACTGGAAGACCGGCTCAGTCGCCCGACCCAGCAAGTCGTTGATGCACTGAGTCGTTTATCGGGCGACATCCTGGTGCTTGGTGCCGGGGGGAAAATGGGACCGTCTCTGGCTCGCATGGCGCAGCGGGCCAGCACCGACGCGGGTGAGCAGCGTCGGGTCATCGCCGTCAGCCGATTTTCCGATCCTCAAACTGCCGAAAAACTAAACGCCTGGGGTGTCGAAACGATCCAGGGAGACTTGTTCGACCCGACGTTTGTCGAATCGTTACCTGCTTGTCCCTACGTCATCTTCATGCTCGGGTTCAAGTTTGGAACCTCTCACAATCCGGCCATGACCTGGGCTACCAACGTTTATATCCCCGCCCTGGTATGTCGACATTTCCGGGCAAGTCGCATCGTCGCGTTTTCCAGCGGCAATGTCTACGGTCCGGTCCCCGTCAAACCTGGCGACGGATCGGTGGAGCCCGACACACTTCACCCTGTCGGCGAATACAGTATGAGCGCCCTGGGACGAGAACGGATCTTCGAGTACTTCAGCCAAACCAATGGAACACTCACTTCTATCCTGCGCCTCAATTACGCCACCGAAATGCGTTACGGCGTGCTCGTGGATATTGCAACGCAGGTCTGGAAGCAACAGCCGATCAATCTGGAAACGGCGTACGTGAATGTGATCTGGCAAGGCGACGCAAATGCTTACGCACTTTGTTCACTCGAACATACCGCCAGTCCTCCTTTTGTACTTAATATGACGGGTCAGGATCGAATTCGCTGCCGCGATCTGTGCACTCGTTTTGGGAAGAAATTCGACAAAAAGGTGGAACTGGTTGGCTCCGAAGGTCCCAAGGCTCTGCTGAATGATTCGAGCAAGGCGCATCAGCTCTACGGACCCCCGCAGGTGTCGCTGGATCAACTCATCGACTGGACAGCCAACTGGGTCGCAAACGGGGGCCCCAACCTGAATAAACCAACGCATTACGAAGTCACCGATGGCAAATTCTAAAATCCGGATCTGGTGAGCGGCCTTCAGTTTGATCCGGAAGTGAGTGGAATTCAGTGTTCGAAGTTCAACCTACATGGTCGCTGATGTATCTGGCATCCTGCCGGGACATCCGGCAAGCCGTGAAGATTCCGCACTGGATGTACGGCATGTGTGCCATCGGGACGGTCGTGACCATCATCCTGGCAGCCAGAACAGCATGGAAACTTTATCTAAACCTGTCGGCTGGTTAGCGGTCCACCCATGGAGCCAGTTCTACCGGGAAAACACCGTGGATAGGCGTCGGAGTGGGATTCGATGGCCGCCATTTAAGCAAACAGTTCCATGACGGGCTTGCCCACGCCATCCGGCGTGGCATAGAACGGCCGCCGTTCGACTTCAAACGCCGTCTGCGGACTGATGCCCATGGCAGTGAAGATCGTGGCGTGCAGGTCGGTGATCGTCAGGGGATTCACGGTCGCCACGCAGGGCCGTTCCGGAGCCGTTTCGCCATACAACCTACCCCGTTGCATACCGCCACCAAAGAACAGCACCGATGTCCCGCCGGTAAAATGGCGGTGCAATCCATAATGCCTGATCTCTTGCAACTGATCAACATTTGCTCGTGACTGATCCTTCGCCGTACTGCCCGGTACTCCCTCGATGATCATGTCACGGCTGAATTCACTGGCCAGTACAACTAAAGTCCGATCCAATCGCCCGAGTCTTTCCAGGTCCAGGATCAATTGAGCCACGGGGCGGTCAATCGTCTGTTTCATTCTGGCCGCCGTCGTGTGCCCGTTTTCGTGAGTGTCCCAATGAAGAAACGGTACGTATTCCGTGGTCACTTCAATGAACCTGGCTCCCGCTTCCACCAGGCGCCGCGCCAACAGACAACCCTGCCCGAAATGTCCCGTATTGTACGCTTCGAAACTCTTTTTCGGCTCCAAGGTCAGGTCAAAAGCCTGCTTGTCTTTCGAGCCCAGCAGCCGATGCGCGTTGTCAATCGCACGCAACATTGATTGCTGCTGAAATTCGCTGGCAAACTCTGATTGCGGACTTTCGCCCAACAGTTTTTTGTAGAAGCGATAGCGTCGATTGAACCGGTCCGTCTGCATCCCTTCCGGCGGCCGGACAGCCCGGGCGGCCTCCATGGGGCGGGACAAGTTGAACGGGCCAAACTCACTGCCGAAAAATCCTGCCGTGGTGAACGCCTTGAGTTCCTCGGATTCGCCGTTCCCTTCGATCTGTTGGCCAATGTTGATGAAGGGAGGAATCACGGGATTATTCGGTCCCAAGACCTTCGACATCCAGGCGCCAATGTGTGGTGCGGCGACGGTTTGCGGCGGCACATAACCCGTATGCCAATGGTACTGATGGCGCGAGTGCAAAATGTGTCCCAGGTCGGGTTGCACGTGCGAGCGCACCAACGTTGCCCGGTCCATGATTCGCGCAATGTTCTCCAACCCAGCCGTTAACTTGATATTATCGACGACCGTGTCGATGGCTGGAAAGGTGCTTAAAATTTTCTCGACAGCCAAACCTTTTTCAAACGGCAGGTACCGCTTCGGATCGAACGTGTCGGGAGCAGCCATTCCACCCCCCATCCACAACAAAATGCAACTGTCGGCGGTGGCCGCGGGTGGCGTGTTTTGTTCGTTGTTGGTGCTGGCGAATAACCGCCGGGGCTCGGACATCATCAGCGAAGCCGAAGAGGCAAGCGCCATCTTTTTGAGAAACTTCCGACGTTCCATTTCGTCACGTCGAGAACATTCGGTGTCGTACTGCGGGTCATTGTGCATGGCAAACTCGGTAGATGCTAAATCAGAAACAGGTATTTTCAACGGATCCATTGGAATTCGGGGAGCATCACAATGCTCCACAGCAGATCCTCAACGGCTTGGGTACTGGGTTCGGGGCCGATCAAGTCGACCGCCAAGTCCTTTTCCACCGGCGTCGGCTGCCTGGACAGGGCGGCCATAAAAATCCGTTCGATCAAAGCTTCCGACAGTCCCTGATGCCGGTCCAGGACGTTGGCGGCACCACGAACAAAAAGCTCCGCCAGGTACGGATCGTTCGACAACGCGATCGCTTCCAGGGTGGTCACTTGAGAAGGTCGGCTGCTGACAACCTGGTCTCGAGACGGCCGTCCCAAACTCGCCTGGAAGGGGTCCAACGGACGAAAGGCCGCCCTGACCGGTCGATCGTGCCAGCGAACTCTCCACCGCTCATAGACTTCCGGCCTGGAAATCTTTTGCGCAGTCCCGTCGGCGGATAGCTTGTCCGCATCCGGGTCAAACGCTCCCGGGCGCAACAGCAGCAGGATCTCTTTCAACTGGCCGCCTTGTTGACGTGAATCCGCCATGAACGCGAGTTTGTCCGGCTCCGGCCATGTCCCGGTAATCGACCATAACGTATCCAAAAATTGCTCGGCCGTCATTCTCCGTGCCAGCGGACCCCCATAAAGATATTCATTCGCACCGGGTTGCTGATCCAGTCTCTGAGTTTCCGACTGATAGGCACTGGAAGTCACGATCAAATGAATAACCCGTTTCAGATCGTAGTTGTTTTCGGTCAGATGCACTCCGAGGAAATCGAGCAGGTCAGCGCTCCAGGGAGGCGTATGCATGGTGTCAATCGGATGCACAATACCATGGCCCATCAGGCGGTGCCACAAACGGTTAACGATCGTGCGTTGCAGCCGTCCGTTGTCGGGATGGATCATTAGCGCCGCCAGTTGTTCCAGTCGCTCGGACTGTGGCGCGGACGGATCGATCTCCCCCAGTTCGGGAAAAATCCAGGCGGCTGCGGCCATTCGCCCGAGGGGTTTGTCACAGCGATGCAATTCCAGATCTTCCGTCGCATAAACAGCCGCCAATGAATAGGTTTCTTCCAACGTCCAGCGATCAATGAAACTGTCGTGGCAGGAGGCGCACTTCATGTTGATACCCAGAAACACCTGGGTGATGTTCTGGGAAAACTGCAGGTCGCGTTTCTGGCTGGCGTTTACGTTTCCGCGCCACTTGATACCCCGGATGAAACCTTCTGAGCGAGGGGAAGTCGAAATCAATTCGCGCACAAACTGGTCGTACGGCATGTTATGCAGGAGTGACTCATAAAGCCAACTCGTAATCTGCTTCCGCCCCGCATCGATGAACCCGGGGCCGGAATAATCGTTCCGCAACAGGTCATTCCAGAAAGACAACCAGTGAGTCGCGTAAGGCTCGCGCATTTCCAATACACGTTCGACCAATGCTTCCCGTTTGTCATACGAGGAATCCGCGACAAACGCAATCAACGCGGCCGTGGAAGGTGGCAGACCAATCAGGTCCAAGTAGAGTCGTCGCATGAATTGCCCGTCGTTCACCGGGGCCGGACGAGGTACTTTGTGCAGGGTAAGATAACGGTCGACAATACGATCCACAGGATGGTCCCGGCCGTCGATCGCAGGAGGTAATTCAGGACGGCGAGGCAGTAGCGGGGGTTCATAGTGCTGCGGGGCAAAGCTGAATCCCGGCTCCCAGGCAAGTCCCTGGTCAACCCACGCGCGCAACAGCTGCACTTCCCCCGCTGCCAGCCGTGGTCGATCTCGCGGTGGCATCTGCGCTTCAGGATCTTCCGAAAGAACAAGTTCAATCATCCGAGACTCGTTGGTCTGGTCCGCTGATATCACCTCGGATCCCATGACCAACTCGCGTGTATTGAATGAAAACCCTCCTTTCGATTCGCGGCCGCCATGACATTCCACACAGTGCTTCTTGAGAAGCGGGACCACGTCATGCGCAAAGTCGACGGTCCCGGCCGACAAGGAAACATCGTCAGCCAGCCAGCAACCGACAGCGCAAGCAATCAGCACGCCCGCTCGACACGTCGGCAGCAATTTCCCGCCCGGTTTCCTGGGTCCAAGTCTATGGATCATGATTTGTTCTCTCGCGTTTTCATTGTATATCAAAACCCGACCCTGGCGGACGACCTGTTTGATATCCGCGACACCCAGGCGGTTGAGAACAACAAGCCACCTGCCTGGCTCCGGGGAAACCGCAAGCGTGTCCAGGCATCCAGCATAACACACGCCGCTTTTATATGATTTACTCGCGTTGCCCTCCACTCCGGTCCCGGGGAAACCCGCTGCTGCATGGAATCTGGCCATCCGCTTTGCTAGAATAAACGCAGGGGAATGTTTTCCGACAAACGGCTTACGGAATTTCCCCCAGTGTTTCTTTATTTCTGCCGGGAAAGCTATGCGAAATCTGCAGCAACAAGACTGGCGGAAAATACCAAACCGTGCAGCAGCGTGTTTCCAGAACTTCGGGCCTGCGGTCGCCTTGTTGATCTGGGCCCTGGCCGGTTCAACGGACGCGGTTCGCGCTAACGAGCCGCTTGATTTTCAGCAAGACATCCGCCCCATCCTCAGTGAACACTGTTTCCAGTGTCATGGTCCTGACGAGGGAGCGCGACAAGGGGAGTTACGTCTGGACCTGCGCGACGCCGCGATGTCCGAACGGAGTTCCGGTGAGTCCGCCCTTGTCCCTGGAAATGCCGAGGCCAGCCAGCTTCTACGACGGGTAGCAACCAACGACCCGGAACAAGTCATGCCGCCACTCGCTCAAAAGAATCCGCTCAACCCGGAACAAATCGGGATGTTAGAACAATGGATCAGCGAGGGAGCCCCGTATACAAAGCATTGGGCGTTTGTGACTCCTCAGCGACCCGCTGTTCCGAAGACGAGTAACGATCACAAGTCGCAAGCGACCCGCACGATTCGCAACCCCATCGACGCGTTCGTCGTCGACCGACTCCGCCAGGAGGGACTGAACCTTTCGCCACCGGCCGCCCACGACGTGCTTTGTCGCCGTCTTTATCTTGATGCGATCGGTTTGCCTCCAACACCGCTGCAAATGGACAAATTTCTGACAGCAGCAAAAGAAGATTTTTCCACAGCGGTTGAAACACTGATTAAAGAACTTCTCCGCAGCGAACAGTTTGGTGAAAAATGGGCTCGGCACTGGCTGGACGTGGCGCGCTACGCCGACACCAATGGCTATGAAAAAGATCTGAGGCGTGACCAGTGGGCGTGGCGAGACTGGGTCATTCATGCGATCAACGCCGACATGCCCTACAACGAATTCCTTGTTGAACAGATCGCCGGCGACCTGTTACCCGATCGTACTCAAAGTCAACTCGTCGCCACCGGATTTCTCCGTAACGGCATGATTAACGAAGAAGGGGCTATCCTGCCTGAGCAGTTTCGCATGGAGGGAGTGTTCGATCACATGGATTGCATCGGCAAGGCCGTCCTGGGGCTTTCGATTCAATGCGGACAATGCCACCACCACAAATTCGATCCCCTTTCTCAGGATGAATATTATGGAATGTTCTCTTTTTTGAACGACACCTACGAATCCCGTTCGTGGGTCTACTCGCCTCGACAACTACAGCAAATCACAGAGATCCAGGCGGCCGTCAGGAAATTGGAGCAAGAAAAGGTTGCTGACACTCTCACCCTTCAGGACGCCTCGCAAGATCCTTTCTATCAGCCGAAATTCGCTGAATGGGAACGAGAACAACGGGCGACTGCGGCGGAGTGGAAGATTATCGACACCCTGGACCAGGTCTGGGTGGGGGGAGTGAACCACCCTGATGAATTACCTGACCACAGCATCATGGTGCTCGGTCACCCAACGGTCAACGGTGAGATGTACGTACGTGGCCAGCCCCTGCTGGACGGTGTGACCGGCCTTCGGCTTGAGGCTTTGACCCACCACGACTTGCCCTTTGGTGGCCCGGGGCGCAGCGAACGCGGTACTTTTGCCGTGACAGAGTTGCGTGTCGAATCCAGGCAGCCGGGCAGTGAGAGCTGGGTCACTTTACCCTTGATGAATGCCTCATCAGACTTTTCGGAATCCGAACAATTCCTGGAAGAGGAAGACACTGAGAAGGAAGAAAATGAAGAGGAAGAGGAACGACGTCGCCTGGGACCGGTTGCATTCCTGATCGATGGCAAGGCGAAGACTGGGTGGCGTTCCGACCGGGGACCCGGCCTGCGCCATACAGATTCCGTGGCGGTCGTGCAATTTGCGGAACCCGTACGTTTGCCACAAGGAACCCAGCTGAAGGTGTCACTGGAATTTAATCACAGCCCTCCCGGCGATGGACGTTTTAACACCATGTTGGGCCGCATGCGATTTGCGCTGACCAACGCACCCAGTCCAGTCGCCACTCACTACCATCACGCGGCGACACTCGCCATGCAAAAGCCTGCTGCCCAACGAAGCATTGCCGAGCAGACGGCCGTGCTCGCTGCCTGGTGGCAAACGGTGCCAGAACTGGCCTCGATCCAGGAGAAGATTCGCTCTCTCCAGGGGCAGTATCCCGAGGCAACAACCAGCGTCCTGACACTTCTCGCGCGGGAACCGGCACATCAACGCAGAACGCATCTGCTTGACCGCGGTGCGTGGGACAAACCCAAACACGAAGTGACTCCACATGTCCCGGCCTTCCTGCATTCGCTGGCGGTTGAACAAGCGTCCAGCTCCCAACCAGCCAGTGTGTTGGAAAGTTCCGGAGTTCGCACACACCGCCCCACGCGACTGGACTTCGCACGTTGGCTGGCCGACCGTCGTTCACCCCTCACGGCCCGCGTCCAAGTCAACCGCGTCTGGCAGGCGATTTTCGGTACCGGCCTGGTTCAAACACCCGAGGACTTCGGTACGCGCGCACCTCCACCGGAACACCTTCAACTACTTGATTGGCTGGCTGTCGAATTCATGGATCATGGTTGGAGCAACAAAGTTCTGATTCGCAATATTCTCAACAGTGCCACCTATCAGCAGACTTCGCATCTGACAGCCGCATTGTTAGAGCTTGACCCTCAGAATCGCCTGCTCGCTCGTGGTCCCCGATTCCGGGTTGAGGCTGAAATGGTCCGGGACATCGCACTGAGCGTGGCGGACCTGTTACACCATCAGGTCGGCGGCCCAAGTACCTTTCCCCCCATGCCCGAAAGTGTACTGAACAGTAGTTTCCGCCGGCCCGCCTACTGGTCGCCCGCTGAAGGACCTCAACGATATCGCCGCGCGATCTACATTTTCCGCAAACGCTCGATGCCCGATCCAACACTTACAAGTTTTGATGCGCCCAATGCCGACTTGGCGTGTGCCCGCCGTACTCGATCCAACACACCACTCTCCGCATTGGTATCGTTGAATGAACCCGTCTTCGTGGAAGCGGCCAGGGCCATGGCACTGCGCATTCTGCGCGAAGGCGGTCCGAACGACGAGCAGCGAACCGATTACGCTTTTCGACTTTGCACCGGCCGGAGACCAAAGTCGGCTGAACGTTCTGAAATCCTGACTCTGCTGAAACTCCAACGCCAACGACTGGCGGACGGCTGGCTCTCGATCAACGAAGTCGCCACGGGAGAGCCTGAACAAATCCCCTCCGTCCCATCTGATGCAACGCCTCAAGATGCTGCTGCGTGGACCATCACGGCGCGCGTGTTATTGAACCTCGATGAAACGTTGAGCAAAAATTAGGGTCAGGCACAACGCGCGACGGCCCGCAATTCCGGCGATAGCAACCTCCACGAGCGGCCGCGTTCAACAGGGTCACGACTGTCTTTTAATTTTTTACCGTGACCAGAGCTTCGCTGATTTGGCCCTGTGACTTCCCGTCAATGGAAATTTCAGCCGTCATCAAGCGGCGACCATTGTCCGCTTGCTGGGGGGCAGTTGCCACCAGCCTCAACTCTCCACGCCCGCCCGGTTCTAGTTCTAGACGGGCCATTTCGCTTGAAGTCTCCCAGCCTCGTGGTGCCACCAGTCGCGCCTCGTAGGTGGCGGCCTGGGAAAGATTGTTGCGCAATAACAGGCGGTACTCCAAAGTTTCACCTGCTGACACCACCGCCAAATACGGCACGAGTCTCGACCAGAACAGGTCAATGAAGTGATCCGCCGGCTCTGCGACCAATTCCTGAAACGAACGTTCTTTGCGCTGAATGAAGTCGCAATAGTAATCCAGGTCCTCTTTGCTGCAACTGAGTACATCACGATGGCCGGGACAGATCAGTTCCGGATCGATTTTACGCATCACCTCCACACAGCGCTGATGCATGGGCAGTTGAAAACTGTTGCGAAGTACCGTGGTCTGGTAAGGTCGCTGATGGAGTTTGCCGCCCTCCAGGACATCGGCCAGAAAATAATTGTCGCCGGTAAACGCCACCCTGCGGCCGTCAATCGTGCCCGCATACACGCTATGAAATTCTGTCTGACCCGGGGCAAAATAAATCTCAAACTCATATTCCTCCCACTGGAAACGTTCACCATCACCAAGCCAACGATCAATGCGGATGGGTTTGTTAAACGTACAGGGCGTGCTCGCCCAGGCCATCGGGTCCGCGAGAACCTGTCCGACCTGCTCCAACGCCCAGCACTTGGTGTCATGGTGCCTCTGAAGGAATGGAATGCCGCAAGTGTGGTCATCATGAATGTGGGTCGGCACCACCAAATCAAATTCGGTCACGCCATAATCTTCCCGCAATTCGTCCAGGTGATGCTCGACAAACCGCATGGTCTCCAAGCCATCGTGATCGGCACTGATGTGCATGTGTGGCAAAAAGGCATGCCCGTAATCTACAAACATGGCTTTGCCACTGTCGCTCAGGATGACGTAGAAATTAGAACATGTCCAATCACCCCCCCACAACAAGTGACGCGAGATCGGAACGAATTTTGATTCCGGTAGAAACAGCGGTTCCGGAATGCTGTTAACACCGGCAACCCGCATGCCGCGTCCCAACTTGACACAGTCCATCAGCCGGCGTTGCAGCTTGTCAATATCAGCGGCGACTGCAGTGATCGACTCGCCATGGGAGGGGTAACCCGCTTCGATCCGCTGCTTGGCCAGGGCTTGAATTGACTGCAACGTGAACAGAACACCTTCCATGCCTCCGTAGTGGTACTCCATGGCATGCAATTGGTATAGCTTTCCACCGGTAGCCATTAAATCACCCGTGAAAGCAACACGCCTTCCATCAATGGTGACAATCAGGGCGCTGGAACCAAGCGTGTGCCCCTTTGCCGGTAGAATGTAAAACTCATATCCGCGCCAGGTGAAGACTTCATAGTCTTCGAGGATCTCATCCACAGGGATGTCCTCGCCCACTGCAAAAAACGTATTGCGATCATTGTAATTGTCATAAGTCCGGCGAGTTTGCCAAAACAACTCGGCCTGGTCAAACAAATGCCGCTCGTATTCCGGAACCGCCACCCGCGCTCCGTGTTCCTGCAGGCGTGGGGTGCCAGTGCACTGATCCCGATGGTGGTGCGTGTGAAGCACCCATTCAACCTGGCGCACCCCGGTACCGTCCAAATGGTCCAGAATGGCACCCGACCCTGTGTCGATCAACAGACCATGATCGTCATCCGTAATCAAATACACATTGCAGGTATCAGTCAGTCGATACAAGTGTTCAGAGATCTTTGTTAGTTTTTCTGTCACCGTCGATCTCCATCGCACAAGTCCATGGGCCCGGGAACCGCATTTTGGTTGGATTCGCCCAACGAACGCCAACTCCCACCTGCCAAACAAGAACCGGAGTCCGGAGGCAGAGACTAGCTCTTGATCTCAAAAATGGCTTCCACTTCGACGGCCGCCCCGGTTGGCAGTGCTGCAAAACCCAGGGCGCTGCGGGTATGATATCCATCACCATCTTTGCCGTAGATCTTGTGCAACAAGTCCGACGTACCGTTGATCACCAGGTGCTGGTCCGTAAAGTCGGGAGCCGAGTAGACGCAACCCAAAACCTTAATCACTCGCAAATCATCCAACGTCCCGTGCGCGGCGTGCACCGAACGTAAAATCTTCCTGGCGCAGTCCGCAGCTGCTTCATAACCCTGTTCAACGGTCAAATCTTTCCCCAAAACACCTTTCAAATCACTCGTGTGCCCCGACGTAATCAAAAGATTTCCACTGCGAATACAAAGGTTCAAATAACCTGGTTCGATGGGGTCCAGGGAGACTCCGAGTTCCAGGGCTGTTTGTTCAGCGCTCATGGCATGTTCCTTTCTTTTTTACTTCCAACATCAAGGTGTCGTTCAATTTCAAATCCTTCAGACTTTGTAATCTGCCGTTCACGAAGACACAAGAGGCCAACAACTTCCCGGCCGCCCAATGGAAATCGGCTTGCCTACTTTGATGACGAGCGGACCTGGCTGCAACGGGCAGGTCCGACCACTCTGCAAAAAAAACGTTCCGTCTCTCGGATCTGCCTGCTCACGATCACCCGACATTGCCGCAGGACGTCTGGCTGACTCTTGCCATGCTGCAGACGAATCAGCCGCCGCCGGCTCAAGGTAAACAGATTTTAGAGGAACAGGATGCAGGACGGACTGGGCAGGGAAACTGGCTCACCGACCGGACTCAGACCACCGGTTTGGCGGTCAATCCGGAAGATCGCCACATTGTTGCCAGCCATGTTGGCACACAACAACAATTCGCCGCCTGGATCGATTGCCAGATTCTGCGGTCCCTGACCCAGACTGGCTTCGATCCCTAACAGGGTTAATCGGCCAGACTCGTCAATTTCATACGCGGCAATGCTGTCATGGCCCCGGTTCGTACCATATAGAAAACGCCCGTCGGGTGTGATCTTCAGGTCCGCACAATGACTTGTTCCATCAAAATCATCCGGTAACGTGGAAATTGTCTGTCGCTCCATCAGCACACCCGTATCAGCATCGTAGTCAAACAGCGTGACCGCATTCTTCAGTTCGTGGATCACGTACATGTACCTGCCGTTGGGGTGGAATGTAAGATGTCGAGGTCCTGCCCCAGGCTGCGTTCGCACAAATGCCTGGCGATTCGGTGTCATGGTGGCACTGGCAGAATCGAGTCTGTATCCCAAGACCTTGTCGAGTCCCAGGTCAGCCGCATAGACAAACCGGTTGTCCGGACTGATCACGAAACAATGGGCATGCGGGCCTTCCTGTCGAGAGGCGTCAACACTCGAACCTTCATGCTGAATGGCCGAGGTGGACTCACCTAATGATCCGTCCTCCGCCACGGGGTACGATGCCACATTACCCGTAGCATAATTGGACAGCACCACCATCTTTCCAGTCTTGTCGATATCGACATAACAGGCCGCCTTGCCGAGAGCTGACTGACGGTTCAACAGCTTCAAATGGCCGCTGCTTCCAACAACCTGGTAAGCCGCAAGCTGATCGTGCGCCGTTCCTCCAGAACTTTCCGAGTGAATCGCATACAAATTCTTGTTGTCCGATGAAATTGCGAAAAAAAACGGGTTTTCCACATCGGTCGTGCGGTGAACCGGTTTCAGCTGAGCACCCTTCACATCCAATTGGTAGGCGCAAATGGCCCCCTCGTCTCCAGGTGCACATGCAGCAATAAACACCAACAGTTCATTTTGCAGTGGCATCAGCCGCTCCTTGAGTTAGAAAAGACGACCACCTCACCCTGACCGTCACCCCCGCACTTGCGAATTTCTCATGGCTCTTCATGAACCCGAGTATAACGTCCCACGCGGGCTGCAATCAACGACCGGACCAACCTCAAACAAGGGAAACAGCAGAAGATATTGGACCGAACCTGGTGTTCCGAAACACTACCCATCCGCACAGGGAGTCAAAGAAATCAGTAACTGGAAATTTTGGGACAGACCGCGTCGTACATTTTTTCTCCACACAATCAATCTCTTGACAGTCCAACGACGACCCTTGAAACTACGGTCATGAAAATCACCGAATTGATCATCAGCCAGGCGCGCGAGCGTGGCCTGCGGCACTTCTTTGGACTGCCTGGCGGTGGGGCGCCCCTGGATTTAATGGAATGGGGTCGAACACTGGGTGTTGATTTTGTGAGCGTGGCCCACGAATCTTCCGCTGCCATCACGGCAGCCTATTACGGACTCATGAAAGATACAGCCGGTCTGGCACTTGCTATTAAAGGTGTCGGAGCCGGCAATCTGGCAGGTGGCGCGGTAAATGCCCACTTCGAACGGTTGCCAGTGGTGTGCTGTTGCGAAAGCGCGCCGACACACGTTCGTCAACAACACCTGGTGGCGCTTTGTCCACACGACCAACTCTTTCAAGGTGTGACGAAGTACCACGCTACCTTGACCGTGGAGCAAGCCGGTCAGATGATCGACGAAGCATTCTTCCAGGCAACTGACGGCCGACCCGGTCCCGTACTGCTGGATTTGCCGGCCGACCTGGGCGCGGCAGACTGCAACCAGGTCTTCACACCCATTTCGCGTCCCGCGCAGCGACCACCGGACAAGACGCTCGTGGCGACCATCGGCGAGCGGTTACAGGCCAGTCGACGCCCGGTGATCCTGGCAGGTGCAGATGTGCTGCGTGACGGGGCAACTCATGAACTGCTAACCCTGGCGGAAAACTCTGGGGCAGCCGTGATGGTGAACATGGACGCACATGGTGTGTTTCCAGAATCACACCCGCGTTGGGCCGGTACCTTCATCGGACATTTTCATCCGAACACGCTCGAAGGAGAACTTCTCGAGCAAGCCGATTTTGCCCTGCTCGCAGGTAGTGACTCCCTGTCATCCGACAAGCCTTGGGAACTGGACATCCCGACCTGTGAATTGTCAGCACGTGCCGAATATGAGTCCCTGGTCGCTAGTCCAGCTGTTCGAGTGGATGGAAATCTCCTCTCCTCGCTGGGTCAACTGTCTGCCTTGCCACCCCACGAAGGTTTTCCGACGGAGGAAATCGCTCGGGTCAAACGACAGATCTTACGCAATTTTGAGCGCCCACCCGCTGCCCGCTTCACAGCACAGGATGTAGTCGCCACGATGCGCGACAAACTGCCCGGGGACGGGGTTCTTATCTCCGAAACCGGAGCCTTCATTCTGATCCTGCACCACCTGTGGCCCGTCAACCGGGCGGGAGCACACTACCCAACGGCAGGTGGACGCACCATGGGACTCATGTTGCCGGCGATCCTGGGTGCTAAACTGGCCCGCCCGGAAGTGCCGATGGCAGGCATTGGTGCCGACGGGAGCACGCTGATGCGACTGGGTGAACTCGAAGTGTTTGCACGAACCGGTGTGTCCGTGCCTTTAGTGATCATCAATGACCAGGCGCTGGGAACCATGAAAGCCCGCCAAAAATCGCGGGCGATGCCTGACTATGCATTGGACCTGCAAACCGTCGATTTCGCCAGTGTGGCCCGGGCCTGCGGTTTACGAGGAGTGACGGTCGAGGCCCCCGAACAATTTGAACAAGCGTTCGACGAGGCCATGTCTGCCGATCGCACAACTCTCATCGATGCAAGAGTCGATCCGCAGGCTTACCAGGACAGTTTTGGACCGATGATTGGTGTACTCGAATAAAAAACGGGCGAAGGAACCCTGGTGCAAACTGGTCGCCGGTCCAGACCATGATCGCAACTCTTTCCCAGCTACGAAATTACCGCAACAATCATTAGAAAGTGAGTGACTGTTAATGCATCAAATCGTTAACGCGGAGCCAAACTTGACGGATGGGGCGCAGAAGATCTTTGCGGAAAACGATTGCCAGGTACGGTTCATCACGTTGGAAGGACTCACTGAAAGTGAATTCTGCCAAACGATCGTTGGAGTGGAAGGAGTTCTGGCAGGAGGAGAACACTACACTCCACAAGTCTTCGAAGCTGCTGATCAACTCAAAATCGTGGCTCGCAGCGGTGTCGGTGTGGACCACGTCGACCTGAAAGCAGCAGCTGAGCACGGTGTCTGGGTGACCAATACACCGGGGGCAACCAACACGTCCGTTGCCGAGTTCTCGATTGGACTCATGCTGAGTCTCCTGAGGCACATCACCACACTGGCAGCGCAAATGAAGACCGGTAAATTTGTCCGCACCGGGGGCAGGGAACTGGCTGGCCTCACCCTGGGCGTCATCGGAACAGGGGGCATCGGCCAGGAAGTGAGTCGCCTGGCTCGAGCTTTTGGCACGCAAGTCCTCGGCTACGACATCCATCCAGACCCCGACTTTGCACAAGCACACCAGGTTGAATACGTTTCACTCAAACAACTTCTCCAACAGTCGGATATTGTCACCATTCATTGTGGCCTGGACGAAAGCACACGAGGAATGATAGGAGAAGCGGAACTTCAGCTCATGCAACCCACCGCTTACCTGGTGAACACGGCACGGCCTCAAATTATCGATAAGCAAGCCCTGGTCAACTGCCTCAAGGCCGGTAATCTTGCGGGCGCAGCCATCGACGTCTGGGAAACCATTCCTTGTCCGGCAGATGACCCCTTACTGCAGTTAGACAACGTACTGGCAACTGCCTGGTCGGCGTTCTACACCGATAAGGCCGTCAGTGACATGCACCGCCGGGCGGCCCAGGAAATCGTCCAGGTTTTACAGGGCCATCCCCCGGAGCATCCGGTCAACAGCCCACAGATTCGGGAGAGTTGATCCTGGCAGCGATCATCCGGATTTTTCCAACACGGACAGTTTCCCGGCCGAGGGTGTCCAACAGCGCCGCCGTATCTTCGGCCATGGAACCGGTGGTCAACAACCCACTGGAAGCACTGTTTTTCCCCGTCCCGCGGTTGCCAAAGGCAATACAATCAAACTCGTCCTGATAGGCTTCGAGCTGTGCATTTCAGCAGGAATGATCCAATCCGGTACCCACGATCAGAAGCAAGGTGGGTCCACGACCGGTCCGCTCGTAGTAGATTTCAATTCCCGTCGACATACGAACTTTTCCCATCACTATTTTTCACCGTCTGGATCGTATGACAACTCGATGCGGCCGTTTCGAGGTGTCCCCTGACGCGGAAATCCGTGTGAAGCGTTTTCTCTTGTACATGTCTGCTCAGGACTCTTGCAAATCACCCGCGCGAGCCGCACGCACTGCGCGCAATTGTTTGCGAACATATTCCCGTTTCTGCCGCTTGGTTTCCGGAGCGCCAATGTACTCTTCAAAATCGCTGCGTACCTGTTTGCGCACACCAGGATTCACATCAAGTCCCCGCACACGAAGATAGAATCTGGGATTGAGTGGTAATCGATACAGGAATGAACCGATGCGCTGCGGCAGCCGGTAGCCTACCACGTTGTCCAGAATCTCAAATGGATTGGAGGTGCAATTGTTGGTCCGGCAACACCTGTATAGATAGTAACGCTCTTGGTTTCCCGCTCGGTGGCTGCGCAGAAGCGACCCTATAAGCAATCCTCTTTTTTCTGCCCCCTGAATCGGCAGCGATGGTGATTCCATCACGTGCTGACCTTCGACAACAATTCGCTCGAAGACCATCTGCCGGGTTGAATAGAAACGATGGGCGCTGAACAAACTACCAGCGCAGGCATCTCGAAGATTAAAGCGGATGCCCACAGGGCCCACCGCTTCGACCGAGTAGACAAAATCGTTCACCTCGTGAACTGGATCGCCCCTGGCATCGCTTTCCAGCCGGTACAAGCGGACGGAATTACCACCTTTCAGAATAAATCGACTTTGCAAATGATTCAGCATCGGAATCGTCCGCTTGGGCAAGCCATCATCCCCGAAGATAATTTCCGGTCCCTTTTCTCCAACCTTGGTTTTGACTTTCGAAAAATTAAATGCTTGCCCTCGTACTTCGTCAATTCCATCAAGGGGAATTACTGCCTTCCAGAATTCGCCTTCGTGAAAGAAGTATTTGACGACGACGTCCCGGTCGTCCGGTCTGATAGCCGGCTCATCACGGTGACTCGATTCAATCACGATGGACCGTCGCGTCGAAAAGTCAATGGAACCGTCAGGATAGCGTCTGCTTCCGAACATGGCTGAGGATC
The DNA here is from genome assembly GCA_963578105.1 of Planctomycetota bacterium. Lineage (GTDB taxonomy): Bacteria > Planctomycetota > Planctomycetia > Pirellulales > Pirellulaceae. Next base: position 71,044 of record CAUZBP010000008.1, read on the forward strand.
CGATGCTTACAAGGAAAGTGCTAGAATCGTCGCCACCATTCCAAGGATTCCCAGGACCAGCCACCACCAGGGCCGTCCGAGCCACAGGTGTGACTGCCGCAGCACGTAACGACCGCAGGCCGGACACTGTTCAGCCTCTTCGTAGATCATCTCGCCACATTCCGGACACGGGAGAAGTTCTATCGAACTGTCATCCTCAACCTCTTCGTCCGAATTGTACAGATCATCGTCTTCAAAAATTTCTTCCGACCATCTTGATCCGTTCATAACACAACTAACAAAAAGGTGACGCAACTCGCGGAAGAATTTTTCCAGCAGCAGTCTTCAGGAGTCGGATTTTGAACCCCATGCTGGTGCCAGTCTGAAGCAGGTAGCCTACGAAATGGTCCACTTCATCGCACCCAACAGAGCATCATTTTTGCAACCAAGGGAAATCGCAGCACAACTCGGTTGGACGCCTGGGACACTGTACCGGCAAGCCAGACGCGGGGTCAACGTGTCCTGAAATTCAGTATAGAAACACATCTTGCGACGTAATAGAAAAACTCCTGCCAGTAGCGGAGTGTTCCCTTTTCTTCTCTTCTCCTGCAATTGACAACTGCCCCAATTTTCCACAAGCTGATGGTATCTAATGCCATGGGGCTGTGGCGAAACTGGCAGACGCGCTAGATTTAGGATCTAGTTCCTTTACCGGAGTGCAGGTTCGAGTCCTGTCAGCCCCATTTTACGTCAAGGACTTCCGCCGGAGAAAAAGCGGGGCCTTCCACTCCAAGTGTCTGTCATCTTGCAACGGTGGACATTGGTGTCATCCTGTGCTACTTTTTTTGCCGCTATCGGTAGGTTGACCAACAGGTACGCCAGAGCCAATCCGCGTTTCAACTACTTCCCGAACGCTGATCCACGTCCACCGGATTCGCTTCAACGGATCGACAAGGGAAGCGGATGTGTTCACCGGCGCGCAAGAAAACCGGTTTCATTTTGTTGGCGGACGTCCCTTCGAACTTGGAATGGGCACCCCGTTCCCGGGAGAGCACATGCTTAAAAGACAAAAGGTGTAGGTGTGAAACCTACAATCACGAAAGGTAAGGACAACCATCCAATCGTCGTACGCTTGGGACCTAAGGGCATCTCGTCATATGACGTCGGTGGGTGCCTGATCCCCATCATCAACAGCATAAATATCATCAATGTCCAACCGGTGTACCCCCACACCATGGTACCCATCAATAGGAATGAGAATACCGCCATCGCCACCACATGAGACTTTTCTCGCAAGAGTGCATACAAAACGTGGCCGCCATCCAACTGGCTGATGGGAAACAGATTTAAAGCGGTAATAAAAATTCCGACCCAACCCGCAAAACCGAGGGGGTGTAACTGGATGTCACTCCCCTCCGGCAAGGGTCCCACGATCCAGTAGGCCAGCAGCTTGAAGATCAATGGTTCACCCAACATAAGTGAGTCGTCACTGATCGGACCAACTTCTGAGAGTGACAATCCAATCACACTGAAAACAATTGCTGGTACCAGTCCAGCCAGAGGACCGGTAATGGCAATATCAAACAAGGAACGTCGATTCGCCAGGCTGGCGTGCATGCCAATCACGGCACCCATGGTACCAATAGGGCTGAAGGGCATGGGAATGAAAAACGGCAGACTAGCAGGCACACGGTAACGTAAGCACTGAAAAAAATGCCCCAGTTCATGGGCCGTCAAGATCGCCATCAGCGCCAGGGAAAACTGCCAACCACCGGTTATCCAAGTACTGCAACAAGTTGCTACAAACAAAATGACCGGCAGCAACACTCGACGCCGCCTGGTGGCAACGTACAGCCTTCTGGAATCGGCAAGCTCTGCAAGGATGATCTGCTCGTCGACGTCATTGGTTGCAACTCGGGCGGAGGATGGGTCTGTCATTCGGACTTCGTTCCCGGGATTACATGCAACGATTCACTATCGTATCAGAAGGGTCACCGTGATCGCTGCATCATGGAGTCCCGTCACCATCTCCTGACCCCTGGTTCGGCACCAAAGGCAAGGTCACCAACCATCCTATTCATCGACAGAAAGTTAATTGGAGGCAAACACTTTGTTCTGTGGATCTCCTCCTGCTTGAAGAAATGCCAGTAAATCCGCCAATTCGCCTTCCTTTAGAAAATCGAGCAGCCCTTCCGGCATGACAGAAACCTTCGAAGTCTGCATGAATTCAATTTCAGATCGTTTGACAACTGTCATGTCCCCGGGCGCCGCCATATCGGTCACCACCATGATCCTGTCGAGGTTCAAATTTGCGACGCGGCCCGTCACCGTTCGACCATCGTCCAGCTGAAAGATCGTCGCGCGATATCGATCGGAAATAACTTTGCTTGGATTCACCATCGCCTCGGCCAGGTCACGGGCACTGAATCGTCGAGACACGGTCGTCAAGTCAGGTCCGGTCGCTCCCCCTTCGGTCCCCACCCGGTGGCATTTGACGCACTGTGCCGTTGCAAACAATTGACGCCCACGCTCGAAGTTCCTGCCATGCAGTCCGTTGTTCACCAGACCGACCACGTCGCTGACCGAGTAATCTTTCACAACTTCACGCGGCGTCTCCTCAATTGCGTCCTGTTCAACCACCGGCTCAAGCACTTCAGCCAGTAAGTTTTTTTGCTCGTCATCCAACTGGTCAGCAGCCTCCTGCTTGATGTTGTCAATGAATTTTTTCAGACTGTACCCTCCCCGGATGTCGCCGGTGTTTCGAAACCAACGGAAGTATTCCCGTTGCTGATCAGGCGTAGCGCCGGCAATAATATTTCGTAAACAGAACGCGTAATGGATTTGCTCTTCCTGCGACAAAGCATTTCGCAACAACAGAAGTGTCTTTTCAACCACCTGGGGGGATTCCAGGTAGGCCAGCAGGCGACAAAGCTCCTGATTCAATTCAGTCTCCGGGTTGGGAAACTGGACATCAAATCGTTGGGCAACGGCGAGTCGCGTCACGTCGTCCACGGGAGCTAAACGGATCGCTGCCAAACCGTAGGCACGTAGCAATCCGATCTGCCGGACCTTGGACAGTTTGTTCCATTCGACCGCCGCCAAATTCCTGTACAGATCACGGGAAAGTTTCGAATCTTCACGGTCACCGTGGCGAGCCAGTGCGATGCTCGCTTCCACTGCAGCCACTGGATTCGACTCGGCCAATGCGCGAGCCTGCCAGGTAGATACCGGCTTTGACTCAACCGCCATTCGCGCCGCATACCGTATATGACGGTCCGTGTGACCAAGGTACGACCAGGCTTCGTCAAGGCTGACGGGCCCTTGCGAACCCGTTCCCTGATCGAAACGCCGCCTGAGTTCTACTATCTTTTGTCGTGCCCGCTCTGTTTTGGAAACCGATCCGTCATTTCCGGAGTGATTGACAACCGATTCCTGTCCCTCAACCCGAACCCGGTACAATCCTGACTGCGTCTCGCGACCTCCGATCGTAAAGTACATTGCACCATCGTCCGGATGAATCAGAACGTCCGTCAGAGGTAACGGAACTCCCGTGATAAAATCTTCAACTTCACCAGCATAGCTGGCTCCACTGGGCGACAGATGCACCGCATAAAGTTTGCCAAAGCTCCAATCACATAAAAACAAAGCGTTCTGGTACTTGACTGGAAAACGGGCGCCATAGCCGAAGGTGATCCCTGTCGGACACCCCGGCCCGATGTCCACAACCGCTGGGAGCGAATCCGCGTAATCGCTAGGCCATTTTCCCGTACCACTTCGCCACCCGAAATCGCTGCCTCCTGTCACGTGACATAAGCGCGTGGGACGATACCACGGGGTACCAATATCCCATTCCATATCGGAATCATAGGTAAATAATTCACCGTGCTTGTCGAAAGCAATATCGTAGGGATTGCGGAACCCGATGCTGACAAGTTCCCAGGACTTGCCCTCAAAATCTGTCCGAGCAATCCATCCACCCGGAGCCATGATCCCCACGGCATGACCGCCGGCGTCCCACATTCTTGGCAACAACTGGTCTTCGTCCCAGACCCGAGGCACCAGGGAGGCGTCAAATTCAATCGGTCGCGTGTGGTTTCCGGCAACGACGTAGATGTCGTTTCCACCTGGCCCCAACACAACGGCATGCGGACCGTGCTCGCCGCTACCGTTGATTTTCTTCAACAAACGTCCCGTGTCCAAATGGCCGTCGCCATCCGTATCACGAATCCGGAACAACCCGGACAATCTCATTCCCTCCGGCTGAAGTTCCCCGTTGGCCATGACGTACAGGCTGTCCTCGTTCCACAGCATTCCATGCGCCCGCCCGATGGGTACGTTCAGTCGCTCCACAATCGTGCTGGCAGGATCAGCACCCGCGGCCGATGGCAGGACGCGGTAAAGATCCCCATATTGATCCGCGGTAATCAGGCTACCGCCGGGACCCGCTGTCATGGAAACCCATGACCCCTGCGTGTCCGATGATACCGAGTGAACCATCTCGACTTGAAAACCTGGTAGAACGGTGATCGCGTCCAGCGGCGTGGAAACGGAAGTCGTCTCGTCAATTTCGACAGCCGTTTCCGCCACTTCGGAACTGGCCAGACGTTTCAGGCGGATGTCTCGAAACTGCACGGTCATCGGAGGCCCGACGTGGGCCTGGAGTGCCAAAATGCCCGCCCCAGCGCAATGCCCGGTTTCAGCGTCGCGAGTCCTGCACATCAGATTTCCATTGATGTAATGGTGCAGCATATCACCCTGGGCTTGAACCTTGAAACGGTTCCAATCCTGTTTGAGAATCTTGGCCTGCAGGTCAGCGCTACTAGCAACCGTGATCTCGCACTTTTTCCCCCGGGGATTGAACTCGACTAATTGCCCGCGCCGGGCCAGAATTCCACGCCCGCGTTCTTCGAACAGGATGCCCGAGTAAGTGTCTCCATCCTCGATGTCAGCCTGGTAACCTCCGACAACCCATGCCGCGGAGTCAATCAGTCGACTACGGTATTGGATGCCACTGTTACCACCAACGATCCGGTACTCTAATTCCAGTTCAAAATCGCCAACATCTCCGCCTTGCCAGACAAGAAATGTATTTGACTTGAGAGGGTTGTCAGCCGTTGTACGTGCCGTGATCGCACCCTCTTGCACCGTCCAAATTTCTGGATCTCCCTGCCAACCTGTTAAATCCCGTCCGTTGAAAATAGGCTCGAACGTACCATCACCGTCACTCGCCCAGGCTGAGGGGATGAAAAGCAACATCATGAGAGCTAAACGGATTCCTTGTTGTGCATTCATTCTTCGCCGATTCCTCCACACAGGTTTCAAATTTCTAGTCCCATTGTGACCAGTTGGAAACACAATGTCATTAGCCCGTTTCGGGAACTTCTTCACCTTTCACCCCGGTCCGTGACTCACCAACGCCGTCGATGACCTGTGGAAATCCGCCTGCCAGCCAGACATCTCATCACTCCGGGGCAGTCCGCCAGGTCGTCGAAGTAGGACTGGAGAGCGTAGCCAGCAACCATTTCGCGGTTCACTGCCCCTCTGGCCTCTCTCAAGGTAACTGCCAACGCACCACTTCCGTAACCGTTAAATCGGGAGGTTGTTGCAAGTACGCGGTCAGGGCGTAGGCTGTGATTAAATCCCCGCCCGCAAGTTCCAAGGTAACGGGCCAGCCTACATGGTTCCTGGCCGACAATGCCAACTGAATTGGATTTTCACGGTCCCAAGTCTTGCCACCGTCGCTGCTAACGATCGCAAACACACCAAACGGAAGATGGTAGCTTGAGTACGTGGCCAGGATTCTACCATCGGTAAGTTCTGTCAAGTAGACATGTACTTCGGCGGCGCTGGTCATGATCTCGGGTTTCGACCAGTGCCTGCCATCATCCGTGGACTGCGTGATCATCATGACACCAAAGCCATGTGAATCTTGAACGGGAGCCCCTGGAATCCGCGTACGCAAGACCGCAAGAAGTCGGCCGTCACGGAGTCGGATGGAACCGACTTCACCGTAATGCTGGGGCTTCCAATCAATGATCCCTTCTGAAAACTGCCACGTTTTCCCTCCGTCTTGCGAACGGCCCAGTTCAAGGTGGGAATACAACCTCTCCCTCACTGCCCCGCTATCCCCACCTCGAACCATCAACAAGGTCCCATCCGGTTCGACAATCAGATTGCGTGGGTAGGCACCGCCCTCAAGATTGAATGTTTCCCAAGTTCGACCACCGTCTGTCGACCGAGAGATCGGGAGTGTTTCGCGCGTCGCTCCAGGGCCGAATTCTTGCACTGAAAGCACCAGCGATCCGTCAGGTAAGCTCGCCAGACTGGGCTCTTTTCCAAACAAGGGGCTTCTGCCGATCTTCTGCCACGTCAGCCCCTCATCCGCTGACTCGTAAACGTCGATCAGAAAGGCGCGCTTGGCAGAATCCTTCTCATGGTTGTCGCGACAGGCAGCGAGTACCAGTTTGCCGCCGGGAAGCTGCGTCATACCCGCTTTGTAACTGCCGCGGGAACCAACTCGGGTTCGTATCGCGTGCTGCCATCGGAAAAACCCGACCCGTTGCAGATCCTGTCCGTTGTAGCCCGTGATTGCTACCGGGTATTTACGGTAATCGTATTCGCTGAGCAAAGCAGCATTGCGCTGCCTGTCGACTTCTGTTTCTCCGACAAGTGGTTCTACGGCTCCCACGCGGGCATCCACCATTACCAGAACCCCTGTGCAGACACAAAATGTCAGCAGGCTTCGAAAGGTAAGCGTACCGCTGGCCTGTTTCATGATGATGTTTCCTCCTGGGATTAATAAACCTGACACCCCGCGCCACGGACAACGCTTGATGAGCACTTTGCCGGCACAGCTCACAAGCCGGGAACTTCTACGTCCCAGTGGGAACCAACGCGACACCCTGTAATTCTAGCGCCCCCGTGGTCATTTCGAAAGTAATGCGCGGGCACGTCATCCGCGGTGAAATCCTGTATTCCCTGCACAGGGCATCTGATCTTGGGAAGTGACAGGGATTTTCGCGCCGGGCAACTTGATGACACCCACGAACACGGTCATCCGCAGAAAATCAAACAAGGAGTTATTTCAGACTCACTTCCAGGATCCCGGGCCGTCACTCGTCAGCTGTCCTGTCATCTATAATTCCTTGAGCAGGTCATCTGTTGTCGCCACCCTGCCAAATCTTCTCGCATGTACCAGCAAGGCCTCGTCATGGGCTCTCTGGGTCATTGTTGCCGAGCAATCTGCACAGATCATGGTGTTGTAACCCAGTTCGGCCGCGACTCTTGCTGAACCTAAGACGCACATGTCGGTGAATACTCCAACGATTACAACATCCGTCACACCATAATTTCTTAACGCATGATCAAGTTGGGATGAAGTAAATCCACCCGAGGTCAGTTTATCAATCACCAGATCTTCTGAGCGGGGACGAATTGCTTCTGCGATTTCGTACCGTGGAGTCCCTCTCCACAGCTTTGGCGGATTGTTCAGTGCTCTGAGACGAGCAGACATTTCATCACCCAGTGACGTCATGCATCCATTTCGGGTGTAGGCAATTTTGAGATTTCTTTCGCGGAAATTCCTGATCAGATTCACAGCATTCGGCATCACAATTTCATCAACTCTTGTATTGAAATAATTCCGAATGTCTGGGTACTTCTCTCCGATCGGAGAGTTCTCTTCGATTTTGAGATAGTCGACCTGCATGTCAATTACTACCAGCGCCGTATGCGCTTTGTCCAAATCGAATTTCATGGCGAACAGGTCAAACGGGTATTGCGGGTCCAGTTCTGCTGCGTTCCAACTCATCTTATTTACCTATCGCCTTTTCCGGAGTTAACGTTGAGTTCACGCATCCGTGATCTCAAACAAATTGATGCTCTACGAGTTTGAGATGAAAAACCGTTGAACCAAGACACACAGCACTTTTTGTTTCCCACAACAAGATGTCATCACACTTTTTTCACTGACAAAGAAATGCCGGCACCTCCTGCGGGCCGGATTCTTGGTTTTATTTCACTCAGTCACTGGCGCAGCGGAGGACATTGCATGACCAAGGTTACGAAAGAGGTCGTCAAAAATCCAGGGGCCGCTGAGGTCGTTGGGAGGTGTCAGAATCGGCGGAACGAACCGGCTTGGTACGCTGACAACTTGAACCATCAGGACAATATCTCGTGCATGACGTGGCCGTGAACATCCGTCAGTCTCATGTCACGGCCGCTGAAACGAAATGTGAGCCTTTCGTGATCCATGCCCAGCAAGTGCAACATCGTCGCGTGCAGGTCGTGAATCTCCTGGACGTTTTCAACTGCTTTGTATCCGTATTCGTCGGTCGCCCCGTGAACGGTCCCTCCCCTCACACCACCACCGGCCATCCACAAACTGAAACCAAAAGGATTGTGGTCCCGTCCATTGCTACCCTGGGCGAACGGCGTGCGCCCAAACTCGCCGCTCCAAACCACGAGTGTGGACTGCAACAATCCCCGCCGCTTCAAATCCGTGAGCAGGGCCGCAATCGGCTGGTCCACCGCACGTGCATTGTCGGCATGTCCACTTACCAGATTCTCATGCTGGTCCCAACGGTCGTGGCCAAGTTGGGGACAAGTGAGTTCAATGAATCGAACGCCACGTTCCACCAACCGGCGGGCGATCAGACATTGCCGGCCAAACGTGGCCGTTCCCTTGGTCTTAGCGTGTAAACCATACATCTCGGCCGTCGCAGACGACTCGTCGCTCAGGTCGGTCAGTTCCGGAACAACCGTTTGCATACGGTAGGCCAATTCGTAATTGGCAATCGCTGATTCAAGTTGATCCACGTGCCCGATACGCTCCAGCACTCCGGCATCCAGTTTGTCCAGCAAGTCCAGTTTATTTCGTTGTAGTACATCGCTGGACTCGGATCGCCTGATATTCGCCAGCGGCGGGTCGTTGGAATTAAAGACAGATCCCTGGTAAGTCGCAGGCAGAAAACCGCTGTTAAAATTGTCCAACCCACCGGGTGGAATCAGCCCGCCATCCAGTACGACAAATCCAGGCAGGTCCTGGCACTCGGTACCCAACCCGTAGGCAAACCAGGACCCCATGCTTGGTCGCCCCTGCTGACCGTTGCCCGTATGCAGAAAATAGTTGCCATTGGTGTGCTCGGAAAAATTGGACGTCATGGAGCGGATCACCGCCATGTCATCAACATGTTGTGCCACATTGGGAAACAACTCGCTGACCGCGATGCCGCTTGCTCCGTGTCGCGCAAACTTCCACGGACTGCCTAGAGTCGTGCCAATGCGGTTGAACTGAGTCGGTTCAATCTTCATTGCAAACGGCTTACCATTGTCCTTCTGCAGTTGAGGCTTCGGATCCCATGTGTCGACCTGAGACGGTCCACCATCCATGTAGAGATAGATCACACTGCTGCATTTGGGTGCAAAATGAGGTTTCAGCGGGGCAAAGGGGCCGCTGGCACCCGCAGCGTAGTGGCGGTCGGTCAACAATCCCGACAAGGCGACAGCACCAAAACCGCAGGCAGAGCGCTGAAGCATATCACGGCGCGTGAGTGGCTGATCAGCAACACGACGGCAGGGATACATTTTCAACCTCATTTAAAAAACACGTGCGCATCCGTGCGATTCTCAGTGGATAAAGATGAATTTCTTGACGTTCATCATCACGTGGCACAAGTCGGCCCACACACGTTCATCCGTCTTGTATGCTTCCGGTACCAGACCCAGCGCCTTTCCTTGTTGTCTTAAAAAATTCTTGCCTTCGGAAAGCTCGGCCTTTCGAGGTGGACAGGCAAACGCAGCCAGGTACATGTTCTCCATTCTCTGTTCAACTGACAAGTCCTTATCTGACAGCAACCGTCGGGCCCACACGCGCGCCTGTTCGACGACCAGTGGATCGTTCATCATAATCAGCGCCTGAGCAGGCACGTTGGATATGTTGCGGCGACCTACGGAGTTAAACGGAATAGGCGTGTCAAACGCCAACATCATCGGAGACAGAAAATTACGGCGGACTTCCAGATAGATACTGCGGCGCCCCTCGCCGTCCAAAGCCCCGTTCCCGCCCGGTCGTCCACGGCCCTGCATGAACTCCGTCATGTGGATCGGCACGCTACGTCCAAACAGCGTGTGATCCAGTCGCCCGGAAATCTGCAAGATCGAATCGCGAATCACCTCGCCCTGCAGCCGACGAATGCGCATACGATGCAAGAGCACGTTGCCCGGGTCGATCTTTTCAGCTGCGAGATTCGGAACGCTCGACATCTGATACGTGCTGCTCAACAGGATCGTGCGGATCATCTGCTTCACGGACCAGCCATTGTTGACAAACTGGATCGCCAATAAATCGAGCAATTCGGGATGGGTTGGACGTTGACCGAGGACTCCAAAATTATCAACTGAACCGACGATGCCGCGACCGAACAGATGGTGCCATATTCGATTAACCATCACACGTGCGGTCAATGGATTGGTTGGGTCCACAATATCTTTGGCCAAGTCCAGACGCCCGCTACCCTTTTTCACACCCGGTTTACGGCCGACCAATGCCGCAAGCAATTGGCGCGGTGCCTCTTCACCCAGCGTCCTATGATTCCCGCGCACAAACACTCGTTCATTTTCTCCCGTGCCGTCAACCATCGACAAGATGCGTACGGGGGCCGGAATATCCTTTTCCAACTCCTGCATGCGACGCTGCGCAGTGGCGAATATCGACTGGTCGCTGCTGGCGACGTTGACCAGTCCACATCGCATGGCCCAGTCGATCAACTCCTGGTCCGGTAAAGTCACACTTCCAACCTGCCACGCTTGCACAACCCGATTCCATACCCGGCCATAAGCTGCGGCAAGACCCTCCAATGAATCCAGGCCCCCGTTTTTCAGCACTTCCATTGCCAATTCGCTGGGCGGCGTGGGCGGTACCGGCCCGTTGGAAAGACGGATTTCGTCAATGGCCACAAAGCCATCACCCTGATCGATGATCTCAATGTATGCCTGATGTCCAAGATATCGCCCGATGTCACCCGCTTGTCGGTGCCAGGCAAAGTCTTCTCCGTCATTGACATCGAACCGGAAACCCCCAAACAGCAGGCCATTGAACACGTTCATAAAGTAACCATCAAGGATCAACTGCACCTGGACATCCTTGCCGCGAATTCGGTAGAAGATGTTCGGATGTGTCAAAGTGAACGTCGGCGACCGCAACACACCTTGCAGACGATTCGAAACGGACCCGCTATCGGCTACTCCTGGCGCATCGAGTGTCAACTCACTTGCCCGACGATCCCACTGTTGTTTCCGGGTGGGGTTCGCCCCAAAGGCCTCGCCCGTTGTAAACCAGCCTTCATAACCATTTTCAAAATCAATAATCAACGGATTCATTTCATTGTATTCGTTGACGTTTTTTTCATCCTCAGCCATCCGTGCGCGGTGGGAATCAAAGTTCGCTGCAACGATGTCTTCACCGGATGGTGACCAGGCTGCCCAGACGTGCATCGGATGTGATGATGGATTCACATCACTTCGCTGTAGTGCATCGACCCACCGATTCAGCCGTTCTGTCTCGAGATCAAAGTGCTCGGCAATAACCTCTGCCGGTGTACCGGCGTTAACCTCGCGGGAGGCCAACAGATAGCGCGCAAACAGATCTCCGCTCAGATCGTTCGCCGTCAGCACCGCTTGCGGGACCATGCTGTCGATTTTCCGTTTCACCGCCACCAGTTGTGTACTCCGAGACCGGATCTTGCCGCCAGGATCCAACGCTGCCTGATGACGTCGTGAACTCTGCAAAAACCCGGTCAAGGCGTAGTAGTCCTCCGTTGTGATGGCGTCAAACTTGTGGTCATGACAGCGGGCACAAGCGACGGTCAGACCGAGAAACGTTTTCGTCATCACATCGATCTGATTGTCGATCCTCCGACCTTCGTCGTCGCGTACGTCAACCGGAGCATGGGTAGCCTCGCCAAGCCACCAGAAACCCGTACCGATCACCGATTCGTTATAACCCTCGACAGGATGACGGCGGAAATCCTCCAGCAAATCTCCGGCGACATGCTCGATGACAAACTGGTCGTACGGCACATCCTCATTCAGGGCGCGAATCAAGTAGTCCCGATAGCGGAAAGTGTGTGGAATCGAGTAGTCGAATTCGTGCCCGTAGCCCTCCGCGTAGCGAAACGAGTCCATCCAATGCCGCGCCCAACGTTCGCCAAAGTGCGGTGACTCGAGCAATTCATCGACCACCTTTTGAAACGCCTCAGAGGAGTTGTCATTGACAAATGCATGCACCTGCTCCGGCAAGGGAGGTAATCCGATCACGTCAAAGAAAGCCCTGCGAATCAACGTTCGTTTGTCGGCCGGCGGCGCCGGTGGCAACCCGCTTGATTCCAAGCGGGCCAGGACAAAATAGTCCAGTTCACAACTTGGCCAATCGGGTCTTCCGACGGTGGGCGGCTCATGGTATTGGACATCCTGCCAGCACCAATGCGCCTTCTTGCGGGCATTCAGATCGAATTTCTCCCGGGAGATTCGGCTTACAACCGTCCCAGCGGGCCACGGGGCCCCGCGCTTGACCCAATTGGTGAGTGCCGCAATCTCTGCAGCCGGCAACTTCGACTTCGGTGGCATTTGATAAGTAGCGCCATAGTTGATAGCGTCGATCAACAGGCTTTCGCTCGGGTTTCCAGGAACAATCGCGGGTCCGGTTTCACCACCCTGGAGGACCGCAGCACGCGAATCCAAACGCAGGCCACCCTTAATTTCCGGCGCATTAATGCTGTGACAAGCGTAGCATCGTTTAACCAACACCGGTCGGACCTGCGTCTCAAAGAACTCGATCGCCACTTCGTCAAACATTGGCGAGTCATTCTTTTCTTGTGCAAACGTAAGACCGCTGGATGCGACAAGCAACAACGGGAACAAACCACGAAAAACGATACTCGCGAATCGAATCATGGCAAGTCTCCAATGCAAATGAAGTTCATCGGTCTGGTCCGCAGACAAAATACACAGGTCTTTTAAAGAATTTTAATCCGTTGCCCATCCATCCGCAACGTTTTGAACCACGGATACCTGACGGCCGTCAGGAGATCAGCACGGTTCGCCCTGCAATTTTCCGCCGCCCCAATCAGGTCCATGTTTTCGACTCTCACGGTCGCTGGGAGAACATCTTTGATGATTTGACGGCACCGAAACCTTTTCGACCTTCCAACGATACCACCCTGGGCGTAGCCGTTTGGCTGTCCAGCCGAATCAAAATCATCATTTTGGCCTTATACACTGAGCACGAAGTTTCTTATAATCACACCCGCGAATCCAGCGATCCGATCAAGGCATCCGTTCGCTCTTCCCCCATAGATCAACCGGTCCGCGAGATCCAAATAGGAACTTGATCGAGAACCTTGATAACAGCAAATGTGGTTTGACTTGTCTCTGTCCGCCTGATTGTTGTTACGCCACGTACGGAGCCAACTTCGTTTTCATTTTTCTGACGGCCGATGCAGCCACAGTCATTCGAGGATCATAGAATACTGGAAATTTCGTACCAACGAATCCCAGGCTCGCAAGCTTCCTTGTTGTACAAGATTGTAAAAAAGGTACCGCGCGTCGAACCGAGAAGGTTCGGCCAGCCATAGGCGTAGGAGACGCAAATCATGGCAAAACGTCAGTTGGACGAGTTTCAGCTGGGCGAATCCATTGGGGTCGGCACCGTGGGAACACTCTATGCCGCCACGGAAACTGCCAGTGGCCAGAGCGTCGCTCTGAAAATTCTGCTGCCAATCGCTTCGAATGATTCCCTGGTGATCGCTCGATTCGAACGCGAGATGCTCATTCTTGAGAAGCTGACCCACCCTAACATCGTGCGATACTATGGGGGTGGTCGTAGCGACGGTCAACTGTTTTATGCTATGGAGCTAGTTCAAGGTGGATCCCTCAAGGAAGTCGTACAGTCGTCAGGCCCCCTCACCTGGCCTGAAGTGGTAACGATTGGGATTCAAGTCTGTTCTGCTTTACAACACTCTCACAACCACGGCATCATCCACCGTGACCTCAAGCCAGGCAACTTGTTCGTGAGCCATGAGAGCCAGGTAAAATTGGGTGATTTCGGAATTGCCCGTGATATGGACGAGGGTGATATCACCGTTTCGGGACTGACTGTTGGCACCCGCTCCTACATGTCTCCGGAACAGATTACCGGTGAAGTAGTTTCCGGAAAATCGGACCTGTATTCGCTGGGTTGCGTCTTGTTCGAATTACTGGTCGGCAAGCCGCCATTTCAAGGTTCAAATTTTGCCCAGTTGTTCGAGCAACACTTACGGCACGCACCACCTGAAATCGATCAACTGGTGCCCAACCTGCCGGCGAGACTTTCCGATCTGATTCCCCAGCTGTTAGCCAAAGATCCCGAAGCAAGACCCTTCAACGCTCGAGCCGTGCAAGGTGTCTTGTTAGAATTGTCGGCAGAACCGTATGAAGATCCTGGTAGCGCAGCCGATGTAGCAGCCGCGTCGATTCGTGACCAGGGTATTGCGCGACTGGGCCAGCGTGTGCACGCACTCCAACAGCCGGCCCCTGTCCCTGAAATCTCCTGGTGGTCTCTGGCCGCAATCGCAGTACTGATCGTGGTCTTGATCTTAGCAGCGCTCGCATTTGCACACTGATCAAACATCGACCGCAACAACTCGACGGCCTGGATCGTCAGTGTCAAACCTCCGTACGACAGTTCCCAACCTGAACGATGCCGTACAACAGGGCTGTTCAGTGGACCTGGGGCGAACTGGTCACTGGGTGCGACTCTTCTGAAAGCCAGCCTCTCTTGTAAACACCGGTCAGCCTTGCGGTAGATCCCAGAACGTTCCGGTGATGCCGGTCACCGCTTCGGCGTTCTGTGCGTAGCAGGTCGTGAAAATACGCCCTGGTTTGATCTCCAGCGACGAACTGTAGCCCTGGTCGCCGTTGGGAGCTTCACGAAGTAGCCATGATGTCTTGCCCCACGTCGTCCCGCCGTCACTACTGAACCGCGCATAGATTCCGTAGGGGGGATATCGTCGGCCGTAGGTAAGCAGCACCCGCCCATCAGAAAGCTTCCGGAGTCGGGGACAGGCGCCGGAAAGAATGTCCGTTTCCACCGGTTCACTCCACGTCTTGCCTCCATCGATCGATTCGTTTCGCCAAAAAAGTCCGTTGCGTTGGTTTTGAGATACCCCCATGCGATGCATTCCGAGCAGATGGTCCCGCCGTAACTCCAGCAGGCACGGCTCGTAATAACCGCGGGTGTTCTTACTGCCTCGCGTGATGACCGTCTGCCCTGACCACGTTTTACCGTCGTCATCTGAATGGTAGAGCACATTCGAAGCGGGCTCGTCGTCTGCCATCCTCCCGTAACAGGGTGCAAGCAGCTTTCCGGACTCCAGTTTTATCGGTGCCGCACACGTGTGCAGCCCGGGAGCAAACAGAACCGCGTGATGTAGCTTCCAGGTCAGGCCATAGTTGTCGCTCCAGCACCAGAAACCACCGACGCCGCTGAAGGGATACTCATTTTTATGGAGGTGTGGTATCCCACTCCGGCCTGTTTCCACAACCGGAACAACCTCGTGCATGGCCAGCAATCCACCGACATGCCCCTGTCCCAGATAGATCGGGGCGAACTCCTGGCCACCCCCGGCAGCGAGTTGCGTCGCGTCCTTCGTTTCCCACGTTTCACCCAGGTCATAAGAACGCATGACAGTAATGATCGAGCTGGGGTGCGTGTGGCGCAGCCGTTTCTGCCTTGGTGCCTGCCGGAATGCGATCAACAGTTCGTCGCCTTCCAGACGCTCAACGTGTGGAAATGCGGTGTAGCGTGAACGATCGAAAAGAATGTCGGTCTGCTGTACCCCCGACGGACGCCTGACACCACTCAAATCCGTTCGATCAATCCCGGACTTCGCCGCACGAGCAACTTGGGTCCAGGACCCGTTGGCGAGAATGGAAGCCGTTGTCGGTAACAGCGCAGCCCGTTTCAAAAAACAACGGCGCGTCGGTCGTTTTTTCATCGTCGATTCCTGTGAACGGAATTTGAGTCGCTCAAGTCCAACTTCAGTCCTTCAGAACCCGCGTGTTGGTATCCACACACCAGCGTCGCACGTTCCAGCTCGATTGTTTCCCCCAAAGACAAAGTTCAATCACAACTTTTCTGCGTTATTTTACCGGTTACCATTTGCATAAAAACCCCAAATCTCCGGCGCGCCAAACGGCGTATCATCCAAAAATATCTACATGACTCGTGGGCGGGCGAATTGGCGGAGAACCCACTTCGTCCCCAGCGATGAGGGCAACCAGGTGGTCATCCAGTGGTTCTGTCGTAAAATAGTTTCCGAGCGCTTTGGAAAAGCGGTCAAAAAATTCTTCGAACTCTTTGCGACTCGCACCAGAGCGATTAAAATTTCTCTGAGGCAACGCGTCATTGGATATCGAATGAAACGAACTTGGATCGAATTGCGTTCCAAGGTGTCTCTTGAACATTGATTCGCAGTGTCGAGGTGAGTCTGGCATGAAAAATTTTGACTCTGCCAGTGATTTCGGCCATTCCGCCACGCGGCGGCAGTTGCTCCAGTGGTCCGCAAACGGTTGCCTCGGCCTGAGTTTGGGCGGGCTGTTGCGTGCCCAATCTGCCCACGCTGACTCGGCTGAACATCCAGCGAACACGGCAAAAATTCGGTCCTGCATTCTTATCTTTTACTACGGTGGACCCAGCCACCTTGATACTTATGACTTGAAGCCAAATGCGCCTGCCGAGGTGCGTGGTGAATTCAAGCCTATCTCGACCTCGGTCCCGGGCATGCAGGTCTGCGAACACTTGCCACACATGTCCAAGCTGATGCACAAAGTGGCACTCATTCGCAGCATGCACCACACCAACCGCCTGCACGACTCGGCCTCGACCGAGGCCCTGACCGGACGTCAATCACCCAACGGAGATCGCGAAGAAGCTGTGCCGATCGAACAGTTTTTTCCCTGCCACGGTGCGACACTAAGCTATCTTCGAAGCGGAAACAATCTTAACGTTTCCCACGCGGCATTGCCCTACGTGTTTCACAACGTGGTAAACGTCCCTTGCCAGGGAGGCGGCTTCCTGGGTAGAGCGTTTGATCCACTTCAGATTTCGGTCAATCCCGACGAACAAACCTATCATGCCGGCGCGTTAAAGTGGCAGGATGGTTTGTCGCCCGATCGAATTCTTGAACGGCGGCGGCTGTTAGATGATTTGGCGGCTGCGGCCGGGACGACAAAAACAACGGACGAGTGGCGCCGGTTTTGTGACCGGGCGTACCGGCTGCTGTCTTCCAAAGAATTCCCAAAGGCGATTGACTTGACGCAAGAACCGGCTGCGGTGCGGGAACGTTACGGACTGTACCCCAGCGGAACGTACATCGATAACCACACCACTCCCGGAGGTCCCAAGGACGGTTTCGCCCGGAATATGCGGGGACAAAACTTACTGCTGGCCCGTCGCCTTGTAGAAGCGGGAGTCCCGTTTGTTTCCATTTACGACTACAGGCAGCAGGGACTCAACTGGGACGCCCACGTAAACAACTTCTACCAACATAAGAACCACTTGTTACCCCTGGCAGACCAGTCGCTTTCCGCACTGATCGAAGACCTCGATCAACGGGGGCTGCTCGATACGACACTGATCGTAGCCATGGGGGAATTCGGCCGCACCCCCAAAATCAATGAACATGGCGGACGTGATCACTGGCCCGATTGTTACACAGTGTTGCTGGCTGGCGGTGGAGTGAAAGGGGGATTTGTCTACGGTTCGAGTGACCGCCTGGGAGCCTTCCCGGCGACGGATGCGGCCACGCCCGCCGATTTGGCAGCCACCATCTTCTGGCGGTTTGGCATTGCCCCCGGAACCGAAATTCACGATTTCACAGGACAGCCCTGGAGAGTCGCCGACGGACAACCCATCACGCAACTGTTCGCGTGAAACCTGCTTTTCGTCGTGCCAAATTCTCCACTCGCTCAATTCGGGTCACTTGGAAGCACCCACTTCCAAAAGGCACTTTCACCTGTCCTTCGACAACACCCGGCGACGGGCGGGCCTCGCGGGTGACTTTTCTTCTGCTGCTGCAGGAACAAAAGCAACTTGGACCGTGCTGCAACGCACTGCAGACACGACGGGGTTCTTCATGAAAAACCGACTCCATGATAAAATCCCCTACCGAACGGATACGTCGCCAAAATCGTTTGGAGACACCGTGCCCCGCCGTGTCCCCATGAACAGACGAACAATGATTCCGCAGTTCCTCCATTGGTTGAAACAGGATCCGACTAGATGACTGACAAATCGATCACAGTACTTGGTGGCGGTAACACGGCATTCAGCATTGCTGCGAATCTCTCTCTGCGTGGACATGACATTACCCTCTACGAAATTCCGGAGTTTGCCCACACATTGCAACCGCTGCGGGGAAACAACACCATCACTTTGAATGGTGCCGCTGAAGTGGGGGCAGCAAAGCTCGCCAAAACTACGACGGACATTTCCGAGGCCCTCGCTGCGGCCCGCTTGGTACTGGTTCCCATACCTGCCTACGCGCACCGGCCGTTTGCAGAGGTGTGCGCCCCGCACGTTCGAGAGGGTCAGATCATCGTCGTTTTACCCGGGACTCTCGGATCTTTGGAGTTTTCCAAGATTTTCAAAGATCGGGGTGCTGCTGAGGGAGTGATTCTGGCAGAAACCGACACGTCGCCGTATGTCTGCCGAAAAACTGCCCCGGCTGAGGCCCACATCTGGGGAAGTGTCAACCTGGGCCTGGGAGTCCTGCCCGCCTCGAGAACAACGGAGGTGACTCAGATTCTGGAGCGGGTTTTTCCGGGAATCACCCCGCTCGCCAACGTGTTGGAATGCGGCCTGAGTAGTTTGAATCCAGCCGTTCATCCGGCCGGAGTTCTCATGAACGCCGGCAGGATTGAACGCTCCCGCGGAGAATTTTACTTTTATGACGAAGGTGTGACGCCTGGAGTGGTCAGGGTAATCGAAAAAGTGGATGCCGAGCGGCAGGCAATCGGACAAGCCGCAGGTGTCGGTTTACGGCCGGTGGCAGACGCCTTCCACCAGGCAGGATTTGGTCCCCGGGGTAATCTCTGGGAAACCATTAACGGAAGTCATATGCTCACTCAACTCAAAGCACCTCTGGTGCTCGAAAACCGTTGGCTGACTGAAGACACGCCCTACGGGCTGGTCGCATGGTCCTCGCTGGGGGCCCAACTTCGCGTGGCGACACCCGTCATCGATTCCATCATTCATTTGGTTTCCATCATGATCCAGTCGGACTGCCGGGAACACGGCAGAACGGTCAAAGAACTCGGCCTGGAGGGAATGGATCAAGCAGCCATCAGTCAGCTTCTCGAATGACCCTGGCAGTGTCGTCTCCCTGCGGATCTGTAACGAGTCAACCACGCTTGAGGTTGACTCCGCCAGAACGACAACACGCCCGTACCCACACTGCTCTCCAACTAACTTAGAATTTCTTTCACCACGCGTGCTGGATCGACACCTGTCAACTGTTCTTCCAGACCATGATGATTGTAAATGAGCTTTTCGTGATCGATCCCCAGGCAATGAAGAATGGTCGCGTGCAGGTCGTGAACACTGACCCGGTTTTCCACGGCGTGATAGCCGAATTCGTCAGTAGCACCGTAGATGGTTCCTCCCTGCACCCCCCCACCCGCCAGCCATACCGAAAATCCATTCGCCCCGTGGTCCCGGCCCTTGCCCTGCGAAAGCGGCAACCGACCGAATTCGCCACCCCAAACAACCAGTGTCTGGTCAAGCAAGCCTCGTTGTTTCAGATCCTTGAGCAATCCGGCCACCGATTTGTCCGTTTGCCTGCAGGAATGCGGCAACGCATCCTTGATGTTGCCGTGGTGATCCCATGGGTTGTCGCTCGGGTCGCAGTTCATGTAGACCTGGACAATTCGCACACCACGTTCGATGAGCCGACGGGCCATTAAACAGCGGCGGCCGTAGGAGGCACTTACTTTGTCGTTCAGTCCATACAGGTCGTGAGTCTGTTGCGTCTCCTGGGAAATGTCCAAAGCTTGGGTGGCGGAAATTTGCATCCGCGCCGCCAATTCGTAGCTGGCAATTCGCGCGTTCAACTCCACCTGTCCGGCTCGTGCATCACGATGTTCCCGGGCCAAGGTCGCGAGCAGGTCGCGAGAAAGTTCCAACACCGGGTCCGGGAAGTCTTGCTCGGCGTTCAAATGGAGTATGGGTGCCCCAACGCTACGTAACCGTGTACCCTGGCAGATGGGCGGTAGAAAGCCGGCTTGCCAATTAGTCTTGCCTGCCAGAATCTGACGATCGGGGTCATCCAGGGCCACGTAGGCCGGCAGGTTCTTATTGTCACTTCCCAGCCCGTACACCACCCAGGATCCCAGGGAGGGCGACAAATTGCGTGTGCGTCCGCTGTGCATCAGAAAAATGGCGGCCAAGTGATCGAATGAATCGGTCCACATGGAACGAATCAACGCAATATCGTCAGCGCATTCGGCCAGGTGCGGAATGACTTCCGACATGGGCATCCCCGACTGCCCATGCCTGGCAAACTTAAACGGCGATGGCAGCAGACCTCCGGCCACACCGACCGACTCGACATTGTCCAGAAAGGCGCGCGGTAATTCGCCTTCGTGTTTCACCAAGGCCGGTTTGGGGTCGAACATGTCCACCTGGCTTGGCCCGCCTGTCATGAACAATTGAATCACCGAAGTGGCCCCTGGCTCGACGTGCGGCAATCGGGGTTGCAGACCCTGGCGAGTTACTACAGCCGCATCGGCGGGGCGGCCGGAGATGAGGTCATCCGTGAGCAAACCGGCCAGCGCGGTGCCCAGTAGACCATCGCCCATATGACCGAAAAAGTCGCGACGTCCTAAACCGGTTCGCACAGCCTGAGGCTGCGAAAGCTCCCCCCGGGGTTTATCTTTCCGTTCCTGGTCGGGATTAATCGACATAGATAAACTCCGGACTGTTCAAAACCGTGTGACAAAATGTCATCAGTGCCTGCCGGTGTGCCATCGTCGGGTCATCCACGGAAAACTCCTGCCAGCCAGCAGCCAAGTCGGCGATCACCGCTTGGGCTCTTTGTCGCTCGTGTGGCATGGGAAGACGCCCTAATGCCCGACGATAGATCGACTCGATTTGCCGATCCACGGCCCCAGGCTCCGCAGCCAACACGATTTCGGAAAAACGCGTACTGCAATTGCGAACCATCGCACTATTCCACAAGTACAATGCCTGCGTCGGCACCGTTGTCTCCGTACGGTACAGGCAATTGGGAAGCATCGCGGGTGCATCAAACAATTCGAGCATGGTTAAGGGGTGAGCATGCCGCTGCACCATGTAAACGCTGCGTCGGAAACCCTTTGAAGTCGCGTGGCTGGTCACTTCTCCACTGGAAGCAACCTTCACTTCAACCGCGGGGCCAAAAGGCGTCGTGTCAAGTTGGCCGGAAACATGCAATAACGAATCCCGTATCGTTTCGGCATCCAGGCGGCGCAGCGGATATCTCGACAGGAAAACATTGCCCGGGTCGGATTGAAGCGTCCGGGCGTTGGGCATTGAGTTTTGCCGGTAGACTCCCGACGTCATGATCAAACGGTGCATCTCTTTCAGTTTCCACCCCTGGTCAACGAATTCCTTTGCCAGCCAATCCAGCAGTAGAGGATGAGAAGGAGGTTCGCTCCTGCTTCCCAAATTATCGGGAGTTACCAGGCCGCGTCCAAAATGATGCTGCCAGATTCGATTCACCATCACGCGTGCCGTCAGCGGGTGATCGGGTTGCACCAGCCAGCGAGCCAGTGCCAGACGTTGTCCGCTGGTATCGGTACCTCCCGTGGGCTTGATCACCTGGTAAGGTTTCAAACCCCGCTGCAGCGCCCCGGGCACTCCGGCCAACACTTGCTCGCCATGAACGCGCGGGTCACCCCGCTTCAGAACGTGCACGGCCGTCGGTTCACCCCCCATGTCGAACAAGGCGTGAATCACCGGTTCCTCAAGCAACTTTTTTTCTGCCTCGTCGATCTTCTCACGGAGTGGCGGAGCCTCTTTTTTGTATTCTTCATATCGCTCTTCCAACTGCTTTGTCTCCACCTTCAGCAGTTCTGCGTACTTTTTCCACAGCTTCTGTAATGCGGGGCTGCGCTGCTCTTCAGACAAATCGATGGCTTCTAATAGCTGTCGATTTTCCAGTGGTGACGGCAGAGGTTGTTCATCGTCGGTGCTGGTTGGTTTGGAACTGGCCAGGCGTTCCCGCTGCAGTTGCTTGCTGAACAGAGCCGTTTTTTCGTCGAGCGCCGCCTGGTGTTCCTCGATAGTTTTCCTCAGGGCCGCGTTGTACTCCTCCAGTTGGGCCGACGGCTTGATGGACGGGTGGTACAACCTGCGCTGATACGGCTTGGCAATGCTGATACCCCCCGGAAAAATCGCCACGTTGGGAATCCGCCAATCGTAAGGATCATAGGCAGTGCGAAAGATCGCGGCAAAAGAATAATAGTCTCGTTGTGTGATAGGATCGAACTTGTGATCGTGACAGCGAGCACATTCGAATGTAAGACCCAAAACCGCCGTACTGAAAATCTCAATCTGCCTGTTGAGAACCCTCATGCGGTTGGGAACCTTGTTGTTCGCGCGCTCGTCAGTTCCATCCGCGGCTGTTCGAAGGAATCCAGTCGCGATCAACTTGTCAATCTGGTCGGGGGTTAATGACTCGAGTGATTTGTAATCGACGCATTCGTCGCCAGCAATTTGTTCCAGCAGGAACTGGTCATAGGGTTTGTCAGCGTTGAGCGACCGGATGACATAATCCCGGTAACGCCACATGTACTTGCGGTGTTCATCCCGCCCGCCTCCCACGCCCTGCGTATCACAGTAGCCGGCAGCATCCAGCCAGTATTTCCCCCAACGTTCGCCATAATGCCGGGAATCGAGCAACCGCTGAATCATACGCTCGTAGGCGGCAGGCTGTACGTCTGCCAGATAAGCATCCACTTCCCGGGGCGAAGGGGGCAGTCCGATCAAGTCGAAATACGCTCGACGCATCAGGACCAGCCGATCCGCTTCCGGTGAGTAACTCAAGTCCCGGGATTCCAGTCGGCGAAGTACAAAAGCGTCAATCGGAGTTCGCAGTTGATGCGGTGAATGTACGGCGGGTTCAACCGGTCGCCGGGGCAATTGAAAGGCCCACAAATCCCGGTCCTCCTCATCAATGAATGGAAGGACCGCTGGTGCCTGCCTCCTACCAGCCGTCGAGGATTCTGCGACCGCCCCCGCCGCAATCCACGCGTGCAACCTTTCAATGTCGTCCGCCCGCGGTCGATAGGCGTAATTTTCATCGCCAAAAAGGTTCTTACGAGGTGGCATCTCGTCGGCAGCAACCCGTTGATAAACAAGGCTTTTTTGCGGATCACCCGGTACTAACGCAGGACCCGATTTGCCTCCTGCAAGCATACTCTCACGCGTGCGTAAATCCAGGCCGGCTTCCTGTTTCCATTTGCCGTGGCAGTCCGTGCAAAAAGACCGGAAGATGTTCATCATCATCGCCCGCTCAGTCACTGCATCGCCACCAGACGCCGGGATTGGTGCAGGCTGTTCGGCTCCACTGACCCGGCAGCAACTCGCCACGATGAGAATCTGCAGCAGGACAACACGCCCTGCATCAGCCAGGGACCTTTCCCTGCTTTGCAGTTTGATGGTCGGCTCCGGGAACATCACATTTTCCCTATCAATCGATCGGTGGGCACACGGACAATCTCTCACACTAATCGGCCCGCGCTACGTACGCAACCAACACGGGACAAACTGTCCGTTGTTCAGCTCAACAGGTTTTCGCGACGACCATGTCTGGAAGCACCGGGCTGGTTGCCACAACGGACAGGCAAGTGGTAGTAGACGTACCTCAACACGAGCGACCATCCGGTGGCTAGATCATGTTGTGCTTCTGGATAAATTCCTTGAGTGGACCCAACTGCTCAAGAGCATTGCTCTTTCGAGGTGGCCTCATCAAGTTGGTCTTGTAGACTCCCGCCAGGTAAAGCAACGACTTGTAACAATGCGGGTAACCCAAAGGTCCAGTGATCGCGAGCAAACCGTCCTCATATTTAAACGTCATTTCGCGTGCACGCAAAAAATCATTTTTCTCAAGCGCGGCGTAGAACTCCACGCCAATCTGGGGTGCAAAAGGAGTGATCGGACAAAGGTAAGCCGGTGAACCGATGAGGTAACCGAAAAGAAAATGTTTCATCTGCCCCGCACTGAGAATTGAAAAATCGTATGGCTCGGTGGCGCGGATGAAGGCGTGGTATTGATAGAGTTCTTCGTGGCATTTATCGCCGATCAGCTTGGGGATTTTCGCAATG
The DNA here is from genome assembly GCA_963578105.1 of Planctomycetota bacterium. GTDB lineage: Bacteria > Planctomycetota > Planctomycetia > Pirellulales > Pirellulaceae. The sequence continues at coordinate 95,422 of CAUZBP010000008.1, forward strand.
CGCGTCATTAACTCCGTGGAATAGCTCGTGTCCGAAATGAGAAACGGAAGTTCCGTGCGCCGGTCGATTTCCGCTAGATTATCAAAAATGTCGTCCTCGTTTCGAACCAGCCTCCCCAGGTGAACATTCATCGCGTCCACACCGGAATCCTCCACCCGGTTAATGAAGTCAATGGTGCGTTTTGTCCACCAGACGCCGGTACCGCCAAGCACCAGCGTCCTGCCGCGCGCCTGCCCCGCCACCGTACGAATCACCGCCTCCATTTCCTGTTCACTGAGCAAACCCAGTTCGCTGTCACCGTGGGTCATGAACAATATCGGGGCCTTATTCTCACACATAAAATCGACCCAGGCGCGCAAGCTTCCATGATCGATGGAATAGTCCTTGTTGTAGGGCATCGTGATCGACGCCATGGGTCCCCTGAGTCGTCGCAAGACCGATTGGCAACGTTTGTTCCTCTTGAAATCAGGAGCCCCCTGCACGGGACTTGACCAGGCGAGAGAGCCAAACAGGGGCACCGAGGCAGCCAACTGATGGATAAAATGTCGTCGACTCTCTGGATCAGACACGAGTGGTACTGGCACGTTGACTTTCCTTTCCACAAATCTATGTGTTGTGTTATCGACCCCTGAAGCATGCAACTGGTGAACAGAAAAAAGTGCCCATGGCACATCAACGACTACGGAAAGGCAGCCTTTTCGATGCGATACAGATGCGTGTCGCTGCGCAAGTAGAGGGCCCGGCCGACCGCAGCTGGTGAAGCCAGCAGACTCCCGTCGAGTTGATTCTGGGCGAGGCGATGAAATTCTTTCCCCGGCGTTAGCAGCGTCGTTTTACCCGCTTCGCTACAGAGACAGATCTTTCCGTCGGCATAAATGGGCGAAGCCGAAAACTTGCCGCCGATGCGTTCCTTCCAGTGTTCTTCGCCCGAAACCACATCCAGGCACGTCACGATCCCATCGTCTGTCAGCAAATAGAGCTCGTCCGCCACCACCAGCGGCGACGGTACGTGCGGGATGCCTTCTTCCAGCGTCCAAAGCAGATGAGTCTGCCGGATGTCACCACGACCGTCCGGACGAACAGCATACAGGACCCGCTCGCTGACGTTCTCAAAGCCTGCAATCACCAGAATTCCCTGGGAGTAAATGGGCCTCGCAACCTCGGAAAATCCCTTGTATCCGAGCCACCAGATCTCCTCACCCGTGCGCGCATCGTAGGCCGCAACATGATCCGCCGCAGGGCTCACGACTTGTGGTACGCCTTCCACGTTGATAACCAAAGGCGTCGCATAAGCCATCAATGCGAATCCCCCCGACTCGCCGAGATCTCTTTTTTGCTCCTCGAGGTGAGCACGAGGCGTTTGCCAGACAATCTGACCGTTCCATTTGTTAAGTGCCACGACAAATTGCTCATCAGTTCCATCACAATTGAGAATGATCACATCTTCGTAGAGCACGGGTGAACTGGCCCCCGCATACGGTTGGGTGTAGGCAAGTCCGGTCTGCTTCCAAACCAGTTCACCACTGCTGGTCGAAAGACAGGCCGTTCCAATCACGCCGAAGTGGACATAAACCCGGTCACCATCGATCAGGGGAGTGGGAGTCGCGTAACTGTTTTTTGCATGGATACGACCTGGATCTTCAACACGAAACAGTTCGACATCATGGACCATTCGCCCCGTACCGCACTCGATACAAACCGCGTGTAGAGAGCATCCTTCTTCCACTGCCGTCGTCAACCAGACCTGGTCATCACGGATCACCGGTGACGAGTGGCCACTACCGGGCACCGGTACCTTCCAGGTCACGTTCTTCGTTTCATTCCACTCGTCAGGAAGATCCTGCGCTACAGCGTGACCTTGACCCTCCGGTCCACGAAACTGCGGCCAGTCCGCTCGTGCCGGCACCAAGTTAAAAAACAATACTGCAAATAGAACATGAAGTCGCATGCGGAAATCTCCGTTCGAGTTAGCCAAACACACGTTTGAAACGTGCCATTTTATGCAATTCGGTGTCACGTTAGAATCCCCGCTTTGCTACCACCACCGGCGGAAATTCCAATTTGGTGCGGAGAAAAGAGGCTCGTGGACCTGTTCTCTTTCTGAAAACTCACGAGGGGCGAAGGTAATTTGTCGGGGCTGTTCGACTTGCTGAAGAATGGCCTTACCGCTGACGGAACAATTCACCGGGAGCCTGTTGATCGATCCTCGATGCGATAGAGGTGGGTTTGCGTACGAATCAGCAAGGCATCATCGATCACCCCGTAAGAAGCAAGCGTCCGCTCCTGCAAAGCGTTGGTGGCAATCTTTTTGAAATTCTTCTCCGCCGCAACGACAATTCCTTCTCCCTCTTCGCTCAGAAAGAACACCTTTCCATCATTGACAATCGGGGACGCGGAATAATTACCTCCCACTCTTTGTTGCCAATGTACTTCGCCGGTCAAAGCGTTCAGACAGCTTGCAATCCCTTTGTCGGAAATCATAAAGATCGCGTCTTCGACCAAGGCGACACTCGGTGTGTGAGGAATCTGCCGACTGGCCGACCACTTGACATGACTGTCGGTTACATCTCCCTCGCCGGAAGGATCGATCGCCAGCAGGCTTGAACTGTCATAACCCGTGCTGACATAAACCAACCCGTTCCCAAAGACCGGCTTAGGTATCACCGAGTAACCCGCATGTCGAACCAGCCAGTTCACCTGGCCTGTCTCAACATTCAGCGAGTGAACGACCGAACTTCCCGTGCTGATCAGTTGTTCAACACCGTCCACCCGGATCACCAGGGGTGTACTGAAGGAAAATTTCGCTCCGGCCTCCACGTCACGTTCAAATTTCCAAACCACCTCCCCTGTTTCGGTCGACAGGGCAATCACATAGGCTTCCGTCGAACCGTCGACGCTGAAAAACAGTTTATCTCCATTTACCACGGGAGAACCGCCATTTCCATGAACGGGAGCGTAAAAGAGATCTGCATTTTTCCAGATCACTTCACCGTCCAGATCCAGGCAGGCAGTTCCCTGATGTCCAAAATGGACATACAGGCGGCCATCCCTAATCACCGGAGTTGGACTGGCATGGCTGTTTTTCTTGTGGATTGGTGGTGCATCTTTGGATTGGCTGAATATCTCGCGACTCCAACTGACAGAACCGTCCTTTCCGCGCAGGCAGAGGGCCCGCAAAGAGTAACCTTCTTCTTCGTCACCCACCTCAACGGCGGCAGTCAGGTAGATGTTGCCATCCCAGACCACGGGACTGGACCACCCCTGCCCGGGAAGTTGAACCTTCCAGGCAACATTCGTTTGCTGGTCCCAGGAGACCGGCAATTTTGCGCCCGAAGCGACCCCCGTCCCCCTGGGGCCGTGAAAGCAGGTCCAGTCGGCGGCATCCGCTGAGAGTGGTAATAGAGACAGAAAAAATACGGCGCGAAATGTGGACCGTGGAAGTTGCATGGTTTCCAATCTGCTGGTTTTTTGTTTCTGTGGGAATTGGCGTTGAACTAAGCCAGGATCGGCTGTACCACCCGCCCTGCCACATCGGTCAAACGATGCTCACGACCTTGATAACGATACGTCAACTGGGTGTGATCGATCCCCAGGCAATGCAAAATGGTGGCATTCAGGTCGAAGGCTTCCACTGGATTCTCCGCAACGTTGTAACTGAATTCGTCCGTTGCACCGTAACTCATCCCTCCCCGAATACCACCGCCTGCCAACCATACCGTGAAACAACGCGGATGATGATCACGACCGTAATTGTCCACGGTCAACTTACCTTGGCAATAGACCGTACGGCCGAATTCGCCGCCCCAGACAACAAGCGTATCGTCCAGCAGACCTCGCTGCTTCAGGTCAAGGATCAAGGCGGTCGAGGCCTGATCGATGTCATAACACTGGCCTTCAATCTGTTGGGGCAAGTCGTTGTGGTGGTCCCAGCCACGGTGATACAACTGAATAAAACGCACGCCACTCTCCACCAAACGCCGGGCCAGCAGGCAGTTCGCTGCAAAGGTGCCTCGCTTGCGGGATTCCGGTCCGTACAAGTCGAACGTGTGCTGCGGCTCATCGGAAAAATCCAGTAAGTCGGGAACCGATGTTTGCATCCGGTAGGCCAATTCATACTGGGCAATGCGGGCCGTGATCTCCTGATCGAAAAATCGATCCAAGTTCAATTGATTGAGGGCCGCAACATCGTCGAGCATGCGTCGCCTGAGGCGATCGTTTACACCAGCCGGATTGGAAAGAAATAATACCGGATCGCCTGACGACCGCAGCTTAACACCCTGGTACTCGCTGGGCAAAAATCCGCTCCCCCAGAGTCGCTGGTACAACGGCTCACCCTCGGGGCGGCCCGTACCCACCGACGAAATCGCCACGAAAGCGGGCAGATCCGCGTTCTCGCTGGCCAGGCCGTACGAGACCCAGGCCCCGATACTTGGCCGACCAGCCGACTCACTTCCCGTTTGCATGAAGGTGATGGCCGGATCGTGGTTGATGGCATTGGTATGCATCGATTTGACAAAACAGATCTCGTCGGCCACGTGTCTCATATGGGGCAACAGTGAACTGAGCCACGCCCCGGACTGACCATGCTGCGAAAACTTGTACTTCGACGCCGCGACGGGCAATGATTTATTGGCCGTGAATCCCGTCAGCCGCTGACCTCGACGAATGGAAGCGGGCAACTCGGTCGAATGAAGTTCGCGCAAGCGGGGCTTGTAATCGAACAGATCTATCTGGGACGGCGCCCCCGATTGAAACAGGTAGATAACCCGTTTGGCCGTGGGAGCAAACAACGGAGGCCTCACCTGCCGGGAACCCGCGTTTGTCCCGGCTGCCAGTGCCCCACTGTCAAGTAATGATGCCAGTGCCGCTGCGCCGATGCCTGACGCTCGCCCGAAAAACTGGCGACGGCTGGAAATCCATTGGTGTTGGTGCAGAGGATGCATCACTGTCGCGTGATCGTCTCGTCAAGGTTTAAAATAATACTGGCCACCATCATATAGGCTGCCAGTTCCTCGGCGCCGGCGTTCCCATTGGAAGGCGACTCCCCGATCGCAAGTAGCATTTCAGCAGCACGCTTGTCCTGCTGATAACTTTCCAGGTAATCATCCAGTCCCTTGCGCAGGATAGACAGTTCTGTTGCCGACGGCCAGCGGGCGGTGGCCAACCGGAACCCGTAACGGATCCGCTCCTCGGCAGTGTGACCAGCTTCTGTGACCATCCGCTGGGCCAACGCACGCGCAGCTTCGACAAAGGTTGTGTCGTTCAGCAACACCAGCGCCTGCAGCGGAGTATTCGACTGCGAACGCTTCACGGTGCAAATCTCACGGGTAGGAGCATCGAAACTAGCCATGGCTGGCGGTGGGATCGTCCGTTTCCAGAACGTATACATGCTACGTCGATAAAGCTTCCAACCGTGGTCCTGAACGTAGGCCATCTGATGGGTAATCGGCAGCCAGAGACCCTCTGGCTGGTAAGGTTTGACCGACGGTCCTCCGATCTCCTTGACCAACAAACCGCTGACGGCCAGTGCTTGATCACGAATCATCTCAGCAGACAAACGCAATCGGGGTGCCCGTGAGAACAGAAGATTTTCAGGATCGACGGGCAGCGAATGAGCCCGTTCGGCATCCGAAGTCTTCGCCGATTCATCACGGCTTGCCGAACTTTGCCGATAGGTCGCACTACTGACAATCAGCTTTTGAATCGCCTTCAGATCCCAACCGTTACGAACCAACTCGGTGGCGAGCCAGTCGAGCAGGTCGGGGTGGGTGGGCCGTTCTCCCCGTACACCAAAGTCCTCGGCAGTGTCGACCAGGCCCTTCCCGAAGTGTTTTCTCCACAAGTGATTGATAATCACGCGCGCCGTAAGGGGATGACCCGGATCAACCAGCCAACGAGCCAACGAGAGGCGATTGGCCGGCACACCTTCGGCCAGTGGCGGCAGTACCCCGGGCACGCCTGAGGTCACAAGCTGTCGAGGCTGGTCGTACTGACCACGGTGGAGCACAAATGTCT
>CAUZBP010000009.1:0-91555 GCA_963578105.1 Planctomycetota bacterium
GTAACATGGTCGTTAATGCTGGACAGTGGCTGGTGCGTGCAGTGCAGGAGGTTGACAATGAAACGCTGTTGCAGAATTACGGACCCTTCACGCATGCGGGGCGGGCTTTATGTCTGTGGCGTTCCAAGGATCCCTATCAGGCATGGCGAGATGGAATTTCAATGGTGCCTGATTCGCCTTTGCAGTCAGGACAGAGCCAATCTCTGCCGGACACACCCCGGGATTAAATCGGACAATGAACTGTGCGAGTCGGCCCTGAAGTTTCCATCTTTTCCTTCAGGCCTCTACCAACTAGATTGCTGGAGTTGCTGTTGCAGTCAACAAGCCACAACCGGATGTTGTTTTGTTCGAGGAACTGTCCGGAAGAACGAACCAGGAAGATCGAATGCGGAAATGAGTACGATCAGTCAGAGCGGTGTCAGAAAAAATAAAAATCGGTAAAGTAAATGGTCTGCTGGCGGGTCATCGTCATTCCGATGTTCGTTTTCGTGAATAAGAAAACCCTTTTGGAATAGAAATGGATTCACGAGATACAGACCTTCCACCTGACTTACGGGATGCGGCCCAGCAGGACCCACCACGGATTCCGCACCCGATTCCCTCCTCTCCGTATTTCCCCGAGACAACTGCGGCCGCTCTGGCGGCTGTCATCGTGCTCTGCCTGGTGTTTTTATTGACGAGTCTGCACCGGCTGAATCACACTGATTTATGGGGCCATCTCTGTTACGGCCGTTTGATTATGAGTCATGGCCTGCCGTCAAGTGACCCTTTTTCGGCTGAAACAGCACTTCCTGCGGCGGACTTTGTGAACGTTCCCTGGTTGGCTCAGGTGACCGGGTTTTTGACTTGGAAATGGCTGGGATACGAAGGTCTTGTCCTTGGCCATGCCGGCTTGGCACTGTTGTCAAGTGGCTTGTTGATGTGGGCCATTCGACTTCGAGGGGTAGAGCTACGTTTTGCGATTTTGGGAACAGCTTTGAGTTACATGGTAGCGCTTCCGCAAATAGGAACCATCCGCCCCCAGTTATTCGGGACCGCCGCTTTTCCCTTGGTCCTGGTAGCCACCTCGCTCGTTCCACAACGCCGACATCCGTTTCTGTGGTTGCCGTTGCTGTTTATCGTCTGGGCGAATTTGCACGGCTCTTTCGTGCTCGGTTTGGCCACCCTTGGTATCTGCGCGATCGGCCACAGTTGGGATGCCTGGCGAGAAAAAGGTTGGGCAGCTATCCTGGCGGACACCAGGACGCGCTATCGATGGTTGCTGGTGGCTGCCTGCTGCTTAGCCGCCTGCGTGAATCCACTGGGGCCGTTTCTGTTGTGGAAAGTTGCCTGTTTTGGATTCAGTCCCGCCCTGGACAACATCACTGAATGGCAGCCCCTGGTAATCAAGAGTTTGGGAGGCAGCCTGTTTTTTTTATCAGTGTTGTTGACGGCTTGGATCCTTTGCCGTTCTCAGGGAAGACTCGACACCTACGAAGTTTTATTACTATTCGTCTTTGCCTTGTTGGCCCTGTTATCGATGAGGATGTTGGCATGGTGGGCGCTGATTTGGCCCTGGGTGGTAATATGTCGAGCGCCTCGTCGATCGACAAGTACATCGGTTCCGGATTGGAACTATCCCATCGCCAGTCGCAACACAATGCGCACGTTGTTCGCGTTGGCTTGTGTGTTTGTCACACTACTCTGGTCCCCACCCAGTCAAGCCATCATCTCGGGTCAGCAGCGCGGTATTGGAGCGATCACTGTGGACAATACGCCGCTTTACGTGGCAGATCGCATTGCCGAGCAAGGTGACAAAGGCAATCTAATTTGTCCCCTGGATTGGGCGGATTACATTCTCTGGAAAAGTGGTACATCCCTACGGCCTCTGGTCTACTCTCATGTCCACCTCGTTTCGCAGCGAGTGTGGGATGATTATCTGCAGATTTTAAGAGGGGATCCCAACTGGCTTTCTTTGGTCGATCACTACCAATTGGACTACTTGTTATTAAGTCGCGGGCGGAACCAAATGTTGAGACGTTCCATCGAGCGCCATCCACGCGCGGAAATCATCTACCAGGATCAGCGTAGCCTGTTGGTTCGCCTTGCTGCTGCGGCCCCCGTTGCCCCTGTGCGTAGCGAATGATCTCCCACACCCGTTGAAATCTTCGCGGTCACAACCCAATTCAACCGCAATGGACGTTTTGAGTGTTCATCGAACTGAACACTTTGTTAAAGCTCCAATAAATGTGTTCCGAACACGGAACAGAAATTCTTCAAGCGTCTAATTCAGAGAAAAACAATTGACAGGCCTTAAAGTCTTATTATCATTTGGGAACCTGAGTCATTGGTTTAGAAGGATAAGGTCATTTACGCAAGTGGTATGAATTGTGCAAATAAGGGAAGTGGCACATCGCCTCTTCGAGCCCAAAATTGCTCGTAACATGGCGGCAGGCAGGTCCTGTTCGTTGGACCGCCGTATCGGGGTTAAATACGTATCTTAACGTTGTAAAGGAGTTACCTGTGAAGACGATGCTGAAGAGAATCTGGATGGAGGATGAGGGTGTACTCACTTTCGAGTGGGTTTTGTTGGTGACGTTGCTCACGGTTGGTGTCGTGGGCGGAGTTGCTGCAGCCCGTGATGCAATCATTGATGAATTGGGTGATGTTGCTCAGGCCATGTTGGCTCTGGACCAATCGTACACCGTGTTACATCCGCTCATCGTCGAAGTGCACGACACCCTCAACCAGGGTGCGAGCAACTCGAATTTCATTGATGCGGCGGTGTTTCAGGATTGTAACCGTAACGGAAACTTCCTGGGTCAGACCAGCAATCCGATACTGGATTACGACGCTCCTTCGTAGTCTCACTGATCATCTCTCATACCTCACGCACTCGAGTTAACAGGTCTGCAGTGGACACCAAAGGGGGGGTGTGTTGATACGGGTGATGTGGCTGGAAATGTATCCTAACGGGGATTTCCGGTATGCTTTTTGTGTGACTCCGCAGCACGGACGGCCGTCCGCGCTGCGGTTTTTTTTGGACAGATAAATTCACCCGCGCATACACAGGTTACAAATTTTCACACAACGATCGTTGCCAAAAACCAACAGACATTGGTCGTCTGGCAAGATTTCAGTATTCCCACCTGGATGTCACAAGTTGTTTTCAATTTGTAACTTATCTCTAACAACCAAGATTTCCTTTTCTCGTATTGCAGGTGACGGCACAGCATCTGCTTTCCTTGCTAAAGTGGATCAACAATCTTGGCATCACGCTTAGAAACTTAAACGGAGAATCGTTACAACCGGCCCCCATGTTTTACGGTCTATGTACTTCCGCTTCGCCACCGAATCCAGAAACAATTGAAGCAATTGAACTAAAGTTCAACTCAGCAACGTCTTAGGAGGGTGATTCTATTTCTTGCCCGCTATTTTCTTCACCATGGGCACAGAAAATGCGTTTTAGACTGGACGGAAAACGGTGTCTTTGAAGGTCGAGATGCTTCAGTGGGTCGTTGTCGACCCGTCCTCCATTTCTCGTGTCTTGAAACGTTAATTAAAGGAGTCATCCGTGAAGAGAATCTTGCAAAGAATTTGGAATGAGGACGAAGGTGTTCTCACATTTGAATGGATTCTGTTAGTCACGTTGTTGACGATTGGCGTTGTTGGGGGCGTTGCGGCTGTCCGCGATGCAATCATTGATGAGCTGGGCGATGTGGCACAGGCCATGTTGGCCTTGGATCAGTCCTACACAGTCTTGCATCCACTGCAGATCGAAGTGCATGATACAAATGACCAGGGTGCCAGCAATTCGCTCTTCGTTGATTCGGCCGTCTTTCAGGATTGTAACCGAAATGACAACTTCAACGGTCAAACTGGCAACTTCCTACTCGACGTGGACGCTCCTTCGTAGGTTCATTGTTGATAGTAGTGATTAGATGAATTCTGGTAGGAAGTCACCCAATCGTTTTCGATCGGGTGACTTCTGTCATTATTGGCAGCCAAAAGATCCTTTGACCTATTGTTTTATGTAGAGACAGCTTGCTCAGCACTTGGGCCAGTACAGAAAAGGAACTACAGACGACTAGGTAATTCAACAATCTTCTGAAGCGAATTTGGCTTGAATGAAGAGAAAGAAACGAAGCCTGCCTTAACAAAAGATGGCCCAGGAGCTGCAACTCGATGACACTCACCTCGATCGCTTTCATTAGTGTGGTGAGTTGTTATGCAGCAGTGGCGGCAGTGGTGGACGTTCGGCTGCACCGTATTCCCAACCACCTCACGGTTCCCGCTGCTGTTTTCGGTCTTTTGTTCCACGCGTTGTTTTTTGAGGGATGGGGAATTTTGTTGTCGTTTGCCGGGTTGCTGGTCGGATTTGGCTTACTTTTTTTACCTTGGTTGCTGGGTGGTAGCGGCATGGGTGATGTCAAGTTGTTGGCTGCCCTAGGTGCCTGGCTCGGACCAACTCATCTGATTTACGTATTTGTGGTGAGTGTGTTTTTGGCCGCTGTACTGGCGTTGGGCGTTATGGTCAAAGTTGCGGCAACGAAAGGAGTAAGTTCGGTCCAGCGTAACTATCTGGCGAAAGGACGTTCGGGTAAGCAACGGTTGCGGCCACAGCGGGTGTTACCCTTTGCCGTGCCGGTGGCGCTGGCCACTTGGATCGTATTAGCTTGGTTGACAATGTCCCAGGGTGGGCAAGTTTTTGAATTAACCCTGCACTGAAACGTTGTGCTCCCCGGGGGCCGGATTGCCATCAGATGAAGTCAGGCCGTGGCGGCTTAAAAACGTTAACCGGCAGACGGAAGTAGAACCTATCATGGACCGCAATTTAACACCGAACAAGCAGTCCAGCGCACGTCGTGGCCTGTTAACCGTCGAGATGTTACTTACCCTCCCGATCCTGCTGCTGGCGGGGCTGTCGCTTGTGCAATTCAGCATGCTGCTGCTGGGATCTCAGGCCATAAGCGCTGCGGCTCATTCCGGGGTCCGACAAGCGGCATTACCGGGTGCCACAATTGGTTCGGTGCGGAGATCAGTGGACAATGCATTGGAGGGCTGGTCGTTTAAGAAAAACACCCAGCTGTTGATTTTTGTCAACGATCAGCCGGTGTCGAAATTTCCGTTAGACCAAGCCAGAACTGGCGATAAAGTTTCAGTCACCGTCCGAGTAGGGGCCGCCCAGGTGGCCCCCAACGCACTTTCGTTAGTTGGCATAACAATTGCAGGAACTGATTTACAACAAACGTTCGTGATGCGGGTGGAGTAAGGGGCGTGTTTCTCCTGGACGAATGCAGGTAGCAGGAGGAACGGACTGGCCTTTTGATCCACATGAATCCACCAGTCAGTTTAAGGAACTAATTCGTGAGACTCATTAGCCCTGGTACGATCGCGCTCCTCGTAATGGCCGTTTTGGGGGGCTTGGTGTTTGCATACGTGGTCAAGCAGATGGCCCAGCGTCCTGAACCGGTGGAACAGCCAGGAATTCAGGTTGTCGTTGCCCGCGTGAATCTCAGGCAACGGGAGCAGATCGACCGGCGAGCGTTGGAGCTTGCTGAACTGAAGCCGAATGAACCTTCCCCAACTGGATACCTGACGAATGTGAACATCGCGGTAGCAAGGTTCACCAAGCAAACCGTTCCGGCAGGAGCGATAATCACGGAGGACATGCTGTATTCGATTGGAGAAAACCCCATTGAACGCGTTCCAGAGCGCATCACTGAAGGCAAGCGTGCTCAAACGATACAAGTGGCGGGCTTGGTGTACGGAAGTACCATCATCGGCCATGATTCGATCGTCGATATTTCTCTCACCGTAGAGTCGGACCATCCGGAAGTTCAGAAACCCGGTTTACCTGGAATCTTTACCAAACCCTTGATGCAAAACGTCCGGGTGCTGGCGGTGGTCATTCCTCCGCAAGGGCCGCGTGGAAACAACCTGAATGATTTAACAACGATTGTAGTTGAAGTAACGCCTGACCAGACCAACGAACTGACACTGGCCGAAGAAATGGGAACGCTGAGTGTCAGCATTGTTGGCTCCCATGCCGGGGTCGGTCCCCAGGACGACATTGTGGATCCCAATCAACTGGTCAAACTCAAAAAGATTCCCACACCACCCACACCACTCGATCCGCCTGTGCCCGTAGAACCGTACCGGGTTGAAGTCTACCGTGGTAGTGGGGCACCGACTTACATTCAGTTCGGGCCTGATAAAGTCAAAGAATCCACGGCACCTTCGGCTCCGGAGCTGAACACGCAATCATCGACTCCAGCGTCCCGCCCGCTGCAGGGGGCACGACCTTCCCGTGAGGCGTCACGTGTCGACTCCCAGGATGGCCAATACTTTGGTGTCGATTCGGCAGTGGCAGATCCAGAATCAGCGAAAATTTCGGAGCCTGTGGGACGGAACCGGCGAGCTTTTTCTCAGGCGGTCTCGGAGACCGTTTTGGATCAACGTCCCCCGGTGCTGTTTCGGGAATCGAAAGCCAAAAATCCGGCCAGTTCTCTTTTCGCTGGCCGAGCAGCTTTGCGACTGTGGCAGGAATCGCCGGCAGAGGTGGAGAGTCGGCGACGTATCTCCACTTCACACAGTCTCGAGAAAAATGGAATCACGAGTTTTTTTGATCGAGCCCTACAAGCGGTCAAAAGCAGCGATCAACCGCTGCTGAACTACAACGAAATCAGGGGGCGTACCGTGCTCTCCGAGAAGGGCCTTACGGAGCGGGCCATGACGGCAATTGGAAACCACTGAGGACAGAGAACGCGGGAGAGGCGAGAACGTTTGAGGCGAGATGACCAACAAGCCGAACTTGCCCTGCATCGACAAACGCCCGTGGATCAAAGCCTTCCGGGATTTGGACTGTGAATTGCTTGCAACCACCGTGGATCAGATGGATGACCTCCAGGCACCTTCGTCCTCGCCGGCAAGGGGCGAATCGTCGAGGCGCCCTGACCTTCTTGGTACTCCTGTTTCTGATGACCGCTGTGTTTCTTGTGATGCTGGTACTGAACTGGATTTGGCTGGTTCTCAACAATCGGGACATGCAGCGTCGAAGTGATATTTTGGCCTTGAGCGCGGTGGAACGACTTCTGGACGAACAGTTGCTCGAAGATCGCGCCGGCGAACAATGGGATGACAAGGTCCAGGCGGAAGACGGTGTGGATTGGATGCGCCGCGCTAACAACCGGGTTGCACCGGCGAGTTCAAAACTGGATTCGAAAAATGTGACCGTCATTCCGGGTCGCGTGGCCAGTGTGGAGTCTCCCGTCTTTTTCTCGGAAACGCCCTACAATGCATTGCGTGTCGAACTCCATCGCTACGCAACCGGTCCTAATCCCGTCTTGATGCTGATGCGCGGTTTTGGTTTCGACGACGCAGCGGATATCACCACGGTTGGAGTAGCCTGCCTGGACAGTCGCGTGGTTGGATTTCGACCTACCAGCACCGTGGCCACTCCACTGGCACCCTTGGCGATTCGAGCGTCCGCCTGGTTCGCCGACCGCCCCGCAGGCGGGATAGATTCCAACTTGAACAACGTATTGGAACTGGAGGTTGTCTTGCGTCCCTTCGGGGGTTCTGGTTTGGCAAATGGTGCCCTGGTGGATGTTGGTCAGACGCTGCCACTCAATTTACAAGGCATTCCGGATTTGGTGCGCTCAGGAGTCTTGCCGAGCGATCTTGCCGGCCCGGTATTCGGACCCGCCACCCCGGGTTCTCCTCTGTCACTACAGGCTTCCAACGTCAGTCCCACCAACACGGACATGATTGTGAAGGCGTTTGATGACGTTGCCAACGACGCGGTTGATACCCGCCGTATTTTTCCGCTCTACCAGGGTCCATTTCTTCAGCGACTGAACGTTGTGGGATTCGTAGCCGCTTCGGTCTTGAGTGCTGAGAATATTGGTGGAACGGCTGATCAATTATGCGTGATCGTGGAACCAGCATTTCTGGTGCACTTCACTGCGGAAACCGATCCGGGCGTTCCTGAAAATATTTACATTCATAAGATCCGGCTGGTACAGTAAGGGCGGTGGGTCATGAAGTCCCCTTTGTTACATCACGACTCTGCAACGACGGACAAGGAAAATGAACCAGGTGACACCATGGTAGCGACAGCATCTCGAGAAGCGGAGTTCCAAAAATTTAAAACGACGATTCACCGCGAACTACTCGATTCACTCGACTTATCTCGGTTGGCCGATTTGGAAGAGGACGAGTTGAAGTCGCACATTCGAAGGTTGGCCGAAGGCATTCTGCAGAATCGCCCGCCACCTTCCGTTGTAGTGGACCAGGATCGTCTGATTGAGGATCTGATTGCCGAATCCTTCGGACTGGGACCGCTGGAACCGTACATGCAGGATCCCGCAGTGTCAGACATTCTGGTCAACGGTCCGCATGAAGTTTATGTCGAAAAGTTTGGTCAGTTGGAACAAACCTCGACGATGTTCGCTGATGATGAACATTTGATGCAGATTATCGGTCGCATTGTCGCTCGCGTGGGACGTCGCATCGATGAGAATTCTCCGATGGTGGACGCCCGGCTTCCCGATGGGTCGCGCATCAATGCAATTATCCCACCGCTTTCGTTGCGTGGGCCAATTTTGTCAATTCGAAGATTTGGCCACACTCCACTCCAGATGGACGACCTGACGGAACTCGGTTCCATCTGTCCGGAAATGATCCAGTTAATTGCCGCTGCCGTCGAAGGTCGTCTGAATGTACTGATCAGTGGTGGTGCAGGGGCCGGGAAAACGACGCTACTGAACAATATTTCACGCTTCATTCCGTTGGGAGAACGTCTGGTCACGATTGAAGATTCAGCCGAGTTGCTGTTGCAGAGAAAGCATGTTGTCTCTCTGGAAACCCGCCCACCTAATGTGGAAGGGGCAGGAGAGATCACGCAACGAGATTTGGTTCGCAATTCACTCCGCATGCGACCTGACCGAATTATCCTGGGCGAAGTTCGTAGTGCCGAAGCGCTGGACATGCTGCAGGCGATGAACACGGGTCACGAAGGTTCCCTATCGACCATTCATGCCAACGATACCCATGACGCTTTATCGCGACTGGAGGTGATGGTTTCGATGGCCGGGTTCGATCTACCGGTCAGCGTTGTCAGACGGTACATCAGTTCAGCCTTAACACTGTTGATTCATGTGGCGCGACTCAAGGGGGGTGTACGACGGGTGATGGGGATTTCAGAGCTCGTGGGACTGGAAAAAGGTGAATACCAGTTACAAAAGATATTCGAATTCAAACAGCATCATCTCGACGACCAGGGAACAGCCACCGGCACGTTTTCTGCCACAGGATATCAGCCAAGTTTTTGCAGCAGGCTGAAAGAAATCGGAGTCGAACTACCAGACAGTCTGTTTGTTCAGCGCGACTTGCAATCGCCACCACCGGCCCAGGGTCAGGCGGCTCAATTTTCCCCACCGTCGGAGACTCGGGTGCCGGAAGAGACACATGATATTTCAGAAGACGATTTAAGTTCGGAATTGGATGAGAACTTGGACCACGAGCCGGAAGACGATTTTTTGGATGACCTGTTTGAGGAGGATTCATCGTGATCGGCACCATCGGAATTGTTACTGGATTTTTGCTGGGCATGCTGATCGTGATCGTTCTGGCATGCATGTTCCGAGACCTTTCTTCGGGCCGTTACCATCAGGTCGATCGGCGTTTAAAACTGAATGCGGATGCTAACGAGATTGCAAACTATTATCGCGAGCAGACCTTCCATACCGGGCGATTTGACCAGTGGTTTTATCAGCTCGTTAACCAGTCAGGCTCCAATTTTGATGTACCCAGTACTTTAACCTTGATCATGGGCTGCACTTTGGTAGGCGGAGCGGTGCAGTTCGTTATTTCGGAGAATCTGCTGGCAGTCGCCCTGGGGGCGTTGATTGGCATGGTCCTGCCGATTGCCTGGTTGTCCTACCTGCGGTGGCGACGAGTCGGCACCATGCGCAACCAGTTGCCAGAAGCCTTGCAACTGGTTGCGGATGAAGTCCGGGCCGGACACTCTTTAGAACAATCGGCAGAGTCGGTTGCCCTCGGACTACAGGGGCCGCTGAGCGCCGAATTCAGCCAATGCGCCTCGCAGTTGAGATTTGGCAATTCATCGGTATCGGTCATGGAGCAAATGTCACAGAGGATACCCTTGCCGGAATTCCGCGTGTTTGCCACGGCCGTTATGGTCCATCAAACGGCGGGGGGAAATCTGGCCCTACTCACCGAACGTCTGGCACGGTCGGCTCGTGACCGTCAGGAATTTTATGGCCATGTCAGATCGGTAACGGCCGGGAGCCGTTTTTCCGCTTCTGCCATTGTCGTTGTGCTGGTATTTGGTTTGGCGTACATGTGGTTTTTTTCACCGGAATACCTGGAAGCATTTACAACCCACGCGTCGGGCCCCTTTTGGCTGGCTGCCTCTCTTGCGCTTCAAGTGATTGGAATTTTTCTGATTTGGCGAATGAGTCGTTTGAATTACTAACATGAATGAATCAATGCAAACAATTTGGTTGTGGTTGCAGAACCATTGGTGGATTGCCGCACTGGTGCTGGGGCTGATTCTGCTCGTTTCGATTATTGTCAGGTTCGTTTTTGGCCGTGGCCGACAAGCCAAAGAGCCAGCGAACCCCACAGATAATCAGGAAGATGCTTTTCCAGATGGGATTTTCGGTAGGCTGACTCCCACTTTGGCTGAGGTCATTCCTGAATCCCGGCAAGAGTCTAAGGATTTTGCCCAATTATTGCGACGAGCAGGATTGTACAGTCCGGGCACGCGCAACAACATTTATGCAATTCGATTTGTCGTGATGGCCCTGGCATTGATTCTAGCCCTAACAGCGGCCCTGCTTGCGCCGCCCGCACAATCGTATGTCGTGTTGATCGTCGGCTTACTGCTGGCCGCCGCACTGTCGGTGACACCCCGTCTTTATGTCTACTTCCGCCAAATTCACCGTGTCCGCGAGGTCCGAAATGGACTGGCCGACATGATGGACATGCTTAGCATGTGTTTTAGTGGTGGACTGCCTGTTTTGGCCAGTTTGGATCACGTGGCCCGTAATCTCACGAGTTCCCCAGCTCTGGCTTCCGAACTACAGATTATGAAACGCCAGGCAGAGGTTGGCAGCCTGTCACGTGCTTTAAATGATTTTGCCTCCCGGGTGGACATTCCAGAAGCCCGTCAACTTGCCAATCTGCTGGGTCACGGTGATCAACTTGGGACCCAGCTGGCACAGCCCCTGCAGGAACAGGCAGATCATTTTCGGGCAACCCGCAAGCAGGTTGCCACATTAAAGGCCAATCGGACTCCCGTCATTCTGACCATCCCCCTGTTTTTCTGTTTTGCTCCGGCTGCCCTTATCCTGTTCATGACTCCCACGGTCTACACCTGGCTGGACTATTTGGAGAGCCGATCTGGTTCAGCAGACAGCCAGTTGGTCAGACAGATTGAAGAATTGGAACAAGACGTGAACCTCCAGGTAGGAGGATCCGGAGTTGCCGGTTCCACAGATGATTTGAGGTTCAGAGGATTGAGTGAAGATCGTTAGGCCAGAGG
Organism: Planctomycetota bacterium; assembly: GCA_963578105.1. Classification (GTDB taxonomy): domain Bacteria; phylum Planctomycetota; class Planctomycetia; order Pirellulales; family Pirellulaceae. The sequence continues at coordinate 11,552 of CAUZBP010000009.1, forward strand.
TGACAACAGCGCTGTAAAAACGGTTTCCGTGGCAGGCTCGCTGACCGCTCTCACCACGACGGCCGTCCTGCAGCCAGCTTCAAGCCAAAGTGACGGGGCTGCCTTCCGGAAACCGTTCCAGGGAGAAGTGTGAGGACCTGCGTGGGACGTCTTCTCGGATTTCCTCAGACAATCGCGTCCTGACTGCCCTTGCTGCAGCTTGCTGACGGCAGGTATTCTCGCTGCCGGGGTGCAGGGCCCAGGCCGGTGTTTCACAGTGGCATTGGAGATGCCCGTCACCCGAGCGGTTTTGCTGGGCTCGGACGCGGGAGCGTGGTCAACAGGAGGGGGCAGGCTGGCTCGCGAGGGTTGCACGTGCGAGTTGTCGAGAACCTTGGTTCCTGCGCCAACTCTCCGGGCTTTGTTTAGAATTTTCACGACAAGCTCCAGGGTGGTTTGAATTGACGTCCGAAAACCGCATCCCGATCTCAAGGACCACCCAGAAGCAGCCTAGTTTCTATCGCCTGGAGCGAGACGTTCGTCACGGCACCCTGTTTCTGTTGGGTGCGCAAATTGCGTCTCAACTCGTCTCTTTCTCTCTGTTTGCCGTGCTCTATCGGCTCATGGGGCCCGAACCGTATGGATTTTTGGGCATGTGTTTGCCCCTCATTCTCATACTCCGGTCCATGTCCACGCTGGGGTTGAATGTGGTCACTGTGCAGCGGCCGCAGAAATCGCATGACGAAATCAACGTCTTTTTTTGGCTGCTGCAGGCAGGGGGTCTCGTTTCTGCCGCAGTGGTCGCGGGGTGTGGGTTGCTCGTAGGCTGGATCGGTGGCGCACCGGCAGCCGGCTGGGTGTTTGTCGCCATGTCCGGCACGGTGGTTCTGTATCCGCTCAGCATTCAACATCAAGCGCTGCTTGAGCGAGAACTCAAATTCAAGCCACTTGTGATAGCCCGCCTAACGGCTCAAACCGTGGGTGGCATTCTAGCGATTGTCACCGCCCTGATGGGTCATCATGTGGGAGCGCTCGTTGTGCAGCAATATGCGGAACTGTTAGTGCTGGCAGCACTTGTCTGGATTTTCGAATCTTGGCGTCCCGGCTGGCCACGGCATTTCTCCAAAGTTGCCCGCATCGTCCCCCTTGGCATTTACTGGAGCTTGAGTAGTTTTGTTTTGGGACTGAGCCAGCAGCTTGACAAGGTATTGTTGGTGATCCTGGCCGGTGGTAGTCCGACCGGGTTGGCGATGGTGGGAATGTACACGCAAGCCTTTCAACTGATGCTGAAACCCATCCACTTGGTGAATGCCCCTGTTCTGGGTGTCATGTTGCCAGCTTTGTCCCGTGCCGCCCACGAAAAGACACTCTATCAAACGTTTGTGACAATCTTCTATCGAATGGTTTCTCTCATCCTGTTGCCCTGTGGAGTGGGCCTGTTTCTGATTTCCGAAGATTTGATCTTGGCGGTTGGTGGTAGTGCATGGATGGAGGCGGGGCCGATCTTGAAACTGCTCGCACCGGCGATTCTGGTCCAAGGTTATTTCAACATGGCAGCTACTATTTTTTCTTCAGTAGGACGTTTTGATCGGTTATTTGTAGCAGCACTGGTTGTCACAAGTTGTATGTTGTTGAGTTTTGTTGTCGGGGCCTACTGCGGGTTAAGTTCGGATTCGGTGACCACTGGTCCCGCCTTAGGGCTTGCCGCAAGTTATTCGTTGGGGCTGCTTGCAACCGTGGTTCCCTACACGCTATTCAGCTGGAGAACGGCGGGAGTACGTGGAAGGCCGATCATCAGCGGCATCTTACGACCGTTCGTATCGGCATGCCTGATGGGAGTGCTCGTTTACTTTCTGCAGAAAGAAGTCGAAGTCTTGAACTCGCTACCGGCTGTCGCACGTCTGGCGCTGCTCGTTGGTGTGGGTGCCAGCTTTTACACCTTCTTAGTAGTGCGCGACATAAAATCTTTGTGGGTTGGTTTCGTCGAGGCTCGGTACTATGTTTCCGACACAAATACATCCCACCCCGTTTCCGACACAAATGCATCCCACCCCGTTTCCGACACAAATGCATCCCACCCCGTTTCCGACACAAATACATCCCACCCCACCGAAACACAAGCTGACGGGTGAAACCGTCTTCAGCGGGTCACCGCCGACGTGCCCAGTGATTCGGGTTGCAGTCTCACACCACCACGCCGGTCAGCATGCGGAAATCCTGGTTGGACCTCAAAGAATCAAAATCGGTTTCGTTGGCAACGAGGTCGCGATAGTTTGGATCAATGTCGAAAGCAACGGCCAAGTGATGAAGAGCCTGTTCCGTGTTACAAGCCAAACTCCAGTAACAAGCCAGGTTGTAGTGAATGATTGCCCCAGACGAATCAACCATCAGGGACTCTTCGAGAGCTTCCACAGCGAGATCGATACGATTCAATCGTTTGTAGCACCACCCCAAGGCGAGCCAAGCACGAATGTTGGCAGGGTCTTGTTGTGCCGCTTCTTGTAGAGGTACTAAAGCTTCCCGATGTTTTTCCAGGCAGCGGAGCGCTTCACCGCGCAGATAGTTTACGTGGGATAACTCGATGTCGAGGTGTTCGACCTTCTCCAGTATCTCCAGCGTTCTTTCTGCAAGTCGGTCACGCAGTGCTGGCGCGACAGGCCAACGATCGGCGAAGACCATGATGAGGTCCAGGTACCCTTCGGCTTCTTGGACAACCATCTGGTGCTGAGTACGAGCGTATTTGGACACGATATCAGAACCCTGTTCAATGATTGAAAATCTGTCGTCACAAAAAATAACTTTTCCTAATTCTAACCTCCGTGCTACTTCAACCCAAGCTTTTATTTTCAAAACACCCCGTAAGATGTGTCCGGTTTGACCGGTAACACAGACCTTGTGCTTCGTCGAGTGAACCCGCATCAGTCGAGTGAGTTAGAACACCTAGGAGAAGCGTGAGAGTTCTCGTGAGAATCCGAACTTGCAGGAGTTACCGCACTACAGGACTTGTCCCGGCAACGCTGGTCAAAGTCGACCCGGATAGCAAACCCGGGCGGCCCACTTTCAAACGCCGAAATCCCACCGCATTGGGGTGGCCATTTAGGGCAACGCGTTCGGGCTAATATCTTTTCCAGGAGGTGTAAGCTGCACATGTTGTTCAGGACGAATCTTCAACAATTTTTGTTTTCAGGGTTGGGATCAGCCTTGGCGGACCGCACCAACAGCAGTGATCCGTTTCCGCTGTTTGAAACGGGCAGGTTCTCTACTCCATCTGCAAACGGTGAAACGGGTTGTGCCATGGTGAAGAGCGTTCTTCACCCGAGTTCGGAAATGACGGCCAGGTTCACCCGGTGGTATCTTGACCACAGGATGTTGCTCGGAAACCACAATCGATTCTCATTTTGGATCGGACAAGTGTTTCCAAAGTCGTTTGTCCAAACCAGTTACTTCGGCGTTCCCAGACTTGGCCCTGTTTGGTCCCATGATTGCGTTGTTGGGAGTCTGCTTCTCGTGGAAATGTCATCCCGTTTGGAGATGATGATCGTTTTAGTTCGGAGAATCCGAAAATTGCTTAATCGAAAATTCACTCTTGGTTTCCTGCTGGGCATGCTGCTGTCGGCTTGCGGCCTGGAGATTTTCAGAAGTGATACCGCAGTGGACATGGCCTCAATCGGGACGATGGAGCAAAACAAAGCTGGTCAGTGGCGAAGAACGATCGACGGCTGGGAACTAATCCGGCGTCCACCGGTGTCATCTTGCCCAGCGACTGCGTCGAGCGATTGGTCCAACCCGCATCCGGCGGTTCCGGCGGCACTCTTCTTGTTGATTTCGGTAGGGGCACTGTTGGCATTCTCTGATGGGCCGCCGGCCGTTCTGTTGAACGAGGTCCATGTAGGTTCCGGGTAGACGGAATTTTCTGGCGACGATCATGCGACCCCGGTTGGCACCGCTAGCAAAGCCGCCCGACTGTTGCTCGGCTTGTTCGTGGAACAAAAATCCAGGGGTGGACTTGCAAACCGCAAAGTCCTCAATTCGCTGCTTCCCAGCCAAGCCTGCCCAAGCCCTCGCCAGGTAACGGTTTGTGTCCTCCCGACCGGGCTCAAGCGACCGGTTATTTTTGGAATCATGTACGAAATCGTCAGCGTTGCCTCACTAATAAGAGTGTCACAACAACATCACACTGGGTGCTGTCGACGGCAATTCTGGAACTTCAGGGAGCGAAGCGATGCGACTGACTTTGCGGACAATGCTGGCGTATTTGGACGAGGTACTTGATTCCGATGACACCCATGAAATAGGACAGAAAATAGAAGGAAGTCGATTTGCCACGGATTTGGCACATCGAACGCGAGGGTGTGTTCGACGATTAAAATTACCGGCGCCGGAACTCAATGAAACGACTGGTCAGGACACAAACACGGTGTCGGAATACCTTGACAGTACTCTTCCAGATGAGCGCGTATCCGATTTTGAGAAGGTGTGTCTGGACTCGGATATCCATTTGGCAGAAGCCGCCTCCTGCCATCAGATCCTGACGTTAGTACTAGGCGAACCTGCTGAAGTCAGCGTTGCCACACGGGAGCGCATGTATCGCGTTGGCAGGCAGATTGAAAAGGATCCCTCATTAGAGACAGATCTCCAGGCTGAGTCGGATTTGGCAGAGTTCTCGACAGGTACTGCCGCAGTAAACACTGCTGTGGAGAAATCGCAGCGATCCAAGGCAGAAATACCCGACTACTTGCGTGAAGAACCCAGACGAAGTTGGGGACCCGTGGTGGTTGTTTTTTTGTTGGCGATCGTGCTGACCCTGGGCGGACTGGCAATGTTTGGAATGTTGGATCCGGCACTTGTGGCCTTTACGGGTGGCAAGTTCAGAGAGGACTCCACGGAACAAGACAGGAAGGGCGCGGCAGAATTCAGTTCCGCACAGAGTCAATTTGTAGAACCCCTACCGGCAGAAGTCCAGGTTGCTGAAGATCAAGTCCAGCCTCCGAGCGAGAATCTGGGGGATCCACAGTTGCTTGAGGAAGGTCAGCAGCCAGATCGCACAGAGAATCTACCTGCCAGTCACGTGGTTTCACAGTCGTCAGAATCGAGTGCGGCAGAACTGGCGTTCCCTTCTTCCGATCCCTCAGAGGTTGTCACGGTTAACGAAGAGACGACGAATGAAGTGACAGAGCCGTCGCCGATCGAGCAGGTGAACCTTGTTGAGCCGTTACAGACCGAACCTGAATCGGTCGAGCCGATTGCCATGGGGCAGTATGTTTCCGACCAACAGGTGCTGGTCCATTTCAACGCCGAATCGAAAAACTGGTACCGTTTTGCTCCGCGCGCGCCTTTACACTCCGGTGATCGTTTGATGTCGCTGCCAAAATACCGTCCGCAGATCATGTTGTCTGCAGGCTTGCGGGCTTCCTTGATTGGCGGCACTCTGGTCCAACTGCACGCTCAAGATCCCCAGCAACCGCAGATCAAGATCCATTTTGGCCGTGTCGTGCTGACACCGGTGAATCGAGCCGAGGTGTCACTGGTCTTGGGTTTGCCAAATCGGGAGCTCCAGCTTGAATTCGTAGATGCCGAGTCGGAATTGGCGGTCGAGGTTCGTCGATTTCACACACCAGGTACGGACTCTCGTGCAATGGTTGCCCACGACGGGGTACGGATCATCCCCATCAGTGGAGGCATTCGACTGACCGAGGCTGCACAGCCTCCGCAAACGGTCATGGCTGGCCAGGCGATCCAGTTTTATAACGAGGCTCCCAGCCAAGTCGATTCCATCGAAGAATTTCCGAACTGGCTTAACGGCCGTGACGTCGCAGAGATCGACCGCCGCGCGGCGGTCGCTTTGGAGCGGGACATCGTCCTGAATCGCCCGCTGATCTTGACGCTGCTGGAGAAGAATGAAACTTCAGAAGAACGTCGAAAAGATGTACGAGCCTTGGCAACCGAGTGTTTGATCCACCTGGGAGAATTTGAACCGGCCATCAAGGCATTCAGGGATGTTACACAAAAACCTTGGTGGGAGAGTCTGTTTAAATCATTGCAATTCGCGCTGGCCCGTGATCGCGATTTTGCTTGGGAGGTGGCTGCTGCCTTTGAAAAACACCGTGGAGAAGATGCTGACGCACTCCTTAAACTTTTGGACGGTTACGACGCTCCGGAATTAGAACAGGACGGAGCACGACAACTGGTGGCATATTTGAACCATGATGAGATGGATTACCGGGTCCTGGCCCTGGAGAATTTGAAACGGATCATGGAAGTCAAGCCGATTTACAATCCCCGTCACACGACGGTCCAAAGAAGAAAGGCGGTTCAACACTGGCGAATGAGATTTGAGCGGGGAGAGATTCAATACAAATCGCCACCGCTTGACATTCCAGCCAGAAAGGATTCGACTACCGGCTCATAGCTACTGGATTCTCACACGGATTCCGGCCCTGGGTCGCATCGACGGTGGACCCCGCGATTGTCAGGTGATCGGAAGAGCGCTCAGGAAAACTTGGACAAAACGATTTCTGAATAGTGACTTAGACCGTCGTTTTCTTTTCATGGTCGATTCGCACCCACAATCAACTGCCAATTCGGCGGTCCCCGACACGGTCATTCCTCGCGGCACCTTGCCACCTTTGAGGTATCGCGATCTGCCCGAACCGATCTCATGGAAGAAGATGATTGGTCCGAGCATCATGTTGGCCGGATTGGCATTGGGGTCTGGCGAGTTCGTCATGTGGCCCTACATCACCTACAAATCCGGTTTTATATTTTTCTGGGCCTGCATTCTCGGGGTGATCACCCAGTTCTTTCTAAATATGGAGATTGAGCGTTATACGTTGGCCACCGGTGAGAGTGCGATCACAGGATTCTGCCGGCTCAACCGGCACTGGGCGTGGGTGTTGCTGTTGCTGAACATCCTGCCCTGGGCTTGGCCCGGCTGGGCTACCGGGGCTGGCCAATTACTCAGCTGGTTGATCTTCGGGGCCAACGAGGTTGTCGGCGAAAATGGCGGGACGACGTATGAAGCCCGCTATGTATCCTACTTCGGAATCGCCGGACTGTGGCTGGTGGGGATCGCTTTGACGGCCGGTCCGGTGGTCTACAACACCGTTGAGCGAATCCAGATGGTGTTGGTCGGGATGATCGTGGTGATCGTGATCGGCCTGGGATTTGTCCTGATCCGTGGCGATGCCGTGACGGCAATGGTCTCTGGAATCGTCAGCGTCGGGCAGATGCCCGATCTGGATGCGACCGGGTTGACCTTCATCAGTCTCCTGGGCGCGCTGGCGTTTGCCGGGGCCGGTGGATCGACCAACCTGGGCCAGAGCAACTTCATCAAGGACAAGGGGTACGGCATGGGCCAGTTCATCGGGCGGATCACCAGCCCGTTGACCGGTCAGCAGGAGGCGATCACCGACACCGGGTTCCTGTTTCCCGACAGCCCCGAGAACCGGAAGCATTGGCTGGGTTGGTGGCGGTCGGCGAATACCGAACACCTGCTGTCGTTCTTTGTCACCTGCGTGATCTGCCTGTGCCTGATGTCGCTGATGACCTACTCGGTCTTCTACGACGCCGACGGAGTGCTGAAACCGGGCATGGACCGTTACGGCGATGGCCTGGACTTCATCTGGGGCGAGGCGACGGTAATCGGTGAACGGGCCACAGGAGGCGGCCTGCTGAAACTGGGTTTCCTGGTGATGGGTATTGCCGTGTTGCTGACGACCGAACTGGGCGTCCTGGATGTAACCGCTCGCATCTCGACCGACATCGTCAAGATCAACTACCTCCGTGACAACGACAACTGGTCACTCTCGAAATTGTATTACCTGTTTCTCTGGGGCGAGATCCTGCTGGGCACGGTGATTCTATTGGTCGGGTTCGACAAGCCGCTGGTCCTGCTGGTCACCTCCGCTGCGATGAACGGTGGAGTCATGTTCGTCTACTCGATTCTGTTGTTGTACCTCAACAGCAAGGTTCTGCCGCGGAGGATTGCGATCGGCCCGGGGCGTTTTTTGATGATCATCTGGTCGGCCGCTTTCTTCGGTTACTTCAGTATCCAGGCCCTGCGGCTCAAGGTCTTGCCTTACCTGGCTGCTTTGTTTGGTATCGTGTAGGACCATCATTGGATCACGTTGTCGGGATCCGAGGTGTTCAGGAACTGGTCGGGACGGTTCTTTTGGACAAGACTTTCAGGTCATCGACGCTCGCGTGTTTGTGTTTTTCCATTTTACTCAGTTGAAAATCGTGAGACGATTTTCCTGTGCGGTTACACCCTGTTCCGGAAGACTGGCTGGAAATCGCCACTCGGAGCCCGGATGGTTTGGTGGCGATGGGTAATTCTGACCGGTACCGTCCTCTTTTCCGGTTTTTCCGGCGGGCAGGTTTTGAGACAAAATTTCTGGATTCGTGGAACGATTTTCATCGCAGCCACCTGGTGATCGGCCTTTTTAGCTGGAAAGCGTCCGTGGGTTGTCTCCGGGGTGCTCGTTCTTGCTCGAGGAAAGCAATCCCCTGCCGAGCATGGCCCCTCCCCATTGCTTGAAAGGCCGGTAAATTAGCGATTTGTGTTTCGGCCCGCCCATTTTGAAGTTTGCGTTTGTCCAACCAGACGGAGCGGGTTAGAATAGTCGTCTTCTTCGTCAAATGACTTGACGTTGCTCGTGCGGTTCCCGTTCGGGACGGTGTGATGTGCGGGTTCGGACAGGAGGAGATTCACGGTGCAGATCAGCATCTCGATGAGACATGGTCACCTGAGTCAGCAGGCGCAGCATAGGATTTCTGAAAAAGTCTCCAAGTTACCGCGGATTTTTGAGCGGCTGACGGCAGCCAGCGTTACGGTTGACTTGGAACATGAAGATGCCCCACATGTGGAAATCCGGGTCTCGGTTGAACATGCTCAAGATTTTGTTGCTACGCATCAAGCGGGTAGTGTAATGGCGACGGTCGACGGCAGTGTACATAAAGTGGAACAACAATTGAGACGGCACAAAGAGAAACTCAAGGGACATAAAATGACAGGATTGAAGCATCAGGAAGTACCGCTGGATTCAGAACCAGGGGAAGCTGACGCGGCAAGTGGGGAATATTAAGCATCTTAGAGAGTTCGCCGCAAACACGACTAGTTATGTAATTAGTAAAGGAAAGACCGTATGAAGTTTGCCGATTTTGTCAGCACAGGATCGATCAAGGCTGGATTGGAGACGGACACAAAAGAAGAGGTTATTGCAGAGTTAGTTGCTGCACTCGTGGCAGCCGGCCAAATTCGAGAAGAGGAAAACGACAGTATTCTCAAAGCCATCATAAAGCGTGAGGAGTTGGGCAGCACGGGAATTGGTCGAGGGATAGCCGTCCCGCACACCAAGCACCCCAGCGTGGAGCGATTGGTTGCTACTGTGGGGGTCAGCCAGGAAGGCATTGATTTCAATAGTCTGGATGGGGACAAGGTTCAACTGTTCTTTTTATTGATATCGCCCCCTGATCAGCCTGGTGACCATCTGCGAGCCCTCGAAAATATTTCTCGTCAATTAAGAGACGACACTTTTTGCCGATTCTTAAAACAATCGAAGACGACAGAAGACATTCAGCAGTTGTTGGAAGAAGCGGATAACAATCAATTTGTTTCCTGAACGTTCCGGGTACTACTCGGTCCCAACTGGGGTCTGGAAATTAGTAGGAGAGGAACGTGTGGCCAACCGAAATGACTCATAAGACAGCCTCCCGTGCGGTAACCGTTGTGAACCCCCAGGGATTGCACGCGCGTCCCGTGAATTTATTTGTGCAACTGGCAAGTCAGTTTGAGTCCAAGATCGATGTGGTCAGGGGTGATGAACGTGTGGATGGAAAAAGCATTTTATCCGTTCTCACGTTAGCAGCCGCACAAGGTACCGAGCTATCAATCGAGGCGACAGGTCAAGATGCCGATGCGGCACTGGACGCTTTGGCCGATTTGGTGGCCAAAGGTTTTGCCGAAGAAGAAGTTAATCCATAATAGATGCACTGGTGTGACATGTTGTTGCTTACCGATTTTCATCGCCAGCCGACAAACGACCGGGCTGCATCTAGTAACCATACTATCCATCGTGGCGGCACTGTGCCAAAACCCCCGCTGAAAAAAGCGAGTTCCGTAGTACGGGGAACGAACAGCGGGAAAGACTGCGCAGATTGGACCGCCTTATGGCCCTATGCAAATACTCCAAGGACTAGCCGTTTCGTCCGGTGTGGCGTTTGGCGAAGCGCTGATCGTCGATAACGAGGGTGTTCGAATTCCCAACCGCTTCGTCTCGCGCGAAGTGGTCGAGGATGAAATCGAACAACTTGAAAAGGCGATTGCTGCAGTCAGTCGCGAGATCGAGGTGAACCGCAAGACGGTTTCAGCACAACTGGGCGAACAGTGTGGGGCTATCTTTTCAGCGCACTTGCAAATGCTGCATGATCAGCAGCTACAGGATCAACTCCACACACTGATTCGCGACAAACATTTCTCACCCGCTTACGCTGTTAGCCAGGCCTTGCGCCGTTACGCCAAAGTCTTTCAGTCCCTGGACAGCGGATCCCATCAGGAACTAGCTTCTGACATTTTCGATATCGAAAAACGGCTGCTGCGACATCTGCTGGGACATCGCCGTGAAGATTTAACACACCTTTCATGCTCGGTGATTATTCTGGCACACGAACTTACGCCCAGTGAAACAGCCAACCTCGATCGCCAGAAGGTACTCGGGTTTGCCACGGAGATGGGCGGTGCCGGGGGGCACACCGCGGTTGTGGCTGAGGCCCTTGAACTTCCGGCAGTAGTTGGCCTGGGCCGGTTCATGTCAGATATCTCAAGTGGCGAAATGGTAATCATTGATGGTGATCATGGCCAAATCATCCTGCAACCTGATGAAGAGACCATTGCTCGCTATCGATACGAGTTGCAGCAACACGAGTCCCTGGCAGTTCGCCTTCAAGAGCTGCGAGATTTACCCGCAGAAACAGCTGACGGCTCGTGCGTCGAGTTGTTGGCCAACATCGAATTTCCTCATGAGGTCAGCGCTTGTGCAACTCGAGGTGCGGAAGGCATAGGTTTGTACCGCACGGAGTTTCTCTATTTGAGTTCGGATAAGGAGCCCGACGAAGAGATCCATTATCAGGCCTACGCTGAAGTGGCCCGAGCAATGGGAGATAAACCAGTTACGATCCGCACGGTAGACCTGGGGGCCGATAAGATGTTCGGCCCGATGCATCATGATGGCATGCAGAATCCGGAACTGGGCCTGCGCAGCATCCGGTTGTCGTTGCGCAATTTGCCGTTGTTTCGTACGCAACTGCGAGCGGTGCTTCGCGCCAGTGCGTTGGGAAATGTGAGCGTAATGTTTCCTTTGGTGACAACGCTTCAGGAAGTAAGACAGGGGAAAATGGTCATCGCGGATGTGATGGAGGACCTGGAGGAAGAGGGTATTTCCTTCAACCAGGATCTTCCTATCGGAATCATGGTGGAAGTTCCTGCCGCGGTGATCATGTTGGACGCTTTTCTGAAAGAAGTCGATTTTATCAGCGTGGGTACGAACGACCTCATCCAGTATGCATTGGCCGTGGATCGCACCAACAAAGAGGTGGCGTCTCTTTACAACGCCGGCGACCCGGCTGTTTTGCGTTTGATACAGATGGCGGTCCGATCTGCCCAGCGCGCGCAGCTGCCTATCACGATGTGTGGGCAAATGAGCGGCAGTACCCTGTACACGATGCTATTGGTTGGGCTTGGATTCCGCAGCCTGAGTGTTGCACCGAGTGCCATTCCCGAGATCAAGAAAATTTGTCGTAGCGTAACAGTTGCACAGTGTGAGGCGGTTGCTGAACACGCACTGCGGTTTGAAAACGCTAGCGACGTAAACCATTTTTTAAAGGCGGAGCTACGCAATGTCGCGCCGGAGTTGGCGGCATATGTTTGATGAGCGCATTCCGTGTCATGCGGTGACACGCAAGAGATGATCCTGCGGCGGAATGCTGCCAGACTCTGCCAAACAAAGTACCGATAGGACCAATGATGAAAAAAGAAATATTGATCAATGTCTCGCAGCCCGAGGAATGTCGAATTGCCATTGTCGAGGACGGAATTCTGGAAGAACTCTACATTGAACGCAGCAGCCAGGACAACTATGTGGGCAATATCTACAAAGGTAAGGTTGTCAATTTGGAATCCAGTATACAGGCCGCATTTGTCGACTTTGGCGTCGGCCGCAATGGATTTTTGCATATCAGCGACGTCGGGGCAGAGTATTTTCGTCAGGGCGGTTATGATCCCAACCAGTCCAGTGGGTCGGACGGTCGCCGTGAAACAAGGGGCGAAGAAGGTGAGGATGGTAACGGACATGCCCGTCCGCGCCGCCGACAGCGAGTGGGTGCGCGGCCCCGAATGAAGCCTCCGATTCAGGATATTTTTCGACGGGGTGATGAGGTACTCGTCCAGGTCATCAAGGAAGGAATCGGCACGAAAGGTCCCACTCTCTCGACGTACATCAGCATTCCCGGCAGATACCTGGTGCTGATGCCGGCCCTCGGCCGTGTGGGCGTTTCACGCAAGATTGATGACGAGGATGACCGCCGGCGGTTGCGGGACGCGTTGCTCGAACTAAACCCGCCCAAGGGACTGGGTTTTATCGTGCGAACAGCCGGAGTTGATCGAACGAAGAAGGAATTGTCACGTGACATGGCTTATCTGTTGCGGCTTTGGAAGGTCATTGTACGACGCATCAAAAAAAGCACGGCACCGATCGACATTTACGAAGAGAGTGACATGATCATTCGCACGATCCGTGACATTTTCAGTGCGGATGTGGACGCTATTCACATTGACGAACTGTCATCACATGACCGGGCTAAGGAATTTCTTCAGGTGGTCATGCCTCGTCACACCAACCTTTTGCACTACTATGAGGGAAAGGAGCCCCTTTTCCACAAGCACCATCTGGAACAGGAAATTGCTTGCATCAATCAGCGAGAAGTCCCGCTCAAACAAGGGGGATCAATAGTAATCGATCCCACGGAAGCCCTTGTCGCGATCGACGTCAACAGTGGGAACTTCCGTACAGACGATTCAGCAGAAGAAACGGCCTTTCAGCTCAATGTGATCGCCGCTCGCGAAATCGCTCGCCAGCTGCGATTGAGGGATCTCGGGGGGGTGGTGGTCAACGACTTCATTGACATGCGCAAGGAAAAACATCGGCGGGGAGTCGAACATGCCTTGCGCGACGCGGTAAAACGAGATCGCGCACGGACGAAAATTCTGCGTACCAGTCCGTTTGGACTGATTGAAATGACTCGCCAGCGGATCCGCCCCAGTCTGAAACGGAGCATCTATCGTGATTGTCCCATCTGCGAGGGAAAAGGTTTAGTCAAATCAACCGAGAGCATGGCAATTGAGGTCGTGCGATTGCTTATTCTGGGCAGCCAAAACCCGAAGATCACCAAAGTCGTTATTCGGGTCGCCGACGACGTTACTTCCTATTTGAACAACAAAAAACGACGTGAACTTGCGCAGATCGAAGACGAAGGCCAGTTGACCGTTCATATCCTGGGCAACGAAGGACACGAACCAGAATTCCTGCAAATGGAGTATTTTGACAGCGAGGGTAACGAAGTCGTGACTCCTCAGGAATGAGTGTCCGGAATTCGAGACATACCGTGAGATCTTCTCGATGGACAAGTCCGTCTACGGGTGGCAGTCGAGAAGTCTCGTTGAATGGGCTCCGCGACCGGACCATCTTTTCCGGTGAAAAGGAAAAAACAAGCTGTTGCCAGTCGCTGGCCAATTTTGACACCTTTGTACCCCGCGATAAGCCAGATAGCCGTCGATGGCCCCTGTTTACCCTCGACGAGTCAGGATTTTCGTGATAAAATGATCGCTTTTCCCTGGCAGCCACTAGGATCCAGGCACAAATTGAGCACACTGACGATGGGTCAAGTCACCATGTATGCGATTATCAAAGAGGATGGGCGTCAACTGAAAGTTGAAGAGGGCCAGGAAATCAGCGTCGACTTTCGGGACATTCCGAAGGGTGGCGAGTTGAAATTTGACAAAGTCCTGGCCGTTTCGGGTGATGAAGGCGTCACCATTGGCCGTCCTACCATCGACGGTGCGAGCGTCACGGCTGAAGTGCTGGGCGCGCAACTGGGTGACAAGCTGGTGGTCCAAAAATTTCGGCGGCGAAAAAATTCACGTCGTAAAACGGGGCACCGCCAAATGTTCACGCGCGTGCTCGTGAACAAAATCCAGGCCAGTTAATTGCGGCGGTGTTGCTGACCGCAGGAATCATCCAGGAACTGCCACAGCTGGGATGGACTGCTAGACCCTCTTTTCCGGGTGTTTTTTTGGGTTAAGCTTGCGCCTACCGGCCTCTGCGGATTGGTTGACAGCAGGCCCGAACATGGCCCCCAAGTGGCTCGAGTGCGCGAGCCACTTTTCCATCAGATGATTTAAAAAGCTCTCACGTGCCGCCGACTGATAGTTTTCCGGGCTCTTTCTTGAGATTATAAACCGGGGTAAAAAAAAGGGTTAGCGCTTTTTAAAGATGCCGTAGTTTTTAAACCGAGATTGATCCGTGGGTGCGGGCTTGCTATGCTAGCATTTTTACTGCCCATTTGATTTTCATAAGTCATTTTATACCAACGACTTTGAAAAAATTTTCTAGATGTCGTTGACGCGGGACGACAAATCAGTAAACTCTGCCCTTCGTCCCAAATGTTGTGGTATAAAAGAGAATTAATACAATATCTTGTAGTTTTTCGAATTTTTACACTTAAACGAACGATATTGGGATAAAGGGCTCCGTTTTGTCTCCAGTAAATGACATGCAATCCGGGGCTGGGCAGATGGATTTGATATACAAATGTATATCATCCTCAAGGATTAGGATTCTCGAAAACAGAAGGAGCTGATGCATGGCTACGGTGGAATTAGTGCAGTCTGTGGCAACAGGTTCACAAACCGACGATTCTTCGTTGCCGGCAGTGAGGCTTCAGATCAAGCCGGTGTTTTGTCCAGTGGAAGTGAGCGATCCGTTTGAAACAGTCGAATGGGAACTACGAACCGCGGCGATCAAGGACGAGACCGGTGGTGTGTTGTTCGAACAGCAAGACTGCGAAATTCCCAAGGATTGGAGCCAGTTGGCCAGCAATGTTGTTGTCAGCAAATATTTTTATGGCGAAAACGGAACTGCGGAACGCGAGCGCAGCGTGCGGCAATTGATACACCGTGTCTCTCGTACGATTTCTGACTGGGGAGTCGAGGACGGCTACTTCGCAAGTGCTGAGGATGGCGAACGATTTTATCGTGAACTGAGTTGGCTGTGCCTACATCAGCACGGTGCTTTTAATTCACCCGTTTGGTTCAATGTTGGTTTGTATCATCAATATGGTGTAACGGGCGATAAGTGTAACTGGCACTGGAATTCGGCCACGCAGTCTGTCAAGCAGCCCCAGAATCCCTACGAATTTCCGCAGGCATCGGCGTGCTTCATTCAGAGCGTCGGTGACAACATGGAAGACATCATGCGGTTGGCCACAAGTGAGGCGATGTTGTTCAAGTTTGGTTCCGGCACCGGTACCGACTTGTCGACCATCCGCTCGCACAGAGAAAAATTATCGGGCGGAGGCAAACCGTCTGGTCCGCTGTCGTTCATGCGAGTTTATGATCAGATTGCGGCAGTCGTCAAATCCGGAGGTAAGACGCGGCGGGCTGCAAAGATGCAGTCGCTCAAGATCTGGCATCCGGATGTGAAGGAATTTATCGAGTGTAAATGGAAGGAAGAGAAAAAGGCGCATACGTTAATTGCCAGTGGTCGATACGACGCCAACTTCAATGGCGAAGCCTATAGTTCTATTCTCTTTCAAAATGCGAACCTTTCCGTACGTGTCACGGACGACTACATGCAAGCGGTGGAAAAAGACGAGCTCTGGACCACGCGATGGCTGACCAATTCGAATCAGTCGGGGCCGAAATATCAGGCACGAGAGTTAATGGATCGGATGGCTCAGTGTGCTTGGCACTGTGGTGATCCGGGTGTGCAATATGATACGACAATCAACCGCTGGAACACCTGTCCCAATTCGGGTCGGATCAACGCCAGCAATCCCTGCAGCGAGTACATGTTCCTTGACGATACAGCTTGCAACCTGGCCAGTGTCAATTTGATGAAGTTCAGTCTCCCGGATGGAAAAATTGACATCGAACGATTGCGAGCGGCTTGCCGCATCTTGTTTGTGGCCCAGGAAATTCTGGTCGATCATGCCAGTTATCCGACAGGACCCATTGCGGAAAACAGTCATCTTTACCGACCTCTGGGACTTGGTTATTCGAATCTTGGTAGTGTGATCATGTCGAGTGGCATGGCTTATGATTCGCCGGCAGCACGGGGCCTTTGTGGTGCTGTAACGGCTCTGTTGCATGGCGAAGCCAAGCGAACGAGTGCTGAACTAGCTCAGGCAGTGGGAACGTTTGAGCGCTATGATCAGAACCGCGAACCGATGTTAAACGTCATGCAGATGCATCGAGAAGCGGTTGAACACATTGACGATTCGTGTCCGGATTACTTGAAAGAGTCTGCACGGCGGTTGTGGGACGATGTATTGGTTCAAGGTGGGCGGTTTGGTTTCCGCAATGCCCAGGCGACCGTCTTGGCTCCCACCGGTACGATTAGCTTTATGATGGATTGCGATACGACAGGCATCGAGCCGGACATTGCCCTGGTCAAATACAAGCAGTTGGCCGGTGGGGGCATGCTCAAGATCGTCAATCAAACGGTACCCTTGGCGCTTAAAACGTTGGGTTACGATGAACCGCAGATTGAATCCATTTTGGGCTATATTGAAAAGAAGGACACCATCGAGGGTGCTTCTGAACTCAAGGATGAACATCTGCCGGTGTTCGACTGCGCTTTTAAACCGGCTGGGGGTAAACGTAGTATCAAGTGGCGCGCACATGTTTCGATGATGGCAGCCGCTCAGCCGTTCCTCTCCGGTGCCATTTCGAAGACCGTGAACATGCCGACGGAAAGTACGCCGGAAGATGTCGCTGATGCCTATCGCTGGGGTTGGGAGCTGGGACTCAAGGCTTTGGCCATTTATCGGGATGGTTCCAAGCAGAGTCAGCCACTGTCAACAACGACGGAAGGCGACAAGAAAAAAAGCAACTCCTCACAGGATCAGCCAGCAAAGCGTCCGCGGCGTGAGCGTTTGCCGGATACTCGGGAATCGAGGACTCATAAATTCAACGTGGCAGGTCACGAGGGGTATATCACGGTGGGGTTATATCCTGATGGACGAGCGGGTGAGCTATTTATCACGATGGCCAAAGAAGGAAGCACCGTGGGTGGTCTGATGGATTGTTTTGGTACGGCGATTTCCATGAGTCTGCAATACGGTGTGCCGCTCGAAGTGCTGGTCAACAAGTTTTCGTATACCAGATTCGAGCCGATGGGACACACGACCAATCCCGATATTCGTATTGCGAAGAGCGTCGTCGATTATATCTTCCGCTGGCTGGGTATGACATTTATCCCCGGCTATCGAGAGGCAACGGGAGTTGTCCAGACCGCATCAGCGGGCGCGGGGACAGTATTGAAAACACAATCCAAGAAGTCGGATTCCGCCAACGGAGCAGCTAGCGAAAGCGACCAGCTACCGAATGCCATGTTACTGGACCGAGCCGGTATTTCGATGGCGCCAGAGACGTCGTCTCAAACACTCTCACGGAGTGACCAGTTTGCTCGCTTTCAAAGTGATGCACCAAGTTGTGACAGTTGCGGGTCGATCACGGTGCGAAACGGGAATTGTTATCTGTGCCACAATTGTGGCAACAGCATGGGCTGCTCGTAGCGGAATTTGAACTCGAGCTGAAGGGGTCGGGGGTCAAAAGCAACTCCTGTCCTCTGACGGGTATCGTCTCTCGTACGAGTTGGTGGCTTCCGCGCATTTTCATCAGCGCATTTTGATGGCCAGCGCCACCGGAATCTGACTTGACCTCTTACCGGATTTTCAGGGTGTGGTCAGGATGTGCTTTGGGTCCGCATCGAGCCGACCTTGCCAGCTGTGAAATATCGACGCGTTTCCATACACGGATGGCAAAAGTCGGGGCACACACTAACGTGCTCTAACGACATTGGTTCCAACAGGGCCCAGCCGTGAACTCCCCTGATCATTTGCCGGTTTTGGTGCCGTGTCTCCCCGGCCACCAGCGGAGCACGTGGATACCTCGCAGGAGAATGTGGTAAAATCCTGACCGCCCCAGATCGAATCCGTGCGGGGAATGATACGAATTGAAGCGGGTCCGGCCGAATTTTCTTACCTCCAGTTTCAACACCCAGGTAAACGTTCTATGAATGCTCCTTTTGTTCTTAAGATTGACGGTGAAGTTGAGCGCCCCACCCAACTCTCTTTTTCAGATTTCGCAGAAATCGACCAGTCTTTTCAGGTGGTCGATGTCAGCCGGATTGATCCGCAGCGTCAAGGAGATGCGGTCACACTAAACGGAGTACTGCAACTTGTTGGAGTTAAACCCGCGGCCCGCTATTTGGGATTGCACGCCGCGCGCGACGATTTTCACGCAAGTGTTCCCCTGGAACCTATTCGGGATCGCGCCTTTTTCATCTACCGAGTTGCCGGTCAGGCGTTGGCTGATAAACAAGGTGGACCGATCCGTTTTTACATTCCGGATTTCGCCGAGTGTCACACGGATGAAGTGGATGAGTGTGCCAACGTGAAGTTTGTGGACCACGTCGAATTCACTGCCGAAAGGGGCTTTGACAATCGGCCTGAAGATGACCAAGAGCATGCCGATTTGCATGATCGCAGCGACAATTAGTGATCCGGGATTGCTTGTCGCCGGGGCAGTTTTTTCGGGATCAGTTTCGGCAACCAGTTTGTGCAGAAAGCCGTTGGGGAAAACAGCCTCTTGGCGAAAGCATTCAGAGCGAGTCAGCGTGGAAACTTGCCGAAGGGGATAGAGTACGGAGGTGAATTCCTGTGTCCGGTGGTTACTGTTAGACCGATTAGTTGGAACGGTAGGACCATTTGTTCGCTCCAGACTGAACAGTGAGAATACCGGTTTCTTGATTGGCGCCTTCAGATTCACGTATAATTAAACAATCCCTGACCGTTAGCTCACAACAACTTCGTAGTAGTGGTGGGTTCGCGGCCTGAATTTGCTGGTTCCCTGGAAGCTTTTGTCGCTCGCAAGCAATCAGGTATGCGCACCATGGTTGCCATTCAACGGTGTCTGTTGTTTTTCGCGCCTTTCTCCATGGCGTTACTGTCTACCGGTGTCGGCGCTGAGTTCGCAAAGAGAAATACGACAGAAGTCAGCTATTACCAGCAGATACTTCCCATTCTTCGCGCCCGGTGCCATGGTTGTCATCAGCCTGCCAAATCCAGCGGAGATTATGAAATGACACAGTTCAATCACTTGTTGGCCGGTGGAGAAAGTGAGGAAGCTGCGGTCATACCCAGCTACCCGGACCAGAGCCGCCTCCTGCAATTGATCACGCCAAGCGGGGATGGCGCTGAAATGCCGCGCGGCCAGCCAGCACTGAGCGTGGCGGAAGTCTCGCTGATTCGACAGTGGATCGCTCAGGGTGCCAACAACGACACTCCCGACTCAGTCCGGCCGAGCTGGGATTCTGAGCATCCGCCGGTGTACGCGACTGCACCGGTGATTACGGCTCTTGATCACTCACCTGATGGGAAGATTTTGGCCGTATCGGGATACCATGAAGTGCTGCTGCACAAGTCAGACGGGTCGGGACTGGTGGGTCGTCTGGTGGGCATGTCCGAACGCATTCAATCGGCCGTATTTTCTCCTGACGGAATGCGGCTTGCCGTGGCAGGTGGCTCTCCAGGCCGACTCGGTGAGTTACAGGTTTGGAGCGTCGCCTCAGAAACCTTACAACTTTCCTTGCCGGTTACCTACGATACAATTTACGGAGCCAGTTGGTCTGCAGACAACCGTTACATTGCCTTTGGCTGCAGCGACAACACGGTGCGCGTTGTCGAGGCAGAAACCGGCAGACAAATTCTTTTCAATGGTGCACACAATGACTGGGTGCTGGACACAACGTTTTCGATCCAAGGCGCTCATGTTGTGTCGGTCAGCCGTGATCGCTCGATGAAGTTGGTAGAACTGTCAACGGCTCGGTTTGTGGATAACATTACCAGTATCACACCGGGTGCGCTTCAAGGTGGGCTGCAGGCGGTCGAATGTCACCCCACTCGTGATGAACTGCTGGTCGGCGGAGCCGATGGGATTCCAAAAATTTATCGCACCTATCGCGTCAAAGCCCGGCAAATCGGTGACGACCACAACTTAATTCAAGAGTTTCCGGCGTTACCCGGGCGCATCTATGATGTTGCTTACAGTTCCGATGGGAAGCGGATCGTAGCTGGAAGCAGTTTGAACGGTACAGGTGTTGTCCGTGTTTTTGGGGCAGAGGACGGGCAACAACTTTCACAAATGGAAGAAATCGTCACAGGTGTCTATGCCGTGGATTTCAATCCCGATGGAAAAACCATCGCCTCGGCAGGTTTCGATGGCCAAGTTTACCTCCACGAATCGGCCACCGGACGACTGGTAAACAAGTTTGTTCCTGTACCTATTGCTCCATGAGACGCATATCACCTATCACCTGGCCGACTTTCACCCATGCTCTCTTGGTGTGTGGATTTCTATTGACGTTCCTGATGGGGAATCTACGCTGTGAGCAACCTGGAGGCGCAACGGAATTGGGGTTTCCAATGGGTGTCGAACCCGGAAATCTAATTGCTATCGAAGCGTTACCGAAAGTGATTGATTGGGATCAACCATTCGACAGTGTCCAATTGTTGATAACCGGTACATTGGAATCAGGGCAGACCGTTGATGTGACCCGTTCAGCGACTCTGGTGCAGGAACTTGAATTCCTGGAGATCGATGACCATAGACGGATAAGAGCCAAGAAGAATGGGCAAGGCGAGCTGGAATTCGAGCTTTCTGGAAGCACCGTTCGGATTCCTGTGCGAGTATCGGGACTCAACGCGGAGTATCGAGTCAGTTTTGTCCAGGATGTAATGCCTGCCTTGTCGAAAATGGGATGCAATACGGGTACGTGTCACGGTTCAAAAGATGGCCAGAACGGATTCAAGCTCTCCCTGCGAGGATATGATCCACTTTTTGATCATCAAGCAATAACAGACGAATTAGCGGCCCGTCGGGTCAATCGCGTCGTTCCTGAGCAAAGCCTGATTCTCCTGAAATTAAGCGGCAGCATACCCCATGTGGGCGGAGCAATGCGGAGCCCTGGTGATGCCCATTATCAACTCCTGAGAGACTGGATTCGCCAGGGTGTACGACTGGATTCCACTGCTTCGCGTGTCCAGAAGATCGAGTTGTTACCCCGTGATCCGGTGGTGCCTCAGCCGGGCATGACGCAACAGGTTGTTGTGTTGGCCACGTACACGGACGGTACCCAGCGGGACGTCACGTCTGAAGCCATTTTTGACAGCGGTAATATCGAGGTGGCACAGACTGAATCTCGCGGCTTGGTACATTTGCTGCGCCGCGGTGAAGCCGCTGTGTTGGCGCGTTATCAGGGGGCGTATGCTTCCAGCACGATTACCGTCATGGGCGATCGTCACGGTTTCACCTGGGACGAAACAGAACTCTACAACTACATCGACCAACACATCTACAACAAGCTCCAGCGCATGAAGATAGCACCTAGTGCTCTGTGTTCGGACGTCGAGTTTGCGCGCCGCGTTTACCTTGATCTAACCGGGTTGCCACCTACGTCAGATCAAGTACGCCATTTTTTGTCAGATGGCCGCGACTCGCGAACAAAACGAGAGACGCTGGTGGACCAATTGGTTGGCAACGGATCCTACATCGAGCACTGGACCAATAAATGGGGCGACATGTTGCAAGTCAATCGAAAGTTCCTGGGGCGAGAAGGAGCGCAGGCCTTGCGAGACTGGATCAAGCACGCGCTCGCCTCAAATGTGTCTTACGACCGCCTGGTTTACGACATTCTCGTCGCCACAGGATCGAACGTGGAGAATCCTGCCGCCTCCTACTGGAAGATCTGGCGAGATCCTGCCCGAGCAATGGAGAACACGACCCATTTATTTCTGGCCACCCGCTTCAATTGCAACAAGTGCCACGATCACCCTTTTGAACGCTGGACTCAGGATCAGTACTACGAACTGGCCAGTTATTTTTCGAGGGTTGGTCGCAAGCCCGATCCTAATTTTGCAGAGCAAACCATAGGTGGCACCAGCGTGGAAAAGGAACAAGCACTTGTTGAAGTGGTTTACGATCTGCCAACGGGTGAAATTCGCCACGATCGTACCGGCGAAGATGCCAAGGCGAGATTCCCCTATCAACATACCGATATGGGTTCCGATTTGGCTCCGCGACGTCAACAACTGGCCCGCTGGATTACGTCTCCAGAAAACCCCTATTTTGCAAAGAGCTACGTGAACCGGCTCTGGGGCTATCTTTTCGGTCGGGGAATCATCGAGCCGATTGACGACATTCGTGCCAGTAATCCCCCTACTCATCCTCAACTTTTAGCTGCGCTAACGCGAGACTTTCTGGACAGCGGATTCGACATTCAACACATGTTGCGAGTCATCTGCAAATCACGCACGTATCAACATGCGGTGCATACAAATCGCTGGAACGAAGACGATCAGTTGAACTTTTCACATGCAGTTGCCCGCCGATTGCCCGCCGAGGTTCTCTTCGATGCAATCCATCTGGCCAGTGGGTCTCGGACCAAAATACCGGGCCTGCCTCCCGGATTCCGCGCCGCTGAATTGCCTGACGTTGGTTTTGACATACCATTTCTAGATGACTTTGGGCGCCCCGAACGTGAAATTAGCTGCGAGTGCGAACGGTCCAATGGAGTTGTTTTGGGACCCATCATGAAGTTGATCAATGGCCCGACTGTCGCCAATGCTCTGGCAGATCCCGAGAATGAGTTGGCAAAGTTGGTGGCCGAACAAGATGATGACGCAGTTCTGATTGAGGAGATCTACCTTCGTTTTTTGGGTCGCCCGCCCTCTGAAGAGGAAATCGATTTGGGCCGGTGGGCGTTGCAGCAAGCCGCGTTGGAGAAAAAAGATCTTTTGTTGCGCCTGGAGTCAGCCGAAAGCACGCTGGGCCAGCGCCAGGCTGAGTGGCTCAAGCGAGTTGATTTGGGACCACGCTGGAAACAGCTTGAGGTTGAAGAGTTACACTCGGATACGGGAGTTACTCTAATTCCTCTTAAGGACCGATCTGTTTTGGTTTCAGGCCCGCACGGGAAACAGACCTATACGTTCACGGCGCGTACGGATCTTTCTGGCATGACTGGTATTCGACTGGAAGTACTTCCAGATAAATCTCTACCGCAGGGTGGCCCGGGCCGAGCACCCGACGGTAATTTTGTCATCAGCCGATTTCGAGTCCGGGCGACTTCGATGACGGATTCCGAAGAAGAACAAACGGTCGTCCTAACCGGTGCAGTGGCCGACTTTAACCAGTCTGGAAGGGACGTGTCTGGCACGATCGACGAAGATTTGCATTCAGGTTGGGGGATTCGTCCGGAAGTTAATCAGCCGCACGAGGCGCGTTTCGAAATGAAGACCAACATCGGGTTCAAAACCGGCACCCTGCTCACGTTTGAAATTGATCAACAACACTATGACGGACTTCATTCAGTCGGAAGATTTCGGATCTCCGTGACAACGGATGCGCGACCCATTGGGTTTTCCAGTCTTCCGTTTGTGATTGTGGAAATCCTGAAGACTCCAGAACAGCAGCGCAGTAATAGGCAACTGAATGAATTAACCGACTACTACCGCTCGATTGATTCAGAGGTCCAGCGTATAGAAGCCGAGTTAATACAGGTTGCAAAACGAACAATAAACTCACGGTTGGTGGGAGTTCAGGATCTGGCCTGGGCTCTTATCAACAGCCCAGCGTTCTTGTTCAATCAGTAGTTGACTCGATGGGCGGACATTCCGGGCAGCAGGTTTGACTATGTTTCTTAGGAATTTCCGAGGGAGAGACGCGGTTTTGTCTGGATTCCGATGAAATGCTTGTACAAAACAGAAAAACTAATTGAAAATCATGAATCTCCAAATGGATGTTTTGTGCCAGGTGCAAAAGCGGCAGTTCTCAGGTCTTGAGATTCAGACAGTGTTTTCACAGTAGGTTCATGTTTACCATCCATTCACCTTCGCGACAGCGCATTAATGAATATCTCAAAGCGGTCCGGCACGAGCCGTATTCCTATGTCCCGGTAGGAGCTACCCAGGGAACCTTACCGAGAGGGTTCACAGTTGACCGATACGCGGTTCAGCTGGGTAGCGGTCAGAAGACGTTCCGGCGAGCCAGGCGGGCAGTCGAACTTTGGAAAATGTTTCCCGAGGATTTTTCCCGACTTTGCTGGCCAGATGCTCCCATACAACAGGGGACCGTGGTTGCCGTATTGTTTCATACCGGTCCCCTCTGGTCACTGAACCCCTGCCGCATCGTTTATATCTTGGACCAGTCGTCGCCCACGGCGACCTACGGTTTTGCATATGGGACATTGCCAGGTCATGTTGAATGTGGTGAAGAGCAGTTCAAAGTGACATGGTGTTCCGCTGACGATTCGGTGTGGTATGAAATTGTTTGTTTCTCCCGACCGCAACATCCTCTGGCCTACTTAGGATATCCCTACGTGCGTCATCAACAGCGACGGTTTCGAGAACTGTCAGGGCAAGTGATGCTGAATGCTGTCAGTTTGTCCACAGACAAAGTGCGGGCGGCAGATTGTCCAAGCTGAGAGAATTTTGCACGTGAACCGCGAGACTTCGCGCATCGCGGGCGGGTAAGCGGACCCAGGTCTATTTTCCCCACACGGATACCCCGGTTTACCACGACACTTGAAATCCAGGTACCGATCCTTTTTCGTGTGAACAGATTCGCAACGTGGTTAAACACTGGCCCGGGAAAAACGATGGGAGTAAATTCACGCCTTTAGTTCAAACATTCGCATGCTTCACTTGCACTGAACAAACACCACGTTGTGGCATGCAAAGAAACCCCGTAAATAAAACAAAACAGCACAGAGTCGGCAGAGATCAATGAGGAAAACAGTAGCCCCCAGACGCGATGTTATGAATCATCATCACGGTTTACGACCACCACTCTTAGATCGCAAACATTCGTGTGGGTAGGTCCAGAGAGAATCAGGCCACCGAGCGGTTTGAAAAAATGATAGGCGTCATTCCGCTGTAAAAAATCTTTTGGAGACAGACCGAGTTGATCAGCATGAACCATTACGTTTTTATCCAACACGGCCCCGGCTGCATCGGTGGGTCCGTCTTCACCGTCGGTGCCGCCGGAAAGGATCACGAACCGCTCGGCCAGGATCAGCAATTCTTCCGGTGTGAGTTGCTCTGACAACGTTACAAGTGACGACAGGGCAAGTTGCTGGTTGCGACCACCTCGACCTCGATACTGGGCGTCAACTAGTTTTACGACAGGCTCACCGCCTGTGATGAAACAATCCGGACCCGGTTCATGACACATTTGCAGTACCTTTCTGGCCAGATGTCTGCCCACATCGTCGGCTTGGCCTTCCGGTTTTGTGGCTGCCATTAGGGCCGGCGAATAACCGAGCTTGTCGGCGGCAACGCCCGCCGCTTCAACTGCCAGAGCGTTATTTCCGATCACCATGTGATGGACCTGACATGTGATTGGGCTGGAGAGACCCGGGTGGCTGTTCTGTTGTTGCAGATGGTCAAACACACGCGGCGAAATTCCGGCTGCTTGCGCCTGGAATCGATTTAGAATCTCCAGTGCTAACTGCGGAGTTGATCGATCGGGGGCTGTCGGTCCAGAAGCAATGGCATCGAGTGGATCTCCCAGGACGTCGGAGATGATCAAGGAGAACAGCCACTTGGCTCGGCAACGTCGAGCCAGACCTCCGCCTTTGATGGCACTTAATTGTTTGCGAACAACATTTAATTCTTCGATATTTGCGCCGGCCGCACTCAGGTGACTGGTGACCGTCTGTTTGTCCTCCAGGCGAATCCCCGCAACCGGTGCCGGTAACAATGCCGACCCACCTCCGGAAATCAGGCAAAAACAAAGGTCTTCCGAAGTGAGTGTGGCGAGGATCTCCAGGATTTTTTGCGTGCCGGCGACGCCCTCGGCTGTCGGCTCATTGACTCCGGCTGGACGCGCTGAATGCAAGGTCGTTCGTTGCAGCTGACGAACACAGTCAGCCGGGACATTGATCCAACCAGTGTAATCTTTCTGTCTCATCAACTCTTCGCCCAGCGTCTGCTCCAAACCGGCAGCCATGCCGGCTCCGGCCTTGCCTGCTCCCACGGCAACAATTCTTCGAATTTTCTCCAGGGCGATTGACTTCCCGGCGACAAGAATATTTTTATCATCCACCTGAACGTTGTTGCGCACCAATTGCTCGCTGCGAACCGCATCGACGCCTGCTTGCCAAATATGAACTGCGTCTTGTCGAAGTTGCAAAGCGGAGCGTGTCATGGTTGGAAGAGTTGATGGTTCTGGTGAGAGCACATTTCAAAATCCCCGATTGTCTTAACTGCCATTTGCGTCTCAACAAACGTGGTAAGTGCTGCAGGAGGGATTTCAGAGTTCCGACTTGCTATTGTCGGGGATCAAAGTCGTTGCTTTCACAGGCAGCGTAATCACTTTTTCCTTGATGTGGTAGCCTACTACGTCTGACAGGATTTAAAACAAAACGTGCTCTGGCCGCCACCAGAAGTCGACCACCGTGTGGGAAACCTTCGTCGGCCACTTGGGTGCGACAAACCCATGCAACCAGAATTTCCTGGCATTGGCTGTGGGGTGTTTGAATCGAGTTGGAATGCTTACCGCAAAACGGGCACTACCAAGTCAGCTTGTCCAGAAATGGCGGGTTGATCTGCTGGCCGCTCCAATGGGGCGATGATCACGGCATCAATCAGTGCTTCTCCCAGACCAGTCAGTCCAAAGCTTAGTTGTAGATGTCCTTTTTCGTTTGCAGCACGATAAAGTACGAATTCTCGCCAGGTATCACTCACTTTTAAGATTCGCAACGCAAGGCTGTTTCCGCCACCCGAGTCGGAGATTAACAGACCATCTTCACTGCCCACGATAGGAACTGGTATTTTTATCCATCCATGGATACGCAACAACTGGCCGGGCTGTGTTTGGATGGTGGGGCTGTGAATTGTCAGGGGAGCTGAATCCACCAGTTGCGCAGACTGTCCAGGGTCGGTAGGCCAGGCTCTGAGCCTCAGTGCATAACTTCCGGACTTTCGATCGTGGGGAGTGAGTTCCACGTCAGACCGAATCGTTGATTGTTCAGTCACGTTTTGTTGCCAACCATGGTCCAGCATGTGGTTCAAATTCTCGAAATGACCTCCGGGCAAAAGATTTGATCCGGCTTGTAAACCTTGGAACCGATTGGTGTAGGACCAATGGAGCCGCAACCCATCAAAACTCACCAGCCAGGGACTGGCGACCGGCCATTGGAATCGACCGGCCACCTCTTCCCACATGGCCCGCCGCATCAGGCCGGTCAACTGGAGAGCTTGCACCGACTTTTCGTCGCTGCGACGTAGGTTTCCAGAGACGAGTTGTTGTTGCGCGTGTTGCGCAGCAGATTGCGCCTGTCTGAACCACTGTTGAGCTTGAAGAGGCATCGCTTCGGATTGGGAAATCGTCGCCGCAACATGAGCCAGCTCGGCTTGGGCCAGATCATGGAGCTGACGGGTTGCGTTGGACTGTTGCTCTGACAACTGAGCTGTCAGCTGTTGAAAAACCAATGGATCCTGGGTAAGCACGATGGCGGCAGCCAAATGAAAATCATCCAGGACGATGAGAGTCCCACCCGTCACTCGTTTCTGTGACAGGGGCATCAGTTTTGACGAAGTCACGAGATAGGCTTCGTTGGAACTTGGAATTCCGGGCACAATGAAACGGAGCTTTTTGTTTGTTTTTGAACCGGCACTGTATTGCGCGCCGGCTGCATAGCGAATCGGCAGGAGCAGGTGGGAGCGATCGATTGCGAGAACACTGACGCGTACCTGTGGATCGTTGGTAGCAACCTGGGCCACAAGTTTTCCGGTAGAAGTCCAAGGCTCCAAGAGGGAAAGTTCCTGATTCAGAACGGCCAAGGACAGCAACCGCCTCC
This sequence comes from Planctomycetota bacterium, assembly GCA_963578105.1. Lineage (GTDB taxonomy): Bacteria > Planctomycetota > Planctomycetia > Pirellulales > Pirellulaceae. Next base: position 39,721 of record CAUZBP010000009.1, read on the forward strand.
GAGAAACATCCCCGGCTGCGAGAGACTGCTGGGATGCGTAGCATAGTCCGCGGGCGCCTGCTGCAACTCCAGATAAGGCCAACAATCGCATCTGTTCGTACTCAGCAGCAGAGGAAAGGATACGTTCACCTGAAATCATTGACCATTGATCGGTTACGGAAGTGGCCAGGTTGGTTTGCACGGCTGCCCAGAACGGTGTTTCCGGGCGAGCAAGTCGCTGTTGGTGTCTCAGCCATTTGCCATAATCCCGCAGTTCAAAACTACTGCCCAAAACGTCACGCCCAAACAGCAGCACGTCGGCGTACCGACTGTAACGGAGCTGACTGCTTTGCACATTGCATACGAGGGGACGGTCTGTCACAGGGTCTGCACGCCGGATCTCATCAGCCAAACGTCGGGTTGCATCAATATCCCGCGAGGTCAGCCGATGGCCAAGATCCCAAGCCAGTACGCGATCAAATTGGGCACCAAGACTATCCGGACCTCTCAGTTCAGGCGGGGGGGCCACCAGCCACAGATTTAGTCGCTGCGCTTCGGCCAGCTGATGGGTGGTTGGTGGAGCAGGCAGGATAACTCCGTTAACTTGCGCAGTTTGTAGTAATTCAAATGATTCACCCTGGTACTGCAGCAGCCGCGGAAACAATGGGCGTCCCGCAGCCAGTAACACCGATCCTTCCAATTGGGCCGTATTGGATGGATGGTTCAAAGCACGGCGGTCAGTCCAATGGCTTGCGTCGGACCACTCCTCACGGGCAGTGACGGGGCGCGCGACTGGGGCTGGAGAAGGTCCATACTGCACACTCTTTGTGCCAACTTGATTTTCCACATAGATGTCGTCAAAGTTCACGGAGGTGGTGCCCAAGCCTCCGTAAATATTGACAGCGATCTGGTCGATAAAAGCTTCTTTGTCATCAACTTCTGGTCCCAACTCATTTCGCAACATACGAGTTTGACGCGTCAGCAACGATGTGATTTGGTTCAGCACCAAATACTGCCAGCGTCCGACCTGGGTGTAACTCGTACCACGAATCCAAACCGTCAAAGGTTTTCCACTACGAGGGTCAAGACTTCGAGGCAGAACCACCCGACCAAGAAGTTGCAGGCCTGACCGATTGGCTCGAATCCAGACACCGAGTTGGAGCTCCTCGATAGCGCGGGCCGACTTAATTGGGTGGCCAGCATAGACGTAAGTGCCACGATCGGCCTGGATCGTCATCAGTTCACAACCACGACCCGAACGGGCGCCAGAAAATACCCGTTTGTGTTCCACCAGACTTACCTGGCAATCGCTTTCCACCAGTTGCCAGCTCGGTTGCTGCCCCTCGAAATCCTCTAGCACCGACTCCGCGCACAACACTGCTGTCACGCAGACTGTAGCCAGGAGTGTTAGGCATGGCGTTAAAACTCTAATTGCCCTCACACTCTTCCTTTACCGAATGCGGAGTGGGAACGACGGGCGCCTTGTTTTTTGCTGAAAAACAAAGCCCAACGGCAGCGGCGCGAGTGCCCGCGTGGCTGCTCCAGGAGATGATGCAGAAAGGCAACAACATGATCAGATCTTTACCGTTGAATCAGGATGGGCTTGTACAACGATTTGTGAGGCGTCACTAGATCAGCTGTCGAGTTTTATCAGCATCCTACTGTGTCGGAATCTGCTAGCGATTTGGAAGTTTTCTCTGTAATCCATTGCAATAAAACGACTTGACAACGGTCACTCCCACTTGGCTCGAAATTGGCACAAGTTCTGCTTTGGTCTCGGGGTAATGCTACAAGGTTGATTCTAAGGTCGTTCCGACTCGTCAGGAGCAAGCATCTCGGTGCACGAATCGGCCTGTTCCGAATTAGGGAAGTTTTCATAGAGGGACAACCATGACGCCTGCGCCTCGAATATCAACCGAACAGGCTGCGATCTTGCCTAACGACATTATCGAATTGGAATCGGCCGTGTCCAAATTACCTCCCGAAGTGAGGGACAGCCTGGATCCTCTCATGGAGCGAATCACGGAAAGCACTTTCCGCAGACGACGAATCTTAATGCTCGTACAGGAAACGCTCAGCCAACTTCGGCTCGACATGAAATACCTGATATTCGATTTGGAAGCGACGCGCCGCGAGCGTGACGCCCTGGAAAACGATTCGCTGGACTACGACGAGGACGCGGAGGAAAACTAGAGTTTCTGTTCGTGACGATAAAACACCAGATTCAAAATGAGACATGAAAACCAGCGGACGCACTACACTCGGCAGCACTTTCCCTTGTGTCGTGTCTTTGACGATAAGGCGGCTGTGTTTCTCCAGACGGTCATGGGCCGATTTGTCACTGATGGGTCCTCTTTTCAGCCGATTGGATTTCTGTAAAACCTCATGCACCACAAACGAGTTGTGATGCACATGGATCCCGATTTCAATTTTCTGGACAAGTAGAGATAGTATTTTCAGTGAAAACAGCATTAAATTCTGAATTGTGAAATCGGTTGAAGGACGTTATCATAAAGTAAGGGTTGGCTGGGCCCGGAAAGATCGATCTTCCTCGACTTGGTCCCCTTGATTTTGACAAGTCGGCAACCAGCAACCATAAACGTGTCATCAATGGTTGTGTCATGTTGTCAAATAGACTACCGCAGAGATCGAACGAGAGTAGCGGATCTACCCGGTTTATTCGAAAGGTAGCACCCTGTTCAAAAAACGAAACAGGGAATCTACCATCGCCTTACCCTCACGTCGCCCGCTGGCGTAGTCACGCCAATCGTGGCATCCACCAGTAACGCCTGACCTGATAGATTTAGATGTCTTTTTCCCATGTCCGAAGTGTCGGCCGAACAATTTGCGCAACGGGTCATCAACGCCAATTTGTTGGATGAGCGCCAGTTGGAGTCAATTTGGAGCGAACTGGGAAGTCGCGAGGAATCCAACGAAAAGTTCCGCGTGATCGCTTTACGTCGTCAACTCTTGACGAACTATCAGGTGGAAAAATTGTTGCGGGGGGATCGAAGCGGTTTCTACTACGGTGACTACAAAACCCTTTATCTGGTTGGTTCAGGGACATTTGCGCGTGTCTACCGTGCCGTTCATCGAGACACCGGGGAAGTAAAAGCGTTGAAGGTGCTTCGTAGTCGCTACAGCCGCGATCCCGAAGAAACGCAGAATTTTCTGCGTGAGGGACGCATGGGTAAAATTCTTCAGCACCCCAATATTGTTCCAATCCATGAAGTGCAATCCACTGGAAAATCACATTACATTGTGATGGATTTTGTCGAAGGAAGAAACTTGCGCGAATTCGTCAAGATTCGTAAAAAACTAGATGCGAGGGAAGCAACCGACATCGCCATGCAGATGGTGGAAGGATTGGACTATGCCTTCACGCGGGGAATTTCGCATCGAGATATGAAACTTTCGAATGTGTTGATATCCAGCCACGGAGTGGCCCAGCTGGTTGACTTCGGGCTGGCGGCAGCCACGGGAAAATCCGCGAAGGGGGTTGAAGAACATCCCAATCCACGTGCCATTGACTACGCAGGTCTTGAAAGGGTGACAGGCGTTCGTAAGGACGATAAACGTAGTGACATCTATTTTCTGGGTTGCATGTATTACAACATGCTCACAGGTGAGCCACCGCTGCATGAAACCAAACATCGAGTCCAGCGTCTGAGTGTCAGCAGGTTTCGGGATGTAGTGCCCATCAATCAAATCGACCCAGAATTGCCTCAGACTTTGGTGATGATTGTCAAACGTGCGATGCAACTGAATCCCGATAGCCGTTATCAGACGCCTGCCGAAATGCATGAAAATTTGAAGCTGGCAAGGAAGGGTTTGGAGTCTGGAGTCGCACTAACAGCGCACCAACATTCAGAAGGTGCACCGGCTGCCACGCGAAGAATATCTGTCATGGCGAAGTCCCCGGTGGCGACGCCAGTCCACTCCTTGATGGTGGTCGAATCCGATGTCGAAATGCAGGATCTGTTACGGGCGCGATTAAAAAAGAGGGGCTATCGAGTTCTGGTTACGAACGATCCGACACGTGCCATCGGACGCTTTGAGACCTCGGAACAGGAGATGCCCGCAGAGTGCGTGATCTTCAGTACGCGGGAACTGGGCGAGCGATCGGTGAAGGCTTTTAACCTGTTTGGCAAGCTACGGAGTACAAGACGCGTTCCCGCAATTCTGCTCCTAGAAGAAGGTCACGGCAAGTGGCGGCAGGATGCTGAGGTGGCTGCGCATCGGGTGGTCGTTCAGATGCCAATTCGGCTGGGCCAGCTGCAAGCAGTTTTCGAGAAGTTGTTGGCTTCAGCGCAATCTCAATGAGTGCTCCGAGGAGCGGTGAACGGCTGAGACCTTTCCGCAACACGAGAGGGCAGGCGCCAAGATCCTCGAAGTCAACGCCGTCAAGCGAAACACGGTGAACTTGACGGAGGACGTTGCTAAGTCACAAGCGATCAAAGACGATCAAGGAATCGTGGTGGCTGGCTGTACTGAACGTGCGATTCTTATTTGCACCAAGTTGTACGCTGTGCCAATCGACAACCTCATGGCGTACGGTTTCTTCGCTAGATTTCATTGGTAAAGGTTAACGCAGTACATCTTCAAAGGCAGTTTGCAAACACTTTAGGGCCAACAGTCCTTTGCGGCCATCGACCACGACGTTGACGCGCACTTCACTAGTATTCACCATCTCAATGTTGATATCTGCAGCAGCAAGAGATCGAAACATACGGATAGCAACGCCCGTGTGACTACGTAGTCCAATCCCGGAAACGGAAAGTTTGCACACGTCAGGACTGCTTGTGACTGGTCCGCATTGGAAATCGCTAGTGAGTTTATCCGCGACTTGCTGACTGTTTTTCAGTGTCGGTTTGGGTACGGTGAAACTTAAGTCGGCCAGACCGTCACGACCGTAACTCTGGACAATCATGTCAACGAAGATACCAGCTGCCGCAACATCTTCAAAAACCTTGGCTGCCACACCGGGTGCGTCGGGAACATTGTGGATGGAGACGCGTGCCTGCGACTCGTCCAGTGTGATCTGGTCAATGGTGAGCTCCTCCATACCGACTCCCTGTAATCTGGCCACCACGTCGACCGGATCGCGCTGCGTGGGAGGAATGGTTGCGGGGAAGGCGGATCGGTCGGTCGGTTCTTGATGCAAGCCAAATACCCCATGGATAACCCCCAGTGCCGTTTGTGCCTCTGGACGACTGACCAACACCGAAATTTTGATCTCACTGGTAGTGATCATCTGAATGTTGATTCCAGCCTCAGAAAGACCGCGGAACATACGATCCGCCACTCCTGTCTGTTGAGCCATTCCCAGTCCCACCGCCGACACTTTGGCGACGTTTTCATCGTGGGTGACATCAAGTGCACCCAGCGATTGACTGGCGCTGGTCACAGCATCGAGTGTTGGTTGAAGTTCGTCTCGAGGTACGGTGAAAGAAATGTCCGCGTGACCTTCATCACCCACATTTTGCACAATCATATCGACGCTGATGTTTTGCTCTGCAATTCGCGAAAAGATCTCGAAACTCGCTCCTGGAATGTCAGGGACGCCTGACACCGTTATGCGGGCTTCGTTCATCGTGATAGCAGCACCTCCCACAGCCATGTTGAGTGATTCAGGTTCCGCCACAATCATGGTTCCGGGCAGGTCTGTAAAACTACTGCGTACATGAATAGGCACAGAGAATTTTTTGGCAAATTCAATTGATCGACTATGCATGACGCCAGCACCAAGGCTGGCCAGTTCGAGCATTTCGTCGCAACTGATCTGTGCCACGCGACGGGCTTCTGCAAGTTTACGGGGGTCGGTGGTATAGACTCCGTCGACGTCGGTGTAGATCTCACACACACTGGCACCCAGTACTGCTGCCAAGGCCACTGCCGTGGTATCACTTCCTCCACGGCCAAGTGTGGTGATGTTGTAATTTTCGTCAATTCCCTGGAAGCCGGCCGCGATCACAATGTTACCCTCGTCCAACAGCTGCTGAATTCGTTCCGTCGAAATCGAGATGATGCGAGCCTTGGTATGTGTGCTATCCGTTCGGATACCAATTTGCGCACCTGTCAAGCTGACGGCCTGTTCTCCCAGCGAATCAATCGCCATGGCCATCAGAGCCACACTGACTTGCTCGCCCGTCGAAAGCAACATGTCCATTTCTCGTGCCGGAGGATGTTCGCCAATCTCAGCTGCCAATTTGATGAGCAGATCGGTGTTTTTTCCCATTGCGCTGACGACCACGACGACCTGGTTACCGTCTTGATGTGCGCGCACGGCTTTTCTGGATGCCGCCAGGATCTTCTCTGTATCTGCGACACTCGTGCCGCCAAATTTTTGAACAATTAATGCCATGGTGAGAAACTATGAAAGAAACGTGAACACTGGGAACGATTTGAATTTAGCGATTTCGAGCACAGCTTGTATTCCACTTGTTCACTGCAGAAAATGACCCATCAACTGCCAGCCTTCCGGAAAGCAAAGTCCGGACTGAGCCGCCGAGATCTCGTCGTAAGTCGCCTGGCCGTCCTGCTTGACTTGAGTCCCCGCCAGGGCGAACGGCACGGGACCGTGGCTATGAGTTTTCGTACGGATGGGAGTCGGATGGTCGGGAGTGACGAGGACGCGATATTCTCCCTGGGCCTTGAGGGCTGCGTGCAGCGGGGCCACGATGTGCCGATCAATCTGTTCCAAGGACTGAATCTTGGCCTGGATGTCACCTTCGTGAGATGCCTCGTCGGTCGCTTCCACATGAACACAAATAATGTCAGTATCCGTTAGGGCCTCGATCGCATGATTGCCCTTGGCCGCGTAGTCAGTATCCGTGTAGCCGGTTGCTCCGGGAACTTCAATCCGATCCCAGCCCAGCAGAACTGCTAGGCCTCGCAAGAGATCGACTGCTGTGATCATCTTGCCAGACTTTCCGTATCGATCGGCGAACGTTTCCAGAACAGGCTGCTGGCCCAAGCCCCAGAGCCAGACGTTGGTTGCCGGCAACTTGCCAGCCGCTTTCCGCTGTTGATTCACAGCATGGTTCTCAAATATTGTCACCGATTGGCTCATTAATTCATTCAACAAACTGCTACCCGGTCCACGTGGATAGTGGTCGGTGACAGGTTGATCCGTCAAATCGTGGGGAGGGATCGTGGTGGTCTCCTCCGAAAACGGAGCCGGAAATTCACTTTCTCGATAGAGAAGCAAGTTGCGATAACTGACGCCGGGGATGTATTCGAGTTGCTTGTTGGACAATTCGTCCTGTGCTGTCTTGAGGAGTTGTTTGGCTTCGTCCGTGCTGATGTGGTCTGCCGTGAAATCGCGCATCGTTTGTTGCTCGACCGTGACTAAATTGCAGCGAATGGCCCAGTCTGTCGGGTTCAATTGAATTCCCTGCGCGGCAGCCTCCAGGGGTGCCCGGCCAGTAAAATGCCGGGTCGGATCGTATCCCAGAAGACTCATGTTGGCGACCGCCGAACCCGCGGGTAGATGGTCAGGCACGTGTGTCGCCAGTCCCACGGATCCTAGTTCTGCCACGTGGTCCATTGCCGGGGTCGATGCAGATTGCAGGGGGGTCCTGCCTCCCAGCGATTCCTGTGGTTCATCGGCGCAACCATCGGGGATAATAATGGCGTATTTCATCTAGTCCAAAACTCTCATCTTGACGATCTTTTGTCGGATCGAAGCAAGATTTTCCAGAGATTCCACCGCTTGATTCATCGCTCCCTCGGTCGCCACGTGTGTCATGATGACCAGTGGCACCCCCGGAGAGCTGACTTCTGAATCAGGCTCGTGTTGGATGACTGAAGCGATGGATATTTGCTGGCGTCCCAAAATCCCTGTTACTTCTGCAAGCACACCAGGATGATCGTCCGCAGTTAAACGCAGATAATATCTTCCCGTCACCGCGTTTGGGTCCGCCAGTTCAACACGAGCAGCTTGCCGCGACCAGAGTTCTAGCGTATGGAAGGTGAGTTGCGTCCGGCCCAACGCCGTATCGATCATATCGGCCACCACTGCCGATGCTGTAGGCATTTGTCCAGCACCCAGACCATGAAAGAATACTCTTCCCACTGCGTCGCCATTCACGTCCACTGCATTATAGGCTCCGCGTACTTCACCCAATGGAGTGCCGTGCCGTACCAGAGTTGGTGAAACGTGCAGTTCCAGGCCGGGTTCAGTTAACTGGGCTACTGCCAGCAGCTTAATTCGATAACCCAATTCGCGAGCGTACCTCAAATCGGCCGGATCAAAATCTTGAATTCCCGTGCGTGGTATTTCATTCCAGCGAGGGCGGGCTCCAAACGCCAAGTGGGCAAGAATCGACAATTTCTGGACGGCGTCGGTCCCATCTACGTCCATGGTGGGATCTGCTTCCGCGTAACCGCGTTGTTGAGCTTCGCGAACCGCATCTTGGTAGTTGGTTCCGGCCTCTTCCATACGGGACACGATAAAATTGCTGGTGCCGTTGAGGATACCGCTCAGCGACGTGATTTGATTAGCAGACAAACATTGAGCAATATTGGTAATGATGGGGATTCCACCGGCAACGGAGGCTTCGAACGCAATTGAACGTCCCAACTTGCGTGCCCGCTCGAAAAGTTCCGGACCGTGTACGGCCAACAAGGCCTTGTTGGCCGTGACGATGTCTTTCCCGGACTCCAGTAATTGCAACATGACCGTGCGAGCTGGCTCCAGGCCACCCATCAACTGGGCGACAATTTGCACTTCCGGATCCTGGGTGATTCTGGACAGATCATCCGTCAGAAGACCTTCAGGAAGTGGACAATCGCGCGGTTTGCTGAGGTCTTGAACAACCGCATGTCGCAGGACGAGGTTTTTTCCCGCATGTCGGGCAACACGCTCGTGATGCTGAATCAGAATCTGGGCCACCCCAGATCCTACGGTACCCAAACCCACAATGGCGACACTTGTTGAGTCCATGAAAATAATCCGTAGCCGGCAAGGTTCTTCTAGCAAACGCCTCCATGTTAGGTTGATTCGCAGTATATCGTCAACTGCCGGCGAATTGGCTCGACTGGTTTCTCAGTGTTCACCGTGATAGGCTTGAGCCGTCAACAGATGTCTAGATGGTTGTGGAGACTGAAGTCATGGAACCTGCCGCTCACCAATTCCTGATCGATTTGCTGGAAACTCCCAGTCCTTCCGGGTTCGAAAGTTCCGTCCAGACAATCGTGCGAGATTATCTTAGCGGATTTTCTGACGAGGTAACTACCGATCTGCATGGGAATGTCATCGGGTGTGTTCAGCCTGACGCCCCCTTGCGCGTGATGCTGGCGGGACATTGTGATCAGATTGGTTTGATCGTGACACAAATCGATGCCGAAGGTTTCCTCTATACACAAACCATCGGTGGATGGGATCCCCAACAGTTGATTGGACAAAGGATGACCATCTGGACGCAAACCGGCCCCGTTCCCGCTGTCCTTTCCCGTAAACCGATCCACCTATTGACGGAGGAAGAACGCAAACAAGTTGTCAAAACAAAAGACCTCTGGTTGGACATGGGCGCCACGAACAAAGAGGAAGCGTCCAAACAAGTCAGGATCGGTGACGGTGTCACCGTGGAGTTGGGTTACCAGGAAATGCCCAATGGGTTGGCTAATGCACCGGGAATGGATGATGCAACTGGGTTGTGGGTGGTCGTCGAAGCGTTGCGACGCGCCAAACAAACTGGATTTCAGTGTGCACTGTTTGCAGTGTCGACCGTGCAGGAAGAAATTGGACTACGAGGAGCTCGTACCAGCGCCTTCGGAATCGATCCCCATGTCGGGATCGCGGTTGACGTAACACACGCCACGGATTGCCCCACCATCGACAAGAATCAAAACGGTGATATTCGGCTGGGTGGCGGGCCGGTCGTGTTTCGGGGTCCCAACATGAATCCCGTCGTTGTGGAAAAACTAGTTGACACCTGCAGGGCTCATGAACTGAGTTACCAGCTGGCTGCCAGTGGACGAGCACAGTCCAATGACTCCAATTCCCTCCAAATCAATCGTGCGGGTGTGGCGGCCGGGTTGGTGGCAATTCCCAATCGCTACATGCACAGCGCGGTGGAAATGATTTCACTCGAGGATCTCGACCGAGCTGCCGATCTTTTGGCAGGCTTTGCCAGCCGGATTGCCAGAGACGAAGACTTTACACCCTAAGTCAGTGTTTGTCCCGCCGGTACGTGGTTGATAGGCGGGCGGGCGGCACGCTGCGGACAACTCGCTAGAAATACTATTTAGTCAAGGGGCTGGCCACAGGCCTCGCGAGATGTAGGATCTGGCGAATTTCGTCAGCAGCAATGGCGAAATTCAAATTCTGGGATTCTGGCCCGCTGGTTACCGTGTTGACTCCCACAACCTCTCCTCGCCGGTTTACCAACGGGCCGCCGCTATTTCCCGCCATGATGGGCGCGTCCGTTTGAATCCAACGCACGTTCAGAGAAAATCCTGTTTGCCGCATTTCAGACGGCACACGAATGCCACTCACGATCCCACGGGTCGTTGAAAACGACAGGCCCAGTGGTGCCCCAAATGCCATCACCTCAGTGCCTTTTCTCGGTGAGGTGGGAGCTAGCTGAAGGACCGGAAAATCTTCGCGGGCTGTATCGATTTTCAGGATTGCCAGATCTTTCTTCGGTGCCAGATGTAGAGAACCAAGGACGCGCAACCGTCGACGGTCATGAAACAGGACGTGGGCTTCTTCCACCCCAATCAGCACGTGATAATTGGTGATCACGATTCCCGTGGGGTGAATGACAAAACCGCTTGCTGTCCCCTTTTCTTTTCCGTAGGTGTTGATGCGTACGACGGCAGGCTCCACGTGGTCGACCAAATCAGGCAAATCGTCAAAAGGAACCAGGCGCTGCTGCGTTGAGGTCCGGGTAAGATCCTCTCCGAAATTTTTTCCAGTTTGACCGGAATCTTGAAGCCCGTGTTCCCTCAAGTAGGAATCCGATAAAGCCTTGAGATGATCTGGGGAATTCTGATAGATGGCTTCCTCGAAATTTTTGCTGGCTGAATGGGTATCATGCAGCCCAGGATGGGTCACCATCCAGATCACGCCAAAAGTGGTGGTCAGCGCAACGGTGGCCACGACTCCGACCAACAGCGCGCGCAAGAGAGCTCGAAATTCCAGCTTTCGTTCGTGATCCAGAAATCGCCGGACAGAAATAAAAGGCAATACGACACGTGGTACCTTGAAGACTTCTTCGCAAAAGGGACAGCGCGCAAACTGTCCTTTGACCTGTACCGGGATGGGAATCGACTGGTTACAACTGGGACAACAAATACGAATGACCATCAGTTCTGTGCTAAAAGAGCTGGGAAATCTGGGGGTTGCGGGTGTCGACGACGTTCAAGATCAAGTAGCGGGTGCAACCGAAAAGAATGGCACCCTGCAGGCCAATCCGACTGTAAAAAACAGCAAACGTTCAGCTACAGTTCGGATTCTCCCAGTTTAACAGATTGTCCGAGCCAAATACATTTCCGCCTGTGGACGACAAGGATCGCCTGGGAGAGACGTTGGATTTCGACACATTTCTAGTAGACAGGCTGAGAAAAAGGGCTTCATCCGGTCGCCCAGCGAAGGCAGGCTCACCGCTCAAAAGTTACATCTTGGTGCAAGGCACTGTTTTCCTGCCTTTTTGGCCCCGAATTCAAGTTTACTCGTTCCTGGCCACCACCCCCATCCTTGGCTGCCAAATTGGCACCATGTTCGGGAAGCGGTGTGTCCCTCGGCCACGATCCATTCACAGCTGATTGCTCTAAACCGTGTCCAAAATGTAGGTTGGAACAATAGTTTTCCCGTTGGCACAAAGCTTGCTGTTATAAGGTTCTGTATCAGTATGTTCTGTCAAAAAAGTAATACAACCAATGAATAAGGGCACTTGGAGATTGCAGGATTCAGACCATTTTATCGACTAGCTCCGGAAAGGCCGAACTCCTGCGAGTTGTTTTGCTTTCCTCGATAAGAGAATTTTAACCCTGATTTCCATTCGCCCTCGTAAATCTGTTTTCGTTTTCTAAATTGCCCCACAAAACCAACGGGCAACGCATAGATCCAGGAGGAAATTGACCGTGGCAAAGCAGATGGTCTTTGAGGATGAAGCACGCCAGCCGTTATTGATTGGCGTTTCGAAGCTCGCAAGAGCAGTCAAAAGCACTCTCGGACCCCGTGGAAAAAACGCGGTATTGGATAAGGGTTGGGGTTCGCCGAAAGTCACCAAAGATGGCGTGACAGTGGCTGAAGATATCGAACTTGACGATCCCTTCGAAAATCTCGGAGCCCAGCTCGTTAAGGAAGCGGCCAGTAAAACGAATGATGTAGCTGGCGATGGGACGACCACTGCTACGGTGTTAGCCGAAGCGATTTTCCGAGAAGGTCTGAAAATGATTGCTGCAGGCGCTGATGCCATGGCGTTGTCGCGAGGTATTCATCAGGCCACCGAAGCGGTCAGTTTGGCGATCGCCAAGCAGGCTACACCGATTGACGAAAAGAATCGTAAAGAAATTCAACAGATCGCAACGATTGCAGGGAACAATGACCCAGCAATCGGGAGCGTTCTTTCCGATGCTTTTGTGAAAGTTGGCAAGAACGGAGTGATAACGGTTGAAGAGGGTCGCGGTAGCGATACGTATGTTGAGATCGTGGAGGGAATGCAGTTTGACCGAGGGTTCTTGTCCCCGCACTTTGTCACGGACGTGGATGCCCAGGTAGCTGAACTGTCCAGTTGTCTTGTGATGATCTACGAAGAAAAAATCTCTAGTGCCAAGAAGTTAGTTCCCATTCTCGAGGCGGTCAGTAAAGCCAATAAGCCACTGCTGATTATTGCGGAGGATATTGAGGGTGAGGCATTGGCAACGCTTGTCGTCAACAAGATGCGAGGTATTTTGAACGTTTGTGCGGTGAAGGCCCCGGGATACGGCGATCGTCGGAAAGCCATGTTGGGCGACATCGCAACCTTGACTAACGCTACGGCGGTTTTCAAAGATCTCGGTATCGACTTGGAAAGCGTCAAGTTGAGTGACTTGGGGCAGGCTCGGAAGATCAGGATCAGTTCAGAAAATACAACGATCGTGGGCGGTACCGGTTCGAAAAAGTCGATTGTTGGCCGTGCGGAACAAATTCGCCGGGAAATTGAGGTGACCGACAGCGATTACGATCGCGAGAAGCTCCAAGAGCGTTTAGCCAAATTGGCCGGCGGCGTTGCCCAGATCAATTGTGGTGCGGCAACGGAAACGGAGATGAAAGAGCGTAAGGCCTTGATGGAAGATGCTAAGTCGGCAACGCAGGCGGCTCTCGAAGAAGGCATTGTCGCAGGTGGCGGGATCGCCCTCATTCGTGCCGAAAAGGCTGTTGGAAAGTTGGCACTCACGGGTGACGAGCAGTTGGGTGCCCGAATCGTTCAAAATGTGTTGGACATTCCACTGCGAAGCATTGCAGAAAATGCAGGAGTCGATGGTGCGGTTGTGGTCAATCGCGTTCGCCGTCTTAAGTCCAAGAGTGGGGGTTACAACGCAGAAAAGGGTGAATACGGCGACTTAATAGACGCGGGAGTGATCGATCCTGCCAAGGTCGTGCGGACCGCATTGCAGAATGCTGCGAGCGTTGCCGCGTTGCTGCTGACCACCGATTCACTAGTCGCCGAGATTCCCACGGAAGAAGAAGAAGCTCCTGACCACGATCACCACGGCATGGGCGGAGGAGATATGGGTGGCATGGGTGGTGGCATGGGAGGAATGGGTGGTGGCATGGGAGGAATGGGTGGTGGCATGCCAGGAATGGGTGGCATGGGTGGCATGCCCGGCATGATGTAACCCCTGTCGACTCAGACAAACCGGCCCGGATGGGCAGTTCATTTCAATCAAAATGTTTTCAAACATATACAACTTCTAAATATTTGTGGAATTCAAAGTTTAAGGAAATCTGCCATGGCAAAATTCAAACTGCGACCGTTGGATGATCGTGTTGTTGTAGAAGCATCCGCTGCTGAGGAGATAACGGCCGGAGGTATCGTTCTACCCGATGCGGCACAAGAAAAACCGCAGCGAGGGGTTGTGATTTCCACCGGACCCGGGCGTTTGCTGGATAGTGGCAATCGTGGTGACCTGTCGATTTCGGTGGGTGACGAAGTGATCTATGGGAAGTATGGTGGCTCGGACATCGAAGTGGATGGCGAGGAATACAAGATACTGCGAGAAACAGACATCCTTGCCAAAGTAGTTGGCTAGTTCCTGGGGCTTTGTTGTCGCAGGAAAGACGAGCTGTCGAATTTCGGACGCGTTGCTCAAAAGGGCATGACGAGTCAACAAATAAACTCAGTATTTCATTTATAAGGAAACTAGAAGCGTGGCTAAGCAACTTCTCTTCGAGGATCAGGCCCGAGCAAAAATGTTGCGGGGTGTCGACAAATTGACAGCCGCGGTCGCTATAACGATGGGACCGACCGGCCGGAATGTAATTATTGACAAGTCGTTTGGTGGGCCGACGGTCACCAAAGATGGCGTGACTGTCTCGAAAGAGGTCGAATTGGAAGATCGTTTCGAAAACATGGGCGCCAAGCTGGTGAATGAAGTTGCCAGCAAGACTTCGGACATCGCCGGAGACGGTACCACCACGGCGACTGTTCTGGCGAGAGCCATCTTCAAAGAAGGTATTCGCAACGTGGTCGCAGGTGCCAATTCAACGGCCATTCGGCGCGGAATTGAACGGGCCGTTGCCACAGTTGAAGCGACGTTGATCGAAATGGCAAAGCCCGTTTCCAGCAAAGACGAAATCGCCAGCGTGGGGGCCATCAGCGCCAACAACGACAGGGCGATTGGCGAAGAACTTGCTAACGCCTTGGAGAAGGTGGGAAAAGACGGTGTGATTACCGTCGAGGAAGGCAAGACTCGTGAAACGACGGTCGAATTTGTCGACGGTATGCAGTTCGACAAGGGCTATGTGTCCCCGTACTTTATCAATCATCCGGCGGAGATGGAATGCGTTCTGGAAGACGCGTTGATTCTGATCCACGAAAAGAAGGTCAGTAATCTACGGGAAATGGTACCAATCCTGGAGCAAGTCAGCCAATCCGGAAAGCCGTTGTTGATTATCGCTGAAGACGTTGAAGGTGAGGCCCTCACGACGCTGGTTGTGAATAAACTTCGTGGAGTTCTCAATATCTGTGCTGTCAAAGCACCAGGCTTTGGAGACCGTCGCAAAGCAATGTTGGGTGATATTGCTGTCCTCACGAATGGGATGCTGATCAGCGAAGACTTGGGTCTTAAGCTTGAAAATTTAAAACTCAAAGATCTTGGCACGGCCAAGAAAATTAGTATTAATAAAGACGGCACCACGATCATTCAAGGTGGTGGAAAAACCAGCGATGTGCAGCAACGTATACAACAGCTTCGTAACCAACTCGACGAGATCGACAGTGAATACGATCGGGAAAAGTTTCAGGAACGGCTCGCAAAATTGACCGGAGGCGTTGCTGTGATTTCTGTAGGTGCCGATACCGAGATAGAAATGAAGCAGAAAAAAGCACGGGTGGAAGACGCTTTGCATGCCACACGTGCCGCAGTCGAAGAAGGTATTCTCCCGGGTGGTGGAGTGGCGCTGCTCCGCTGTACGGAAGCCGTGAAGGCCTGCCGCGCCGGAGCGAAGGGAGATGAAAAAATTGGAGTCGACATCATTCAAGCATCGTTGAGCGCACCTCTCAAACAAATTGCCGACAATTGCGGCGTCGATGGGTCAGTGGTTGTCGATGAAGTGACAGAGAAACCGAAGAATGTCGGTTACAATGCCTACACGGGCAAGTATGTTGACATGTTCAAAGCAGGAGTGATTGATCCGGCCAAAGTCGTCCGCACTGCCCTTTCGAATGCAGCCAGCATCGCTGGACTATTGCTGACAACCGAAGCGCTTGTGACCAATCTTGAGGACGAAGATAAGCAGAAACAACGTGTCGAAGGCAGTGTGCGCTGATTTGCGATGATTCGCTTTTGCAGTCGCGCATCTGTCCTGGCAGTAACGTGTACAACGGGTCACTTCCCCTCGGGGTGACCCGTTTTTTTTGGATGACAAGTACCTGCTTCAATTGGGCTGCTATTCGACGTGGTTTTTCCCGGAGAACAAAACCCGCGCATTCGCGTCGGTGGACGTAAGGTATAAGAGTATAATTGTCGAATCGCTCAGACTCATTCATTCTTCCCTCGAATCTCATCCATGGCAGGAAAACGAGACTATTACGAAGTGTTAGAGGTCGCTCGCACTGCGGATGAAGGTGAAATTTCGACCGCCTATCGCAAGCTGGCGATCAAAAACCATCCGGATAGCAATCCTAACAATGAGGAAGCGACGGAACGGTTCAAGGAGGCAGCCGAAGCGTACGAAGTCCTGAGTGACCGGGAGAAACGTGGCCGTTACGATCAATTCGGTCACGCAGCATTTGAAGGTGCGGGAGGGGCGCCGCACTATGCGGATGTCTCTGAAATTTTCGAAGTATTTGGCGACATTTTCGGGGGCGGTATTTTCGGCGACATGTTCAGTGGAGGATCTCGTCGAGGCCGCCGCGCGAGACGCGGAGAAAACATTAAATGTCAGTTGACCCTGGATCTCGAAGAAGCTGCTGCCGGGGTTACTAAAACCGTTCAGTTCGACCGGCGCCAGACGTGCAAGCATTGTGACGGATCGGGGGCGAGTCCCGAATCGAAGCCGCAGCCCTGTGTGCGTTGCGGCGGCCAGGGACAAGTGGTCCAGCAAGCTGGAATCCTCCATGTGCAAACGGTTTGTCCAACCTGTGGAGGGGCCGGGCAACGAATCACCGATCCCTGCGCCGGTTGCGGAGGCGCAGGATTAGAAACGCAACAAGTGCGTCTCGAAATAGCCATTCCAGCTGGAATTGAAGATGGGATGCGAGTTCGCTTGACGGGCGAAGGCGAACCAAGCCCCTCCGGAGGTCCCCCCGGAGATTGCTATTGTTTCGTCAACGTTCGCGAACATTCGTTGTTTGAACGAAACGGTCCTGACTTGATTTTACGGTTTCCAGTAACCTACACCCAGGTTGTCTTGGGAGCTGTGGTCGAAGTTCCTACCCTGGCAGGCCGTGAAGAACTCGAGATTCCCGCAGGAACTCAGATTGGCGAGGTGTTTCGTTTGCGCGGTCGGGGCATGCGAGACCCACGAGGGAGGGGAATCGGTGATTTGATCGTGCAAATTTTTGTTGATGTGCCCAAAAAAGTGTCTGGCAGACATGAAGAAGTACTGCGCGAACTGGCCGATTTGGAAAAAGTTAACGTCAGTTTGCAACAGAAAAGTTTTTTAGAGAAGCTTCGTGACTATTTCGTCCATAATGAAGAGAGTACTGCCCAGGTGGAGAACTAGACACCGTGTCCAAAGGAAGTAACAGCCCGACCAGTGGAGATCCCCGCGGGGACCCGCCATCCGATGAATTGTTTGTAGAAGGAGCGGATTCGAGCCCCGAAATTGACGAGTCACCAGATGGTACGTTTGATCAAGACGCTGTTGTGCAATTGCAGAACCAGGTAGATGATGCGAACAGTCGCTTGGTCCGTTCACAGGCGGAGCTGGACAATTTTCGTAAACGGTCTCGTCGCGAGATGGAAGATCAACGACGGCATGCCCAATTTCCCATCATGAGCGATCTGTTGGCTGTCGTGGACAATCTGGAGCGGGCGATACAAGCCACGGGACAGGCTGAAACGGACAACCAGCAAGGCCTTCAGGAAGGCGTTCATCTGGTTACCGATCAGCTTAAATCCATCCTCGAACGCCACCACTGTCAAATGATTGAAGTTGGGGAAGGCGATGTCTTCGATCCGAATTGCCACGAAGCGATCTCACAACAACCAAGCGAGGATCATCCTACAGGTTCAGTTCTGTTTGTAACACAGAGTGGTTATCGACTTCATGAGCGGATTGTGCGACCGGCTCAAGTAGTTGTGTCTACTGGATCAGATGATTTGCAAGCCTCTTCATAAGAAGTCGAAACAGGATTAACATAAATGCCCACTTACGAGTACGAATGTGACGCCTGCGGGCATGAGTTCGAGTTGTTTCAGTCCATTACAGATTCGGTGAAGCGCAAATGTCCGGAGTGTGGCAAATTGAAATTGCGAAGACTGTTTGGTACCGGAGGTGCCATCGTGTTTAAAGGTTCCGGTTTCTATCAAACAGACTATCGCAGTGAATCATACAAAAAGCAGGCCAAGGAAGATCGGAAGTCATCGGAAAGTTCGTCGGACAGCAAATCCGGAAAGTCAGAGAAAACAGATAAGACAAAAAATAAATCTCAAAATAAAAAAACGGATTGACACACATGTCATCACAACGATGTCCCACTTGCGAGAAACGGTTTTTGTCTGCGCAGTCGTCGACAAAGCCTTTTTGCAGCGAGCGATGCAGACAAATCGATTTGGGGTTGTGGCTTGAGGAACGCCATAGTGTGCCTGTCAAACCGAATGAAAACTCGGAAGAAGAAATTGCACTCGATTTTTGAGTGCTCGTTTATCACCAAGAGAAATCATCGAGCGACAAGTCTGCTGTCTCCTAATTGCTATTGTTCGTTGAAAGGTTTGTTATGCCAGTCCAGATGACGCTTTCTCGGATCATCATTAGCGAGATCAACGAACAGCAGGTGATTTATCTCCAGGAAGTAGACGGTGACCGTACCTTTCCGATTCTGATCGGGATTTTCGAAGCGACCAGCATTGATCGGCGGGTCAAGGACCACCAATCCCCGCGACCCTTGACGCATGATTTGGTGGTCAGTACGGTGGAACAACTGGGAGCCGAGTTTGACAGCGTTGTGATCTCTGAACTTCGAGATCATACCTATTATGCAAAACTTCGGATTCGACAAGATGGCGACTTGATCGAAATCGACTCGCGTCCGTCCGATGCCATTGCGGTGGCTGTAACTTGTAATCCGCAGCTACCAATTTACGTTTCTGAGGAGGTGTTGGAGGACGTTCTGGAGGAGTAATCGGAGGGGTTGGCTGGCGCGCCAGGGTTGGAAGCGTCACAGTAAGAACTGCGGTTGACCATGCGATGTGACTCACTGGTCATCCGTTGTGAACCACCACACACATTGAAGTTTACGGCAAGGTTTTGATAAACCGCTCCAATCGTGCGTTTAACATTCTCAGGTCTTTGCCAAAAATTCCAGCGAAATCTTTTTGCCGCTCAACAGAACGATAGTTGGTGAAAGGTTCACGAGTGGCGGTCTTTTGCAGAAACTGCTTATACTTCTGCGGTTCTGTTTCCGTGAGAAAGAATGTCAGCGCCCAGGCTTCGGCGTAGGCGTGGTCAGAATTTCTCTGGAACAGGTCATCATCTGCTACGATCTTGGCAAGCACATCGGCGGACTGATTTGGTAAATGGCGACGAAAGGCCTTCAGACGCCCCCGATTGACACGGTCCTCACGTTGTTGGTATGTGCGTGAGTCCCACACACCCTTCGCTTCAAACAGGGTTCCGAGTCCTTCTGCTAGCCAGCGCGGAGTCGATCCGAACCGGCTGTGTATACCGGTATTGAAGGCAGACTGGTGGGCAGCTTCATGGAGAATTGTTTCCGAGTTGATTTGCCATTGTCGTGCGTTGTTTTTCCCTGCCCCCGTATCGTAGACGAAAATCCTATTTGAAGTGGAAGAATAGTACCCCAGCAAACGCTGGGTAATACGTACACCGTCAGCGATAGCAAGCCGCTCAAAATCCTGTCGTTGGTGAAACACGACAACAACCAGTGGGAAGGGGGGACTTTGCGTTTGAATTCCTCGCGAGCGAAAATAGTGGACAAACGAACGGTAGAAATCTTCGAAACAGTTTGCCCATCGGTCCCGCTTGCCTTTGGGATGTACGATCAGATAGTGTCCCGTCCCGGATACATCGAACCGCTTACCAAATTCTCGATACAACCCGGCACGCATTTCAGCAGACGAATAACTGTTGAAACGACTGGAAATTTTGCGCATGTTCCTGGCATGGGTGGGATTGAAACTCCACAGGGCACCGTCTCGACCTAGAAGATGCATGTTGTTGCTGGTCCAACTGAGCGGATGTCCTTCAATGTGACGTCCCCTGATGTCCAAGCGAATCGTACCGTTGGCCCACATGCTTGGGGTATGGGTAAGAAAACCCAGCAGAAGCAGCAAGTAGAATTTGAACTGCATCTTCGAGTTCTGCACGAGGTCAGAAGGCGCACACACACGGCGAAAAGATCAGAAGTTGAAACAACTTGTGACAACCATGGAAATCGAATGCCATTTCAATTCTACGCCAACATTTGTTGAACGCGCTGGTCAGCGAGGTAAAAATGAGGTATGGGTTTGGCAAAACAGGGTGATTCATGGCTGAATCACTGGTTATGCTGATTACCCGATTTTTTGGTCAATCGAATAAACTCGCCAAAACCGACCCCTCACGGTCAACCTGTCGTCTTGTGTCTCCACCGGCCACCGACTAACTCGATTATTGCAAACAGACAATACGTTACAATGAGACGATGCAACACGATCAATGGTCAAGAGCGTAGCGTGCATCCGCGAGTCCTGTTGGGCGGATTGTCGGCTGCCTGTGTGCCATTTACAATCTTCTCCAGCCAGATGAACGGGGGACATCTTGTTTTAAAGGCACCTGATGCCGACTCACATCGACTCTGTTGAACTGTTACCAGATGCCAGTTGGAGGCAGTCGTTCCGGCGGCCACTGTTGCGCTGGTTTCGTCGCAACGCTCGTGACTTGCCCTGGCGTCACACCAAGGACCCCTACGCTGTGTGGGTCAGCGAAATCATGCTTCAGCAGACGCAGGTTGTGACCGTGAAGTCCTATTTCACGCGATTCCTACAGCGTTTTCCGGACATTGCCAGCCTGGCCGCCGCATCGGATCAGGAAGTTCTTCGATATTGGGAGGGCTTGGGTTACTATCGTCGTGGCCGAGCACTGCACCAGGCGGCCCGGAAGATGATGACCGAGTTTCAGGGAAAGTTCCCGAGAGATCCGCAAACGGTACAAGAACTTCCGGGAATTGGGCGTTACACAGCGGGTGCAATTTTGTCGATTGCCTTTGACGACCCGCTGCCGATCCTGGAAACGAATTCGATTCGTCTGTTGAGCCGATTATTGGCTTACCAAGGGGATACCACGCGCAGCGCCGGGCAAAAACTCTTATGGGCGTTTTCCGAACAATTACTGCCCCGCCGCAATGTAGGCAGCTTTAACCAGGCCCTGATGGAGGTCGGCAGTTGCGTCTGTACCCCGAAAAGTCCTGACTGTGCCAACTGTCCGGTCCGAAAGCTTTGTCGAGCCCGATCTCAAAAACTACAGGAGGTGATTCCGGTTGTTAAAAAAAAGATGCAATACCAGGATTTACACGAAGCGGCGGTCGTCATTCGGAGGAGCCAAAAAGTCTTACTTCGTCGTTGCCTGACGGGGGAGCGGTGGGAAGGTCTATGGGACTTTCCTCGTTGTGAAATAAGTTCTCAAAAGGATCACTTGTTGAGGAAAGAAATCGAGCAGAAGGTACGCAAGTTGACAGGAGTCACGATTCACATTGGAGATTCTCTGGCGACGATCAAACACGGAGTGACTCGCTTTCGAATCACACTGGAATGCTACGAAGCGGATGTTCTCGCGAGTTCGAGGTCCCAAGCCAGTTCAGAACAAAAATGGATTCCAGTCTCGACTCTTGAAGATTATCCGTTAAGTGTAACAGGAAGGAAGATAGCACGGCTGATTGCCGAGTCGTAATTTTCCCCGCGCTCAATGGTTTCCAAGCAATTCTCGTACTGCTGCTGCGATGTCAGGCTGTCGCATCAAGGTTTCTCCGACCAGGATAGCGTTCACACCGGCTGCCTCCAGGCGCAGCACATCCTGGCGAGTTCGGATGCCGCTCTCTCCAACCAGAACACAGTCCGCTGGAATTTTGTCCCGCATGCGAAGTGTGTGGTCCAAGTCTGTAGCAAAGCTGCGCAAGTCGCGGTTGTTGACACCAATTAAGGAAGCTCCTGCAGCCAGTACTCGTTCCAAATTGTCCGGTTCATAAAATTCCACCAAAGGGGTCATACCTAAGGCTATAGTTTCGTTGTGAAGTTTGTGGAGTTGACGGTCATCGAGACACTCGGCAATCAACAAGACGGCATCGGCCCCTGCTGCACGTGCTTCGAGTAGTTGATAACTGTCCAAAATGAAGTCTTTTCGCAGTAGCGGAGATTTCACGCCTCCGTGAATTTGGGTTAGGTGCTCGAGTTTGCCTTGAAAGTAAGGTTCGTCCGTCAACACGCTGATACAACTGGCACCTTGTTGTTCGTAGGTCTGGGCGATCGCAACGGGGTCAAAATCAGCGCGAATCACGCCGGCCGAAGGGCTTGCTTTTTTAACTTCTGCAATCAGCTTGATCGGGCCTCTTTCGGCCAATGGCCCGAAAAAGTCTCGTGGGGGAGCAACCTGCTCAATATCCGCCCGCAAATCGGCTTCAACGCGGCGCTGACGGGCGACGGCGATCTCGTCACGTTTCGTGGCAATAATTTTGTTGAGGATCTCAGCCATCAGTGTTTGAAGTGTCGGGTATTGGTGAAAATCATAGACAATCGGTGCTTGTTACATGCGTCGATGACTTCCTGATCTCGCCGCGATCCCCCCGGTTGAATGATGGCTGCAATTCCGGCTTGGGCTGCCTGTTCGATGGAATCGGGAAACGGAAAAAAAGCATCGGACGCCAACACGGAATTACGGGCTCGTTCTTCCGCTTTGCGGATTGCAATTTCAACCGCGTCGACCCGGCTCATCTGTCCGGCTCCGGCTCCGATCATCGATTGCTGGCGAACAAGAACGATCGCGTTGGATTTCACGTGTCGTACAACTGACCACGCAAATCGAAAATCCTGCAGTTGTTCCTCGTCAGGGATGATCTCTGTAACGACTTTCCATTGTGACTCATCATCAGGCTGGTCGTTTGCATCTTGAACCAGGACTCCTCCCGAGATAAAGCGGCATTCGGACTGGTGCGAGTTATTACTCAAAGTCCCTACTTGCACGAGACGGACGTTGTTCTTCCATTTGGGTTTGGAGGTGAGAATCTCGAGTGCCGCCGGATCAAAGTCGGGCGCTACGATGGCTTCGACAAACAGTCCAGGTGTTGACAGATGTTTGGCGACGGCCGCATCGACAACCTGATTGAATCCCAGAATGGAACCGAAAGCGCTGACCGGGTCACCCGCCAAGGCTTTTGTTGTCGCTTCGACCAGGTTGGATCCGCTGGCCGCACCACAGGGATTGTTATGTTTTACGACGGCCACCCCGGGAAGTGGCAATGATCGGGCGATGACCAGGGCGCTATCGAGATCCAACAGGTTATTGTAGGACAGTTCCTTTCCATGAAGCTTTCTGGACGAAACGAGATTGACCCCACTTGGCTGCGAATCTGCGTAGAGAGCAGCTTGTTGGTGAGGATTCTCACCGTATCTCAGGATTGATTTCCGACGAAAAGACTTTTGAAAAGCAGTCGGAAATCGGTCCCTGGATTCCAGCTGATTAAAATAATCGCTGATGGCCTGGTCGTACCGGGCTGTGCTGGTGAAAGCGTCGCCAGCTAAACGCCGCCGCATGTCCAGCGTTGTGCTACCCTGCTCCTCAAGTTGTTCGAGGATGGCAGCGTATTGCTCAGGGTGGGTGGCGATCGTCACGAAGGCGTGGTTTTTAGCCGCCGCGCGGACCAGACTGGGTCCCCCGATGTCAATTTGTTCGATCGCTTCGCTCAGGGTGACGTCGTTACGCGCCACCGTATCCTCGAACGGATAAAGATTGACAACAATCAGATCGAAGCGCTGGATCTGGTGTTCCAGCAGTGCTGCCATATCATCCGGCCGGTCGTGGCGGCAAAGAATACCACCGAAGACTTTCGGATGGAGTGTCTTCAGCCGACCATCCATCATCTCCGGAAAACCGGTATATTCTGCGATGTCATGAACCGTAATTCCGTGCCCCTCCAGGTGGCGTCCTGTTCCACCGGTGCTGAATATTTGCACTCCGGCGTCGGCCAGACCACGTGCAAAATCTACTAGGCCCAGTTTATTACTAACACTAATGAGAGCGCGCTGCAGTAAGGGTGAATCCATAGAGTTGTGTTTAAGCTGGGATCCGTAGACGGTCAACCACCCCCCTGCTTGGTGATCCAGCGGTCCCCGCTCAAAGGTGGCCCCAGCTGACCTGCGAATTGGCGGTTAAACACCCTGTGCAGACTTCATTTCCGTACAGCGCGTATTACCCAAACGGGTCATCATCGTTGTCGAATCCAAAGGGATCTTCTTCGTCATTACCCCCGAAAGGATTCTCGTCGCCATCGTCTTCATCGCCAAAGGGGTCCGGTGAATCGCTTCCACCAAAAGGTTCTGGCTGTTCGAGAACCTCAGTTCCGCTCGAGCTTTCGCGCTCATCCTCCGTCCGCTTGGAATCGGTGGAAGGTGAGCCCTCCTTTGATTTTTCCCCAGCAGCGGACAATTCACCTTGATTTTCCAATCCAACATGGATCTGCGGCAAGAAGAGTTGGGGCTCTCGCAAGCAGTAAAGTGTCCCCGTTCCAGTCCCGACAAAGAGGCGATCCGTTTGCCAGTTAGAAAACTTCACGTCCAGTGGCGGAAACGATGCAGCAGCTAATTGATGACCATGCGTGGCGTCTAAAACTACCAGCCGGGCTTGATCGTCGATTGCATAAACGCGTTTCTGGCTTATTGAAACAACTTGTTGGATCGAGGGCGCCTTCCACTGCTCGTCACCAGACTTCGCATCCAGGCAAATCAGGTCTCCTTCCGCCACGACGTAGATGCCCTGACGTACGGCGACCGGTGGTTGGAAGATCCCTTGCCCGGCAAAGTGACGCCACACCAGGTCTCCGTTCATTTCATCCAGAGCGTAGACAAAGCCGTTCTGAGCCGCAGCGAACAGGCGGTTGTTTCCCAGTGCGGCCGGGGAGGAGCGGAAAGCAGTGTCTGCTTCCAGTCGATAGTAGACTTCAGACTCGTGCGCAGATCCTACATAAAGATGTCCCCGGTCCGTGGTCCAACTGAAAGTTCGTGGTGTTGCAAACGGGGAAGAAGTTCCTCTTCCGGTGGACACGAAGGTCCAGGGATGTTTTTCAAGATCTTCCAGGAGATACGTTTCAACCAGACCGCTTTTCATGATGGTGCTCACCATGTGATCACTCAAGCCTGCCCCGGCTGCGGGCGCACTTTTCAGACGATGATTCCAAACAATGTATCCGGTATCTCGTTCCAGTAGATAAAGGGTTGAACCATTGATGACTGCCAGGAATTTGTCATTGGCTGCCGTTTTCTGAGTAGGGTAATTTGGATTTCCCACGGTTTTTGACCACAGTGTTCGTCCTGTTTCTGCATCGATAGCATGAATCACACCTTGAGTGGTGGTCGCGTACAAAGTGATTTCCGGGACGTCGTGTTCTAGGTGTTCAGGTTGCCAGCCAGCTTCCTGAAAAGCAATAACTTTTCGCCGGGCAGCCTTCGCTGCGTCTTCCAAGCCGAGTGGAATTCCGTTCGGGTCAACGTCACGTTCGGAAATGAGAACTTTATGTTTGCCAACGTTGATTTCATGTACGTGAAAGTGGACCCGGGAACTTACGTGTTGCGTCAAATGCCGTAGTCGCGAAGTGCTGAAATCAACCGCCACATGCGTCGACCAGGCCAACTCCAGCCCCGCTGTTTGGACGACTCGTCGCGACAAGTGGGCAGCCTCAAGAGGAGCGAGTTGAAAGAATTCACTAATGGCAACGAAAAAAATTGCAATTGTGACAACGGGGTATGACACTTTGTTTTGCGTACTCAACTTGGCGCTCCACGGATCTGATATGAAATTCTGTCAGGGCAATGCACTCGTTTCATTTTAATTCATGTAGTATCTTTTTGCATCTTGGACCGCACCATTTTCCTGAAAAGGTGCTGGGATGGGAACGAAATCCCCTGTCTACAGGTGATTTTCTGATGTTGTCATCTGGCAGGAGGATGGATGTTAAGCAGAAAGTATGCACGGATGGTTCATCTGGTGTTGGTAGTCCAGCGAGCATGGTCGGTATCTGGACCAGCGGGACCGCTTGTAGATGTCGTCGGACTTGCCGTCGAATTGTGATGATTAGAAACTACGGATAAATTGGAAGAACGAAACTGCCAAGGCGACGTCGGAGGCCGGCAGTTGGGCACGTGGCGTGTGGAAAGAGGATTGCCTGTACGATGGCATCAGCAGAATACGAAACTCGCGGAATGATTCAAAATGTACTTGGTTATGCAAACTTTTCCTCCGGAGTATCGGATCCTCAATTCCTACAAGATTTGAACCATCTTTACGCCCAGGTGGAGGACATTAGCAACAAGTCATCCTTAGATGAGTCCAAATCGAACTGGTTGGCAGTGCGCCAGCAACTGGAACAGTTACTGGAGGAATTGACGCGATCAAATCCCACATTTTCCAATGCGGATCAGGCGCGTGCCGTGATTGGATTAGTCTTTGATAAATTCTTTCCGATTTATATCGAGTATCACGAAGACCTTTTGTTTCATCACACCGAAAGGACTCTTTTTCGTCCGTTGTTTGTGGGACGAATCTTCGAGGCGATTCTGAGGGCGGGGGGCCCCTGGAAAGATGTTGATCGAATTTGCCGCGAGGCCCTCACCTGTTTGAATGATTATGTCGGGCATCGGCCCGTAGCCACGTTGGAGAATCGAAAGCTGGAACCCTACGAACACGAATGGGTTCGGCCGATTCCAATCTATATCCAGGGCGCGTGTATCGAACATGGTCGATATCAGGAACTTGTCGCACGCTCGCTCGAATTGCTCGATGCTACGGATGAAACCATTCTCAGGGAGGCATGTTTTGACCTCCAGCAGATGGAAGAATTGGCCATCGACCCGCGTGGTTGTGATTTTGATCATCCAGCTGGCAAGAGGCCGAATTACTTGTTCGGCCATTGGGACGAACACCAGATAGATCAACGCGGTAACTATTGTCGATTTGTACTTCGCGACGTGACACTTGACTCGCTCATGTCCCGTGTCGAGAACCCAGGAGAGGTCTCGTCTGACGAATTGTTGAGTGAGGCCGCCACCGTATTGGCGGGCACCATTTTAATGGCATCAGGGATTAGTGGAAACGGACCGGGTGCTCATGATTCGACTACAACTCTGGGCACGTTACTTCCCCAGGTTGCTGCTTTTCGAGATCGTTTCTACGAGCAACAATTACAGCAACTGAAGAGTCACCATCGGCAGCGGCTGGAAATTGAAATGCAACAGCGGCGACAGCCGTTTGGGGGAGCACGTCAAGACTTGAACTCGCGCTTGTCGCGGCGCAGGGCACTGCAGTTACAACACGTTTATCTTGCCAAGCTCTTCGCTCGCATGGGATATCCCGAGGCATCTACAAGACAAACCATGGTCGTGCCGGTATCTTCGGCACGAATGATGTGCCAAATCGATTGCGAATTGATGGCCACCAAACGTTCGCTATCGCGAGAACGTTTGTCACCCGCACTGGACCACTTGAACCACGCTTCTGCCATTCTGCGGCGTGCCATCGGGTGCGGAGCCGTTATCGATCCGTGGAATATTCTTGGATTTGGGGCAAACTACTCGTTGTTTCCAGCTCTTGAAAACAGCATTCATGACGTGCGGGCCGACGAGTTGATTGATCTGATGCGACAGTTTTTTGCGCTGTATGGCCGTCTGTGGAGTGAAGCAGCAGCACAAAACGACCAGGCACTCTGTAAAAACATTGCTGACGATTTTCAAAAAATGACAGATTGGTGGCATCCTTTTGCAGTTCATGAAGTCAGTAGTGTTGATGGTTTTAAAAGCCAGCAAGTCTACGTGGCTGCGGAGCGAGCTTCCCATGCATTGGGATTGTGGCACCAGGGGGGCGCATCCACGGGGGATATAGGTTTTTGGGCGCCGCATGCCGAAGTGTTTGATTCGGCCCAGGCATTTTCTAGAGTCGTGAGCGCTTTGCTCGATCGGGACGACTGTGTAGCTTCAATGTCGCTTCTTGTTTACTGGTTGAGTCAGGCGAGTCGCGTGGGACTCGAGCAGGGTGAGGAATCGTTTCATGCATTGGCTTTCCGTTGGCTAGGGCAAGTCAAGCAGTCCGCTACCACTGCCGATGATCGTTGGCGGATGATCCAAAAGTTTTTTGATTACCTGGAAGCAAACGCGAACGAATACTGGGAAGTACCGGAATTTGATTTAGCAACGGAGATGCCTACGACGGAAAAGCGTGATACGGATATTTCTACTGACCCGGAGAATGCGGACCATGATCAAGAAGAGGGTCTTTATCAAGCAGCCTATGAAGAAGTTGTATTTCGCGATTCCACGGACGATGGAATGGAGGGTTCGATCTACGATCCTGACCACTCGACAGAAGTTGAGTTGGATGAACGCTCACGCCATTTGGCCGATCGATTGAAATTCATCGAGGGCATATCCCACCTCTGGAAGTCGGCAGCCTGGGGAAAGGATGAGCTGTCGGAAGAGACGAGTGTTGAACGAATCTCTAGCTTGCGACAGTGGTTCAAAAACATTCTTAACAAGCGAAAAGGACTTCTTCGATTGATTCATAGTGTCCATCGTTTTTCGATACCGACTCCTTCGCTGAGTCAGGAGTCGATGCTGCAATACGACCACCAACGGCTGCTCAAGGAGATGCTGCTCGAAACCGCTATAAAAACCTGTGTCGAAACGTGTGACGCCACTCGTTTTGTATTGGCAGCTCTGATTGCTGCCGACGCCTCTCCTCTCGATTCGCTCGAACAAGATGATTTGGAGTTGTTGAATGTGGCCGAAATCAAGGGGGCGCAAATTGCAAGTACCGTTTTGCTGGGAAAGGGTGACCAGGTCGAGGCCCAGTGGGACGAGTTCATCACGATACTCAAAGATCAAACATTACTCTATGTTCCTCTCGCCCGCCGGGGAGATCCTCGCAAGATTGTTGTGGCGCGGATGCACCAGCGACTGATCGGAAACCTGTTGTGTTGGTTGCCTCGCCTGGGGTTCTTACGCATCACCTGTCAATTGGTGGAAATTGCTCGACAGATGGAACGGAACCAACCGGCTGGTAGGTCAGCCGTGACGGAATTTGATTCACTTTTTGATGTGGGACTGCGCGCGCTGGTTGAATCCATTGTCAATTCGTCGAAGACATGGAACTCTCAGGTTGACGACGACGAAACCCTTGTGGCTTCCCTCGAAAATTTAACCCAATTGATGCTGCGTAGCTGGCTGTCTCACAGTAGAACTTTAAGACTTTCGGTTCTGGAACGCGTCACCGACAGTAAAGCCTGGGATACGCTTGTCGAATTCATTCAGCAGTATGGCCGAGATTTGTTCACGCAAGGATTTCTTGGGTTGGGGAACCTGAGGGCCATTATGCATCAAGGTCCAGGCCGCTGGCTCGATCGTCTGGTGGAAGGAGCTCAGGACACGGAGCTACTGTTGGTTAGGGATTTAGATCGAGGTGTTCATCGCGACCAGGCTGTCGAGTGTTTAACCATTGCCATCGAGGCGGTCGCCGAGAACTACGGCGAGTATCGCGATTACAACAGCAGTACTATCCAATCAGACCGTGGCGAAATGCTGTACACACTGCTAGACTTCTTGCGGCTGCGGGTCGAATACGACCGCGTGACTTGGAATCTCAGGCCAGTCGTGCTAGCCCACGAAATTTTAGTAAGTCATCAACGAAATTTAGATGCGGAAATCTGGCGACGAGCCCTGGCGGAGCGGACCCAAGAGCGAGCTCAGGTATTTCTGAATCGTGTTACGGAGTTGCAGGAAAAACACGCCATGCAGATGCCGACCGTGGTTGATCGTTTAAAAGGCAGGTTCATGAAACCCTTGGTCATTGACCGCTTACGAGCTTTGATTGGACCGGCAATTCAAGAGTCCACTGCAACAGAATGTCAGACGTCTTTTGATTTGCTGGAACAGGAGATTCTGGCACTGGCCGAGGAACCTTCCGGGGTTGGTTTGGACGTTCCTGAGTGGCTCGTCGAGTTGAATGACGAAGTCGAGAGAGTTCAGGCGGGCCTGCTGCGCGGCTCCGGTGCGTCTGAGATGGATTCCCTTATTGAGAATGTCATTCTCTCCTACGCTGAAATTCAGCAGCAACTCAGTGAGGGCTTGAATGCAACCACGGATGACGAAGGAGAGGAGTGATTGGTGCCTTTGCAGGTCCGGGCATTCGGGTCATTCCCGGTACGTCGGTGAAGTTGCGACGTTTGAGATTTGTGTTGCCTACTTTTGACTCGAGTTTTACATTTGCGGACACGTTGTTATGATTCAAGGATTCCAGACAAGTCGCTTATTGTGAAACCGCGAATCGACTACAGTTGAGTGAGGTAGAGCACACTTGCTTTGATTACAAAAATTCGGGCCACAGGGAATCGCTTACCATCAAACCCTCGCGGGTCAAGCGAAGTCGGTTCTGCACCCATTCTAGCAGCCCCAATTTCAAAAAGGTCTCAAGTGGTGCTGCGATCAACCCTTCGATGGTAAATCCAGTGTTCTGATGAAATTCGTGACGATCGACGCCGGCTAATCTTCTCAGACCGAACACGAGTTGTTCACGTGCCGCGTCTTCAGGTGCCAACTGTTCTCGTTCGGCGACCGGAGAATTTCCATTTAATACCAGCCTCAAGTAGTTCACGACACTGCGGTGATTCGTTTCGCGTAACCCATTAACAAAACGTGAGGCACCAGCCCCCGCCGCGTAGTACTCAGCACCCGACCAATAGACTTCGTTGTGCCTGCACCGATGGTGTGGGCGAGCGAAATTTGAAATTTCGTAATGTTCCAAACCGGCTGCCGTCAGGTGGTCGATAGCCAACTCGAACATTTCGCGTTCTGTCTCTTCTGCAATCTTCTGGATTTGACCTCGCTGCAGACGGTTCCAGAAGCGAGTTCCTTTTTCGTAGGTCAAACCGTAAGTCGAAAGGTGGTTGGGGCAGAGCGCCAGGGCCCCCTGGAGGTCTTGTGACCAATCTGTGAGAGATTCGTTGGGCAAGCCAAAGATCAAATCGAGAGATACGGAAGCGATTCGGGTACGGGCTACTTCCACCGCCTGATGGATTTTGGCAGCGTCATGATCTCGCTCCAACGTTTTTAACTTGTGTAATTGGAACGACTGGGCACCCAGGCTGAGACGATTGACTCCCCAGTCAGCCAAAAGGTCAATTGTTTCAGTTTCGACATCAGCCGGATTGGCCTCGACGCTAAATTCACCCCCCTCCGCTAGTGGAAACCAGGTCAGCGCAAGTTCCAGCAGCGAGCGCAGTTCGTTTGTGTTGAGTTGCGTTGGAGTCCCGCCACCCAGAAACAAAGTGTCCACGGGACGTGGAAACTTCAATTCCAGGAGCTCACAGCGGAGGGCCTGCAGGTAGTTGTCGATCAAATCGCCGCGACCGGCAATGACCGTAAAGTTGCAGTAGCCGCAGTGATGCGCGCAGAAAGGAACGTGAACATAAGCCGATCGTGGAACGTTCCATGTTGCGGAAGGCGTCGCTACAACCATAGATTCAAGCGTCCACCCAGCATATCCGGCAATTTCTTTTCGACAGCGCTTTGGATCTGTTTCACGTGATATCGCGTGCTGAAATGTGACGCGATCACCAATTTGTTTTTAAATTGATTCTGTCGACTCACTACATCGTCGAGATGGATGTGTCCTAGCTTGTGGATTTTTTCCCGACGGTGTCCTGGTGCAATAAACGTCATTTCCATGATCAGGACCTCTGCTTCGTACATTACCGGACAGCTATCGAGTCCCTCCGGTGCGCTGTCTCCCAGATAGGCAAGACGCGGCATACGTCGTTCCGTGGTGACCTCCTTGCCAGACAGACGTAGGTCCCGGATCTGATCTCCCGACAGGTCCTGGTATTCATCCTTCAGCTTGCGTCGTCGTTCCCATACAACAAAACCAAGCGAGGGCACGGTGTGTTTTGTGGCCACGACAGTAACAACCAATTCGCGAGACAGCTCAATTTCTGCTCCGGGGCCAATTCCAATGAGCTTGCAGGGCAGGCGACCCCGGTCCATTTGAGAAAAAGCCCGCAAAACCCGCTGTGCGTTTTCGACAGCGTGTTCTGGAAGATAAATCGTGGGAGGTTCCATCTTCATCATCCGCCGCCGCGCAATGTAGATTGGCAGGGCGGCAATATGATCCAGATGAGTGTGCGAGACGAACCAGGTTGGTGTACCCATGAAGGACCAGGGTTGAGCCCCCAGGTCGAATCCCAGTTTGAATTCGGGGATGCGCCAGTAGGTTTGAACCGCCGCACGCGAATAGCCTTCGATGGTGAACTCTTTGTAAGTTACAGTTTTTACAGGTAGGTTCTTCAACATGTTGCATAGAAACGCTCGGACCAATGAAACGGCATCTTGCGACAATGTGATCAATCTTCACGGGCAAGCAATGCTGCTGCAATCAATTCAAGATGATGGGCCGTCGTCTGTCTCCCCGGTGTCGGTTGCCTGAGCGTAGTTGTCGATTTTGGATCGATCTAGCTCTTCGCCTAGAAGTTTACCGGGTACGATCCAGATATCACCATGTAAATTATCTTGCTCGGCTATCACATACTGGTGTCGGACCAGTTCCAGCATCGCGAGAAACACACCAATCAAGGCCGACTTGGGCATGCCGGCCTTGAAGAGGTCTGAAATGGACGTACGCCCTTTTTCCTGCAAGTGTTGCTGGATGTGTTCCATGTGAATCTCGATAGGAGTATCGTCGTAGATGATGGTCGAAGTGTTTGATAGCTCCTGCTCGCGCAAAATCCTCCCGAAGGTGCCCACCAAATCCCAAAGTTCTATTTCCTGAAGAGGTTCGTCGGCCAAATCGCGCCGCCGAGGTGGCACATCGCTGCTGACACGGGTGAAGTGTTCCTGCCACTGACGGCTCTGTTCTTCCAGCATGCTGGCCGCGTCGCGGTATTTCTTGTAGTCCAACAAGCGTTGAACAAGTTCCTGACGTGGATCTTCCAACTGGGACTCTTCTTCGTCCTCTGTTCGAGGAAGCACCATCTGCGATTTAATTTCAATCAATATGCTGGCCATTTCGAGAAAGTCGCCCACAGCATTCACATCGAGTTTCTCCAGAACAGTCACATATTCTAAAAACTGGTCCGTGATCAATGAGATGGGAATGTCGACGACATCCAACTCTTGTTTGCGCACCAAATAAAGCAACAAGTCCAGCGGACCACGGAATATTTCGAGATCAACTCGGAAAGACATGAGCA
The DNA here is from genome assembly GCA_963578105.1 of Planctomycetota bacterium. Classification (GTDB taxonomy): domain Bacteria; phylum Planctomycetota; class Planctomycetia; order Pirellulales; family Pirellulaceae. The sequence goes on from CAUZBP010000009.1 coordinate 73,008, forward strand.
ACTATCAAGCAATACCGGGGAAATGAAATCGTTTGAACACACGGTAATAAAACCCATGGCTCGCGGGACGCACATGACAACGCCTGGCCAGCCACCCGGGAATTTTCCGTCCCAGTTCCCTGGGAATGACATCCATTGTTCTCAAATTTTCAGTTTGGCGGCAGCCCATTGGGAAAATGAAGCGTGACCGCGTGCCAGCTTTAGCCGGCAGAATCGTTGGCAACGCACCATCTGTGATCGTAGCACATCTTGGCGGAGCGGACCACCAATCAGTTCTTAGTCGATGGTGGACGTTTTCCTTGGAAGAGAGCGTGTGCGCTTGCCGCTGCGCCGGTTCTAGGAAGGATTTAGCGATTGTGCGTTGTGCAGATTTGAAGTCGTTGCCCGGACTATTTTCGGGCGAGCAACCGCATCGGGGGACTCGTAGTGCACCGAAAAAACCCTATGATCAGGTCGCTTTCTCACTTTGACCCAATGGAGTTGATGCATGCGTGACGACGAGACAACCCTTGCTGAGTTGCGCGAAATCGTGCGAGGTTTTGTAGACCAGCGGGAATGGCAGAAATTTCATTCTCCAAAAAACCTTAGCATGGCACTCGCCATCGAGGCGGCCGAATTGATGGAGCATTTTCAATGGATCTCGATGGATGATTCCCGCCAGGTTGGAGAGGACCCGGATAAATTACATGCTGTCGGCGAGGAGTTAGCCGATGTGCTTTGTTACGCCCTGGCTTTGTCCAACTCGCTCAACATTGACGTCGCCGCGACCGTAAAGGCCAAAATGCTACGGAACGAGAAAAAGTATCCGGCGGAAGAATATCGCGGTCGATTCGGAAAAGAAGATCCAGAAGCGGATCACTCCTGAACGTTTTCCGGCCGGTGGACCCGCCACGCCAGGTTGGGAAAATGCAGATCAGAAAGAGCGGTGTGGAGATCAGCATATCGACAGAGCGCACGAAATTTCTTGTCGTCATGCCGCCTGTTTCAATCTTCTGCGGCGTATGCTTTGTTTTTTCGGGACTTTCCAGCGTCGATGCAACCACCAGTATTGTTCAGGAGCAACCCGTATGATCTGCTCGAAGAGATCGCTGTACCACTGAGTCACCTCCCTCACGTTTGTGTTTTTCCAGCGAGGTTCTTCGGGATCAAGGATGCCGTCCACGGTCATGGAAAAATGCAACGGCTTGCCGCTGCGGTATAAGCTGACCACAAAGATGGGAACACGCGCAATCAGTGCAAACAGGGCAATAGATTTGTGATACGAAGTTGGGCGATTGAAGAAATTCACCCAACAACCAGTATCCCCGCCATACTGATCTGCCAGGACTCCGATCGTATTGCCTTTTGTCAACAAGTCGATGACATCCGGAATGATGCCTTTTTTTGGCAACATCTTCTGTCCCATGCTTTCACGCAGCTGGGTGATATAACGGTCCAAAAAAGGGTTGCGAATGGGACGGGCAACGGTATATCGCGAGGGATAGCCGAAATGAGTGAACATGCCGCCGACTTCGAAGTTTCCAAAATGGCAGCCAATAATAATGCAACCGCGCTCGTCGTGTAGATACTTGTCGATGAGTTGTTTGTCTTTTTCAGGAAAGGCAATGTAGTTGCGCCAATTCTGTTCATTCAGGATCCGACGAGCCTTAATCGCTTCGCACTCGATCAGAAACAAATGCCGCCACATGTCACGTGCCACTTGCCGACGTTTTTTTGCTGACCACTGAGGGAATGCATGATGTAAGTTGTCGTTCACCACTTGCCGGCGCACACGGAAAAGGTCGTTGAAAAGAAATGCCACAAATCGCGTTGCCACGGACAGGACGGCAAGCGGAACCAGGTCGATGGTGCGGACGACGATTCTTACCAGCACATAAATGAGCCAGTATCGCACGAGACGTATTCTTTCGAAAAGTTTGACGTCGTCCATGGAATGTCTCTACTGTCTTAAGCCGCATGACGAGACGTGCGGCGTTTTTGGCCAGCAAGCCGCGTGACCAATTCGTTCGCCAGACTGCCGACATGTGGTTTTTGCAGCATGGTCATATGGTTTCCTGGAACCCAAACGTGTTCCACTGTTTCCGCCACACGCCGCCACTCGCGTGCAGGATCAAACCGTTTGTCGACCAGTCTCTCCTGTCCCTGAAAGAGTGATACGTCACCCGGATAGTGTTTCGGACGGTAATCCGAAGTAGCCTGGGTGTTGGCGCTGAACACATCCAGGATCAAGAGAGCCTTTTCATCACTGACTTGGTCGGGGAAGATCTTTGCGGCGCGTCCCTGTTGAATGAATATCGGCAACAATTCCTTGCGATCAAGTCTGGAATAGAAAGCGAACACCGATTGGCAACTAGGCAGGATGGATCGTAAGAGAGCGAAAGAGTAGGTGATTCCCGAGTCGATGATGGCCAGCAAATCAACCCGTTCACGTTCCTGGTGGAGTCGTTGGGCGATTTCGAATGCCACGAGCCCCCCGAATGACCATCCAGCCAGAGCGTAGGGTCCGTGGGGTCTTTGTTGGCGGATCGCGGCCAAGTAGTTTTCGGCCATCTTGTGCACACATTTCAAAGGTTGTCTTTGGCCGTCACTTCCCTGCGCCTCCAATCCGTAACAGGGTTGATTGGGAGGCAATGCCTGGGATAAATCCCTGTAGCACCACACGCCACCACCTCCAGGGTGGATTAGGTAGAGAGGTGTTTGATCTCCCTCTACACGCAGGGGAACTAGCGGGCTCTCAGACATCGGCTCCCGAAACTGTTTCAACATCGAGGACAGTTGGCAGATTGTTGGTGACTGGAAAAGCGTCGACAAACCAAGCCGCTGCCCGAAAGCGATTTCAATTTGTGTCAGCAGTCGCATCGCTTTTAACGAGTCACCCCCGCTGAGGAAAAAGTCCTCATCGGCACCGACTTCACGTTCTATGATGTCCTGCCATATCTGGGTCAGTTTGTGTTCAATAGAATCGCAGATGGCTGATTTGTCCTGTTTGGTCGAGTGGTAAGAACTGGAAACTCCGGGGATAATTCAAGAAACACGAGCATTGTGTCAAGAGTGACTCGTGTGTCAGGAGTACATATCTAGTGCTGGTGTTGTCCAATGTCTTCTGCGGGAACTGAGGAAAAGATGAACAGCAGGAATTGAGGTACACTGGGACCGGCAACAAAAAATGACACGTTCCGCAGTCATGGAATTTGAACAGTGTGCCACTGGCGGTCCTTCTTGTGCTCACTGAAATGGAACTTATCTAGTGTCAGGGCAATTGATCCCGGATGACTTTGCCGCTAGGTGTCTTCGGTAGTCCGGCCATCAGCGTGAGTTGGGTCGGACGTTTGTAATAAACCAGTTGTTGTTCACAGTGGCGGTGAACAGTTGCCTGATCGATCTCCCCTTCGGGAACAATCACGGCCTTAACAGTGTCCCTACCGTAAACCTTGACTTCGGCAACTCCTGGTAATGCCGCCAGTACAGTTTCCACTTCGCTGGGAACGACTTTCATCCCACACACGTTAATGAGATCGGTTTGGCGTCCACAGAGGCAAATCGCAGCTTGTGGGTCAAGAGAAGCCAAGTCTCCTGTCTCGAACCAACCGTCAACCAGGGGCGACGCATCGATACCGCTGGATTCCAGGTAACCAGCCATCATCGAGGGGCTACGAACAAGTAAACGGCCGAGTCCTGCAACTTGGTCTTCGTCGTGGGGTTGGACAAACACTTCGACACCCGCCATCGCAGGTCCCACACAACCCGCGACTCGACCGTGTTCTTCGGAACCTACCGAAATCCCCCCTGTTTCAGTGGTGCCATACAGTGGTCGGACGGTCAAACCGGTCCTCTCCCGGAATTCAGAAGCGGTTCGCTGAGGAAGTGGGGCGCCGGCACTGAACAAAGCCCGAGCCGTAATTCCCAACTCGGCGGCCGGTTCCAACAAAAGCATGTCAAGCATCGCGGGCACGGCCGGAAAGATGGTTACCTGGTGGTCTGTAAAAGCCCGCCGGACCAGGAGTGGATTGAACATCCGCATGGTGACAATACTTGCTCCACTCAACAGCGGAACCATGACACCCATCCCGTAGGCGTAGGCATGGCTTTGAGGAGTGGCGGCCAGGACAACATCATGGGAATCAATCCCGATTGTGTCGATGTAGTGGGTCGCTTCGGCCAGAGCGACTTCGGCGGGTCGTACGGCAATCTTGGGTCGGCCCGTCGTACCTGAAGTCGGATGGAGCGGTACGCCTACGAGCGGTGGTCCGGAGTTTTCCAAGTCATCAAAAACGTTTGCCCACACCAGATCCGACCACGCGAAATCCAGCTTATTTGCGCCGTCAGTAGCCCCTCGAAACTCTTTGCATTTCCATTCACTACTCAGAATGTGGCGGGCGCCAAAATGTCTGGCGGTCCGTACGAGTTCCGCCGGAGGTGATTTGGCGTGTGCCAAGATCGGAGATCCTCCGCGCTTGATCACTGCCAACAAAGATGCGATGAAAGACGGACCGTTGCTAACTGCCAGAACAACGCGCTGACCCTCTACCAGGCCAAAGTCGGCAAGTGACAGCGTCAACGCAGACCATCCGCGGCGAAAACTGTCCGGGCGGATGATGCGACCCTGTTCCAGGTCAATCATCGATCCCCGGTAACTTTCGGCGGCTGCCAGGAGCGGTAGGGGGCTCAGCCTCGCTTCTATGCTACAAGTCGACATCGCACGGCCTCTTCAAATCGATCTAGGACCAAGTCGATCTCGTGAGTCGTGTGGGCGGTTGAAGGAAACATCGGTTCGAACTGATTAGGGTGAAAATAGACACCGGATTGCTGCAACCGATGTTGCAATTCGATGTAACGATCGAAATCACAATGCTGGCGAACGTCTCGGTATTCACATAACGCTTCCACATTTCCTCGAGTCAGAAAGACGGAAACCATCGGTCCGACATTTTGCACTACATGTGATATTCCCGATCGAGACAGAATGTCTCGCAAACCTCCGGCGAGCTGGTTGGCAATTGCGTACAAATGGTCATAAATTTGTTTGCTGTCTGTAAGCACTTCATCCAGTACCGCCTCAGCGGCGGACATCACCACCGCATTGCTCGAATAAACTCCGCCATGAAAGAGTGTTCCTTGAACAACCAAATCCATGATTTCGCGCGACGCGCCAAAGCCGGCCACTGGGTAACCTCCGGCCAGCGCCTTGGAGACTACCGTGATGTCTGGCTGCACCTGGAAGAGTTCCTGGGCACCACCGGGGGCGATCCGCATGCCCGTGATAACTTCGTCGAAAATCAACAGGCTACCGTGATGATGAAGCAGTTCACGCACATGTTGGAGAAAGCCTGGCTGCGGCGCGATGACACCGGCATTCCCCATCACGGGTTCCATAATACACCCAGCAAAGGCGTGAGGATCGCTTTCCAAACAGCGCGCCAGCGCGTCCAGATTATTCCAGCGCACAGCCACTAAGTCCTGGGGAGCATCGTTCATCCCCAAAGTCCCTGGTAGTGCGGGCCCGAAGTCAGCTGAAGGCAGTTCATCCAATGGTGCGTGGTACCGGTGAAACGTCGCGTCGCTCCATCCGTGGTAATGTCCTTCGAAAACAATGATTTTTCGACGTCCCGTGTAGGCACGGGCCAAGCGAATGGATGACGCAACAGCCTCTGTTCCACTGTTAGCGAAACGCATTAGCTGAATGCTTGGAAACAGGTGCTTGATCTTTTCCGCGACGCGAATGTTGATTTCGGACGGAAATCCAAGCTGGCTACCTCGTTGACTGATCTGGTCACACACGCGCTCGACTATTTTGGCTGGGCAATGACCAAAGATGAGCGGACCGTAGGCCATGTTCAGGTCAATGTATTCATTGTTATCAGCGTCCCAGAGTCGTGAACCTTTGCCGCGGTCGGCCACAAGTGGCAGGTGGTAGGGAAGTACTCGCATGGTGCTACTGTCACCGCCAGCAATCGACAAACAAGCTCGACGCAGCAGTTCCTCGTTGGAACAGACCCGGTGAGGACGTTGGGTGCTGGGTGTGTTCTGGAGTGAAGAGGCGTGCGCCATGGTTCTTCTTTCCGAGATACCGAATGCTAAAAAAAGAAGACTACATAAACTAGGAGGTCTGTTTAATGTTTTCGTATTACGCAGAATGTTTCGTTTATCGGCACTTGTTCCGCTATTCTTTTGCGTCAACAAGGTTTTGAGCAGGTTTGTTGATTTGCTGCCGGAGGTAAGAGAGGTTACCGGCTAGCCAGTCGCGGTTGGCCCCAGGCGATGCCGATCCAGCCATCGCGAATGACGAACTGGTGGATCTTGAGATCTTGGAACTGGTGAGCCTGTGCCAACTGCTCACTCAGAAGAGTATATTCTCTATTTCGCGAGAAGACCGTGCTGAAAATCGTTCGTAAAGCCACCTGATCTGCAAACCCGAGGCGGCGACCGGTAAGTTGAATCCCTTTTTCTCGCACCAGGCTGCCCTGCATGCCTGATGGATTTGGGAGATAGTCACCATGTACAGTGACGTTTCGCCAACGATCTCGGCGGCCTCGAGTCAAAGAGAACAGGCGTAGAGTAATTCTCACGTGGCCGTCCCGAAAAGTGAAACGCAACGGTTCTTGTTGGGCAAAACGAAGCTCAATTCCACTTGGCAAATCATCAGGTATCGACGGCTCCGTTCGTCCCATTTGTCGAGCGAAATGCACGTAGAGTTCTTCGAGCTTGAATCTTTTTCCATTCAGGTGCAATTGCTCGACCAGATTATTCAGTGCGGACTGATGTAGTTGAACGCTTAGAATACTATCAGAGGGAGCTTGGGGCCGCGGTGAGTGGGCAGCCAGTTGATGATGCCCCGCCAATCGGTAACGCGCGATGATTCTTTGATTGGTGGTTTGCAGGTGGATCGGCTTCGGTTCCAACCCCATCTGGGCGAGCGAAAAGATGTGGTTGAAGTACTCCCGTTTCAACTGTCCGAGTTGGTCATCGAATTCTTTGTCCAATTCACGTTTTGCCTTCTGTGCCACCTGCCGCTCAGTATATTCCTGAACCGGACCTAGTTTTTCTTCCGCACGTGACTTTGCCAGCGAACGCGCCCAATCACCCAACAAGGGAAGACGATCGTACTCGGTGTGAACACTGAGGATCTTCGATAAATTCTGGGCGGAGCACGTCGTCTCGTTGTGCTGTAAACCATGTTGGTCTAAGACAATACTCTTCTTTGCCTGAAAATTTGAGTTCCCTTGATTCGTCGTCCGGACCGTTCCTGAGTTGACCGTTGTCTGCGTGCGAATGTTCCCCTCGGCTTGCAGGTCAAGTCGTATCCGATTGGGATCAGGAACCAGATTCCACTTCAGTCTCCTGTTGGTCCAACTGGAACCCTGAATGTGAGATCCGGAATAGTATCCTTGAATTGTGCCTTGGGAACCGTCGTCCGCCGTCAAATATCGATTCAACAACCGTTGGTGAATCGCAACACGAAGATTGGCATTCCTCCAGTGCTGGTCTAGTGTTTTTCCGGCCTTGGCAAAGTCTTCATGAGGTGAGCCAGAATAGATACAAGTTTGAGTGGCGATGAATTTTCCATCAGATACACGGCCCTCGGATTCAAAGTTCTCCAATCGATCAAGCAATTCACGGTAATCCGCCGCTCCGTAACAGGCCCACTGCTTGAGAGCCTCGGCCAAATCTTGCATGGCAGTTTGCGAGATGTAAGCCTTCTGTTCAGCCGAAAGACGGACGCTGTCAAATCGCCCCAGAATACGACCAGCCAGACGACAGGAATCCCTGTATTCGAAACCAGGAGATTCTAACGACTGTCGGAACTCATTCAGTAGAAAATATTTCGTCCAGTTTTTCCCGTTGTTATCTTGGTCGAAGAGCGTTTGAACCGCTTGGACTTGTTTCGCCAGGACGACTGCTGAAATCTCTGGCAAAGAACCATTTGTGATGTCACGTCGGCTCAGTTTGTTCAGAGGTTTCCAAAGATCCAGTCGGCGGTGAAGTGCATAGACGACACGGGACAATTCGGGTCGGTGTTCGTGATGCTTCGGATTCAGAATGAGGTAGCTTCCGTCGTTTACCAGGTCTTGTAAGCGTTGCAATATGCGCAGGGATTCTGCAGATCCGATCGTGCTAGTTTCACAAAGGTGATTCGTTTCTGCCAACACCTGCAGACACCAGTGATGTACCTCCGGATAGTCTTGGTGAGTTTTGAGTTGATCGACCAGAGCCTGTAGCTGAAGATACAGAGTGGCGGGTCGAGGCCATTCAGAAATGCAATTTTCCCGCTTCCCGTCCGAAGTACGGGGTCTCAGGCGCTCGTCCGAATCACGTTGTTGTTCGATCAGGGGGGTCGGGTGACTTGGCTGTGTGGCTGACGTGGAGACTGAAGAGATGGTATCGGTTACCAGACGAGTCGCCAGCGCCGTCCTCAGGACTGTCGGTGAGAGCGAAAGACGAGGCTGTCGGCTGGCTCGCTTCATCTGGCTAGGGGTTGGGGCGAGTCGGGCTTCAACCTGAATTGCTGGGTCTACACGGAGTCTGGCTGGAGAGGGGTGGCTGACGATGGTGATGGTCTGCAATCTTTTGCGAGTCCAATCTGCGACTTCCGAGGCTTTGGATTTATTGAGCGCAGTCGCAATTTCGTCCCCAACGTCAGTTTGAAGACAGATTCTCGGTAGAGTTGTCTTGAGATCGAACGGATCGGACTCAAAATCGTGCCTGGAACTCCAGTAACACGGCAGAGAGAAGCTCGTCAAGACACAAAAGACAATACTGATGAGCGGCCAAATTGATGTTGGCCTTGAGGCGGTCATTTCGATTCCCTCCGATGGCTTGGACCCAAACGAGTACTCCCTACTCGCGTTGTTTCTAGGTTTTTAATCGGATGAATGCACAGTGGATGTAGAGAAGATCTAAGCGGGCGTTTGGTAGAGTAGAAGCTGCAAATTTTACCCAATGAACATGGTTGACCGACAATCGCCGAAAAAACTCCCTATTGTGAAGACGCCAGCGACGATGTCAGTTCACCGGCCTCCGCCACCGCAGGTTCAAAAGCCGGGATTTGTTTTGAGGACTGCTTGCACTCGTTGGAAGGTCGGCAGTTGCTTGTTGACTCAGGACTTTGAGGGCCTTTTCCAGACAATGCTGTGTCCCATCCGTGCAGTTCTGGTTGCTTCATTCGTGCAGGAGGACCACGGCATCTTATGACAACTGGGGGACCGGGAGTGTTTTAAGCGATTTCTGCCTGGTAAGAGTCCTCGTCCTCGCAATCATCCTCCTCTTCCTCTTCGCCTTCTTCTTCATACTCTTCGTCGTCGATCATTTCCTCTTCACCAGTGTCTTCTTCTTCATACTCTTCGTCGTCGATCATTTTCTCTTCATCAGTGTCTTCTTCTTCCAGTTCTTGATAGGGGTCACGGCCTGACTCGAGGTCTTTTGTGTGCCGGAGTTGGCTTTGGGGGTCAACGGACATTTTTGCGTCAAGGAGACCGACGGCAGCAGCGAGCGGTTTTTGGGTGGCAGCCACCGTTAGGGCCATTCCTGCAGGAGCGAAATTGGTGTCTGTGGGCGGTTCATCTTCTGACCCGTTTCGCATCAGCGCCCATTGCTCGTCAGTAATCAGAACTTCGCGTGCTTGTGAACCGGCATAGGCGCCCACGATCCCGTCTTCGGCCATGAAATCGATCAAGCGGGCAGCTCGACCATAGCCGATGCCCAGAGCACGTTGCAGGAGCGAAACACTACCGCGCCGCTCCTGAACCACAATGCCCACAGCAACTTCATAAAGATCATCCCGATTTTTAAGCTTTTCGGACGGGTCACCCGAAACATCCTCGACCTTCATGTGAACGAGTTCCTTGACAAAATGTTGCTCGCCCGTACTGACAAAATCAACGATGGAATCGATCTCATCGTCATCTAAAAAGGTACCCTGGCCTCGCATCAGCGTGCTTGTCCCCGGCGACAGAAACAACATGTCGCCGTTTCCGAGCAATTTGTCTGCACCCATTTCGTCCAGGACAACGCGACTGTCCGTACGGCTGGCGACTTGAAAAGCAATTCGTGCGGGCAGGTTGGACTTGATCAGCCCCGTGATGACATCCACGGTCGGCTTTTGGGTGGCCAGAATCAGGTGGATGCCTACGGCGCGGCTTTTTTGAGCGAGACGGATAATGTGTTGCTCGACTTCCTTTCCGGAGGTCATCATGAGGTCTGCCAATTCGTCGGCCACAATGACAATGAATGGCAGGTGAACGGGAATCGATTTTTGTTCGTCTTCGCTTGTTGGTTCCAGCCGCTCCATCAACTCCTCTTCGCCCAACTGGTTGTAGACGCTGACGTGTCGCACACCAGCTCGGGCCAACAATTCGTAACGTTCTTCCATTTTCTCGACAGCCCAGGCCAGAATTGCCTCGGCTTTACGCATATCGGTCACCACGGGATGCATCAAGTGAGGCAAGGTTTTATAGCAACTCAGTTCGACCATTTTAGGGTCAATCATCAGCATGCGAACTTCATCGGGTCGGCGCATCATTAAGATAGAAGAAATGATGGCGTTCAGGCAAACGCTCTTACCTGTTCCGGTGCGGCCTGCAATCAGCAGGTGGGGCAGGGTCGACAAGTCGACGGCCAGCGGATTGCCGGAAACGTCTTTCCCCAAGAATAACGGGATGCGCATCTTGTCGCATTGATCTTTAAGTTCTTCCATCACCTCACGTAATCGCACCAACTGTCGTTGTTCGTTGGGTACTTCGATACCGACGGTATTCTTTCCGGGAATCGGTGCGACAATACGCACGCTAGGTACGCGCAGGGCGATCGCCAGATCGTCTGACAGGCCAGTGATACGTGAGAGTCTGAGGCCGGCCTCCAACTCGACTTCGTATTGAGCAATCACAGGACCCGTTTCCACCTCGACCACTTTGACTTGAAAACCGAAGTTTTCAAACGTTTGTTCCAGAATCTTGGCTTTCCTGCGAACTTCTTTTTTCTGGTGATCGAAGCAGACATTGTCCCCTGACTGCAGCAAGTCCAGGGAAGGGAGCTCGTAGTTTACCGGCTCTTCGTTTAGGCTGGCCGCTTCCAGTTCTTCCATCACTTGTTCACGAGTTGGCTCCGGATTCTTTTGAATGCCTAACGCTTTGGCCACGCTCGTGCGAAAACTCTTCGGCTGCTTCTCACGTTCCTCGAACTCAACGCACTCTTCTTCGTCGCATCCCTCCTCCTCGTCTTCCTCGATTTCTTCCTCCTCTTCCTCGACCGGTTCTGCAACTCGCTTGCCGCGGATGCGAATTGCAACTTCCTTAATTTCTTCTCCTTCTTCTTCCTCGTCTTCGTATTCGAGTTCCGGGTCGTCCTCGTCCTCTTCGCTAATGGAGACGGATTTTTGTCCGGTTATCAGTCGTATCCTGGCGCTCTGCACAGTTTGCCGTAACCCGTCTGCCAGTGAACGGGTAACCCGCAAGAGCGTATAATCAGTGCACAAAAACAGACCGGCCAGTGCCCCGCTGAAAGCTAGAATGATGCCACCGGCTGTGGCGAAGTGTGCTTCCAGCGCAGCGGAAGCGAGGGCTCCTAGATAACCACCCGAACCGATTACGGGGCCGGGGGAAATACTTGGTGCCATCGTCGAGACGATGGCGGTGAACCCGATAAGCGAAAAACTCCAGCCCACCAGGCGTATTAATGGAGAATCAATCCGCCGACGTTGTAAGAGCAGCACATCAAGAATGGCCAGAGACACCACCAGGAAATAACTGCCAAAGCCGAGAGTGGTAAGCAATAAATCGGCAACTAAAGCCCCCCAGAAGCCACACGCGTTGGTTGTTTCTATCTTCGGTGGATAAACCAGGACATCGGCCGTGTAGAGGTGATTGAGTGGAGCGACCCAAACGGGCAATGGGTCACCAGGGTTGTAGGTCAGCAGGGCGACCGACAAGAAAAGAACCAGCGCACAGAGAACCAGCGCACAGAGATCCAGTTTCAGACTGCGTTCTTCGAACATGGACAGCGGAGCCTTGGCGGTGTGAATACCGAGCACCGTCAAAAAGGTGGATGAACCCTTGGGCCCGTCCTTGCCCGAAGAAACTCCTGTTCTACTCTGGTAAACATCGGTAGGCGGGGACGTGATTGGCCAACTCGACCTTGGACGTCCGTGCGGTTTACCAGGGAGTCACTAAAGGGATTTCCGCTGAGTTGTGAAAAATCGACAAGATGCTTTCTTTAAGAACTCCCCTTGCAGGATTTTAGCTTTTTATCGCGTCCATCGGAACTTGGTTGGCAGGTAAATTCACGACTCCGGCCAATCCACAGTCCGGGTGTGATGGTTCTATAGATTATGCAGCCTTGTTCGTAGGTTCGAAGTGAATCGAATGTCCTGGCAGATGGATTTGTTTCTCCTGTTTCCCCGGGATAATCGGCCAAGTTATTTTAGCGCACGCGGATGGAAACCTGCGAACCCAACAGACCGATCACCGTGAAGGGTCCCGCTGCAACTTGCTAGTCAGATTGCCAGTCAGAGAAAATTTTTCAGCGGCCCTAGTCCATCCCCGCGTTTCGATAGAATGGCAACCAACTGGCCGTTGGTGTTCAACGCTGCCACCTCGGTGTCCGAGATTCCGGGCGGTTGTTCGATCGACATACCTCGAGCAATCCTTTCCTGTTGAGTTTCGGTTAAGGTTATTTTCTCTAGTAGGTTGACAGCGGACGTTGCGGGAAGCAGCTTATTCACGATATCGGAATGCTTCAGCTGCTCCAGTATTTCAGCCTGAGTGATATCAAAACAGCCAACCGCCGTTCGCTCCAAGGATGACATGACAGCAGCCGTTCCCAAAGCCGAACCTATATCGCGCCCCAAAGATCGCACGTAGGTACCACTCCCGCATTTGATATCAAGCGTCAGTTGAGGATAGTTGTAATTGCGAATTTCCAATTTCTCGATGGTAATAGATCGGGCCTCCAACTCCACGGGCTTGCCCTGACGGGCCAGGTCGCATGCGCGTCGGCCACGAATCTTCAGGGCGGAATAAACGGGCGGTTGTTGGAGAATTGTGCCCTGAAAGTTGGCCAAGACGGCTTCCGCCTGTTGCAGCGTTGGAATCGGTGGGTCCGGCAGAACGGTGACGTGTCCCTCAATGTCTTCCGTGTCACTATACCGTCCCAACAGGAATGTTGCGTGATAGGTTTTCGGCATCCGCTGGACATATTCAACCAATCTGGTTGCAGTTCCCAGGCAGAGTACCAGGACGCCCGACGCCAGCGGGTCGAGTGTCCCAGTGTGGCCAATTTTTGCCGGACGCACCAATCGCTGGACTTGATTGACCGCCTCACGGGATGTAACACCAGAGGGTTTGTTTAGATTCAGAATCCCGCACAGCTGGGATGCATTTAACTTTGAATCAATCACACTCCACCATCTTGAATTCATAAATTGTCTGTATTTGTTCTGCGGACTTTTGATCCCATCCGGAAAACCGGTCGTGTAAAGCCTCGATATCGGACACGCCGTGGCCGGCCAGATGGCGAAACTTGACTGCTAACAGTTTGTCCAATTGGTCACTTTGATTTCGAGCGTGTCCTTGCGGATACATTACCAAACCACTGGAAAAAGTTCCGTATGAAGCGTGTTCAATTTCTAGAGTTGTGGGAATGCCGTCGGGGTAACACCTGTCGAATTCAGGTCCACCGTGGAGGATTTCAATTTTTTCCATTAACTGCCGGGTGGTTTGGTGAAAAAGACTTTGCTCGTCATAATCTTTAGGCAGAAGCATAAGTGTCTCCCAATCCGTCGCCCGCGTTTCAACCGCTTTTCTCAATACGGTGGCGATGATATATAGCATGGAGTGATCTGCGCTTTGACGAGTTCGAGGATTGCGCTTAGCAGGATCGCCAATGATTCCGAAAGCGGGCTGGTAGATGGATATCCGAATTTTCTGGAAGGCAGCAACATCGTCCAGTAACTGCGGGTTTGCGCTCAGCACATCAATCAATCCCTGGATTGCTCCCGCTGACTGATGTTCATACAGTCCGATCTTGAAGTGCATGTCCATCACCGCGAAATCGTCTCCGCCAGTGCACAGCCGCAAGTCGAAGGGGCTGGAATTCAACTGCTCGGGTGCCTCGAACAAGCAAAAGATTGCCTGAGGGTTTCGGAAGATATCTGCCGGTCCGACAAATCCTCGTAAGGCCCGGCGCATGGCAGTGACAGCCACTTCGGCGCTGAGTGCGGCAGAAGCGCCCTTGGAATCGGAAAGTTGCGTTCCGTGCCGAATGGCGCGGAACGGAATGTAGTGTGCCACCACCGTACCGATTGCCGATTCGATTTGGTCCACTGTCGCCCCCAGCATTGCTCCGTAGACTGCGGCCGAAGCGATGGCACCATGTACCACGTGATCGATTTTGTAGTCACGAAGTGCAAAAGCTTCTGCTAAACGCCCACGAATTTCGTCCAAGCAGACCATGGCGTGCAATGTCTGTTTGCCATCACATCCGGCAATCTGTGCCGCGGCGACAGCCACTGGATAAAAATCATTGTGTCCGAATTCTCCCCGAGTATTTCCAACGGCCGGGTTGAAGCCAAAATTCGTCCCGTTGGCGTCCCATTCTCGCACTGCCGAACAGTTGGCGGCGATGGCCTTTTCAGGTGGAACTTTTGTTGTGGACCCGAAACAAGAGACGCCGTCTGGGTAGTTACCGGCGTAACACCAAGCATCCTCCCGCAAAATGAGCGGAGCATTTGCTCGTTGAGCGATGGCCGAAACGGCACAAGCGACGCTATCACGATGAAACTGTTCGACTTTGTCCAACACCCGCCGACCGGGTCCCCGGTGGCGGTGATTGACCATTTCGATGGCGTAACGGGCGATGCCTCTAGCCTGGTTGGTGTCGCGGCCCAGTGGAACGTATTCCGCTGCTTGGCCTGTCAAAATAAACTCTCCTCATGTGCGGTTTTGTAATGGCTAGGCCTGGATTATAACAGGAGTTGTGGTTGGTTTCCGGACGAATTGAACCTATCGACAATCCGGACCAAGGACTGTGGTCAACAGGACGGTAGACGGTTGACGGTTGAACGTGGGATAATAGGGAAGGCTTCCTATTGCTAGGCATCCGTCCGAAAGTTGATGGGCAGCAACTGAGTCAAGCCCTACGATACCCTGCACAGTCTAAGGTTCTGCAGTCCACAATCCCAGATCAGCGGCCCATTCAAAAGACATGTTTTCCGATTCATCATTTCCGACCACTCGTCTGCGACGCCTACGACATCACCCGGTGGTACGAGATCTGACCCGCTCGGCACAACTGAATAGCTCGCAACTGATTCTGCCAATATTTGTACGGCATGGCCACCAGGACCGGCAGGAAATCGCCTCGATGCCCGGTCAGGGACAAATCTCCGTCGACCTGTTGGGTGAAGTGATTCACCAAGCTGCTGAGGTTGGAGTTCGGGGGTTTATTTTGTTTGGGATTCCGTCAAAAAAAGACGCAACCGGTAGCGACTCGTGCCACGAAAACGGAATCATTCAGCAGGCGATTCGCGCAGCCAAGAAAGCAGTTCCCGACGTACTATTGATCACGGACGTCTGTTTTTGCGAATACACCGATCACGGTCACTGCGGTATCGTCAATCAAAACACAGGACGGTTGGACGTTGATAACGATGCCACGCTACAATTACTCTCCAAGCAGGCGGTCAGTCATGCCGAAGCGGGTGCCGATATCGTGGCACCCAGCGGGATGATTGACGGCATGGTGGGCGCTATTCGCCAGTCTTTAGATGGAGCGGGATTTTCTCACCTACCTATTTTGAGCTATGCGGCCAAATATGCCAGTGCGTTTTACGGCCCATTTCGTGAAGCGGCAGAGAGTGCTCCCCAGTTTGGCGACCGGCGTACATATCAGATGGATCCGGCAGTGGATGTGGGCCAGGCATTGCGCGAGGTGGCTCTGGATTTGCGCGAGGGAGCCGACATGATCATGATCAAGCCCGCCCTGGCTTACTTGGATGTTCTTACCCGGGTTCGCGACAATTTTCCTGGGGTCCCGTTGGCCGTTTACAATGTGTCGGGTGAATATAGTTTAGTCAAAGCCGCGGCCGACCGGGGCTGGGTTGATGAGCGTGCAACCGTCCTGGAGATGCTCACGGCAATGCGGCGTGCCGGTGCCGACATGATTTTTACCTACTGGGCCGTGCAGGTTGCTCACTGGCTGCAGGATCAGTAGGTGTGCTGCGTGTCGAGCGAAGATAAGACCCGAACACAGGAAGTTGTCGACATGTCGTTGGCCGGACACGGTGACAAGGAAGGCTCCGCAGGGCTCAGCAAATCATAACAAATCGAAAAGTTTCATGAAGCATTCAATCAGCGAATCTTTATTCACACGTGCCCAGCAGCTCATGCCGGGAGGTGTCAACAGCCCGGCTCGTGCCTTTGGGGCGGTAGGTGGCACACCCATTGTCATCGAACAAGGGCAAGGAGCCCATCTGTACGATGTCGATGGGAATCGTTACATCGACTACGTCGGCTCTTGGGGGCCGATGATTCTCGGGCATGCTGATGCTCGAGTCACGGAATCGATCAGGCAAGCAACCGCCAGGGGCACAAGTTTTGGCGCACCAACCGCAGCCGAAAATCGACTGGCGGAATTGATTGTGGAAGCGGTCAAGTCGGTGGAGAGAGTCCGCCTGGTCAATTCCGGCACGGAAGCCACGATGAGTGCCATTCGAGTGGCGCGCGGATTTACAGGCCGTGACATGATCGTAAAGTTTGGAGGCAACTACCATGGTCATGTCGACAGTCTCTTGGTTGCTGCAGGCAGCTCGGCCGCTACGCTGGGTGTGCCTGATTCACCGGGTGTGACAAGTGGTACGAGTCAAGATACGTTGGTGTTGAAATTTAATGACGGCGCTGGAATCCAACAGGCGTTTTCGGAACATGGCGAACAGATTGCTGCCGTCATCTTGGAACCGGTCGTCGGAAACATGGGATGCGTGCCCGCTACGAATGAATTTTTGCAGCTCGTGCGTCAACAAACAGCGCGCCATGGTGCCGTTTTGATTTTTGACGAAGTGATGACCGGATTTCGTGTCGCTTACGGTGGTGCGCAGTCCCTGTTCGGCATCCAGCCAGACTTGACGACGTTCGGAAAAATTGTGGGCGGTGGAATGCCGATCGGTGCGTACGGCGGCCGACAAGAAATCATGGATCAGGTACTACCGACAGGCAAAGTCTTTCAAGCTGGTACCCTCAGTGGTAATCCTATTGCCACGGCTGCCGGTATCGCCACACTGGAAGCCTTGCAACAGGATACTCCCTACCAGCATTTGGAACGACTGGCGGCGAAGCTGGCCGCAGGACTCCATCAAGCTGCAACGGAAGTGGATGTGCCTCACACGATAGGACGAGTAGGAAGTATGTTGACCCTATTCTTCAACCCCCGGAAGGTTACGGATTGGGAGGTGGCCAGCCAGTGTGACACGGAGCGATTTGCCAAATATTTCTGGGGCATGATGGAACGCGGAGTGTACTTGCCGTGCAGCCAATTCGAGGCGTCGTTTATTTCCACGGCCCACACGGATGAACATATTGAACAGACCATCCAGGCGGCTCAACAGTCTTTAGCAATGCTAACCTAGCACGGCAGGTCATCGATCGAGAGACCCTACAACCGAACGTGGTACCTGACGAATTTTCCATGGATAGAAAGATCCGGGTGAAGGATTCAAAGGGCCAATGAAGGCGGTGAAGCAGTTACCCGGAATCCCCTTTTTTGACTACCTTTTCTTCTGCGGCACTCATGCGGAAGTAATTCGGAACAAATTGCCACAGATCTTCACGTTTTCCTGACTCATGGTCTTGGCAAGCGAGCATGCCAACGGTTGCGGCCCTGGGGTCCCAGCATTTCGAGTCACAGACGTGAACATGGTCCGGAATTTCCTGTGACAGGTTCCTCAGTCCCGGACCGGTTAACAACATGTCCGAGTCGAGCTGTCTGGTCCACTGCCAATGATCCACGAGGGCAACATCGGACGTGCACCGCATGGGCTCCGAGTGATTCTGAGTGAAGGTTGCCGTAAAGAATTGCTTTCGCTGGGCATCGATAACGGACGTGACAGGCAGGTGACCCTTGGGAGCTTGGGCTGCAATGATTCGAAGCGTATTCACTCCGATCAGGTCGGCTTCTGCGACGTATGCCAGCACCTTGGCCGTGGTCACCCCCAAACGCAACCCCGTAAACGAACCCGGTCCTTGTGTGACGCAAATCAGGTCGAGGTGACTAGCCTTCCAACCAACAAGATTCAGGCTACGGGTGATGCCGGGGACCAAAGATTGGGCCGTTCTTTCATGGGCAGGAAGAGTCAATTCGGTGACGGTCTTCCCTGACTCGAGAACCGCTACCGAACCAATGAAAGCAGATGTTTCCAACGCGAGACAACGCACCCTGCATTACCTCCAAGAATCGCTATAATGAACCTTACTGGCCCGACAGGTGAAAACAGTACAGGCCACACATTGTGTGGGACGTGTGCTGCGAGTCTTTTTTGGATGCCCCGGCAAGGAAAGGGCCACCAC
>CAUZBP010000010.1:0-83860 GCA_963578105.1 Planctomycetota bacterium
GCCTCCTGCTGCGCCGGAGCGAAAGTTCCGCACGCATGTAACGTCCAGGATGACCGCGAGTCACCGTTGTCACCATTGTCACCATTGTCACCAGCGCAACTGTAGATTTCAAAACGACGCTGACCGCCGATTTCAGGTGAAATAGCCAACTGAACATGTCGCCTCACCCCCTCGGGCAAAAACATCGCCTGTTGAATGGAAATATTCTCGAGTACGTGATTTCCCTCGCCAAAAACCTGTTGTGCGGCTACGAGCGCCTGCTCGATGTAAACCGCCGCGGGTGTCACCGGCGAACCCTGGACCTGATGATCAACCAAGTAAGCGGGTTTCTGACTACTGAGGTGAGCCTCGAACAGCATTGTATCCAAAGCCGTGGGCAAACGAGCGGTGATCAACGGGTGCAGTTCCGAACCTGCGCGGACCACGGGAAGACCCTGACGGGTCACGGAATCACGATACCAGTACCTCGACCGCTCAAAAGGATATGTCGGCAATGCCATTCGTTGTCGATTCCAGAGAGCGTCAAAACCCGGCCAGTCGATGCGGACACCAAGCAAGTAGAGTTCGGCCAAACTCTTCAGAAGAACGCGCCATGGATCCTGTCCTTTTCGCAAAGACGGCAGCCAGGCAACCTCCAACTGTGGCAGACATCGCTTACCCATTCCCAACAAACTGGCCGTCGGCCCAACCTCTAGAATCGCATCCACTCCCTGGTCAGACAAACACCGCATACCATCGGCAAAGCGGACAGTGTTTCGAACGTGACTTCTCCAGTAACTCGCGTCCGGCGGCACATCGGTGAATAGCTGACCCGTGAGATTCGAAACAATCGGAATGCGGGGGCGAGCAAACTCAAATTTGCCGGCAATCCTTTCGAACTCGTCCAACATCGGGTCCATGAGCGGCGAGTGGAAGGCATGGGAGACGGACAGCGGCTGCGAATCAACTCCCATCTCCTGGAATCGCTGGACAAGCTGTTCCACGAAGGAAGTTTTACCTGAGATGACTGTATTCTGGGGACCATTAGCTGCGGCTATAGCAACGAATTCCTCGCAACCGGCCAATTCCTCGGTGACACGTTCCGGATCAGTGAACAGGACTGCCATGGCACCGTCTTGGGGCAATTGCTGCATCAATCGAGCGCGGTGAGCTACCAATTGCATTCCAGCTTCCGGGGTCAGTACACCCGCTACACAGGCGGCAACGTATTCGCCCACACTGTGGCCCAATACAATACTCGGTTCGACACCCCAACTTCGCCACAGGCAAGCAAGTGCGTACTCGATTGCAAACAGAGCAGGCTGCGTGTAGGCCGTGTCGTGAAGACAAGTTTCATCACCATTTGACCGGTAGAGTACCTGCTGGAGAGAATCTCCCGTTGTGGCGCGGAAACTTTCGTCGAGCTCTTCGAAAGTTTCACGGAACGCCGAGTGCCGCTGAAAAAGTTCCCTGCCCATCCCCACATACTGAGACCCCTGGCCGGTAAACACCATCGCCACCTTGGCGCGCATGGCGATCCGGACTTGTCCAATTTGTACGCCTGCTTTCTGCTGGCCAGCGGCAGCACTTTGCAATCTGTCAAGCATCTGCTCGCGACCGTCAGCGGTAATCGCCAGGCGGTGGTTGAAGTCTGAGCGGCCGATGTTTGCCGAGTAACAGAAGTCAGGCAGTTCCACGGCGGTATGTGTTTTAAGAAATTCAAGGAACTGTCCGGCCTGAGTCTGGAGTGCGGTTTCTGTCTTGGCCGAAATCGTCAGCAAGTGTTGAGGCCGCTCGGCCTCAACTTGTTCGGCCGTAAATTGCTGCGCCTCCTCAACCAATACGTGGGTGTTCGCTCCCCCAAAGCCGAATGAACTCACCCCGGCAATCCGAGGTTGGCCAGGTGATTCCCATTCTGTCACCTCCGTGGGAATTTCCAGCCGTGTCCCTTCGAGATTAATGTTCGGATTCAGTTTTTCCAGGTGTAGCTGTCCCGGAATCCGGCGACGCTGGAGCATCAATACCACTTTGATCAGGCCCGCAATTCCTGATACTGTTTCCAAATGCCCCACGTTGGCCTTTACCGATGTCACTCGACACGGAAGTTCGTCGGCCGAATGTCGCTGATAGACTTCAGCCAGAGCCTGCATCTCCAAGGGGTCTCCGAGTGGTGTCCCCGTCCCATGCGCCTCGATATAACTGACCTGCTCAGGAGCGAGGCCGGCTTGAGATAAAGCAGCGCGCAGGACACGCTGTTGCGACAACGCATTGGGAGCTGTGATACCGGAAGTCCGTCCGTCCTGGTTCACAGCGCTGGCTCGAATCACTGCCAAGACACTGTCGCCATCTCGTTGTGCATCAGTCAGACGCTTCAGGACCAGCATGCCACATCCCTCACCTCGCACATAACCGTTGGCAGAAGCGTCAAAGGGACGGCACTTACCGTCGACCGACAGCATGCGAGCACGGGAAAAAGCAATCGTGGTTTCCGGCGAAAGAATCATGTTGACAGCGCCAGCAAGCGCAGCGTCGCATTCGCGATTTCGCAACGACTGGAGGGCCAGATGCACACCAACAAGCCCCGACGAACAAGCCGTATCCACGGCAAAACTCGGACCACGAAAATCAAACACGTACGACAACCGGTTGGCAGCAATGCTCAAAGCATTTCCCGTTCCGGTGTAGGCCTCGATGTGGTCGTAGTAGTCACTGAATTGAGAAGGTATTTTCGAGTAGTCGGTACCCCCGATGCCAATAAACACGCCTGTCGACGAACCGCCCATTTTTTCGGGAGCCAAACAACCGTACTCCATCGCTTCCCACGCCACCTCCAGCAACAACCTTTGCTGGGGATCCATGAAATTGGCTTCGCGAGGAGTGATGCCGAAGAACATCGGGTCAAACTGGTCAGGCCCGTCAATCAAGCCTGCCCAGCGAGTGGACATTTTGCCGCTCTGTTCACCCGTGGGATCGTAGAATTGGTCAACCGCCCACCTTGACTCGGGAATTTCACCCGTAGCATCGATACCTTCTTCGATGACTCTCCAGAAAGAACTGATGTCCGGCGCTCCTGGAAAGCGGCAAGACATTCCAACAATCGCAACCGGTTCAGCCGCTTCGGGACGACTTTTCAGACGCTGCTCGAGCAATCGACGTTTGGCTGGTGAAAGACCGGCCAGCCGCCGGGCTACTTCAGCCATGCCTGCTCTCTACGACGGAATCTTCTTGTTCCGCCAGCAGAATCTCGACTTCCTCTTCAGTCAGGTCCTCGACTTCACCCAACAACCGGTCGAAATCCATCTCCAGCCGGGATGCAACCGCCTCGGTCGGGGGCGCTCCCTGTTCCGGCAAACCTGCCACTTCCTGTACCAAATAACCGGCCATGGATGCCGACGTGGGATAGTTCCAGGCAACCGTCGTGGTGACATGAACACCAAGCCAGTCTTCAATGTCCTGGCTCATCTCGACAGCTGTTAAGGAGTCTAGCCCGTATTCGGCAAAGGGCTTATCAGGTTGAATCTGATCACGGGAAACGCTCGCCCGCTTTTCAAGCCAATCCATCAACCAGATTTCAATGCGCTCCGATAATCGATCTCTTTCATCAGCTGTCAGGGGCTGGTCCCCTAGTTGCAAAGGAACCGTTTTCAGCCCACTCGTCAATCTGGCAGCCGTTTCGCCATCGTGGTTCGAGGAAGCAGCCCCCTGGGCCTTCTGTCGACCGTTACCGTTCACCGTTGCAGCCGCCAGCACCGGTGGTGTCGATTTCTCTGAAGCCTCGTCCGCAGTGTGTCCAAGTGACGTTTCGTTCTTCCAGAATTCCAGAACTCGCAATGCACCCTCAAGATACTGCTGCCGACAAAGTGATCTCTGAACTTTTCCGCTGGTTGTCATGGGAAGACTTACCTGGCGAATCAGAACAATGGCATGAGGATCAACCTCGTGCTCATCAATGATAACGCGACGTACCTGGCGGACGACTTCACTCAAATCCGTACGTCGGAAAGCGCGGTCGATTTCGTGGACCACGACTAACCGTTCTTCGCCCGAACCTCTAAGCGAAAAAGCCGCTCCCGCATCATTTCGCAAACTGGGATGGGCCCGCGCAACTGATTTTTCGATATCTTGTGGATAAAGATTGCGACCCCGAATGATGATCACCTCTTTGACACGACCGGTGACAAATAACTGGCCTTCCTGAAAAAATCCCAGGTCTCCCGTGCGCAGAAAGGCACCATCGTCCGCACCCTGCAAGTAAGCGTTAAACACTTCTGTCGTTTCCTCGGGCCGATCCCAGTAACCCGCTGCAATACTGGGACTCTGTAACCAGATTTCACCAACTTCATCTGCATCACAACGCAAACGGCTCTCCGGATTCACAATCTCAATGCGTTGTTCCAAACGACTGGACCCACAACCGACCAACTTCACCACTTCGTTGGCACCAGCACCATTGGCGTCCATGACACGATGTTGAGCCAACGCAGTCCGAAGATAACGCTTTACCACAGGTGACGCAGGTCCGTCACCGCCCGCGGCCAGCAAAGTCGATTCAGCCAACCCATAGCATGGATAAAACGCCTCGGGGCGGAATCCGCAAGTCTCAAATTTTGCAGCAAACTGTTCCAAGGTCTCAGGACGAATAGGTTCCGCACCACAAAATCCCACCTTCCAGGAACTGAGATCGAGGTCAGCCATTTGCTCTTCAGTGATCTTCTGCACGCAGAGATCATAGGCAAAGTTGGGGGCACCACTGACCCGTGCCCGCTGTTGGGATATGGCCTCTAGCCACCGTGCAGGCCGCCGCAAGAAATCATTGGGTGACATGAGCAAACTCTGTCCACCGACGTACATCGATGTGAGAATCCCGCCAATCAACCCCATGTCGTGGTAGGCTGGTAGCCAGAACACTCCCTTTCCGGCATTCGTATCGTTCCGATGATTAAACTCAAGATGAAATCCCCGCCGGATCACTTCCAGATTGTGAAGCACATTCCCGTGCTGAACCATGACTCCTTTTGGATCATCCGTCGAACCCGAGGTGTACTGCAGGAAAAGAACATCATCAGAATCGATCCGCGCCGGCTGCCAAAGATCGGCAAGGTCCATGTCGAGTTCATCGACGTTGATCCAATCCAGATTCACTAGCTCCGAAGTCTCTCGAGCAGTTTCCACCAGCTCAAACGTCTTCGATTCCGTCAGCACCACCACCGCACGAGCGTCATTCGCAATGGCAGAAAGCCGCGGCATCGGACGGTGTGGCTTCGGATAACAGGAGGGCACCGCCAAGCAACGGGCATATGCACATCCAAAAAATGCCCTGACAAAATCCAGCCCCGCTGGGAATAAAAGCAAAGCACGATCACCAGGGTTCGTCACTTCTGCCAGGCGCACCGCCAAGGCTCGGGCAGCCTGGTCGAGTTCGCCATAGGTAACACTCTGGTCGCCTTCATCTTCGACACGAAAAGTGTACGCTACTTGGTTCGGAGACCAAGCAGCTCGCAAGCGCAGCAAATCCACCAAATTGGTAGTACGAGCCGGATTATCAGCCACCAAATCAATCATCTTGGCTCAGCAGTTCGGGGGGATGTCAGGCGAGGCGAGGTGAGGCGGGGCGGGGCGGAAGGATTTTTGCAGTGGACAGCGGCAGGATGTCATCGACGTTTCAGACGCCGGTCTCTCCTGTCACAGGCGGCATCTCCGATCCAAGTTGTCAGACCATCCTCTTTGATCCAGTTTATCTGGCTCATCTTGGACGTGCAACCGGGCCTCTCGTTACGGACACACAGTGGCTAGCTGATTAAGATCAAATGGTCATTTTAAGCTGTCTCAAAACAACGTCGACCGTCTAAATGATGCCAGAACCACTTCAGGATTTATATGGTTTCGCGTTAAGTTTTTGGCATCCAATACGTTAAAACAATTAGCAGGGCTCTTTCTGTGGATTGTAAAGGGCCTGTTGAAAACACTTTACAACGACACAGGCAAGGTTACCATTGCGACATGACATCAAACTGCACATGGCCGCGGGGACCCGTCTCCCCCGAACTTGCCGAAAATTCTTTGCACGTCTGGTGCGTGTCGCTTGAAGTCGACGAAACGCGTCTCCATAGCCTGAAAGGCCTGTTGTCAGAAGACGAACTATCGCAAGCGGAAAGTTACCATTTCGAAAGGCACCGCAGACGTTATATCGCTTGCAGGGGCCAGCTGCGCAAAATCCTTGCCGGGTACATCCAATGTTCGACAACAAATATCGAATTCCAGTATGGTGACAGGGGGAAACCAGATTTGGCAGCAGGGCAAACTACGTCGAAAACAAAGTTTAACGTTTCCAAGTCGGAAGAGTTGGCCTTGATTGCGGTCACGAATGCTGGCCACGTCGGGATCGACATCGAACACCTGCGGCCCGTATCAGATGCAGCGAAGCTGGCACGACGATACTTCGCTGCACCCGAAGTAGAAACTTTGCTGAGTGCCCCAAATTCCTTACACGAAAGAATCTTTCTCGAAATCTGGACTCGCAAGGAAGCCTTTATTAAGGCCACCGGACAAGGTCTTTCTTATCCGTTGAATCAATTCGCTGTCTCGGCAGCTCACACGGACCCCGTGGTCACGGTAAAATTCCTCCAAGATTCTGCAAAATCAGAACATTGGCACTTAACTAATATCTCCCCAAAAAAAGATGTTCTCGCTGCCGTAGCTGTGTGCGGCACATCCCCTCAGATTACTTGTTGGCGATGTCCAAATTGAAATGTCACTCCGGCTCTGCTCGTGACAGCTTTGGAACAAATGGCTTCCACGGTCTCTCAACATTGGAATCAAATGTGGCGGTTGATTCCAGAACAAGAGTTGCCTCATTGCTCGTATCCCTCCTGAAGTTCATAATTCGAATAGTCCACAGACTTGTTCACCCCGGTCTGGCGGATTAATTTTCGAAGCTGAATTGATCCCGACGACCAAAGGCCCACCCCATGAAAGAGTCCAATTTCTTTCGCTGGTCTCTGCTCGCCTTGTCACTGATGGCGATTTCGGCACCGTTTCTCATTCATGGAATGTTTCAAGGTGCCGCTGAAATGCGGAACTCGCCCATCCGTTGGATTCCGAAATCGTTTGAGCAGCGGGCCACCTATGACTGGTTCACAGATCGTTTTCAACTACCTGAATATGTGATTATCAGCTGGCCAGGTTGTACGATCGATGACCAGCGTTTGCAAACCTTTGCCGATGCTGTCGAGCAGGACCCAAATGGGCCCGGTAGTTCCGAGCCGTGGTTTGACAGTGTGATGACAGGATACGAGACCATCCAGTCACTGCAGGATGCTCCACTTTATTTACCTCGCAATCGCGCCGTGAAGCGGATGCGAGGTATTTTGGTTGGACCCGACGGGGAAATCAGCTGTGCCGTGGTGGGACTCACGGAACTTGGAACTCGTAAAAACCAACGGACATTCAAACGTCTCCTAGATATCACAAGTCGTGCACTGAACATTCACTCCGATTCTGTGTACCTGGCCGGCTCCCCCATCGACGGCGTGGCCATCGATGTGGCCAGTGCGAATTCAGTCCGGACTTTCATGTTGCCTTCGACACTGTTGGTACTTTTACTTTGCCGCTGGTGCCTTCGGAGTTGGCCTCTGACGTTTGCTGTGCTTGTCACTGCCTTGTTTGGTCAGGCCCTGGTTCTATCAGCCGTCTACTTTGCGAAGATCTACTTTGCGAACATGACGATGAACGCCGTACTTACGGTGATGGCGCCCCTGGTGTTTGTCTTGACGGTTTCCGCCGGCATTCACCTCGTCAACTATTATCACGACGAGGTACAACTCAAAGGAATTTCCGGCGCAGCTCAAAGAGCATTGATTAATGGATGGGCTCCCTGCGTCCTGGCCGCCTTGACGACAGCAATCGGCCTATTATCACTGACCGTAAGCCAAATCATCCCGGTCAAACATTTCGGAATCTTTGCCAGCCTCGGTCTCGTCTCAACCACCACCCTGTTGTTTGTGGTCTTGCCTGGCACGATGGTTCGCTGGCCGGTTACGGTTCTCACCGACAACCACGCAAACGGGGGCCGAAGCAACGCCTTTTTCGACGGATTTGCATCGTTCATTGCTCGGTTCTGGCCCTGGATCACCTTGCTCTGTGTTGGCTGGATGGCCGCATCTGTCTTTGGGCTGTGGCACATCAAAACCTCGGTCAAAGTGCTCAGCATGCTGGGACCCGAAAGCCGCACGGTCCGAGACTACCATTGGATGGAAGACCATGTTGGCCCCATGGTCCCGCTCGAGATTGTCTTAAAGTTCCCTCAGAATTCGCAGTTGGACCTGTTGGAAAAAATGACACTCATTCGCGGTGCACAGATGTCACTGGAAAAAATCAAAAACATCGATGGAACCATGTCAGCAGCTTCATTTTTTCCGCCGATCCCGTCCAAAGGCGGTTTAAGAACCGCACGACGCGCCGTTTTGTTGAAGCAACTGAAAAAAGAGCAACAACAGTTGATCGACCGGCATTTCCTCCACGGATTGGATTCAGAGGAACAGTCTTGGCGCATCAGCGCGCGCGCTCCGGCCGTCGGTGATCTGGATTACGGAAAATTTCTCGACGAATTGAAGTCCCGCGTCGAACCCGCCCTGGAGGCCTACAACAAGAAAACGGGCTACAACATCGGGGTGATCTACACGGGTGTCATGCCCCTGGTTTACAACGTCCAGCGAGCAATGCTTTCCGATCTGATCTACAGCTACCTGACAGCCCTCTGCCTGGTAGGGATTTTGATGATCGTCGTTCTAAAAAGTCCGCTCGCAGGTTTTCTCACCATGCTGCCCAACATGTTTCCTACCTTCATTCTGTTCGGTGCCATGGGTTGGCTGGAACGCCCGGTCGATATTGGATCCATGATGAGTGCCAGCGTTGCCCTGGGAATCGCTGTCGATGGGACGCTGCACTTCTTGAACTGGTTTCGGAAAGAAACGCAGGCTGGTTGTTCACGAGTGGAAGCGGTTAGTCGCACTTTCCGGCACTGCGCCCGGTCGATTACACAAACAACCTTCGTTTGTGGACTAGGGCTGTTGGTTTATGCTTTCAGCGAGTTCGTACCAACCCGGCGTTTCGCCTTCATGATGTTCGCACTGCTTATGGCTGCCTGGATCGGTGACCTCTTACTGCTACCGGCTTTGCTGATCAGCCCGCTGGGAAAATGGTTTGTTGGCCGCAAACGCAACCACTCTTCAGAACTCGAGAGTCCGGACGCAACAACTTGAGTCGGCAGTCGAAATTGCTTCAAAACCGTTCGGTTCATTTGCTCAACACGGTCCTTACAGCCCAGATAGTGCGCACAACGAAAGATGGTCCATACGGTACCTGCAACCTGACTCCACGGTACAGTTTCTGATCCGTCTTCCCTCTCCAGACAGACAATTGAAATCTATCCGAAAACGCGCTGTGAACTTACTTACAAGCACGAATCCCTTCAGCGGGACGAAATGTCAAAAAAAACTTGTTCGTCATGGCCCGTTTTTTGGTGAATAATGTTAGATTGAATGCTTAGCAATGTGAAAAACGATGACCACCAGCAGGAAGCGAAGTGGCTTCGCCCGCACCTAGCCAACCAGTGTTGAGAAAATCCCCGACCCTTCATTTTTTGAGAATCGCACAGCCAGCCAATCAGGAGTCAGGCCTTCCAGCAGGGGACTCGTGAAGTAGAAGAGGAGATCGTTATGCCATTTGGTTACCTGAACCTGAAGCATGCCGTAAGCACCGTGGGTGCTCTACTGCTAACCATCATTGGGATTGCACCAACCGGCGCACAGGCCACATCCTTAGGCTTTCTAGGGGGAGTTCATCTGAACAACATTCAGTTACGCGCAGACGCAGCTATCGGAGACATACCGATTTCCGGTTTCATTCCGCGCGTAGCCGTCAGCTTGACAAATGAAAGAACCTCCGAAGACTCCGACTTCTTCGCACAGGACAGCAGCGGTCCTGCAGCGAACACGATGCTGCCCAGCGGACAACCGCCCTACTACACACTGGCCTTGCTTGACAGCGGTGCTCAAGCACACGTTTTTCGCAACCAGACCCTCGGTTCTGGCAGCTTCAACCTACTAGGAGCCAATTTGCAGGGTGGCAACACCACCGAACTTGTGGGTGCCGCTGGATCCGAATTTGGTATCAATACGGATGCCTTGGGAATCTACGCTGCGGGATTGAGCGCCGTCAGCAGTGATTCGCCTATCGTGGTTGAACCCAATTCCCTGGACGGACAGATCAACGTTTCCCTTGTCATTTTGGACAACCCGAACTCTCTGATTCCGGATGTGCTGGGCATGCCTTACATGTCTCAGCGCACCACCGTGATTCGTAACGACCAGTTGCAAGAAATTACCTTCGAGGGTGAAACTTACACCTCCCCGAATATCGAGTTCATGCCCCTGGGAACTACTGGACTTCCTAATGTGGTCCGACACGCACCGATGAGCCTCTATCCGGGAGATCGGTTTCTCACCCAACCGATCTTTTTTCCAGGAATCGACATCCTTAATTTCGATTTTAAAAACGATCCGCTCCTGCCAAGCGCTTCAGGAAATCTTTACTTGAGTGTCGATCTGGCCAATGACAATTTCGGTTTGGACAATGAAACAATGTTCTTTGATACGGGTGCCGAAGTAACTGTCATTTCTCGACTGACCGCCATCAATCTCGGTTTTGACGCGGTACTGGACACTCCCGATTTCACGGTGGATGTCGATGGAGCCGGTGGCACACTAACCGACATACCTGGAATTTACATTGACTCCTTGAACATCGACACCGTAGGAGGCACGTTCACTCTCTCTGACGTACCCGTGATCGTGTTCGACATTGCCGACCCCCGTGACGGAGTGAATATCGTTCCAGGCATTATCGGAACGAACTTGTTCGTAGATCGAAACCTTGAAATCAATCCTGCAGTGCGCGGTGCGTACCTGGCAATTAGCGACCCTTTGCTCCCGGGAGATTTCAATGCTTCCGGAAATTATGATTCCCAAGACATTGACTTGCTCTCCGAACAATTATCTGAAACTTCGCCACCAACACATGCCCGCTTTGATCTGGTGACAGATGGAGTGATTGACAGGTCCGACGTCGATCAACTCGTGGTGGACCTGATGGGTAAACAATATGGCGACACAAATCTCGATCAACGTATCGACATCACCGACTACAACACGCTCGCTTTAAACTTTAACCCCTCCGGACTGGACCTGACCTGGGCTCAGGGGGATTTCAATGGCGATCACCAAATAGACCTCCTGGACTACAATGTGTTAGCCACGCACTTTGCGCCAGGAGGATATATCATTGCGACCGTCCCGGAGCCTGCTACGTCTTTTCTGGCAGTCTGTGCCCTGTCAGCGCTTGGAGTTCTCCCCTGGCTACGACGTCCCGGCCCCAGGCTTATTTGACTTACCAACCACCGGCTGTGCCCGTTCAAGTTGGTCAGCTCATCCCGGTACACGATGCCTAGTGGCACTCGCCATGACCGGGATTTTGATCGCGTTGGACGCCCCACTCCGCCAAAATCCGAAAAATCGACAAGTTTAGAACCTTTGCCGTCAGATTCCCGGCTTCACCTGAGCGTCTGAACCCGCACTCCAATAACGCCAACTGAATCCGACAACGTACGGTGTAGAAAAAAGAACCTGCAGTTCTTTTCACGCGGCCGGCTCAGACGACAACCTGTCGATCGATTCGCCCCGGACAAATTGCAACTCGACTCAATGATGAACAATGAATTAAAATCTAAAGCGTAAGAGCCTGTCACCAGAACACCGCGTCAACAAAACAACCTCAGTGGTTTCAAGCCTTGTAGGCCGCACGACCCAAGCCCCTGAAAGTCGGCCAACGGTTTTTCACTTCCGACATTTTTAGCGAAAAACAATCTCATGATACAACGGATCTTCAAATGGATGACAACATGCTTACGGAACATTATCACTCGTCCACGGGAAGAGTTGGACCGCTGGCAGCGAGCCGCCCGGTTCTTTTATGATCTCGCCCGTTACGGCGCCCAGCAATTGCGCCATGATCGGGCATCCCAGATGGCTGGCGCTCTGGCATTTCGCTCTTTGTTCGCGCTGCTACCGGTTTTCATCGTAGGAATGATTGTCATCAAGGCGGTTCGTGGAACTGACTCGTTTTTGGATTCAGCACAACAACTGTTTACATCATTGAATCTGGACGACGTTCGCGTCTTGTCAGCAACTCAGTCGCTACCAACGTCCACTGAACCGTCCATCACTCTGGCCGAATGGCTGCACAGCCTCCTGAGTCAAGCCGCCAGTGTCAACCTGGCTGCCGTGGGCTGGGTCGGAGTGGCAGTGATTGGTTACGCAGCAGTAAGCCTCATTGCCACGATCGAAAATAGTTTCAACACGATTTATCGCGCTCCGGAAGGTCGACCCTGGACCCGCCGCACCCCCATTTACTGGTTTGTACTCACCGTCAGTCCCGTCGCGATCGGAATCATGTGGTACTGCAACAATCAGGCTGCCGAATGGATCGAGTCGATACATGCCGGCCAGAACCTGTTGGTCGCTGGCGGCATCTTGTGGAATCTTTTTGTTACCTGGCTACTGCTCGCAACCACGTACGCACTGTTACCCAATACGGCTGTCGGATTGCGGCACGCGATGGGCGGTGCTTTCGTTGCAGCCATCTTGTTGCAAGTCGGTATCCACACTCTGAATATTTATTTGGAAAATGCGTTTTCCATCGGACAGCTTTACGGATCTTTAGGCCTTGTTCCCCTGTTCATGTTTTGGATTTATCTGATGTGGCTGGCAGTCCTCTTCGGTTTGGAGGTAAGTGCCACCTTACAGGCTCTAGGTGGGCGACAACTGGACGAGATGGAACAGCGCAGCAGGATAAGTGGGCTGATCGATCCGGCGGTCATTCTCCAGGTGATGGAAATCGTGGCAGACCGTTTTCAGAAAGGCCAACCATCGAACGTTCGTCAAGTTGCCGTGGACGGTCATTTGCCTGAAAGTGTTGTGGCGATCATGTTTCGACGTCTTGTTCAGGAACGAATCCTGCACCAGGTGGGATCTACAGAAACAGCGGTAACTCTCGCCCTTCCACCCGATCAAGTGGATGCAGAACATCTCATCCAGGTCGGCTTTCAGTTAGTGGATGAAGGGCGAAGCGGATCCAGCCGTCAACTACTCACGTCACTGCGTGAAGTTCAACGGCACCTGGTCGCCCAAACAACATTGGCTTCATTAATCACTGCCAACAAACCACAAAAATGAAACCCCTGAGCGGGAACTCGCCGGTTGCTGACCTGGTGAATGAGAGAAACCAAAACGGCGAGCCGTCTTAACGCGCTGTTACAGCCAGGCGCGAATCGACTTGAAACCGCGTTCTGATGTGTGACAATAGACACTCGGGCACAAAGTTAATCCAAACGCAGGCTTATCTGTTGGCGTTTCGCGTTTCGGTAGTTTATACTGGTCGCCAAGTCGTCAATAGATTCCGGTTCTTTCTTCTCCTTGGGTTCTGTAATTACAGGTCCAGCGACGCGATGTATCTGACCGCCCGACAACCTGAACTGCTCAGTTTTTTTAACAGAATTCACCCGGCGAAAACCATTCGTTGTCTCTTTTTCTGCGGGTTCGTGTGGTGCGGCAATCTGCTGTCAGCTCACGAGAAGATCGACTTTTCACAAGACATCCAGCCGATTTTCTCTCAGAAATGTCTCAGCTGCCACGGGCCCGACCAGCAAGAAGCTGGTCTCCGGTTGGATCTCCGCGAGGGAACACTGGTGGAACTGGATTCGGGCGCTCATGCCATCGTTCCAGGATCTGCTGAAACGAGTGAACTTATTCGCCGTTTGACGACGGATGACGTCGATCAGCGCATGCCACCGGTGGGCGAGGGCGAATCCCTCTCGAAAGAGGAAATCGAAGCAATTCGTTCCTGGATTTCAGCGGGCGCGCCATGGAGTGTGCATTGGGCTTATCGCAAACTCCAGCGACCGGAACCGCCCCTTACTCAAGACTCCCAGTGGTGCCATAACGATATCGACCGGTTCGTGCTTGCCAACCTTGAAAGGGCTGGCATGACCCCTTCCCCGGGCGCTGATCGTTACACCCTGATCAAACGCTTGTATTACGACTTGCTGGGACTACCCCCCACACTGGAAGCGGTCGACTCTTTTGTGCACAACCCCTCGCAGCACGCTTACGAGGAACTGGTGGATGACCTCTTGAAATCGCCTCGCTTCGGGGAACGTCAGGGGCGGCACTGGCTGGACAAGGCCCGCTACGCCGACAGTGACGGTTACGAAAAAGACAGTCCGCGGCTTAGTGCCTGGCGCTATCGGGACTGGGTGATTGACGCCATCAATCGCGACCTGCCTTTTGATCAATTTTCGATCAAACAGCTTGCCGGAGACCTGATTCCGGAAGCGACCCCGCTGGATCAACTGGCAACTGCGTTCCATCGCCAGACACTCACAAATACCGAGGGGGGGACAGATCAGGAAGAATTCCGCGTCAAAGCGGTTGTCGATCGTGTCAACACCACGGGGACCGTATGGCTTGGCCTGACAGTTGGCTGCGCTCAATGCCACAGCCACAAGTACGATCAGATCAGCCAGCAAGAGTACTACGAGTTTTTTGCATTCTTCAACAACGGTGACGAAGAAACCGCGGACGTCTTGGCCAATCAATTTCCTTCCCGGGAACAGGCCCGAGAGTTGGAATTAGAATTAAAACCCGTCATCGACCGATTGGAAGAGCGTCGAGCCCAATTGGCAATCGACTTACCACGTCTTGAGGAGCAAATCGTCCGGCAACTCGACGATCGCAAGATCCCAAGTCAGACTGAATATGAAATCTCCAGCATTCAATCCCAGGAAAAGGTCGAGTTCCAACCACTTGAAGATGGATCTTATCTCGTAAGCGGTACAAATCCGGCGGAAGACAAATACACGCTCGACGGTACTACCACGATCGACAGCATTGTCGGTGTGCAGATCGAGGTACTTGCCGATGCGTCGCTGCCTTCCGGTGGACCTGGGCGTGCGGCCCACGGAAATTTCGTGTTGTCAGAGGTTCGTGTTTACGCTGGCACAGCACAACAGTTCAGCACAAGTGATATCGTCCCGCTCGCCAGTGCCAGGTCCGCCTATTCACAATCCGGCTGGCCTGTTGAGGCCACCATTGACGGAGATAAAACAACAGGTTGGGCTGTGGCGCCTCAGTTGAACAACAACCACCACACGACGATTCTGTTCAAACAACCCGTTTCGACACAATCTGAAGGAGACCAACCCTTTCATCTCAACGTGATATTGGAACAGAGCTACGGAGAACAACATACGATTGGCCGCTTTCGCGTCAGTTTACTGGATGAGGCTGAATTCGTCCCGGAGTATGCAAGGCAAATCATCGGGCTTGCATCCGATCATCGGACATCCGACCAGCAGCAACAATTGGTCGATTTCTTCGCGTCTCGAGACGTGGTCGCTTCTCAACTCCGAAGCCAGGTGGATGACCTGCAAAGCCGTATCACTGAAGCGTTGGGACAGGGTAAAACAATGGATGTCCGCGTGATTTCGCAGCGCGAAACGCCGCGCCAGACTCACGTGCTACACCGAGGAGATTTTTTGCAACCCGGTGATGAAGTATTTCCGGCAACCTTGTCGATTTTGCCGGCCTTAAAATCGAATCCCACCCACGACTCACCGAGCCGACTCGACCTGGCTCGCTGGCTGTTTGACGAATCAAACCCGCTCACTCCGCGCGTTGCTGCCAATCACCTTTGGAGTCACTTATTCGGATACGGTTTGGTGCGGACGATGAATGACTTTGGTGTCCGTGGTGAACCACCCACACATCCCGACCTGCTGGATTGGCTGGCTGTGGAATATCGACACCTTGGCTGGAGCCGGAAAGCTTTGATGAAAACGGTTCTGATGTCATCCACGTACCGGCAAGCCTCGTCGATCGCAAAATCCGACCCCGCCGCGCAAATTCAGGATCCCGAAAACAAATTGCTCCACCGCCAAAACCGGTTTCGTGTGGAGGCGGAAATTGTCCGAGATTTGTATTTGGCGGCGGGCGACCTGTTATCGGATAAAATCGGTGGTCCCAGCGTGTTCCCGCCACTGCCACAGGGCATTGCGGATTTAAGTTATAACAACAACTTCCGCTGGAAAATCAGTACCGGCGAAGACCGTTACAGGCGCGGAATCTACACGTTCTTCAAACGCACCTCTCCTCATCCCAACCTACTGACATTCGACTGTCCCGACGCCAATACGACCAACGTATCACGGCAAACATCCAATACGCCCCTGGCCGCCCTGGCTACTCTGAACAACAAAGTCTTCTTCGAGGCGGCCCAGGCGATGGCCACACGCGTACTGAACTCCCAATTCAGCGATGATGCCTCACGAATGATGTATGCGATGCGATTGTGTGTCGCTCGACCCGCTACCCAAACGGAATTGGACGAGTTAGTGTCGCTTTTGAAACAAGCCAAGTTGTGGTACGCAGAACACACCGACCAGTCCCGACTGTTGGTCGGTAAATATCAACCCGAAGGTATTCCTGTCGAAGAAACCGCCGCTTGGGTGGCAACATGTCGTGTCGTCATGAACCAGGACGAATTTATTTCCCGGGAGTAAACGACCACTGAAGTGAAGCAAGGTTAAAATAACGTCAGCCGTTGAAGTTCATTCAACCCGCCGGGTTGAGGCTCTGCGACACGGGATGTCACTGCCTGAATTTGAAAACTCATATGACCAACACAAATCACCCGACGAGGGCACTAAGTCAGTCCACGAGTTGTCTCCGCCGCAATTTTCTCACAACCACTGCCAGCGGGTTGGGAGCTTTAGCTTTGGGGTCACTCCTTACTGACGATGGCCTTCTCGCTGCGCCGCAAACGGTAAACCCGCTTGCTTCCTCACTCCCTTCATTTGCCCCGAAAGCCAAAAACTGCATCTTTCTTTTTCAGGCAGGTGCCCCCTCTCATCTGGACCTGTTTGATCCCAAACCCAAACTCAAGGAATTGCACGGGCAACAATTGCCGCAGTCCATGACTGAAAACGTTCGTTTCGCTTTTATCAAGAAAGAGACCGCGATCCTGATGGGGTCGAATCGCAAGTTTGCCAGGCACGGTCAAAGTGGAATGGAACTGTGCGACCTGCTGCCTCATTTGGGAACGGTCGCCGACGATCTACTACTGGTCCGCTCGATGCATACTGAGCAGTTCAACCATCATCCCGGCCAACTCATGATGCAATGCGGCCGCGGTGATTTCGGTTTGCCGGCGATGGGATCATGGTTGACCTACGGACTGGGGACAGAGTCCAAAAACTTGCCTGGATACGTGGTGTTGACGAGCGGTCGCGGTAGCAGTGGCGGTGCCACGCTGTGGTCCAGCGGCTTTCTACCCTCGACCTATGCTGGTGTTTTGTTCCGCGATACGGGTGATCCTATTCTGAATCTTCAGAATCCGATGGGACTCCCAGCCGAACTACAGCGCGCCGGCCTGAACACTTTGCAACGGTTGAATCAACAAAAGTACGAACAGGTAGGGGATCCGGAGATTTCCAGCCGGATCGCCAACTACGAACTGGCTTACCGCATGCAGCAAGCGGCCCCGGATTTGATCGACTTGTCCCAGGAAAGCCAACACACGCTGGATCACTACGGGGCTGAACGACCTGAGCCAGCTGGAATCGGTGGTCGAGGCAAGCAGGGGGACACTTTCAAAAGTTTTGCTCGCAACTGCCTGCTGGCACGGCGGATGGTGGAGCGCGGTGTGCGTTTCATTAACGTCATTTATGCCTCATGGGATCACCACAGTGATATTGACGACCAGTTGCCATACAACGCCGGTGTCATTGACCAGCCTATCGCTGCACTGATTCGCGACCTGAAGACACGTGGGATGCTAGACGAGACACTGGTCGTGTGTGCGGGCGAATTCGGCCGCACACCACTGGCTGAAAACCGCAGCAAAAACAAGCTCAATACGGGCCGAGACCATCACCCGTTCGCCTACAGCCTGTTCATGGCGGGTGGCGGAATCAAAGGCGGCCAGGTGTATGGTGCGAGTGACGAAATCGGCTGGTCTGTGGTCGATCGTCCGGTGCACATCAATGATTTTCACGCCACCTTGCTGCACCTGTTTGGCATGGATCACCTGCGGCTGACCCATCGGTTTCAAGGCCGTGATTTTCGACTCACCGATGTGGGCGGCCAGGTCATTCCCGACTGGATCGCCTGATAACAGCGGTTTCTAATCTCGCTGCAACTGCAGCGACGGAACGCTCCGGCCTCCCAATTCAAACGGCTCGGCGGGCTTCGCTTTTCCAAATCCCACGGACTCAAAACGCGTCCGTTTGTCCTTGTCTTCCACCGAGAGTCTCGCGGTAAAGATTGACGTGTTCTGCATCTGTCCCCAATCCATCGCAGCTTGAAGGAGCGGTTCCCAACAGTCAGAAAACCGTTGATGAGTGAAACCATCGACGTTACAACAACCAGATGTGGTCAATTGAACTGTTGACAAACCAACCAGGCGACCATCATCCGTCCAGGCAGAAAACCACTGACCACGGTCCCTGTCGATACAGTGGCCGTACCGCTTGTACAATCCCATGCAGGATTGCTGGACATGGTAACGCGTGGAAAACAGAGTCGCGTTGGCATCCAACACCTGCCAGTCGTGAGGGGTGTGCAGCAATGGAATCATGGGAATCCGCGTGGAGGGATCGGCCGGAAGTATGGAAACACTACCGGGTGGGCGAAAATAATCGACTAAAAAGGTTTCGGGCGATTCGCCGTTGATGACATTCACCATCACATCGGCTCCTGCCAGCTTGCGCCAACCCAGGCGATGGTAGACGCGTGCGGCCGTCGGATTGGTCGTCCCCAAAAACAATGCCCTGCCATCGCCCGCGCGAAAGTCTGAAACCGCCCGCTGACAGAGCCGCGAGGCAATTCCCTGACCGCGAGATGTGGGCAACGTCGCGACTTCGGCCAACCCTCCCAGGCCTTGTAAAGCGTGAGATGTCATTGTCGCGCAGGATCCAATACAGTCTCCGTCGCGACGGGTAAGATACACCCGTAACCGGTGATGTTCGGTTTCGTTTCCCAGCCACACCTCTCGCGGGAGATCCGGATCTCCACCAAAAATGGTTTCCCAAAAACATGACAACTCGTCGATAAGTTCCGGAGCCAGCGGCACTTCGTATTGGATGTCGGTAGTGTGCGTCATCGCCTTGGTTTTCCCAGCTGGTGACCGAAACGGGAAAGCATAGGTCAAAAGCATCTGCAATTCCATCCTAGTAACCTGATGGTGCTGAAGGTACGATACCAGGCAGCCGCTTCGAGGGACGCAAGAAGGACCTGATGAAATCTCTGGAACGTCTCTCACGAGTGATCGTGCACCCAGTGGCACGACTCAACTAACTTCGCCATCGCCTCCGTTCTTACCTTGGAACCATACGGTCTATGCACGAGGTCAACCGATGACTTGCTCACAAACCAGACGCGACTTTCTCATCCGTTCCGGCAAAACGGTCGCAGTGACCGCCGCAGTGACAAGGCTTGGACCCGTTCATTCCCAAGCGGCTGTCAATGGAAGTGAAATTCAGATAGGTATCATCGGATGCGGTGGCATCATGAAGCAGCACGTGCAAAGACTCGTCGAGCAACAATCGGCTGTATCGCTCCCTTGGATATGTGATATTGACCCGCGCCAGATGGACACAATATCGCGCACCATCGCCAACGCCCGGTCGGCAGCCCCAAAGCGGACATCTCACTACGAAGACGTCATCAGTGACCGACAGGTTGACGCTGTGGTCGTGGCCACACCTCATCACTGGCATGCTCCCATCGCGCTGGCAGCCCTGGCAGCAGGCAAGGACGTTTATCTGGAAAAACCGATTTCCCACGTTTACGACGAAGGCAAGCTACTTGTGGCAGCTGCCGACAAATATGGCCGTGTGCTTCAACAAGGAACGCAAATGCGCAGTAGTCCAGTGACAGCGCAGGCCGGCCGACTGCTGGCCGACGGGATCATCGGCGAAGTCAAGGTCGCGCGGGCCTGGACGGCTGAAACCCGCAAAGTCCTGCGGCCCGTTCCGGACAGTAAAGTTCCGGCAGGAGTCGACTACAACCGCTGGCTCGGTCCCGCACCCTCTCGACCTTTCAACGCGATTCGCTTCCACAACCGTTGGCGTCTCTTTCGTGACTACGGAAATGGAGAGATTGGTGACGACGGAATCCATGACCTCGACATGGCCCGCTGGGGTCTGGGTGATCCCCACTTACCCAAGTATGTCACCGGTCGCGGAGGTCGGATGAGTTTGCATGGACATGTCAGTGAGTATCCGGACAATCTGAACATCAGCTACGAATACCCCGATGGACGGTTATTAATTTACGAAAATTACCCGTTCACGGCGTATGGATTGCATGGTTTCGACAACGGCAATGCTTTTTATGGAACCGATGGATACATGATTTTTTCCCGTCGCGGCGCGTTCAACGTGTTCCTCGGACCGAAAGGAAAACCGGGACCGACGGAAAAAAAATCGACACGTCGAAACCGGGGTTACGTTGAACACATGCAGAACTTTCTGGAGGCGATCCGCAAAGGAACCTCACTGAACGCATCTCCGGAGATCGCCCACGCATCGTGTGCCCTGGTGCACCTGGGTGAGATTGCAACCGTTAGCGGCCGCAGCTTGGAATTTGACCCCCAAACTGAACGATTTGTGAATTCCTCACAGGCAAATGCGATGCTGACGAAACAATATCGGAAACCGTTTGAATTGTCCAAATCGGTCTAAATCTTTTCGCCGATCCTACACAACTGACTCCGGTCGTGGGAGGACTTCAACCTTGTCACCCCGCATGCAACCATGTTCCTGGAGACACGCGTTGGGGGCTGGTTACGTCTCTTCGATCCGGGAAGCTTCTGCAGATGCTTGCCAACGTTTTCCGGGAGTTCCAATTGGAAAATTTTATGACAAACTTTTTCGAAAAACGACGACAACTGCTACAGACCATCGCAACCGGATCGGCCCTGGCTTGGACTGGCCAGGTTGCGGCTAAAAGCGCCAGCCTAAAACCGGTCAAGATCGGTCAGATCGGTACCAAGCACGCACACGCGGCCGGCCAGGCAAGTACGATTCGAAAACTCTCTCAACATTACGAGTTACTGGGAGTGGTCGAACCCGACGAGGCACAACGCAAACGGATGGAGACGAGACCGGAGTATCAGGGAGTGAACTGGATGACGGAAGAAGAGCTTCTCAACTGCTCCGGGTTAGAGGCGGTAGCGGTGGAAACCGAGGTAAAAGACCTGCTGGACGTTGCCCAGCGGTGCGTCGACGCAGGCCTGCATGTTCACCTTGACAAACCCGCAGGAGAGTCCTGGAACGCACTGGAAACACTTCATCGAACCGCGTCCGAAAAGAACCGGGTCATTCAGATGGGATACATGTTTCGCTACAACCCGGGCTTCCAATTCATCTTTCGCGCGGTGCGCGAGGGGTGGCTGGGAAACATCTTCGAGATTCACGGCGTGATGAGCAAAACGAGTCCGGCCCCCGTACGGCACAAACTGGCGAATTATGAAGGTGGCACAATGTTTGAGCTTGGATGCCACCTGATCGATCCGCTGCTACATATCATGGGCCCACCTGATCAGGTAACGGGGTACGTTCGCAAAACTCGTCCGCAACAGGATAACCTGAATGACAACATGTTGGCGGTTTTGGAATATCCCCGGGCAACAGCCACCGTCCGCAGTGCCCTGGTGGAAGTCAGGGGAAGTCGGCGCAGACAGTTTGTTATCTGTGGAGACAAAGGAACGATTGTTGTCCGCCCTCTGGAACCGCCTGAACTGATCCTGACGTTGGCCAAACCGCTAGGGGAGTTTCAAAGCGGCTCCCAGCGGGTGAGTCTACCCACAGGCGCAGGACGTTACGACGGCACTTTTCTCGATATGCACCAAGTCATTCGGGGTGAAAAACAACACGATTTTTCCCACGAGCACGACTTGGCAGTGCAGCGCACCATTCTCCAAGCCTGTCAGCTCGGATTTGCCTGAACAGGGCACCCGACGGCGAGACGAGGCACTTCAATTTGACGATTTTCCAAAAGGTTTCCAAACAAGTCGACGGCCAAATTTTTCCGTTCGGAAGGGAAGTCTGTTGAGTGTTAAGAAGAACACTCCCTTCCGAACACCGAAGAGTCCGCCAAACCAAAGAGAACCGTCAAAATCGAGGACTTCAGGTGAGCGAGCAGGATTTTTGTCCCCTTGTTTCTATGCTGTTTGCGCGTTCCAATTCATACCGGCACGCAAACGATGCCTTCTTACTCACAGCCCGCGGGCCTTTGATTTGATTGGCTCAGTCGCCAGCAGCCCGCGGCACGTGGAACAAGGAAAACCGTTCTCGATTCGAAATCGTCGCTAAGGTTGGGTTTCAACCGGGATGTTGCAGTCGCACGAACCAGGGAGTTGATACAGATGGCAGGAATGGTAGACGTCCAGGTTAACGGATACATGGGGTTCGACTTCAACAGCGATGATCTCAGCATCGATGGCCTCCGGCAAGCGTGTGAAGCCCTGAGGGCGGATGGGGTGGACCACATTCTGGCCACGATCATTACCGACGAAGTTGGCTTAATGGCCGGACGTTTGAGCAAGATTGCCAAGGCCTGTGACGAGGACCCGCTCATCGGAAGTCTTATTTGCGGACTGCATGTGGAAGGCCCCTTCATCAACGAAACTCCCGGATTTGTCGGTGCCCACCCGATTCCCGCCGTGCGTCCGGCCAGCATCGACGCCATGCAGACGTTACTCGACGCGGGTGCCGGCCTGGTTCGTCTTGTGACGCTGGCCCCGGAACGGGACGCCGACATGGCGGTGACACGTTACCTGTCAGAACAGAACATCATCGTCAGTGCCGGACACTGCGATTCAAGCATCGAAGAATTGAAACGCGCGATTGACGCCGGTCTCTCTATGTTTACCCACCTGGGAAACGGGTGTCCCGGGCAGATGCACCGTCATGACAACATCATTCAACGTGTGTTATCCCTCACGGACCAACTCTGGGTGAGTTTTGTCGCCGATGGAATCCACGTCCCTTTCTTTGCTCTCCACAACTACCTGGAACGGATCGGATACAGCCGAGCAATCGTAACCACCGATGCCATGCTCGCAGCCGGCCTGGGCCCGGGAACCTATCCTATGGGTGGGAAAGAAGTCAGCGTTGATGAACGGGGAGTGACACGTTTCGTGGGTGGTGACGACTCCTTTTTCGTCGGCTGCGCCGCCACATTCCCCATGATGCTCGATCGCTTGCGAAGTGAAATTGGTCTCGACGAGGCGACCCTTGGGAAGCTGGTAAACGACAATCCTCGGCGGTTGTTGAATTTATAAGCATCGCTTCCTGCAGCCGTATTCCTGAGACCCGATAGGTACTGCATCCCGATCATCGGCTCGCACCCCGCCCGCCGGTCCCCACCCTTTTTTTAGGAATCGAAAGAGGTTGAACTTCCGGCACCATGAACGGAGTGGCCGGTCACCGTGATGCCTGCACGTCCCCCGGACCAACCCCATTCGGGCGCAACTGACGAGACTCCCGCGCCGAGAGTTCCTGCTCGGTTCCTGGTGTGACTGCGGAAAAAACAAAACACATCTTCAAGGAGTCTGGCAAAATCGAAAGCCAGTGGATAAGTTAAAAGAAACACTGGTGACGACAATCGTTGCCAATCAGGAACAATCGGCGGGACATTCCGATGAAAAGTAGCGTTTCTTGGCAGATTGTCTGGACCTTCGTCCTGGGAAGTGCCTTGGGTTGGGCACACAGATC
Source organism: Planctomycetota bacterium (assembly GCA_963578105.1). GTDB lineage: Bacteria > Planctomycetota > Planctomycetia > Pirellulales > Pirellulaceae. The sequence continues at coordinate 23,870 of CAUZBP010000010.1, forward strand.
GGACGCGGCAACGCAGTGGACTGAGCAAGAGACGACCCACGGCTACGTAGCCTTTGTGCACAGCACACTGGCGCAGCGCCCGACGAATTACGTACCAACCCGCAAAGCGATCGTCAGCCGGATCGGCTGTACTCTGGCACAGGGCGAATACCGATCCGTCCAGGTGGGGGTCCACGCGCTGGGTGAAGATCTTCACGACGTGCGCCTTGAACTGACATCGGACCTCGAGGCGCGCATCTACCGGCCGATTGATGAAGCGACAAGCAGGATGCTCGCCTCATCGGTCAACCCTATACCCGGAAGGCACGCGGCGGCGGGCAGGGACCACGCCGACGGCCGCCACCCCACCACCGTGATCGACCTTCGGGCCGCGTGCCTCGATGAATCGGATGTGATTGCCGGCCTCAGTGGGGCAACCACGTCATACTTCTGGCTGACGTTACACGCGAAGCAGGGCACGACGCCCGGCCGCCACCGGGCCCGGATACGCATCCAGCCTGCGGGCCGGCCGGCCGTTGAAATCGACCTCGATGTGACGGTCCGGCCGTTCGAGTTGCAGCGCGCTCGGATCGTATTCGCCCAGTATCTGTATTACGTGCATTACCAGCGGTACAACTATCTGCCCAGGTTCGCCCAGAACCTCGAGTGGTACGGCAGGATCTTCCGCGACATGGCCGAGCACTCGCTCACCTCGGTCATGGGCCTGGGCATCGGCGAGCCGGGCTGGGCAATCGACTGGGCCAAGCGCCCGCCTGGGGGCGGCGTATTTACGGATCTGCTGCCGATGGCGGTGGAGGTGGGGCTGATGAGCGCGGATGTTCCGGTGGTGCACGGCGCCATCCTTCAGTCCGGAGAACAGCGGATCAGTTTCGACAAGCGGCTGACCGTCCAGCAGAAGAACGAAGCAGTGGCCTGGTACGAGGCCGAACGTCGCAAACGCGGCTGGCCGGAGCTTGCCGCCTATGCGCGCGACGAGCCGCGCTACCCCGCCGACGCGGGCCTGGTTCGCCAGGAGAGCACGTATTTCCGCGATGTGAAGATGCGCCTGGCGACCGCGATGGATGCCAACGCGGCCTACGGGCTGGGTGACATTCACGATATCTGGATCGTTCGGGCCGGCGAAGTGACGCCTCAACTGGTGGGCGAAGCGGGGCGCATGGGCGCGGCCGTGTGGTCGTACACCCCCCGGATTTACGCGGCCGAGCCGTTGCGGGTGCGCTACTACGCAGGGCTTTATACGTGGGCGCATCGGCTCAAGGGCCAGTGCATGTTCGCTCACTATGCGTTTCAAAACTACAAGCACATCTGGGTGCGCGAAGGTGACGAGCGCCCGATGCCGATGGTGGGCTGGGAAACGCGTCGTGAAGGTATCGACGACTATCGCTACCTGCAGATGCTCGAAGATTGCATCGCAGCCCGGCCGGGGCATTGGTTGGCGGGCGAGGCGCGTCAATGGTTGGAGCGCCTGCGGGCGCGGGTCATGCCCGTCGATCCTCACGCGGTCGCTCCGGGCAAACCGCTGGCCCTGGACGAGTACGACCGGATCCGCGAACAGGCCGCGCAATACATCCAGCGGCTGGGGCCGGTGCCCGCTGACGAAGTCGAGCGCGAACCTGTCACACGCCTGAAGGACGAGGCGCAGCTTTACCGGGGCAAGACGGTCGAGCAGTGCATCGAAGGGCTCGAGAGCGGTGATGTCACCAAGGGCCGCGCTGCCGCATGGGCGATCCGGGAGATGGGCAGTCAGGGCGCGGCGGCGGTGGCGGCTTTGGTGAAGTTGCTGGACGACCCGGAGGTGCGGATGCCTGCGTTTCGGGCGCTCGAGGCGATCGGGCCGGAAAGTCTGCCGGCCTTGGCGAAGCTGACGGTGCTCGTCGAGCATCCGGATGCGTTCGTGCGCCTTGGTGCGACTTATGCAGCCGGGGCCATCGGCGCACCTGCCATCGATGTGTTGATCACCGCGGCGCGTGACGACTACACGCCGGTTCCCTACGCCGTCCTGCATCAGCTTGCCCGAATGAGCAAGGAACATGCACGGCCGGCGTTGCCCGTGCTGATCGAACTGCTGGAGAAGGCGACATGGGAAGGCGGCCCTGCCCTGGTACTTAACACGATTGCCGCACTTGGCCCGCAAGCCAACGCCGCCGGTGAGGGGATCGTCAAGTTGGGCCAGCGGCGCCTGATGGATGAGGGATGCTGGCCATCTCACGACTTCTGGTTGAATCCGCTGATTGCCATCGGAGCAGAGACCAAAGCAGTTCCCATGCTGGAAAATTTCCTGCAGCGACAAGGATCCAACCCGGCGTTTCCCGTCGATGCCGTTGCGCGGTACGCGCTCTACAAAGTCAGGCGGTCTCCGGAGGATTTGCGCGTCCTGGTCGACCTGATCGGGAAAGAGGGGGGCGGGCCGAGGGACGCCGATGCAGCCCTGGTCATCCTGGAGCACTGGGCCCGACAAGGTAAGGTAGCAGCACCCGCGGCTCCCTGGGTCCGGCAACTGATGAGCCGGGCAGAGCTGAGTGAGCAAGTGCGGCAACGGCTGGGCACGTTCCTGAAGGTAGTCGAGGCAGACGAGTGAGTCGCGTCTCGGACCACCAAGGCACCCTGCCGCTGATCCGGGCCCCTTACGGCAGGTGATCCGCGACCAGCTACCGAGTTCCCAGCGGCTTCACACGGATATTGCGAAACGCCACCGGGTCGCCGTGACCAACGAAACCAAAGTACCCGTCACGCACATCTCGGCCCGGATACGGTTCCTTCCCCATCAACTCGGTCACCGTGCTCAAATCGATATCAAGAATGGTCGTACCATTCAGTTCAACGTTCAGCGTGGAACCGACGACGGTCACCTGCTGGTAGTTCCATTCGCCCGGGGGGCGCAAATAGCCCCGGTGAGCGGGCGCCATCCCGTAAGCCGAACCGTGATATTGTCGCGGATCCAAACTGGCATACTTGGGGTGCTCCGAATCCAGCACTTGTAACTCGGTCATCCCGGTCAAATGTGCCAACCCGTCACCCGGATAGCGAATGGCCAATCCGTTGTTGCCTCCCGGCGGCAAACGGAACTCGAGTCGCGAGATAAAATCCGCATATTTCTTTTTCGTAAACAGCAATCCGCCATGGCCTTCTTTGCAGACAATCGCCCCGTCCACCACCTCGTAATTTTTCAGGGCACCCTGCCAGCCTGTCAAGTCCCGGCCATTAAACACCGCTTCAAAACCTTCCTCATCACCATGCGCTTGCAACCAGCGATTTGCCTCCCGGGCAGGTATTTCCCGAACCTGCAAATTCCTCCAGCGGATTTCCCCGCCATGTGTTTGCAGTTGAATGGGGCCGCGGGCGAACAGGGGGCGTGTCCGATCCCAGTAGTTTTCCATGACAGCCTGCTTCACGACCAGTTGACCATTCAGCCACACACTGGTCCGCGCTCCGACTTGCATGATGCGAAATTGGTTCCACTCACCAAATGGTCGATCCGCCTTCACGAACGGATCTTTACCCGCCCGACCGGGACTGTTGTTCCACAATCCGCCCGAACCCTTGTCCGCGCCCAAGGGCCACAACTTTTCGTAGGTCGGATCCCAAATCTGGACCTGAGGACAACCTCGCAAATAGATCCCGCTATCCGCTTCGGGCACGGTCTTGTATTCGATCAACAATTCCACATCGCCGAACTCCTGATCCGTGGTAAGATAAGGACCTTTCCCATCGTTGACGATCTGGCCGTCCTCCACCCGCCAGTGCGCCTTCAGTACCTGCATCCAAGCAGCCAGTTGTCGTTCGCGTGCCGATTCTTCCAATGCTTGCAGTTCGAGCGGATCGTAGTGCGCACGACCGTGCCAACCTGACAAATCCCGGCCATTGAAAAGAGGCTGAAGACTTTGGTCCGTCTCTTCAGCGACCACGGGCAGATGCGTCAAGATCAAACAGCAACTGGCGAGGAATACCAAGGGGACCACCCGGGTGGTAAAAATCATTTCAGGCCTCACATGGAACAATTTGGAATGGAACTTGGGACACCAATTTGTCAAAATTGGATTATAACGTGATCTAACCGGTCTGCTATCATGGCCGGAACTTTATCCGTGAACAACTACTGGTTCATTGTCATCTGCCAGCGATTCTTCTATTCTGGAAATATCCTGGCAGAAATGTTGACCATTCATTTGGAAACAGGATTTGATGCCGCCACGGGAGTAACAACATGGCAGGGAAGAAAAAAACAACTCGACGAGATTTCATCAGAAAATCGAGCGCACTGGCGGGGGTGGCAGTCGTGTCGGCTGGCTACTGGACAGAACAAGCGGCCGCTGAGTCCAACTCGCCAAACCAGCGTCTGAACGTCGCCTGCATCGGAACCGCCAACCGTGGGGCGGTCAATGTTAATGCGGTCAAGACCCAGAATGTGGTGGCCCTCTGTGACGTCGATCGAAATTACCTGGAACGTGCCCAGACGGAGTTTCCAGCGGCTCGCACGTATGTCGACTACCGCGAATTGATCGATCAAGAGGCCAAGGGGCTGGATGCGGTGACGGTCAGCACTGCCGATCATCATCATGCACCGGCAACACTCCGCGCCATTCAAGCGGGTTTGCATGTCTACTGCGAAAAGCCACTGGCACATACGGTGGCCGAGGCCAGGGTCATTGCCCGGGCCGCGCAACAACACGGGGTCGTGACGCAAATGGGTACCCAGATTCATGCCACCGGCAACTATCACCGGGTGGTGGAAATCATTCAGTCAGGAGCTATCGGAGACGTTACCGAAGCGCACGTCTGGGTTGGCAAGGTCTGGAGCGGCACGGAATACGTGGACCCGGGTGCACCGACTGACAAAAACATTATCGCTACACCGCAAACCCCTCCCGACAGCCTGGCTTGGGACCTGTGGCTGGGACCTGCTGAGCAACGACCCTTCCTGCCTGGTAAGTACCACCCGGCAAATTGGCGACGATGGTGGGACTTTGGTGGTGGAACCATTGCTGACATGGCGTGTCACTATGTCGACCTTCCATTCTGGGCGCTAAAATTGCGACACCCGATCAGTTGTGAAGTGGAGGGTCCTGAGGTCGATGCGACGGGCACTCCGCCCGGTCTGCACGTCAGCTATGAATTTCCTGCCCGCCAATCCTTACCACCGGTGCGCCTTACCTGGTCCGATGGAAATCGAATCCCCAAGAAGGTGGCCGGAGAGCGGGTCCCGTCCGCGGGAGTCATGTTTGTCGGGAGCGAAGGGAATCTGTTTGCGGACTACTCGAGCTATCGCCTCTTTCCGCGGCAGAAGTTCGCCGACTTCCAAGCCCCCGCGCCCAGCATTCCTAAATCGATCGGCCATCACGAGGAGTGGATCAAGGCGTGCAAGGATGGATCAACGACAACCTGCAACTTTGATTATTCGGGGGCACTAAGCGAAACTGTCTTGCTGGGAAACGTCGCCTACCGCGCCGGACAGCGACTGGAATGGGATGCTGAAACACTGCAAGCCACTAACTGCCCCGAAGCGAACCAGTTCGTCCACAAATTTTATCGAACCGGATGGGAAGTGAGCGGCGCATGAAGTGCCGACGACTTCCATTTCTATTCGTCCTGGTAACTTCACTGTGTGTCGCTTGCGAGAGAAGTCCCTCTCCACAGACAGTCGACTCAAATCGTCAAACCAATCAGCCTGAGGGGGATCTGACTCCCGAATCACCCGAGCGTCCCGCCATCAACGATCCGTCGGATTCAGCCGAAAGTATCGAGCTTCTTGAACAACTGGCTGCCAAACTCAAATATGACCGCCAGGGACAGATCGTCGAAATCGATTTGCGAGGTACTGTTGCTGACGACTCAACTCTGAGCGCCCTGCCAGGACTTGCGCATCCTCGTTCGATCATGCTGGACGATACACGGATTACCGATGCAGGCCTGGCTACTTTAGGCCAGATCGAGTCACTGACGCACCTGTACTTACGTGATTGTGCAATCTCGAACTCGGGACTTGCTAAACTCGAACCGCTCCGGAAACTTCGCAGCCTGCGTCTGTCAGGAAAGAACGGAGCGACCAGCGTGGACGATGACGGACTGGCCGTTCTCCAAACGATGACTCAGTTGAAGGCGCTCTCCTTAGATAGCCTGTGGGTCAGTGTCGAAGGGTTGAGATACCTTACCGGCCTGGACCAACTCAGCGAACTCTACCTGGCGGAAACTTTAGTCGACGACGAAGCCCTGGAACTGTTGTCCGGCTTGCCGAGCCTCCAAACACTCCGTCTGGCCAAAACGCAAATTTCCGACCCCGGATTGAAGCCTCTGTCTCGTCTGACGCAACTGAGTTCGTTGGACCTCAGCGAAAATTCAAATTTATCTGACGAAGGCCTGGCGCATCTGTCAGGGATGTCTCAAATCACGTCGTTGAATTTGTATCGTTTGCCCGTTACCGATGCAGGGATAGCACACCTCACAACACTTCAGAATCTCCAGTCGCTGAATCTAGACAATACGTCGCTCACGGACCGGGGCTTGGAAAACCTCCGGCACCTGAAACAACTGAAGGTTCTGAATTTGGGCACAACAGGAATCACAGACAACGGACTCCGTTTTCTCGAAGGCATGAACCAGCTTGCCGATTTGCGTGTGGCGCGTACTGCTGTTACCGCAGAGGGTGCACGACTTTTGCAGGAAAAACTACCGCAGGTAACCATTCAACTCAAATATCTCAAGTAGGTCACACGCGCACGTCCACCTGTTGAAGCCCTGATGACCAACGGCCTGTTCCAAGATGACAACTACGCTGACAACCAAACTGCACGACGTCAATACGACCAGCATTCGAGACGCCATCCGACTTGGATGTCGAACCATGCAGAATGTTTTCAATGCGGACGATCAACTGAGGCCCTTCTTTCAGTCAACGCTTAAGCCCACTGCGGCACTTTCGTTCTCCCCCTATTCCAGTGATGCCCATATTCCAGGACGGCATTTGAGCGGGCTGTTGAACGCGGAATACGCCGCCTGCATCGATCTGGATGAAACTGCCGTAGAGAATCATCGACAAGCTGCCCTCTTCTCCTACAGTGGACCTGTTACCCTGCCCTTGAATCGGGAGACCGTCGATGGGCCACTGCAAAACTTCTGCCCGCACAACCTTCGAGAAGGCTTTCACGCGCTGTACGCACTGGCGCGCTTTCGGGACGACGATGAGGCTCTCGAATTGGCCACAGGCAGTGTGGAGTCCGTTTTGAAATTATGGACACCCGAACGCGGGTGGGATGTTACACAACTCGAAAATCTGGGAATTCGCTACCAGGAGTGCGAAGGCTTTATTCACGGGGAGGCACGCATGCTGGGGGCCCTCGTGAAGCTCTATCGCACCACGTCCGACAGCAGAACCCTGGAACTAGCCCAACTCCTCAAAGACAAGGCGCTTGCCGACTTTTACACCGCCGCCGGCGACTGGGATCCGGGGCGTTTCGCGACGCGTCACAGCCATTCGGTCACTTGTGTCATGTCGTCATTGGCGCAGTTGGCAGACCTGCTTTCGGATGGTGATCTGCTGGCACGCGTGAAAACATTCTACGATTGCGGGCTCTGGGAAATGCGCGACGAGATCGGCTGGTCACCCGAGTCCGTTGGGCAACAAGACACGGACCATGGAGAGGCGAACAACACGGGAGACATTCTGGAAACCGCCCTGATCCTGGGACGTTGGGGACACACGGAATACTACCATGACGCGGAGAGGATTTTGCGTTGCCATTTGCTACCCGCGCAGCTTCGAGATGTGTCCTTTGTTGATGACCCGCCGAATCCTGACAGCATCGATGGACTGAGGGATGTTGTTAACCGGCACCTCGGGGCATTTGGATTTCCTGCGCCTTACGGCCACGAATCAACGGGAAAAGGACGTCGCAATCTGTCCTTCAACATGGACATTGTCGGTGGGACAGTGAACTCGCTGTGCGAAGCCTATCTCGAAGTCATCCGCCCGACAGGCCCTGGCACTTCGGTCAACCTGTTATTTGACCACGAAACCAGCGTCAGCAAGGTTCAGTCGCCCTACACCCACAACTGTTTAGAAATCACGCTCAAACAGCCTGGACCGCTACAGGTACGTGTACCGCCCTGGCTGACTCGCGAAGAAATTGGCATCGGTGGTACGAACACCGAGCCGACGTGTGCAAACGGTTACCTGGTTTTCAGTTCCGTCGCTGCCGGAGAGTCTGTTCGTCTACGATTCCCGCTGAAGGACTCTCAAATCACTCTGTCAGAACGCCTGCACATCCATCCCATTCGTGTGACCTTGCGAGGTGATTCGGTCACGGGAATGGACAATTTTGGTGCGAATTTAACGTTCTTTGATCCGCTGCCATGAAAAATAAACCTCCCAGCGACACCCCTGCGCCAGGCAACACTGGTTCCACCCCAACGGACCGACCGCCATCATCTTCAGAGAAGCGATCTTCATCCACCTAGCAGCAGGCGTTCCAACACATGCCACCTCCTCCCGTTAGATTGTCAATCATCGGCTTTGGCGAGATCGGACAGCGGCACGCAGAACTGATTACTGCCAACGCGGATTGCTCGCTGGTAGGTGTTTGTGATGTGGATCCCCGTTGCCAACCCTACGCCGACAAATTCGGTGTTCCGGTTTATAAAGACGTGAAAGAACTCCTGGAACGAGAGAAGCCCCGGGGAGCAATCATCGCGACACCCAATAGGCAACACGCAGCCATTGCAGAACTATGTGCAAAGCATTCCATTCACGTTCTTATTGAAAAGCCGATCGCAGATAGCATGGAGGGAGCCAGCCGCATTGTAAAGGCCGCTGACGATAACCGCGTTCAGGTTCTCGTTGGTCACCATCGCCGCCACAATTCACTCATTCAACAAACACGCCTTGCCTTGCAAAGCGGTGAGTTGGGAAAATTGACCGCGGTCTCGATGTTGTGGACACTCATGAAACCGATCGACTATTACCAGAAACAATGGCGCTGCACCCCGCCCGGTGGCGGACCCACCTTCATCAATCTCGTGCACGAACTCGACCTGGTCCGTTATCTATGCGGTGAAGTCCGCCAGGTCTATGCTCAAGCGAGTTCTGCGGCGCGACAACTCGCCGTGGAAGACACATTAAGCATTTCGCTGGCATTAGAAAGCGGTGCCGTGGCTTCGATTCTTGCCTCGGACACGACCCCCTCACCCTGGTCCTACGAGGCCACCACTCGCGAGAATCCGCTCTATTTTCCCACGGATGAAAACTGCTATTATTTTTTTGGCACATTGGGTTCCCTCGCCTTTCCCCAAATGCAGTCTTGGCGGTATCCTTGTGAAAAAGCATCCGGCTGGCAGCATCCGTTGGAAAAGTCGCAAGGCGTCGTCGTTCGGGCCGATCCACTCAAGTCCCAGCTGGAACATTTTTGTCGTGTGGTTCGAGAAGAAGAACCCCCGATCATCGACGGCCGGGACGGAACGCGTTCGCTTGCCTTGGTGCTGGCCGTGCTGGAATCTATTCGACGCCAGACCCCTGTCCTGTTGACGGACTCGCAGCCCTAAGATCCCCCTCTCACCAAAGAGCAAACTTCTATCATGCAACTCAACGAAAGCCAGGTATCCGAGTTTAATGACAAAGGGTACGTGCTCATTCCGGGTCTCTTACAAAGCGACGAGGTGGCAGTCTTGCAGGCAGCTTTGCTGGAGGTTCTGGATCGGCAGGGACCGGAGATCGTACACGAAAAAGACAACCCGGCAGCGGCACGGCTCGCGTTTGGTGCACACATCTATTCCGAACCTTTCCGCTGTTTGTCACTGCTTCCGCGAATGTTGATGCCGGTGCGACAACTGCTGAACGACGAGGTCTACCTCCATCAGAGCCGGATCAATCCCAAACAGGGATTTGGCCAGGGAGCCGCTTGGGACTGGCATCAGGATTATCCACCGTGGCACACGATCGACGGCATGCCCGAACCTCGCTGTGTGATGACATCTGTGTTCCTGGACGACTGTGATGCTGTCCGTTCACCTCTTCTGGTGGTACCGGGTTCCCAGCGGCATGGTTTGCTCCAATCGAAACCCCACAAGGATGCAAAGGGAAAAGGATATGCGCTGCACCACATCAACCACGCTACACTGGAACGCCTGGCTACAGAGTTCGGCATCGAACCCCTGATCGGGCCGGCCGGGTCCGTCGCTTTTGTACACTGCAACGTGGTTCATGGATCAGCCAACAACGTTTCACCCTGGCGCCGAGCTATCATGTACCTGATTTACAACGCGGTGAGTAACGCCTGTACCGGTACGGAGCGTCCGAGTTACCAACACAATCGCGACTTCACACCCCTGCAACCGCTGGAAGACAGCTGCCTGAAAAACATGGCTGCGGCCAAGTCCGCCTGACTCCTACCCGGGCCAGGGCTCGTCATTGCGAACGTAGTGGCCATCCTTGAATCCGCTGAAGAAATGTTGCAGCAGAGGATGGTCTATTGGAGTCCCGCTGGGATCGGCAACCAGATTTTGCGAGGCAGCATACGTGCAAGCCGTTGATTGATCGACGAGCACATGATACCAGGGTTGATTCTGATCCGGTTGTGTCTGGTTTTTCTTATACCACGCTTCGTCTGCCATGCATCGTGCGTCGCTATCGACAATCACTCCTCGATAGCCATAACGCCGATGACGAATCACTTGCCCGGGTTCGAACACGGGTCGCTCGTCGCCAAAGCCGGGTGTGTTACGATCGATTGCAATCATTGTCGACTGACGTTCCTGATTTAATTTGGTCAATAGGATTGACAGAGCCTGCACATCATTTTCTGTAACGGCCGGCGCCTTCGGTCAGAAGTCCACCTGGACCACAACCCGTATGGACAAAGGAATACACGACCCCGATCATATTCCACACCATCATTTTTGGAAACTCCCGATACCCACCTCCCTTTCCTTTTCCGCCATTCCATTGCTGGGTCACTCAACGACATTTGTTTCGACGGCGTCCGCAATAACACCTCGTGCCTGTCACTTTGCAGGACGTTGACATCCAACAGTTGGTCCCGTAATTTGAACGTTCTTTTCAGATTCGTCGAGCGAGGAAGACAACACATGGCCCAACCACTTATCATCGATCTGCATCTCGACTTAGCTTGGGACGCACTTTTCTGGAATCGCGACCTCACACTGAACGCCCACGAAGTACGCCGACAGGAAGAAAAGGATCTACCGGCGATGGCCGAAGGATTTGACACGGGCCTGTGCACCGTGACGTTTCCGGAAATGCGTCGCGGCAGCGTTGGAATCATGTTGAGCACCATCATGTCGCGAATTCAACCTCGTGAAAAAGTGCATCGGGACGGCATGAAAACCCAGGAACAGACCATGGCCATCGGACGCGGTCATCTGGCTTACTATCAAGCCATGGTGCGGCGCGGTGACATTAAACCTGTTCACAACCTTGGTGACTTAAACGAAGCCGTCGAATCCTGGCAGAACCCCACGGATCAAACACCGATCTATCACATTCTTTCGATGGAAAGCGCCGACCCGATCGCGGGTCCGGACGATGTGGAGTTCTGGTGGAACGCGGGACTGCGTGTCGTCGGTCCAGCGCATTTTGGAGACAACACCTACATTCACGGCACGGGTACCGTCGGTGGCCTGAAACCTCCCGCAAAAGCACTCTACCGGGCCATGCGCGAAGCGGGAATGGTTCTGGACATCACCCACATGGCCGACCAGGCCGTAAAAGAGTCGTTTGAACTATGGGATGGACCTGTCATGGCATCGCATTGCGTGTCTCGCAACATTGTGCCGGGCCAACGACATCTGGACGACTGGATGATCCAGGAAGTGATCGCCCGCGACGGAATCATTGGAATGGTCTTCTGCCAATTTTTCATGGATCCGGACCTGACCTGGGAAACACGTCCTTCGCACCACGATTTGGTTCCCAAGTACGGCATGGAAGGCCTGCTACCGCACATGGAACACATTGCAAACCTGGCAGGTGGTTCCATGGATCACCTTGCGATTGGCACCGACATGGATGGTGGTTTCGGCGCTGAAGCAACTCCCACGGACGTCGATACCATCGCGGACCTGCAAGGATTTGGCCCCCTTTTGAAAAACGCGGGTTATTCGGACAACGACACGAACAACATCCTCCACGGCAATGCCCTGCGATTTTTCCGCGGTGTGTGGAGTCAATGAATCCAGCCATCGCGGCCACAGTAACGTCACCTTATCCCAGCCACTCTGGCACAAGCTACTGACTCCGTTGCGGAGTGGTTCAGGGAGATTACCGCTTTGTCCACAACGTGCGCAGCGTCGTACAATGCCTGAAACGGGTGACTGGCGAAGTTCACCGGCAAGGACTCACCAACTCTTCCATCGCAGCGTCCAATGGAGAATTGTTTGTGAGAACTCACAAAAGCCTGCGCTGCATTTTTCCAGAGCAAACAATCCCCTCCCACATTCGACACACATCACACACAATTAACGGTAAAAGCTGGCGGATACTCGCTGGAACTTTAACTTTTACTCATAAATTTCCAAGAGAGTGTCAGAATATTTTTCCGATAATAGACAGGGGGCGGTCGCCTTGTGGCACAATTTCTTTCACCTATACTCCGCGAGGCACGCCGGATAAAGACTTGCATTTCAGGCCGAAACTATCAATAATCATCAAGTTGCAATTTAACCTGTAGATCTCCCCATGCTTTACATTACAGGAAAATCACGGCCGCTTTGCGACTCCCTCTCGCGCCGCCAGTTTATCGCAGTGGGGTCGCTGGGGTTTTTTGGCTGCACGCTCAGTAACCTGCTGGCAGCTGAAAGCGCCGGCCAGCGGAGCAAACGTTCGGTCATCCTCATTTGGCAACACGGTGGCCCTTCGCAACTCGACACCTTTGACCTGAAACCGAATGCGGCAAGCGAAGTCCGTGGGCCCTATAAGTCGATTGCGACAACGATTCCCGGTGTCCGTATCAGTGAGTTGATGACCTACCACGCCAAGGTCATGGACAAGCTCAGTGTGGTTCGCAGTTTTACCCATAGCACCAACGACCACTTTGCCGCGGCTCACTGGATACTTAGTGGCTACTTCGGAGCGACCGGCAGAGACAAAGTACCGCGGAACCCGTCGATGGGTTCGGTGGTTTCCCGTTTTCTCAAGTCAAGGCAGTCCGGAATTCCACCGTACGTCAACATCAACGACGGAGGCTTCGGATACCACGGGGCGGCTTTCCTGGGTACTGCTTACAATCCCATCAATACTGGAAGTTATAGCTACGGTAGGGAAGGCATTCAGTTTCCAGCCATCCACGAATCAAATTTGAAACTTATCGATGGACTTTCCAAGAATCGCGCGAGTGCTCGACTCTCTCTAACCGACCGCCTGGATAACCTGCGACGGAATCTCGACAGTTCTAAAGAAGTTGAACGTTTCGATATCTATTCGCGCCAAGCAGTGGAAATCGTGACTTCTGGTCGAACCCGTGACGCTATGGATTTGGAAAAAGAAGATCCTGCGGTTCGCGAGCGATATGGTGATGGCTGGGGCGCCCAGGCTTTGATGGCCCGTCGACTGGTAGAAGCGGGCGTTCGCTTCGTCACACTCAATACAGGTTATTGGGATGACCATGGCAACATCAAAAACGCGCTCGACAGTAAAATGCCGCGCCACGACCGGGCTGTCGGAGTCCTTATTGCGGACTTGGCGGAACGCGGATTACTGGAGGATACATTGGTTATTTCAGCAGGTGAATTTGGTCGAACACCTGTGATCAACAAAGATGCCGGTCGTGATCATTGGGGTCCCGCACAGAGCATCGTGTTGGCGGGCGGTGGTTATCGGCACGGGCAGATGATTGGTAAAACGGACTCCAAGGCGGCTTACCCGACCGATCGACCCATGGGACCTCTTGACCTGTGTCAAACTGTCTACCGGTCCCTGCATTTGGACCCAAATCGTTTAACCGTCAAGCTGCCTGACGGGCGACCGATTCATCTGGTTCAGGGTGGAAAAGTACCACGCGAGTTGGTGTAGGCCTGTTGGTAAACCCCAATAGACGCACCTGTCAGGTTGGATCACTTCTGACTGCAACTTGCCGGCCCTGCCACCGGTAACATCAAGGGGCAGGTAGCACAGCAACGAGCCGCGAGGATTCATTGTCTGCCGCTCAGATTTGCGGTCCAGATAGCAGCAGGTTTCTACAGTGACCGATGCTGGTTCTGCTTGAAATGACCAGCTGTTCCCAAAACAGATTTTATGAAACACTTGATCGAACAGAGTTGACTACCGATGAAACCATGGTTGTTAATCATTGCCTTGCTGCTTCCCGGGACCGGGTTAGCGGATGAATTGCCTCGGCTTACATCGTTAAGCGACCCTGAGTGCTCTTATCGGATTTCCGAAAAACCAACTGCCGTTTTGATGCGCAATGGCGTGAAGGCGGTTGTCGTAGATAACCAGGCAGTGGTCGATGACGTGATCTCTGCCCATCGGGCGGGATACAGTGGCTTGGCTTACCTGGGCCATTCGCAACGAACAGAAAACCTCTTCGTGCCCTCGTATGCCGGCCTCAATTACGAGCACATTCATGACGGGACTAAACAGGATCGCAAGGTGTTGTTTGAACCGCGCAATGCCCCCATGCAGTTACGGCTTGTTGATCAGCATACGGTTGAACTTTACCAGGCGCCGAGTCCTCATTATGGCCTGGAGAGCTGTTTGCGATACCAGATGCTCAAAGATGGTGCGCTGGAGATGACACTCGAATGTGTGCCACACAAGCGGAGCTATGCACACGGATATATAGGTCTTTTCTGGGCAAGTTATATTCACCAGCCAGAGTCATTGGATATCCATTTCCAGGGAAGAACGTCTTCGTCAAAGAAGTCATCCTGGATCCAATCAGCAACGCCCAGCCATGGTGAACTGGCCACCCATTTAAGCTTGACCGACATGCGTACCTTTCAGCATGACCCGGACTTTCCTCTGTCGCTGGTCTTTAATCGATCCAACTATCGTTATTCGAAATCCTGGTACTATGGAGTGAGTCACCGGATGGCCTGGGTCCAAATGTTTCGGCCGCAGGATCAGGTTCGCCTGACGCAATCGCCTTCAGGAGGTGGTAGAGGAAACCCCGCTTGGGATTTCCAGTACTTGATTCCTGATTACCAGGTTGGCAAGCGATATCAGATGGTCATGCGAGGGCTGTACGTACCGTTTGAGTCCCGGCAACAGATTGAGCAAGTGACCGCATTGCACCGTCAGTCGCTGGGAATCCCAGTGACTCCTTAAGGATCTCTACGGTTTCCACAAATCGAACACACCTTTTATTTTTCTCGGCCACCACTGCCGGGGATTCATTCTTCTTCCTGCTTTGCGCGGAGTTTAAAGTACAATTTCTGTACTTCCGTCAAGCAGCACCTTCCGTCCACCGCGAGGACCTGACAGCGCGCTTCGCTTGACTGCGACTTGGCCAGTAGTTGACGAATCCGGACCGGTTTGCTCGCAGACACATCCGCCTCCACATCTTCGTAACGGAAACCAAAACAGGCACAGAGCGGTGCGTCAAAATCATCGGGATAAATCGGTGCGATCAATTCATCCATCACAACAACCGTTTCCAGCAAGTTGAAGTAGGCCACCTCGCACCCTGCGAAACCGCAATACCACGCTGAATCATGCATCTTTGCGCGGAATTCTGGCTGAATGTGAGTGTCCAAGGGCCTCACATCGACGGTGGTTCCCACGGTTCCACAACGTGGGCAGTACGCACGTCCATCAAATTCCGGCTCGCGAACAAAAGCTTTGTTCATCGCAGTCACCTCATCACAAGATGCAGTTTATCATCCACGGGTCACACCTAGTCATCTTATTTTAACCACCGTGGAACACCACGAGAAACCGGTCTACCAGCGGGAAGGGCATTCTGACCCTGACCTGCCGTTCCATTGGGTTTCGCTAGATTCTCGATTGGAGAGAGTCCATCCCGCTTTGAGACGGACCGAACCCGCCGCCGCACCCAAATGAGTGGCTGCAACCGTTGGCAAGTCATAGATTTAATTTTTACCACAAAGTTTGACACGTCGCTTGCTTTTCTAAGTCCTGCGAAAAAACGGGAGCAGGGTGATCCACAAATCCAAATGAAACGCGCGCTAAAGAAACTTGCCTGATTTCCCTGCTTCAGCAAAGGGATGCCCGTGGCTGTTTTGATTTCCTCGGCCAGGGTTTGGCCAGCCAAGTCAAATCGGTCCCGCAGGTAGAAGGTTTTGACAACTGAAACAACAAAAACATGTGCAAGCGTGCAAACAGGAAAACGATCACGAGTTCGCCTGGTTCACGCAAGATGGCCGATTTGCTGGCCTCTTTTGCGTTTCCGGGTAAAATAGAGTGAGGCCGCGAAAAATGACCGGGCGAACTCTGAGTGTCACACCATTCCCAACAGCCACCGGGAACGCGTGCAGGAATTCCATGGCTTACTTACATTTTATTTTCGACAGAAACCGAGTGTCTCACAACACGAACCAGATTGCCCGCCGCTCACCGGCTAGGCTGAGGAAAGCCCGCTTCGATTGTGGTCGCGTAGGTTTTCCCGCCAAAATGAATTTGCTGCAGGTTACAATCCTATATTTTGCAAACTACTTATCGGAGCGTCTCATGGAGCGCCCCCTCATTTCCAACACTTCCTTTCAATCATCCTTCCAAGCTGATCGTTCCAGGCGAACAAGGTTTATTTTGAGTTGGTTGACGGTCATTCTGTTAGGGATGCCTTTGCCTGCAGTTGCTGTCATCGTGGCGGTACCGGACAACGTGACGTCCCCTGTCAATCTACACCAGACGACACCGTCAAACGGCGCACCATGGGACCATGTCGGAAACATCGCAGGTGCCAACGGAAGCGCCGTCTATCTTGGTAACGGTTGGGCAATCACCGCTAAACACGTGGGAGTCACTGGTAACTTTGAATTAAACGGTACAACTTACAGTTCATCGGCCCCTAGTGTGGAACTGGCCGGGGTCGACATGGAATTATTTCAGTTGGATACCCTCCCACCGGAGCCCGGCGTGAGACTCCGTGAAACACCAGTGACGGTCGGCGAGCAGATTACCCTGATCGGTTACGGGTTCAATCGCAACTCGGGCGAAGTACCGCTAACCATTGATGGCTTCCTGACCGATGGATACGAACGGGCAACAACCAACCTGAAAACCTGGGGGACCAACCAGGTAACGGCCGTCAATCTGCTTTTTCCGGCTATCGGCACGGGGTTTACAGCTGATTTCAACGATCCCCAGCCCGGTTTGAATAACGCCGGAGCCGACAGTGACGAGGCGATCGCCACCCTGGGGGATTCCGGCAGTGCCGCTTTCACATTTGACGGTCTGCAATGGGAACTGGCTGGCCTTACGGTTGTCGCATCGTCAATCAACCAGGCCGATACAAATTATGTCTTCTATTCTCAACCCGATCTGGAATCCATGACCGGTTTTCTGGCAATCGATAACCATCGCACAACAATCCAAGTCACCATTCCTGAACCTGCGTCTGCAGGTCTCATGCTGCTGGGTGTGATCTTTCTGTGTAGATTCAACCGTCGCTAAATACCGTTTCGACGCCTCACAGAAAGACACGCGAAGACCAATCCGACTCGTTGAGGGTGCAGCCAAGACCTTCCTGCACTGCGGGGAGACCAGTCAGTCAAAATACTTTTTATTCCCGACATGCCGGCCTGTCTTCCGCAAATTTTTTCGACTGATGTCTTATCCTTTCGTCGGCCTTTTGTATCGTCAGTTCGCGGGATCCCCCCGGAACCGCAACTTCAACAAACGTCCGAGTTCTTCAATCGGACGGGGATGGTCATCAACACGGAGGTCGATGTAACGGTCATCAAAACCGCTGTAACCTGCCATTTCCTGTACGACGAGCAGGGCTGCTGACTGGCGCCCTCTTCGGTCACCTCCGGCTGCCTGCCCGGCTGCCATGGCAGACATCATTTTATCAGCAAGCGGCCCCACGGTTTTCTGGAAACTGTCGGCCATCGCCGTCACTACCTCTTCACCCGTGAGGATATTACCCAGACAACAAAAATTTTCTCCGGTCTTGGCTCCTGCCCAATCCAGACACTCCGCGCCGGTGAAGTGCGCAACTCGTCCCGATCGGTCGATGAGCGCTACCTGACGCTGAGCGCGACCCTCGTCCTGCTGCAGCAGATCATCAAGGGTTTCTCGAGCGGTACGACCCGCATTTAACATCTTTAAACCTTGAGGCCCAAATGAAGTGTTAGCCCAAGATTGGGTGGCAACCGCCCCCACTTCGGCCTGGGCAAACGGGACGATGGAGCCCACTGCTAACACGCGTGACTGAGTTGCCACTCCCCATTGCCGATTTTTCAAGTCGCAAGCCACCACCGAAAAAGTGGACACGACTCCCTTCTGCAATGGCCGGAAGAACTCTTCACCCGCGGCGATCCACGGGGGCAGTACCATCCAGAAGTAAAAAACAATCACGCTCACTTGCCAACCGTTCTTCGTCATGACTTGAAATGTCCTTGTGTCTGTTACTGGAAGTTGCCACGAGTTCATACCAGACTGTGGTATCAGTTCGAGCTTCCCTTTGCCATGGGCCGGGGTAAGTCGACCAATCGAGGTTTCAGCGCAAATTTACGGAGAAAAAGGCCGGACTCGGCTAGGCAACACTGGTTCGACGGTCTTATGGTCCTTCCGGGCCTTCACCTCTAAATCTACCAATCTACCACTGATCTCTGTCGCAGGAATGCGCCGTGGATTAATCTGGAGTAATATGTGTCCATTTTCGTGTCATGAATCGAATGCCAGCCGGTTGTCACCGGTGATCGTTTGGCACCGCTCGGCGATCATTGGTACTCTCGCATGCGCACTGCATGTTTCTGCATCATTCTGCCAGGCCCAGGAGGTTCCGGCACCGGTCAGAGTACACCAGATCATGCAACGGAGAATCACCCTTGAGCGGGAATTCATCGGTACCGCCACGCCTCGGCGCCGCAGCACCATTGGCAGCGCGATCGACGGAAGAGTGATGCAGATGTTTGTGCGTGAAGGTGACGCGGTCCAAGCGAAGGACCCTTTAGTGCGGCTTCGCACCGGGACCCTGGAAATCGAGTTGGCACGTGCAAAGGCTCAACTCGACCTGAGAGCCCATGAGTTGGCTGAAATGCTCAACGGCTCCCGCCCGGAAGAGATTGAAAAAACAAAGGCACAGGTCGAAGGTGCACGGGCCATTTTCGAATATACCGAGGCCCGTCTCCGTCGGGCCCGCCAGACCTACGACAATGGAGCAGTCATCACGTTAGACCAGGTGGAAGAAGCTCTTTCGCAGTCCATCGCCGCGAAGAACATCCTGCAGGCAGCCAGGGCCGACTACCAAATGGCCCTCGAGGGCCCCCGTAAAGAACGAATTGCACAGGCCCAGTCTCAAGTAATCATACAAAATAAAGTGATTCAGCAAATTGAGGACCGTATTAAACTACACACACTGAAAGCACCCTTCGACGGATACATTGTCAAACGTCACAACGAAGTGGGCGGTTGGGCTTCTGCTGGAAAACCTGTTGTGGAAATGGTCGAGCTAAATCCGATGGAAGTCGAAGTCTTGGTTTCGGAGAAGTTCGTGACACATGTCCGCCCGACAGCCGAGGCGATCGTGCGATTCGATGCGCTGCCGGACAGAGAATTTGTCGGCGAAGTCATCCGGGTTGTTCCACAAGCGGATCTACGAAGTAGAACTTTTCCTGTGAAAGTCCAGTTGGTAAATCCTACGCGAGCTAACCAGCCGCTCATCAAAGCCGGGATGTTCGCCCGTGTAACACTCACCTCTCATCTCGCAAATGAAGCGTTAATGGTATTGAAAGACAGCTTGGTGCTGAACGGTAACCGGCGCATCGTCTTTGTTATCGTGCCGGCAAGTCAACAAGACAACACAACAACGGTGAAAGCGGTGCCGGTCACATTAGGAAATTCAGATGGACTTTGGATCGAGGTCCGAGGCGACATCACTGCGGGTCAGCGGGTTGTGATCAAAGGCAATGAACGATTGCGTCCCCAGCAAGCGGTGCGGGTCATCCCTTGACACACTTTACCTGGCCAAACACCCCGACCAAAGCATTTGTTGCGGAAGGATCAAACCGCAACGCGGCCCCCGATGGACGTTTGCGGGCAGGTCGTGACCGCAGTGCTGACGCCCCGTCAAAACGTCATGACAAAATAATATTTTCTTTCGTGTAAAGTGCCAAGAGCATGCGAACCATCGTCTTTTCGTGATTTTGTTTTCCTGGTGGCAGGTATCCGTGTCGGCTCCCTTCATCTGAATGTTACTCCATGCATCCCATTGAAGCCTGTGTTCGAAATCCCGTGAAAGTATCGGTCGGCGTTTTGATCGTTACCCTTTTCGGATTGATTTCCCTGTTTCGTATGCCGATGCAGTTGACTCCTGAGATTCAGACACCGACCATCACCGTCAAAACCCGTTGGCCCGGCGCTAGTCCTCACGAAATTGAACGGGCAATCGTGAAGGAACAAGAAGACCAGCTGAAAAGTGTCGAAGGTTTACGGAAGATGTCCTCCGAGAGCGAAAACTCACGGGGCACCGTCAAGATGGAATTCGTGGTGGGCACGGACATGTCCGAGGCCCTCATCAAAGTAAGCAGCCGGCTGCAGCAAGTTCCCGAGTATCCAGAGGATGCCGATGAACCGATCATTGCCATGTCCGATGCGGCGGACCGGGCCATTGCCTGGTTTATCCTCAGCCAGCGAATGCCCACGCGCGGCGACATCGCCAAATTTCAACAGGAATTACCCCATCTGTCTAACGCTTTAGAACCGGCGCGGCGCGCACATAATCCGGGGCTTTCCGTGTTGCGCCTGCGACGCATCGCCGAAGCTCATCCCGAAATTGCAGCACGTCTTCCCTCCGAAAACATCGACGTTCCAAAGTTGCGTAAGTTTGCGCAGGACTTCATTGAATCTCGTTTTGAACGCTGCCGGGGAGTGAGCACATCGAATGTTTTCGGAGGTCAGGACCCCGAATTGAGGGTCGAGGTGGATCCGCAGAAGTTGGCTGCCCGGAATTTGACCATTACGGACCTTCGTCAGGCATTAAGGGGAGAAAACGTTGACACCTCCGCCGGCGACTTCTCCGAAGGTAAACGACGATGGGTTGTGCGGACTCGAGGTCAGTTTCAGGACCCCCAGCAAGTTGCCGATCAAGTTTTGATCGCGGACAAGAACGGTCCGATCTACGTGCGGGACGTGGCAGAAGTCCGACTCGATTTTAAAAAGCCCGAAAGTTCGGTGCGGCGCTTTGGAACGTCAAACATCGCCATTAATTGTCTGCGAGAGACAGGGGCGAACGTCCTGGAAGTCATGCACCTGCTGCGGCAAGCGACAGGGGAGCTCAACGCCGGAATCCTCAAGGAAAACGGGCTTCAACTGACTCAAGTCTACGACGAGACCGACTACATCTATGCCGCAGTCGGATTGGTGAACTGGAACATTTTTATCGGAGGCATGTTGACCGTCGCGGTCCTGTTGATTTTCCTGCGTAGCGTACGCGCCACGCTGATCGTCACTTTGGCAATCCCGACGAGCATTGTCGGTACATTTCTGCTGTTAAACGGACTGGGGCGATCCCTGAATGTAATCAGCCTGGCCGGCCTTGCCTTCGCTGTGGGAATGCTGGTCGACAACGCCGTCGTGGTACTCGAAAACATCTATCGCCATTACCAAACACAAGAACCGACATTTAAGGTCGCCGTCAAAGCCACCCAGGAAGTCTGGGGGGCGGTCGTCGCGTCAACGTTGACAACACTAGCCGTGTTCTTACCTGTAGTCCTGGTCAAAGAAGAGGCGGGACAACTTTTTCTGGACATCGCGCTCGCCATCAGCTGTGCCGTGGGATTGTCGCTCCTGGTGTCCGTGACGGTAATTCCTACTGCTTCGGCACGCCTGTTCCGCAGGCCCCGTCATGGCCGCGTGTCACGCAAACCGGGAACCGTCGAGCGTATCGCTCAGCGTTTTGTGGCCGCCGTGATCACGTTTCTCAGATACTTCCAACAAGGGTTCGTCCGACAACTTGTATTGGTAGCTGTTTTTATAATCGCCAGCCTGATAACGATCGTTTTCTTTCTGCCACAAGTTGAATATCTCCCTACCGGCAACCGTAACCTGGCAATTGGAGTCATTCTCCCTCCACCGGGCTACAACCTGGAAGAGATGATGCGGATGGGAGCGTACGTTGAAGAAAAGTTAGCCCCCTACTGGGACCTGAACCCTGAAAGTGATGAGGCCCGCGCTTTGGATTTCCCGGCAATTGGCGATTGGTTCTATGTCACTCGAGGCCGCCAGGTCTTCATGGGTTTACGCGCATACAACCCCACGGAGTCGTGGCGACTCGTCCAGCTGCTGTGGACCCTGAACGGGATCTTTGACGACGGGACAAGAATCATTTCCTTTCAATCCAGCTTGTTCGAGCAGGGACTGGGAGCGGGAAGAACCATCGACATCGAAGTCAGCGGCCCCGAACTCGCCCACCTGGTGAAATTGGGCCGGCAAATTATGAAGGATGTGCCGGATGTCTTTCCTCCGGAATTCCGCCTGCAAGTCCAGGTTCGCCCTGTCCCAAGCCTTGATTTGTCCAATCCCGAACTGCACGTGAAACCTAAGGGAGAACACGCGGTGACCCTGGGGATTCGAGCGGCGGATTTGGGCTACACCGTCGATGCGCTGGTGGACGGTGCTTACGTTACGGATTTCTTCCAGGGAGGTGACAAGATTGATCTGGCGATCGTCGGCAAGCATTCGTTCGTACAACACACTCAGGATATTGAGGCTCTACAAATCGCGACGCCAACCGGACAACTCGTGACCTTAGGGACAATCGCCGATGTGAGTCTGAACAGTGGACCGGAACAGATTAATCGACGTGAGCGAGAACGAACCATCACGATTCAGGTTACTCCTCCTGAACAAATCTCACTTCAAGAATCGATCGAACGCATCGACGCAGAGATTCTCGAACCGCTCGAAGCGGGTGGCGAGTTGTCCGGAGGTTACCGGATCAATCTTTCGGGAACGGTCGACAAGCTGAGAGCAACCTGGACTGCACTGTTCTGGAACGTACTGCTGGCCCTGGCCATCACCTATCTGCTCATGGCAGCCTTGTTTGAATCATGGCTTTATCCACTGGCAATCATCTTCAGCGTCTTGTTGGGCGCAGTCGGTGGCCTGATCGGATTAAGATTATTGAATGTCTACCTCGCGCTGCAGGGAGTACCTCCTCAATCGCTCGATGTGCTGACGATGCTAGGATTTGTCATCCTCATCGGCACCTCCGTCAACAACGCTATCCTGATTGTGCACCAGGCTCTCAACTACTCACGAAATCACGGGTGGGATTCGCGGAAGGCAGTACTGGAAAGCGTGCGAGTTAGAATTCGTCCGATCTTCATGACCATGGCTACCACGGTATTGGGTCTTTGTCCCTTGGTATTGTTCCCGGGCGCAGGTAGCGAACTCTATCGAGGCCTGGGAAGTGTTGTACTGGGAGGCCTGTTCCTTTCGACACTCTTCACACTGTTGTTGGTACCCACGCTGTTCACCCTGCTTCTCGACGTGAAAGCGAAGCTGCATTCTCTTCTGCACCGACCCGAACCGGCTGACTCTGGTTTTTGACCGTCTGGAATGAATCCCCTGACGACATCCCCGTCGCGGAAGACCTCAGGAAAAATCGCCGCGTCATCTGTCGCAAAGAGAAGCACAGGAAATGCTAAGTTCCAGGTCAACACGACTTGAAAGCGGGCCTCAAATGGGCGATAAGTGAAACACCCTCAGTGACTCATCCGATCCGTAGCCAGCATTGAAATGCATCGTGACAACACTCGCACGTTTTACTTTTTGTCGCGTCAGTTTGTGCACCGCACCACCACACACTTTCTGTCTGATGTTGCTGACGAGTCTGCTGGGAATGTCCGGCCACCTCCGGGACTCCGTTTGCGCCGCTGAGTGGAACGCAGGTGTGGCCAAACAAATCATCACGCCAGAGAAAGCAGTCTGGCTTGCCGGTTACGGTTCGAAACGCGCCCCCGATGGAAAACTGCACGACCTTTGGATGAAGGCCTTGGCACTGGACGACGGTCAGGGAGGACGTGCCGTACTGATTACCAGCGATTTCCAGGGAGTCCCGAAAAGCATGAGTGACCGGGTATTCCGGCAGTTAGCGGAGAATTTCGGGCTCGAACGCCGACAGGTGATGTTCACTTTTTCCCACAATCACTGCGGCCCCCGCTTGGGTGACGATTTAATTGACTATTACCCCATCGATGCCAACCAGGTCCGATTGGTGCAAGAGTACACGTCTCTCATGGTGGATAAAGTGGTGGAACTAGTTGGCGAAGCGATCAGCAACGTCGCACCCGCGTCTCTGCAAACAGGTGAGGGAACCACAAGCTTTGCCGTCAATCGCCGTAACAACCGCGAATCGCAAGTACCGGCTTTGCGAGCCCAGGGGATTCCGTTGAAAGGGCCCGTCGACCATTCCGTGCCGATCTTGACGGTCACGCGACCCAGTGGAAAGTTGGTGGTCATCTTGTTTGGCTACGCGTGTCACCCCACAACTCTCCAATTCACCAAGTGGTGTGGTGATTATCCGGGCTTCGCTCAATTGGAGATCGAACAGGCTCATCCCGGTGTCACCGCCATGTTTGTTAACACTTGTGGTGGTGATCAGAATCCTTTGCCTCGCCGCAGTGTCGAGTTGTGCCGTCAATACGGACACATGCTCGCGGTTGCAGTCGAAAAAGCAATGCAGTCACCACTGAAGTCCGTACCACCGGGTTTACGAACTGCCTTCGAATATGTCGAACTCTCGTATCTCAAGGTAGTCAACCGGGAAGACTTGAGCGTCGGAATGCGGAGCGAACACCCGGTTCGCGCTCGCTGGGCCGCCCGTCTGGCAGAACAAATGGACCAAGGAGCGATATTTCCTTCGTCCTACCCCTATCCCGTGCACGCCTGGCGACTTGGCAATCAGATACTGATCATCGGGATGGGTGCAGAAACAGTCGTGGACTACGCCTTGCGATTCAAGCAGGAATTCGGACCGCGTACTTGGGTATGTGGTTATACGGACGACATGATCGCCTACATTCCCTCTCGCCGGGTGTGGGAAGAGGGGGGTTACGAAGGTGGCTGGAATCTCTATGAGTATGGCCGCCCGGCCTACCGCTGGGCGGGAGACATTGAAGACCGGGTTGCTGCTTCGGTTCACAAACTGGTGCAACGCGTGTCACCGGCAGAACGACGCCCAGGTAACCATTACCCGCATCGAAATTGAAGAAGATGGCATCCGTAGCACGAACCTGTCGTTGATACCCGAGGGACTGGAACAGCAGATCGACTTCAAGAATGTTGCGGCAATGCTTTATCTAGAAAATCCAGAAACCTCCTGGCTACCTGGACAACCGTAAGCGGCGCCGTAACATCGTTTCATTAAAACCCCGTCATCCAGAGTACCTTTCATGCGAGCCGTTTGGATCACCTTCCTGGCCTTCACTGTCACCGTGTCTGCCACGACTTCCTTTGGCGCCCCATGGCAGGCGGGTGTCGCCAGCGTCAACATCACACCACTGGAACCGATGTGGCTCTCGGGCTACGGGGGTCGCGATAAACCCGCGACAGGAAAACTGACTGACCTGTGGGCCAAGGCATTGTCACTCACCGCTGCCGACGGGCAGCCGGCTGTGCTGGTGACCATGGACCTGCTGGGAATCGATCGCACACTGTCTCTGGCAATCTGCCATCGTC
This sequence comes from Planctomycetota bacterium, assembly GCA_963578105.1. Lineage (GTDB taxonomy): Bacteria > Planctomycetota > Planctomycetia > Pirellulales > Pirellulaceae. The sequence goes on from CAUZBP010000010.1 coordinate 49,680, forward strand.
TGGAACAACAGTACAACCTGCGGCGAGCTGATATCGTGTTGTCGGTCTCGCACACTCACACGGGTCCGGTAGTCGGACGCAATCTGGCCTGCGCGTATGATCTGGATGCTCGACAGCAGCGTCTTATCGATCAGTACGCTGAGGGTCTGGTGGAAAAGATTGTTCAGGTTGTGGGAGCGGCAATCACGAACACCGTTCCCGCCACGTTGTTCACTGGCAACGGCAGGGCCGCCTTTGCTGTCAACCGGCGGAATAATCCGGAACCCGAAATATCAGAACTTCGCTCCGCCAACAAACTCGTGGGCCCTGTCGATCACGACGTGCCCGTGTTAGCAGTCCGTGCCACCACCGGCAAACTCCTTGCGATCGTCTGTGGCTATGCCTGTCACGCCACCGTACTGAACGATTACTCCTGGTCAGGTGATTGGCCTGGGTTCACACAGTTGGAACTGGAACAACGCCATCCAGGTTCGACGGCCCTGTTCTGGGCCGGATGTGGGGCTGACCAGAATCCGCTGCCGCGCCGCCAGGTCGAATTGGCGCGGAGTTACGGGCGGCAGTTGGCAGATGCGGTTGATACCGCGCTCGAATCTGACATGACTACAATCCCGTCACGATTGCGCAGAACGTACGAAGAACTCGATCTCCAGTTTGCCTCATTACCTTCTCGCGAACAACTCACAAGAGAAGCTTCTGGCGACAACGCGACAGCCCGCCGGGCCCGACTGCTGTTGCAACAGTGGGATCGCGACGGCCAACTCGCCGCGACCTACCCTTACCCCCTACAAACCTGGCAATTAGGTAACCACTTGACGTGGGTCTTTCTCGGTGGAGAGGTCGTCGTTGACTACGCGTTGCGTTTGAAACGGGAACTCGCACCCCACACGACCTGGGTCGCGGGCTATGCCAATGACGTCATGGCCTATATCCCTTCGCGGCGTGTGCTGCTGGAAGGCGGTTACGAAGGGGGTGGTGCAATGGTGTACTACGGTCTACCTTCAGCGTGGACCATGGAGGTTGAAAAACAAATCGTGGCTCATGTTCGAGCACAGGCCAGGATGCACGGCACCGGCCGCGCTTCGCAACCTTAGTCCCGACGGCTGGTTATCAGTACCATGACCGGCTCGCTCTTCGGTAGCACCTGGTTCGGCTGCCACCCATTTGTGACGGCGACAGACTTTCCCATGCTAACTTTTGGCGAGCATCCTACCTGAACAACCTGCACCCCGCCGGTCGCATCCGTCGGGACGGTACTTCAATCAGTTCGGGTGGTCTCCAATCGAATAGAGGGCGTCAAACGTGCGTAGATAGATCCGTCGACCGGAAATCGCGGGTGACGCCGCAATGAATTCGTCCAAAGAGTTCGTTGCAAGAATCTTGAACTCACGACCTGACTGGACGACAACCACTGTGCCGTCACGCGCCGTCAGATAGATTTTACCGTCGCCGTAGACAGGTGACGCCTGGTGCTTATGGCGATGAACCGCGCGTCGATAAACTTCCTCTCCGGTCGCTAAATCGAGACAAAGCAACACGCCCGCATCACTACAGATGTAAACCAGCGAATCGACTACGAGCGCCGAGGGAATCGTCGGCGAGATCGGCTTGCTCCATAGTCGGTAATGCGGATCGTCTGAGATGTCGCCTGCACCATCACCGCGCACGACTTGAAAATTCCCCGAGGAGGATGAGGGCACCACAATATGACCTTCAGCTACAACGGGCGAAGACGACATGTGCATCGAGGGGTTGTAACCACTTGCCAGGTGAAAGTTGCCGCATCGCCACAACTCTTTTCCGTCCTGAAGATCATGCGCCACAATGTAATCCTGACCATGGCTTAACAGGTACTCACGCTCGGCATCGCGATAAATTGCCGGCGTGGCGTAGGAACGCATGCACTTTCCCCGAGCATCAGTTTCCCGGTCCGAAGTCCAGAACTCTCTTCCTGTCAGCTTATCCAACGCCACAACGCGACTCGAATCGAGGTGGAATATCTGCATATAAAGCAACTCGTCACCGAACACCGGAGAGGAGGCCATGCCCCAGGGCATGTTCACCTTCTCATAACGGTCCTCAACGTGAAATTGCCATATCTGTTTACCCGACAGGTCCTGACAGGACACGGTGCCGTTTCCCGAAAATGCCCAGACGTGCCTTCCATCCGTACAGGGGGAAGGTGCCGCCAGGTTTTGCTGTTCCAACTGTTCGGACGGTCCATTTCCAATGGGCAGCTCCCACAGTTGCCTACCAGAGAGATCCAGGCAAATCAACAATAGACGTTCCGTCTTCTTCACTGTCGTGGTGAGAAAGATCTTGTCTTCCCAAACCACGGGCGTGGACGGTGCCACCCCGGGAAGAGGGAACCTCCAATGAACATTTTCCGTTCGACTCCAAGTGACAGGTAAATCCTTTTCCTGAGTCGTTCCATTTTGCCGTGACCCGCGCCACATGGGCCAGTTTTCCGCGTGAGCCGACGAAAGGCTGAAATTCAGCCCAATCAGGCACAAAACCATGAACGGAAAAAGAAAACTTACCCGAATCACCATCGACTGTTCCAGGGAAGAAGAAGGCCCCCTTTTCTTGTAGCAGGGGTTCCAACCAAAGCTGCAAAGGACCCACGTTTCGTTTGGTCCGCGGGCAGGCAGGCATAAAAACCGTTCGGTATTCTACCGTAGTCCGGCGCAAAACAACAGTATTGTCCCCAACATCTTCGTGGTCGGTGCCGGGACACCCGGAAACAACATTCCCGGGTGAAGAGACGTGAAGACCGTTATTAACATTTGCAGATGGGGTCACCAGTGCTCTCAGTGATCTGTGACCCCCTGAGAAAACAGCTTACACTGTCCGGGGCTTGACCTTGTCCAAAACCAAACCGATCATAATGGGCAGTTGGCCTGGGCCGCTCTTTTGCAGAGCAGCGGTCGATGATTCGTCGACCGGGTCGCGCCGTAGCGACTCGAAAAAAGAGCGAGTCAATCTTCCCCGTTCCACGCGGCGTTGGCTCCGTGCTGTCGACCATCGAACACAGATGTCACAATCCATTTCGCTGGCATCCTATCAAGCGGGAAATTATTCGAGACGCAAATCCTCCACGCTATCACCTGCTCAACTGGAAGGCTGGCGCTCTTTTCGAGCGATGGTCCAACACCAGGCCGTCGACGACTAGCAAGCCACTCTAAAAATTCGTAACGCCCGGCATGATGTCCTTATCCGCGCTCGACTGGTTTCTGATCGTGGCCCTCAACGGGTCGATCATTCTCTACGGTGTGTATTTGTCCCGGGGTACAAAACGCAGCGTGGACTGGTTTTTAGCAGCCAAAGGCTTGCCTTGGTGGATGGTTGGTCTGTCGATGTTTGCCACGGCGGTGGATAGCGGAGACTACGTGGCCGTGGCCGGCGGGGCCTACAAATTTGGATTGTCTTATATTTCTTCCTGGTGGCTGGGCTTAAGCATCGGCTGGTGTCTCGTCGCTTTTTTCCTGTTTGTCCCCATGTATCGCGCCGGGATGTTCACCAACGCGGAATACCTGGAATTCCGTTTTGGACCAGTTGCTCGGGTCATCAGTGTACTGATCCAAATCCAGTCACGTACCAACGTAATGGCCAATGTGGCCTTTTCGTTATATTTAACCTTCAGCGTATTGACCGGTTGGGGAACACAAACCTGGTGGTTGGTCGTCGGCATTGCCTTGGCAGCGGCTACTTACACGGCCCTGGGAGGTCTGCGGTCCGTTGCCGTGACAGACGCCATTCAATCGGTGGTCATGATCTTGGCTTCCATCGTCTTGTGGTGGACCGTCTGGGATCATGTAGGGGGATGGCAGGGACTGGAAAACCGACTTGACCAACACGTGGCCTCCCATCGAATGTCAGAGGCCACGGCTCATTCCATGACCCACGTCGGTGGTTTAGACAGCACAACTGCTCCTGCAGTGATTGTTGTCCTGGGATTCATCCTGGCGCTCTCCGCCTATTGTACGATCAACCAGTCCCAAGCGATGCGTTTGCTCGCAGCGCGTTCGATCTGGGACATGAAAATGGCAGCGGTCGTGGCCGGATCGGTCACGGCCTTCATGATGTGGTTCAATGTGACATTAGGAGTGTTAGGAAGAGCGGTAGTACCCGACCTTGAAACCACGGACCAAATTTTGCCAACGCTCATCGAACAATTTGCCCCCACCATGCAAGCAGGTCTCCTGGGAATCATCGTGGCAGGGCTGCTGGCCGGAGGATTGTCGACCTACGACTCGATAGGTTCCGCATTGGCCTCCGTCTTTACACGCGACATTTACGCTCGCTTTATCCACCCGCACGGGACGGACCGGCATTACCTGTTGGTCTCTCGAATCGTCACGGTGGTAGTGATCCTGGCCTCATTTGCTTATATTCCATTCCTAAAAGCGGGCATGCTCGAATTCTACATGAAGTTGGCCGGAGTGGCGGTGATCCCGCTCTTTACCGTCTACCTGATGGGAGTCTTCACACGTGTGGCCCGGTCTTCGGCCACCATAGGCCTCAGCGTGGCAATGCTGGCTGGTCTGACGCGGTTTATGAATCCGATGCTTTTAGAATGGGGCCTGGGACCCCTGCCGGTGTGGTGGACTGACATCTGGTGGGGTTATTTATGGAGTATCCTTGTTACGAGTCTCTCCATGATCGTGGCGAGCATGATCACTGGCTGGGAAAGCCGTGAAACGTTTCAAGGGATGGCCCCTGCCAGACCGACTCGGCATCAGCCCTCGGACGACTCGGCAGACGAAGAAACCGCACCGGGAGAGACATGGCTGGAAAGGTCCCGCCGAACCGTCCCCACGACGCTGGAAGGTACTCCACAGACCTCGTCAGAACGGACCGGATGGTGGCTCCAGCCCTGGATTTGGGCAAGTCTGCTGTTACTGATTGTGGGATACTTGAACTTAGTGGTTTTTTGGTGAAATCAATCTTCATTGTTCAGCGCACGACAACCACAACGGTAAACCATCGGTGGGACCGGCACTTGGATGAAGATGGTGTTCTGAACTAAACTAATGACCACCCGGGTCCACTGCGCAGGCCGAAACAGGATGGCCGAGATTCAACATGGAAACACTCCTGCCCAAACAGTCCATTGTGTTGCTGGGATTGGGTCACACCAACTCGCATGTGTTGCGGATGTGGCGCATGAAACCTCTGGCAGACACACAACTGGTCTGTGTCTCAAATTTTCCGGTGGCCACTTACTCGGGAATGTTGCCGGGAGTTCTAGCGGGACAGTATTCGACGGACCGGATGAGCATCGACCTGGTACGACTGTGTGCTGCATCGGGTGCGCGGCTGATCCAGGGCAATGTTACCGGACTCGACATTGCACAGCAGCAATTACTCTTTGACGACCGCCCCAGCCTGCCTTTCGATATCCTGTCCGTCGGGATCGGGTCGGTGCCAAGTAAAAGCGGTGTTGAGCTATTGGATGACACGGTATTGGCAATCAAGCCCATGCAAACTTTCCTGGAACGACTCATCAGCAGAATTCAAAGCTGGCGTGAGAAGGCAAGTTCCAAACTTTTCAAAGTCGTCGTCGTGGGTGCAGGAGCAGGTGGCGTCGAAATCACACTCTGCCTGCCGGCTCGGCTCCAATCCCTACTGGAGGATGTTCCATTCAGACTGACCCTGGTCCATTCGTCATCGCAAATTTTGTCGGGGTCGCTGCCTGGTACGGCCAGCCGAATCACCACCATCCTGGAAAACCGGGGGGTGGAGCTGCGCAGCAACACCCGCGTAAAAGACGTTACCAATTCACAGGTTACACTCGATTCCAACGAAGTTCTGGACGCTGACCTGGTCTTGTGGGCCACCGAAGCCTCGGGGCCTGCCATTCTTGAGAGGCTCGGCCTGCCTCTCGACGAGCGGGGGTTCTTACGGACGCAGGCGAATCTGCTTTCCACCAGCGGCAGTCCTGTTTTTGCAGTGGGTGATGCAGGGACGATCGAGGGAAACACATCACCCAAGGCAGGTGTCTATGCGGTTCGCCAGGGTCCGTTCCTGTGGGACAACCTGCAACGCTACCTGTCGGGTAAGCCGCTCCGCGATTATGTACCACAAGAGCACTTTCTAAAACTTCTGAATACAGGAGATGGCCGTTCGGTCGGCGAATACATGGGTTTGTCATTTGAAGGGGCCTGGTGCTGGTGGCTGAAGAATTACATCGATGAACGGTTCATGGACATGTATCAGGATTACAGTCCCATGCCGATGACGACAGGACCTCGCGACGAATCTCCCGCCATGATGCGATGTGCCGGCTGCGGAGGTAAAGTCAGTGGTTCGGTGTTATCGCGAGTCCTCCAAAGGCTTGACATTCCTGCGCACAAAAATGTGTTATTGGGATTAGATCAGCCGGACGATGCCGCAATCATCCAAACCAATCAGGGAAATCCCGTTACAGTGACCGTAGACTTTTTTGCGGCACCGCTCGACGATCCGTACCTTGTAGGCCGGATTGCTGCACTGAACTCCGCCAGTGACGTGTTTGCCGTAGGAGCCAAGCCAATCGCCGCCCTGGCTTCCGCAAATCTACCCGTAGGCAATCCGCGCGCCCAGGAACAAGTGCTTTACGAGTTGCTGCAAGGATCTCTTGAAGAGTTCCGGCAAATGGGAGCCACCTTGGTAGGCGGACACACCATTGAAGGGCCTCGGCTGACCATTGGGTTCACGGTGCTGGCCGACCAGGGCAGCGCGGCAGCCCGTACCAAAGGCCGACTCCGGCAGGGCGATCGACTGGTGCTTACCAAACCCGTTGGGACAGGAGTGCTCCTGGCAGCTCACATGCGGGCCGCCTGCCGTGCGGAATGGATGCAGGTCTTGCTGCAGTCAATGCTGCACAGCAACGAGGCGGCTGCCCAACTGCTGGACAGGTACGACATTGCTGCCGTTACGGATGTCACCGGTTTCGGCTTGGCGGGGCACTTGTTGGAAATGTTAAGAGCCACCGATGTCTCAGCGGTCATCGAACTTGAAAACATTCCCCTCCTGCCCGGCGCCAGGGAACTTTTTCAACAAGGTAAGGAAAGTACCCTGGCTCCCGCTAACCGGGCCACTGAAACGAACATTAGAATTCCTGAAAAAAAACGTGCCCTACCTGAATACAGCGCTTTATTCGATCCGCAGACGTCCGGTGGTTTACTCCTGGGGATCCCGGAAAAATACGTGGACGAAGTGCTTCAGGATTTGGGCCAACAGTCCGATCTCGAGACAGCCGTCGTGGGGCACGTGGTTGACAATCAATCCGATCTGGCAGGTATCCAGATCGTCTAGAAAATCCTGTCGGGTTGTAGATCTTCTCGCCAGCGGTTGTAGATCTTCTCGCCAGCGACAGTACAAGCGGAGTTTAGCGACCGTGCCCCGACCGGGCGGGTGGAGTGAGTGAACCCGTATTTTTCCAGCGTTGCCGTTTCACCGTGGCTTGGGCAGTGACTCGGTTGACAACTGCGTTTGCCACCGCTGCAACCGCTCGAGGGCTTCGAGCGGAGTCAAATCGTTGATCTTCTGTTCACGGATTTCGTCAAGAATCGGATGTTCTGCAACGCCAAAGAGTGTCAGTTGCAAACCTCCTGAAGACCGGGATTTGTCCGGCCTGGCAATTTTAGGTCGACCTCGCTCGTCGAGGTGTTCGGCTTCCAATTGTGCCAGAATGTCCTTGGCCCGCTGGTTCACTTCGTCGGGCACACCGGCCAAACGTGCCACGTGAATTCCATAACTCTTGTCTGCCGCACCCGGAACAATTTTGTGTAAGAATATAACGTTGTCTTCCCACTCCTTGACAGAAACATTCAAGTTGGAAACCGATTCCAGACTGCGGTCCAAATCCGTCAGTTCATGGTAATGGGTGGCGAAAAGTGTGCGGCATCCGATACGGTCGTGAATGTACTCGATAATTGACCAGGCCAGTGACATCCCGTCGAATGTACTGGTGCCACGGCCGATCTCATCGAGTATGACCAGACTGCGTTGACTAGCCATGTTGAGAATACGTGCTGTTTCGGTCATTTCCACCATGAAGGTACTCTGTCCCCGTGACAGTTCGTCACTCGCTCCGACTCTGGCAAAAATTGCGTCGGCAATTCCTACCCTTGCCTTCCGGGCCGGCACGAAACTTCCCATCTGCGCCATCAACGTGAGTAGGGCCACCTGTCGGATGTAAGTACTCTTTCCAGCCATGTTGGGACCGGTGATAATCTGTATCGTTTCTCCTGTATCCATGACAATGTCATTGGGAACGAAGGTGCCTTGTGGCTCTAAAATGTCGAGAACAGGATGCCGGCCGTCTACAATTTCTAAAACTGTTTCTTCAAGCAGGACCGGGCGACAGTAATTCCGGGACCGAGCCAGTTCAGCCAAGCCCGCCAACACATCCAACATTGCCAACACGACGGCCGTGGCCTGCAGCCTCCGGGTTGCAAGGCCAACGCTCTTACGTAATTCCAGGAACAGCTCGTATTCAAGATCCGTTGCCTTTTCGTCCGCCTGGAGTACCTTTTCCTCGTATTCCTTCAACTCCGGCGTGATGTAGCGTTCTGCATTTTTAAGAGTTTGTTTGCGAATGAAGTGCTGAGGAATCTTGTCGCGATGGGCGTTGGTGACTTCGATGTAATACCCGAACACCTTGTTGTAGCCCACTTTCAAGCTGGGTATTCCCGCCTGATTCACCTGCTCGGCCTGATAATTTGCGATCCACTGCTTGCCTCCTGCTGCCAGTTCGCGCAGCGAGTCTAGCTCGCCATTGAATCCTGCACGGATGAAACCACCTTCCCTCGCCGCGAGAGGGCAATCATCCACCAGGGCTGCCTCCAGTTTGACTTGGATATCCGGGCAGAGATCCAATTCCCCTTCCAACTGCTTCAGGAGCTGACTATTCCGCGCAGAAAGCTGGTCCTTGATGCCGGGCAGCCGCTGTAGAGTACGGCCCACAAAGCTCAGATCGCGGGGACTGGCTCGACCCGTACTGACGCGGGCAACCAAGCGCTCCAGGTCGTAAACCTGTTTCAATTCGCGACCGATCTCGTGGGCCCACGATGCCTCACTCACCAGTTCTTCGATAGCGTCAAGCCTTTGATTGATTGCATTGAACTCGGTCAACGGGCTGTTGAGCCATTCGCCAAGCAACCGCGACCCCATCGGCGTAACGGTCCGGTCAAGTACCGCCAGCAACGATCCCTCGCGGTCACCGTCGCGGAGAGTACGCGTCAGCTCCAGACTCCGCCGGGTCGCTTGATCGATCTCAAGCTGCTGACCGGCACGATACGGCAACAACCGGTCAATGTGGCACAGCGACGACTTCTGTGTCTCATGAAGGTATTCCAGAACCGCTCCGGCAGCACAAATTGCCAACGTGTCCTGTTCTTCAAATCCAAACCCTTCTAACGTGAGCGTGCCGAACTGTTTCGACAATATTTCGATGGACGTGTCATAGCTGAAGGACCACTCGGGGCGTCGGGTCAACATCACTCGGTCGCTCAAGGCGAAATGTTCGCTGCTTTCGCCCTCGGCCAGCAGGCACTCCGATGGCCCGATTCGGGCCAGTTCATCCGCTACCCGGTGGGCCGATAGACTCGCGGCCAGGAATCGACCTGTCGACAATTCCAACCAAGCCAACCCGAATGTCGTCTTTCCGTCACCAGCCACGCAGGCCGTTAAAAAATTGCTTTCCCGTGGGTCCAGAAGTGCTTCGTCAGTGACGGTTCCCGGTGACACAACGCGCGTCACCTCGCGGCGCACCAACCCCTTGGCTTGACGTGGATCTTCAACTTGTTCGCAGACAGCAACGCGACAACCTTTTTTGATCAGCTTACCCAGATAACCGTCCAACTGATGATGTGGAAAACCTGCCATGGGTATCGGATTCTCACCCTTATCACGGCTGGTCAGTGTCAGACCAAGAATCCGGGCTGCCGTCTTGGCATCTTCGAAAAACAGTTCATAAAAGTCCCCCATGCGGAAGAAAAGCAGCGCATCACCACAGGCGGACCTCGCGTCATGGTATTGCTGCATCATCGGGGACATACCGTTTTTGACCATAGTCCGCCATGCTAGCAAGGCGCGGCAACTGATGGGAGGGGAGGAAACTGGCGGTGGCAGGTGAGTGTCAAACGGCACTCATCCAAAGGCACGCAGGAACTTCGGAGAGGGTGCCTTCGTCACAGGGTCGGGTCAAGGTCCCCGCTGCTCTTCCGGCTCTGTTCCGTCCCTGTGACCTGGGGTGGCGTTGAAGGTTTTAATTTCCGAGTTCCGCCACCAAATTCGCCTAATCCATCATGATCTTCAATCCAGAAAGAGAACCACGATGCTATGCGACATACTCTTCTGGTCCGACAGAAGGCTGTAGCCTCAACAATCCGGCGTCTTCCAGTCCCCGAATGATATCTACAATTTGCCGTTGCTCAGACTCCACTTCCGAACGTCGAACGGGGCCCAGAAAAGCTAATTCTTCTACCAACTTTCCTGAGGCCTGTTTGGACAAGTTGCTGAAAATCTTTTCTTTGAGTTCGTCACTGGAACCTTTCAAGGCAATGGCCCACTGAGAAACATCGGAATGTTTCAACACCAGTTGAATGTCCCCCTCCGCCAAATGGACAATATCTTCGAAGGCAAACATCAGGCGGCGAATTTCCTCGACCAGTTCCGGCGACTCTTCCTCCAGATGATCAAGGGCGTGGTCTGTAGCCCGGTTAGTGAGGTTGAGAATCTTCGCCACACGGAAAACGCCTCCCGTCGCCTCGCAGGATCCGTCCAGAATGCATGCCATGCGACTTTTTAAACCACGTTCCACTTCTGCAACGATTTCGTAACTTACCGGATTCATTGTAGCAATCCGGCAAATAATGGTAATTTGCATCTCAAGCGGTAGTCCAGCCAAGACGTCCGCTCCATAGGAAGGAGTCAAACACGAGAGGATCAGAGCAATGGTTTGGGGATGCTCATCCGTCAGGAACCTCAACAGGTCCTGTGTTTTGATCTGCTGGAGGAATCCAAAGGGTACCGCTCCAACTGATTGTCGCAGGTTATCGATCGTTGCGTTAGCGTCAGTAGTCAGGCCCTCTGCCACCATCCGTTGTGCCAGGTCGATTCCTCCCCGACCCGTCCCCGCGCCTGGAGAACTCGATTTTGCAAACTCATAGATCGTACTTTTCTGTTCTTCGTTCGAGATATGTTGGACGTTGGCAATTTCAAGAGAAACCGCTTCCAACTGCCCGGACCCCAATTGACTCACCACCTGGCCCGCCTCTTCATGCGGCAGGCTCATCAGCAAGACAGCGGCTTTGCGTCGACTCGAGTTATTGCTTGTCATGTTAACAGTCCAAAAAGATGCTAGCGTGAGCGTCGCCGACCTGGTCCGTGTCGGCTCGGCGCTTATCGACCTGAAGAGTGCACAACTTCAACAAAAATGGAACGCCGTAACGATTAACTCTTTGTTGATCTTCACTTCAAACGCCTATCACCAGAAGAAATTTTGAGTTCGGAAATCAGACCTGTCCCGCCTCCGGAATCGTCAGAGAGTTGTGAAACATTAAGGTGCTTCGATGTCCATTTATTGACACGGCTGACTGGACGCCTTCATTCACTGAAGTAAAATGTAAGTAGACTTTTTGTAGCGATTGAAACAGACACTACACTGGTGAACTCCTCGGTAAATATTTTTGATGGTTTCCCCTATGCCTGGCTTGGTGAGGGAAGCACCTCGACGTACGCTGCACGTTGTTCCCGCAACAGTTGCACAAATTTCCAAGGACTGACTTCTGGCGACCTCTGCCATGAAACCCTCAAAACTTCGGCGGCAAATCACCTTGATTGCTGCCCGTTTAATCTACGAGCGGCAGGAATCCAAATTCTTTCGCGCCCGAAACCAGGCCGCACGCATCGTGTCGAAGACACGAGTGCAGGCATTCGACTTACCGACCAATGAAGAGATCCGAGCTGAGGTCCGCTCGCTGGTCGAGAAATCGACCTTGGAAAACCCCGCAGACGCGGCATCTGACTCTTGGAATCAGGTTTTGGCAGACAAGTCACCCGTTACAGATCGCTTCCGGGTTTACCGGTCATTACTTCTTCCGTTGGAAGATGTGAAACAATCGCCCAAAAATCACCCGGAAGGAGATGCCCTGTACCACAGCTTACAGGTTTATGATTTGGCACGCGAACATGTGGCCTACGACGAAGAATTTCTCCTGGCGGCCCTGTTGCACGACGTCGGCAAAGCCATTGACTCCCGGGACCGTGTGAACAGCGGTTTGCAAGCTCTAGGAGAAACAATTACTGAACGGACCGCTTGGTTCATCGGACATCACGCGGACGCACAGGCGCTGCGGAACGGAAGCCTGGGAGTTCGTGCTAAAAGACGTTTGCAGGAATCTGAAGATTACGACGAATTAATTCTTCTGGAACAACTCGACCGTGAAGGTCGCCGCTCAGGATTTTTCGTACCCGATGTCGACGAGGCGTTAGAGTACATTCAGTCACTGGAAGAATCATTCGAAAGTTGATCGGTCACCATCAACTCAGCCGTTACGTGTCAATTCGTCAGTCACTGATCTTCAGACTTCCAGGAGAAAGATCCAGTCTTACTGCTGGATAAAATCACGTCCAGTTGCTTCTGTTCAAATGGAATGCCAAAAACTTCAATAAGGCCTCGTAGTGTGTCGGGACGCACCGTATCGGTTTCCCCAAAAGCCGTTTGGGCGGCGTACGTAACCTCAAACTGGCGACGAACTTCTTCCATCTTCGACCACATCATCAATGGATTTTCGGCAGCCACACTGAACCCATGAGTACCCCAGACTACGACGGCAAAACCTTCCGGTTGCTTGACTCGCTTCGCTTCAGCACCCAAGTGCCGACCGAATGTCGGATTGCCAGGCACTGCCTCTTCCAAGTACCCGTACTGTTTCACGTAATCCACTTCCAGAAAACAGGCCAAGGAGTCGTTGAGTGACTTCACATCCACCTTCACCCCCCTACCCTGCATGGTCGCACTCAGTTCACACAAATGGCCGTGACCGCTGGCGGGTAGTTCCGTCTGATCCATCTGCTCAATGTGACAAAAAATTTCACTGGTTGCCTGGGGTGCGCCCCACAATGGTTCATAGGTTCGTCCATCCTCACTGATTTCATAAACGCCAATCAAGCGTCGCGGATCATAATCCGCAATCCCCAGTGGCTGCTTTGCAGAAGTACAAACCACGAACCGGCCTCGAAAGCTGTCTGGCGTCCGGTAATCATGCGCGAACCCCTTCTTCCCCGGCGAGTCTCGCTTCATCTGTTTGTATGCTTCTGGTGGACCAGGCAGTAACAAAGCCGCATTGCCCGAATTTCCCGGGTTGAATGTCGAGCCGAACATTTTAGCACACGTGTGTTGAAAATCTGCCATTTCAGGCGCGAGCTGTTTACCCATGCCCTGGAATTCCCAATACAAGGACGAACGTTCATGTTCTGACAAGGCCAAGTACTGCTGCAGCATCTCATTCATCATCAGTAAACTTCTTAGTTCTTTTCAAGTATTTGTTGCCCGCTGTCACGCAACCATTGCGAACTTATCACATTCACCTGAACATCTCAGGCGAACTGCGTCAAGCTGACGATGGAGCCCTTTCTCCAATTCCGCGGACAGCCTCCAATCAGCGACTCTTTACAATCCACTCCTGTGTGGCGAACCGGCCGGTTCACCTAAAGATTCATCGTCACCCAGGTGAGGACGCGTGGAAAATTCCGCACCGCTTCTTCCTGGCGAACGAAAGAAGTACAATCAATCCATGACTCGCTCAGATCCGGACCCGTTTCATTTTCTACGAACAATTGGTGTACCTGATTACCTCCGCGCTATGAATGAATCAGAACCTGTGGTGTGCGACCAGGCGTCGAATGTCCAGCCACGGTTTAATGCACACATTCATTTACCCCCAAATTTCTCGGCATTTGAAACCGTCCAGCAAGCAGTCGATCTGGCAGACTCGCAAGGAGTCAGCGTCCTCGGCGTTAGTAATTACTACGACTACTCGGTTTACGAGGACTTTGCTCGCCGCGTCCACACCTGCGGTATCTTCCCGTTGTTCGGACTAGAAATTATTTGCCTCGACGATCAACTTCGTGACGCGGGGATCAAGGTAAATGACCCCGGCAACCCGGGAAAATTCTACGTCTGTGGTAAAGGGATCACTCGCTTTGGCCAAACGCCCACGAACCAAATGAGTGACGAAGCATCGAGGTTGCTCGACAAAATCCGTTGTAACGACTCGACACGGATGTCAAAAATGGTTGAGCGTTTGGACCAAACATTCAGCACGCACAGTCTGGACATGGGAATTGACGAAGACCACATCATCGAAATGATCGTGCAGCGGCATCAATCACCCCGTGAAACTGTTTATCTGCAGGAACGCCATGTTTGTCAGGCATTTCAGGAACGCCTGTTTCAGTTGGTCCCTGCCGAAAACCGGATCGCAACGTTAAACGGCGTCTTAGCCGCTCAGACGAAATCCAGCGATCCGGATGATGCTGTGGCAATTCAAAATGACATTCGTTCACACCTGTTAAAAACTGGAAAACCGGCGTTTGTTGAGGAAACCTTTGTCAACTTTGATGAAGCAATGCGATTGATTCTGGAACTCGGTGGCATTCCCTGCTATCCGACACTGGCCGATGGAACGTCGCCCATTTGTCCGTTTGAAGTATCTGCAGACCAACTCATTGTGGAACTGAAACGTCGCAACATCCACGCAGCCGAACTCATCCCCATTCGTAATTCGATCAACGTGGCCAGCCATTACATCCGCGCCTACCGCGACGCTGGAATGTTCGTAACGTCCGGAACAGAACACAACACGCTCGATTGCATTGGAATGGAACCGGTTTGTCAGGACGGCCCTTTCCCCAGCGACGTTCAGGACATCCTCTGGGAAGGAACCTGTGTCGTGGCTGCCCATCAATTCCTGGTACTGCATGGCCAATGTGGATTTGTCGATAATCAGGGCAATCCCAACCCCGAATACTCCACCGACGAGCAGCGGATCAACGAATTCGCTAAACTGGGTGCGGCTGTGATTGCCGAGTACACCGATCATTGTTCCTAGGTCATCGGCGTCGGGCATTGACGTCTTCGCAACAACCGATTCACACTGCTGAACCCTCATGAAAAGACCATGCTCGCAAAAAACGTTCGTGGTCACGATATTTATAAAAGGTTGCTGAGTTTCCAGTTGGCAGCGCTCCCCCGGAAAATTCCAGGTCGCTCGGAAGCCAGCAGCACTTTGCAATCAGAATCAGGTAACAAGCATGGACGAACGGGAAATTTCGACGCTCGTAAAGATCTCACGCCATTACGGCAGTGATCCAGCGATCGTCCTGGCCGGTGGCGGAAACACATCCGTCAAATCGAAGGACTGCTTATTCGTCAAAGCCAGTGGCCACGCATTGTCCACCATCGATGTTGACGGTTTTGTTGAGATGGACCGTTCCAAGTTGGCGGATCTCGCCGCGAGCGACCTTGGAGAAGATCCGGAACAACGCGAAACACTTTTCAAAGACGCAATTTACGCGGCCCGCATTGCACCGGAAAAAGGACAGCGCCCATCGGTAGAGTGTTTGTTGCATCATCTGATTCCGGGCAAGTTTGTTGTCCACACGCATGCCACCGTCGCCAATACTCTCACCTGCTCGGAGAACGGGCAGGCAATTGCCGCTGACTTGTTCGACAATGACTTCCTGTGGTTGCCTTACGTCGATCCCGGCTTTGTTCTTGCCCAAACCTTACAGAACGTCTGGGCCAGGCGTGCGCCCTCTGACAACACACCTCGCTTCATTCTCATGGCAAATCACGGCCTCATCGTCATGGGAGACACGGCCGAAGAGATAGAAGCAACCACCACCCACATCCTGCAAAGTATTGCCGCTAGGCTAGATGGTGATTGGAAAACCACAGGCTTTGGCAAAGTGTCATGCGTCAAAGATCCGCAGAAAGTCATCGATGTCGTAGGCCCCGCGTTACGCGGATTACTTGCAGAATCTCCGGCATTAAAAACCGTCACCTTTGACGATTCACCGGTGGCACTCAGTTTGACTGGTGGGGAAATTGGCCGGTGTGCAGCTGTCAGCGGGCCTCTCACACCTGACCAGATCGTGTATTGCACGAGCTATCCGCTGTGGGTCGAAACAGACCCCGAAGAAAAGACGGATGCACTCATAGCACGCTTACGAACCGAAATCGATCAGCACATCAGTCAACACCGGTTTCCGCCCAAGGTCGTCTTAGTACAGGGAGTGGGACTGTTCGTCGCAGGGGATGACTACCGCACTGCTGATACTGTGCGACAAGTCTATCTCGATGCGATACAGGTCATGGGAGGAGCGGCACAGTTAGAAGCGGTCAACTACCTGACTGACCGGGAACGGACCTTCATCGAAGACTGGGAAGTGGAATCCTATCGCAAACGGGTGTCACTGGCATCTGCCGGGAATGGCAGGGCTACGGGAAAGGTGGCTATGATCACCGGTGCTGCCCAGGGGTTTGGCCTGGAAATTGCTCGCCTGTTAACGGCGGCGGGGGCGCAGGTGGTTCTCGCCGACCTCAACGAAGATGGTGTTCGGCAGGCTGCCGACGCATTGTGTCAAGAGCATGGAACCGGGCGTGCGACCGGCCTATCGATCAACGTCACCGATGAGAAGTCGGTGGTTGCCTGTCTGCACCAGGTGGTGCGCACCTTTGGTGGACTCGATCTGCTCATATCCAACGCCGGTGTACTTAAAGCAGAATCCGTTAAAACTCAGTCGAAAGAAGATTTCGAATTTGTTAACTCCGTCAACTACTCTGGCTATTTCCTTTGCACTCAAAAAGTCGCCCCAATTCTGTCGACACAACACGCGGCCAAGCCCGACTACCGGAGCGACGTGATTCAAATCAACAGTAAGAGTGGTCTGGTGGGATCAAATCGCAACTCCGCGTATGCCGGTAGCAAGTTTGGCAGTATCGGTTTAACTCAGTCATTCGCATTGGAATTGGTTGACGACGGTATTAAAGTAAACTGCGTTTGTCCGGGAAATTACTTCAATGGTCCTCTGTGGTCTGATCCGAAGAAGGGCTTGTTCGTTCAATACCTGCAAGCCGGTAAAGTACCCGGAGCCAAAACACTGGACGATGTGAAACGTTTCTACGAATCCAAAGTGCCGATGGGGCGCGGTTGCCAGCCGAAGGACGTCGTCGCCGCAATTTTCTACCTCATGGACCAACAGTACGAAACAGGGCAGGCCCTGCCAGTGACCGGAGGTCAGGTGATGCTACATTAGACCTTAGCCAACGGCGATTCTGGCAAAGACAACCAGTCCTCCGCGAGGCCCCAGGGTCCAATGGGTGAAAGATTTTTCTGCATGACAACACTGCCACAAACACAACACGCTGTTCAGTTAGTTGGCCCCAACCAATTGACGTTGAATCGTTCCAAGGCTGTGCCAAAACCGGGACCGCACGAAATACTCTTGAAGGTCCAGGCCGTGGGTCTCTGCTTTTCTGACCTGAAGCTACTCAAGCAATTTGACCAACATGCCCGCAAAAGCGAGGTCGTAAGCGGTATCGATCCGGAAATCCTTCAGGGCATGCAGTGCTATGTCCCCAACAACCAACCGGTCGTTCCGGGGCATGAGGTCGTGTGCGAGATCGTGGCCACTGGTCACCAGGTACAACACCACCAAGTCGGCGAGCGGTGCCTGGTTCAAACTGACTATCGTCAATTACCAACCGCCGCGTCCTGCGCCGCCTTTGGGTACAACTTTGAAGGTGGATTGCAGGAGTATGTGCTGGTAGACGAGCGCGTGGTCATGGACCCCAGTGGCGAACGGTTTTTAATACCTGTTAGTGCGGAACAAAGCGCGTCCGCGGTTGCCTTGGTGGAGCCCTGGGCTTGTGTGGAAGACTCTTACGTGAACCGTGAACGTCAAACGATCAAAGCTGGTGGAAAATTGCTGGTCGTCGGCAATTCAACTGCACAGGTGAAGGGCCTGCAGGCTGCCTTCGCCCCCGAAGGACCACCAGGCGATATCCTGCACATCACGCCGTCGGAAGCAACTCAGGTTGCAAACGAATCATTCGACGACATCGTCTACTACGGGTCTGATCGAGCGACCATTGAAATTCTAAACGACAAACTTGCACCGCAGGGACTCATCAACATTGTCTTGGCCGGTCAACCAATTGGTGAGAAAGTCGACCTCGGTGTCGGTCGCATACACTACGGCATGACGCGTTGGGTCGGGACGACCGGATCGAGCGCTGCTGATTCTTATAAGTCCATTCCCGCCGTTGATGAAATTCGATCCGATGATCGCATTCTTGTGATCGGTGCCGGTGGTCCGATGGGCCAAATGCACGTCATCCGCAATATCTGTTCGGGAATTCAGGGCATCTCTTTAGTGGGTACCGACTTCGACGATGCCCGCCTGACTTCCATCGAAAACAAAGCCAGACCACTCGCCGAGGCCAATGGCGTGTCGCTCCGTCTGGTGAATCCGCAGAACACAACGCTTGAGGAACAGTTCAGTTATTTTGCGATCATGGCTCCACTACCTGCGCTGATTGAAAGTTCCATTCAATCGGCTGCCGATTCTGCAATCATCAACATCTTCGCCGGTATTCCGGCACCCACCAAACACAAAATCGACCTGGACCGATACATCGAAAAACAATGTTTCATGTTCGGTACAAGTGGATCGGTGATCGAGGACATGAAACTCGTGTTGGCCAAGGTAGAAGCCGGAAAACTCGACACGAACTGCTCAGTGGACGCAATCAGCGGCATGGCGGGCGCGGCCGCCGGGATCGCTGCCGTGGAAAACCGCACATTAGCCGGTAAAATCATCGTTTATCCGATGCTCTACGATGTGGGGCTTATCCCTCTCGCGGAGATGCAGCAACATTTCCCGACCGTTGCGGCCCAACTCGATCAAAAAGGTTGGTGCCAAGATGCAGAACGGGAATTACTAAAAGTTGCAGCACCATAATTGACACGAACAAGCGCTATGGAACCAGATCTGACAGGCCAGACTGCCGTGGTCACCGGTGCCGGGCGCGGCATTGGCCGGGCGATCAGCCTGGCTCTTGCCGGACGTGGAGCACATGTTCTGCTGGCAGCGCGAACCCAATCGGAACTGGAGGAGACCGCATCCCGGATTGCCGCAACTGAAGGATCGGCCGACGTCCTGACCACCGATGTCGCAGACGAAGCCCAGGTCGAACAGTTATTCGCACGGACAGACGAACTCGGGCGACTTGACATTTTGGTCAATAACGCCGGCATCGGCTTGTTCGGACCGGCAGTTGACTTCGCGACTACCGATTTCGACCGCGTCCTGCAGATTAATCTCCGTGGTACATTCCTTTGCAGCCGCGCAGCACTGAAACGCATGATACCAGCCTCTCGCGGCATGATCATTAATATCGCCAGCGTTGTCGGATTCAAGGGCTACCCCCAACAGGCAGCCTACACGGCAAGCAAACATGGCGTGATGGGCCTGACAAAATCATTTGCAGCCGAAGCACAGGAACACGGTATTCGAGTATCAGCGATCCTACCGGGAGGCGTCGACACCGAGATGGTTGCCCAGGCCCGGCCAGACCTCGACCCTTCCGGTCTGATAAGACCCGAGGATATTGCCAACACGACTCTCTATCTACTGTCGCTTTCAGACCAGGCCACCGTCGATCAAATCTACATCCGCCGACGCGATGGAATACCATTCTGAAATTACTGCCACGGCCACGCCTCACCATCCCGGGTTTGCTGCTGTTGGACTAACTTGAACTGAACTCAGACGCGTCATACCATGGTTGTCGTATTGTCTAAATTGCTGATCCAAGAACCACAACACGTCACATTCAACGGGCTAGGAGTACGAACTTTTCAAGGAGATCACGACATCAACACCTGGCTCACAGTCCGTGAGAAATCATTCGCAAATGCCGTGCCCCCGATACGCTCTTGGAACCTGGACGATTTCCATCGTGAGATTAAAAATCGACAGTGGTGGCAACCCGAAAGAACCTGGTTCGCCGAAATGGACCAGGGGATGGGCCACCGACAGGTGGTTGGCACCGTCACCCTGGCAATGCGGCGACCAGAACAGCCGGTGGTACATTGGCTGGCAGTTCTTCCGACAGCGCGTCGACGGGGAGTGGGTCGTCTTTTGATGGCTCGATTGGAGCGGGAATGCTGGCAACTGGGCTATCGCCGAATTGCGTTGGAATCAGAGACCGACTGGAGAGAAGCAACGGCTTTTTACGAGCAAATGGATTACGAACAAATTTCGTGAGTTTATTTCGCGTGCCACGCAAAAAGAAGAACTTCTATCGAACCTCTCGCCAGATGTACCATCCAGCACGCAACTTACACCTTTCAATTTTTTCCCTGACGAGTTTTCCTGTTCGCAACAATCTTTCAACCATCTGACCGAGCTAGCCCTCTCCCTGGCTACAGACGACTCGCTGCCCCTCTACTTCCAGTTGCCCGGAGGCATAACGACGGATCGCTTCAGGATAGGCAGCACATTCTCGCTCGAACACTCGGCTGGCAAGTGTGTCCGCCGTGTCATTGTCCAGAACTTCAACTGCCTGCTGCAGAATAATCGGTCCGTGATCGTATTGATCGTCCACCAAGTGAACTGTACACCCTGAAATTTTGGCGCCGTGGTCCAGAACCGCTTGATGAACCCTAAGTCCGTAGAAACCCTGGCCGCAAAATGCCGGAATCAGCGCTGGATGAATGTTCATTACACGCCATCTGAAATCTGCGGGTATGGCAACATGCTTCAGAAACCCTCCCATCACCACAAGATCAACGCCTGCCTCGCGGCAGTGGCTGAAAATCGCCTCGCTGAACCGTTGTGTGTCGTCAAACATCTTGTGTTCCACAACTTCAGCAGGGATTGAAAACTCCGTGGCATATTGCAGGCCCTTGGCTTGGGTGCTGGATGAAATTACCAGCTTGAAGTCGACATCAAGCTCACCCGCATCTCGCTTTTCGACCAAATTCCGAAATGTCGTCCCACCACCCGAAATGAGGACAGCGATCGAAAGAGGAGATGAAACGGGAGGATGAAGTTTCATAGTCGTTACACGAGTCGGCATGCTGAGCAGGTCCGAGAAAGGACAGCCCTGACAAATGCCGCGTCATTCCATGTTGAATCGCATTGACTTTCTTCTACTGACGGCTTCCCCTGTCTCCAATTGACCGCGTCCTTTTTCGCGCCGGAGAACCGGAGTTCAAACACTTGCCACAAGTCCCAAACAAGGCTCTACGTTATCACTTTCACGTAGAGCGTCAAATCATCACCGGAGATCGTATGCTCAACACCTTCTACACCCCGGATTCCATCCAGGGTGAAACTATCGGCCAATGTTTCGCGCTGAATGTATGCGGCGTTTTCATTGACGGCACGTTGCATCTGCTCTGATTCAGTGACAATTCCAACCTCAAGATGATCCGTGTAATTGCAGGCTAGTTGTTTGCGCCGGTCTTGAATCGTCCGTACGAGATCTCGTGCCAGCCCGGACCTCTCCAACTCGGGAGTCAATTCCGTCGCCAACACCACCACACAGGAAGTATCCTGGGCGGCTGCCCAACCAGATTTTGCCTGCAGTCGCACTTGTATGTCCTCACTGTCCAACTCCACCTGTTGTCCGTCAGACAGCGTGATAGCGACAACTTCATTCACTTCCAATTCGCGGAGAATTGCTCCGCCATCGGCTCCTGCCAAGGCCTGCTTGAGTCCGGGCATCTGCTTGCCAACGCGGGGTCCCAATCTCTTGAAATTCGGTTGCACCTGGTAAGTGATATATTTTTCGGCATCCTTAGTGTATTCGACATGCAGCACGTTCAATTCCTCTTTGATCAAGGCGCCGTGTTCCTCCAGCCATCGCTGATCAGCAGTGTCGGCTAAAATGATTTCAACCTTTCTCAACGGCTGACGAACTTTGAGTTTTTCGCTCATGCGGGCGCTGCGTCCCAGAGAGGAAATTGTACGCACTAGTTGCATTCGTCGCGAGAGTTGCTCGTCGACAGCATCTACCTGCCCGGTCGGATAATCGCACAAATGCACGCTTTCGACTGCACGCTCTCCAAACACTCCTGCCAGATTCTGCCACAGTGATTCAGCAACAAATGGGACAAAAGGAGCCACCATTTGTGTCAGCGACAGCAGGCACTCGTACAGTGTCCAATAGGCATCAAGTTTGTCGGCAGCTTGTTTTTCGCTACTCCAGAAACGGTCCCGACTGCGACGTACGTACCAGTTACTGAGACCCTCAAGAAAAGCGTTGATCGCCGAGCAGGCGGCAAAGTTGTCGTAGGCGTCCATTCGTTCGACAACCTGCATCAGCGTGCGGTTCAATTCACTCAAAATCCATTGGTCAAGCTCACTCCGGCTGCTGACGGGCCGATACTGATCCGCTCGGGAAAGAGTTGCCGAGTCTAATTGTCCAACGTCATCGTTCAATGACCGGGACGGATCGAACCCATCGATGTTCGCATAGATGACGAAAAAACTGTAGACATTCCACAACCGAAGTAAAAACTCCGGCATGCTCTCTTTGATCGCCCGCTCACTGTAAATAATAGAATTCCAGGGCGCTTGGTTGGCAAACAGATACCAACGCAGGGCGTCGGCGCCATGCACATCGAAGATTTCCTGCGGACTCCGATAATTGCGGAGTTGCTTCGACATCTTGCCGACTTTCTTGACAGATTGCTCTCCGCATGCGGCCCTTGCTTCTTCTCCAGTCAAAAACTTTTGTTTTCCATCCTTGCTTTCCCACCATTCGGCAAGCATCAGCCCCAGAACAATACAGTTACGATAAGGGTGAGGAAAACCGTCATCCGGCGTCTGGGATTCGTCTTCTGCTTCATCGCCAAAAAGCATCGTGCTGATTGCCAGCAAACTGTAAAACCAACCTCGAGTCTGATCGAGTGCTTCGCTAATGAAGTCGGCAGGAAACTGAGATTTGAATCGTTCAACTCCTTGGTGGGGATATCCCCATTGAGCAAAGGGCATCGCTCCCGAATCGTACCAACAATCGATGACCTCCGGGACTCGCTGCATGCGCGCGTCAGCAGCGAACGGAGAATCATAGGTAATAGCGTCAATGTAGGGTTTGTGGACACAAAGGTCCTCGGGCAGATCGGGGTTTTCTTTCTTTGCCTGCTGCCAAACTTCCATGCCCTGAACCCCCGGCTTGTCCAGCAGTTGTTGGTAGCTGTCAATCGCTTCCTGCTTGCCTGAAACACTGCACACCCAAATCGGCAACGGAGTGCCCCAGTAGCGTTCTCGTGACAATGCCCAATCGACGTTGGATTCCAGAAAATTACCGAAACGACCGTCGCGAATATGTTCAGGCAACCAGTTGATACGGGAATTGTTGGCCAGCATTTTATCTTTGAAATCAGTTGTCTTGATGAACCAGCTCTCACGGGGATATTGGATCAAGGCATCCTCATCAGCTCTCCAGCAAAACGGATAGTCGTGCCGATACTGCTCCAGCAAATACAACAGTCCTCGGGATCGCAAATCACGTGACAAATCCTTGTCCGCCTCTTTCACCCAGCGTCCCTGGTACTCCGGAAGGTCTTCAGTAAACTTCCCGTCAGGACCTACAGCACAGATCAGCGCAGGACCTTCGCCTTCAACAAATCGATCTTGCTCCCGAACGAAGACTTCGTAGTCGACTTCTCCAAAAGCAGGGGCCTGGTGAACCAACCCGGTGCCGCTTTCGACCGTGACAAAGTCCGCCGCTATCACTCGCCACGCGACGTGCTGTTGCCCCCCATCTCGGAGCATTCCCAGCACATCAGCTCCATCCTTGTAGTAATTGTCAAACGGCGGTCTGTAACGCTTGCCGATCAGTTCACTTCCCTGACAAGTCCTGACAACCTCCAGACTCCGTTTCACTTTTGCCGCGATCGTTTCAACCAGTGACGAAGCAATCACCAATTTTTTCTGGAGTTCCGTGTCGAAAACGATGGAATACTCCAGTGCGGGATGAACGGCCACGAACTGGTTGCTGGGAAGCGTCCAGGGTGTCGTCGTCCAGACAAGCAGGGCCGTGTCTTCATCGTCCAATAATGGACAAAGTGTATAGACGCTGGGATCATCCACTTCACGATAGCCCTGGCCTACTTCGCCCGCACTGAGTGCCGTACCACCTTGAGCCCACCACCAGACGATCTTGTGTCCTTGATAAAGCAAACCCTGATCAAAGAGTGTCTTCAATGACCACCAGACACTTTCGACATAGCTCTGATGATAAGTCACATAGGCGTCTTCCAAGTGAATCCAGAATCCAAGCCGTTCGGTGAGCTGTTCCCACTCCCTCATGTAACGCCAGACACTTTGTTGGCATTTCTGAATGAACGGCTCCACACCGTAAGATTCAATTTCTTCCTTGGAATGGATCCCCAGCTCTTTGCAGACTTCTACTTCAACCGGTAAGCCGTGGGTGTCCCAACCGGCCTTTCTTTCGCAACGATAACCACGCATCGTTCGATAGCGAGGAAAGAGGTCCTTGATGGCACGCGTTAGGCAATGGCCCGGGTGCGGTAAGCCATTGGCGGTAGGCGGCCCTTCAAAGAATATAAACGCGGGACCGTCACTACGCTGGTCCAACGATTTTTCGTAGATTCGTTGCCGCTTCCAGAAATCTAATATTGCTTCTTCGAGCTGAGGGAAACGAATGTTAGCGGGAACAGAATTGAACATAACGTATGTTTAGGCTACGAATTAGAGTCGATGCTCAACTCTCATCCCCTTCCTCATCACCAGCACTGTCATCTTCCACTTCGTGCTCGAATTCGTCATCCGGGACCGGTTCTTCTTCAATCTCTTCTTCAAAGTCGTCGTCAAAATCATCGTCGAAATCATCGTCGAAATCATCGTCGCCAGAATTGTCCTTCTCCTGATCCGAATTTCCGTTCCAATTGAACCATTCATTGACAAACGGCCATGCAACGCGTTCGCCCTGGCCCTGAGACAACTCGGTCGATCTTTGCCGTTGAACTCCGCAAGACATTGCAAAACTCCTCTTCACTCGATTGGAGCCCTGGAACCTACTTAGGTCTCAATAGGGAATAAAGGAATTGACGTGTCGAAAAAGGTGGAATCGATCTTAGGTATCCCACGGACGTCATTTTGTCAACCAACGGCCCACAAGGGGGCCAAGCTTTGTCAAAAAAAATCAGGAATCACCTTCCACGACCATCAAAACACGCATTCTGCCCGGATTGGGCGTCTCCGGAAAGACCAACCGGGCAGCTCATTTTCGTGACATGACATGATCTGGCCTGTCCAAACGACCCCCAGCAAACCGTCTCGCTGCCAGTCAGCCGTCCCAAACGACAAACCGGAAACCGATCCAGTGACCTCGAGAGAACTTTTCGATGAGTCGAGAATCGCAAAAAAAGGGCAGGGCACACGAAGTAGGACGTGACCCTGCCCAGCACGGGGGGTGAGAAAGCCTAGATGAGAGAATCGCCAAAAATTTTCTGACTGCTTTCTAATTCAACCCTAATTCCAGTCCCGGTCCTGTCAATTTGGGGCATTAGAAACAACCAGAGAAACAAACGTTTTTCAGATGATTATTGCACACAGCACCTACTGTGCCGGTTATGACGGATTAAAATCAACTCAGCTTGCCAGTCTCAGTGCTTTTTGAGGCCGTCTGACAGAATCCGGCATCCCGTGCTCCAGCGTCAAGCACTGCAACCGCGTTAGGTCGCTTAACCCTGATCAGGACAAACCTGCCGGGCTAACTTACGCCCCAATGACCCTCCCCTGGAAAATCTGAAGGGGTCCCACACAAAGGAACGGGAAACCTGTCGTTCGGTCTGCCACCGGCCGTCAATCCGACCGCTCCAAAATTTCTGCTGGAGTGCCTAAAACTCTCGCGGGCAGCTAAAAGGTAGCCGAGGCCGCGAATCGATGGCTGCGGGAGGAGAAACGGAGCTTGTGGTTGGGGATCTCACGGTGGCGCCGGAATTGAACCCAGGGACGTTTTTACTTGCTGCTTGCCTTCGCTGGAGCCGGTCTTCTGCAAGGAAGTGAGTTCGACAACACCGTCAGTCTGTTTCTGTAGCTGTTTCAATTTGTCCTCGTAGTCAATAACTTCCGAATTGTCTGGAGCTAACCTGGTCCACTCCTCGATCACCTCTTGAGCCTGATACAGTTCACCCGAGGAAGTAAAACTGGCGGTCAACCAGCGGAGACAAAGCGGGTCACGGCATCCAGCAGCGTAAGCATCCTTCAGGGGACAAACGGCCTGAATCCAATCCCCCTGGGCGGCCAAGCAGGCTCCTCGCACCACCATTTCGAGCGTTTCCGGTTTGGCCAGATGGGCGGGCAAGAGCATGGCGTGTTGCAGAGCTTCGGTTGGCCGTCCGCAATTGACATGCAGATCGACCAATGCTTCTCGCAACCTCGTGGATTGCATGTTCTCCTGAAGTGCCTCCTCCAAAAACTTTTGCGCTTTTGCATCGTCGTTCAACGCGTGACAAGCCGAAGCCAAACATTGGGCCGTGATTTCACGAATGTCTTCCAAATGCCACGTTTGTAAATTAATTCTGCCATGTAGAAAGGCAGTTTTATAACTGCGGGCGGCCAAGTCCAAACGACCCTGAAACTGCACGTATCCTCCCATGGCGCACAACAATTGCATGTCTAATGGAAAAGTCTCTAACGCTTCAAGACAAACAGACAATTGTTGTTCGACTGCTTTTTCTTCTCCATCTAAAGCAGTCAGCAACCCGTAATAAGCTTCCAGCATCTCAGTCGAACCGGGAGTAGCGGAACCAACTGCCTGTTTGTAACAATCGGCAGCCCGCTTTCTCTCGTCCAAACAATACAATGCTTCTCCCAAACAGTTCAGCAAGTGCGGCTGGGCACCTCTTTGAGTCATCTCAAGATTGGTGAGTTTCACGTTACGGCGAGCTCGGGAGAACTTTCTCTCTTGATCGTGTTCGACCGCTCCACGATGTATCTGCCAGGGCAACGACTCTACTTCGATTTGCAAACCTGCCAACGAAGCAACAATGTCTTCACAGATTCTTCCCTGAAATTGAATACCGGGAGAGTGGGGAACAAGACGAACCCGTCCGATCTGTTCCGCCGCCACAGCCCCCGGAGCCGGAGTAATACGAACCATCAACAAGTAAGCTTTCTGGAGGTCCGCCTCAAGTTCAACGAATCGCCGCAAAGCCAGAGCATCGTCCGGAGCAATGGTTTCTCCTGCATCCAACCAAAGAATCCACTGCGTGCGAACAAAATTCAAACAGTCATTACGAGCCGCCGAGAAGTCGTCTGCCCATCCATGCTGTATCACATTCGGTGTGTACTGCCTGACCGTCTCGACAGTTCTATCAGTCGAACCGGTGTCTGCAACAACGATGACATCTGCCAGCGAACGAACACTTTTCAGCGTTTCGACGACAAGCGACTCGGCATTTCGCACAATGATGGCAACAGCTAAACGTGGTCGTTCGGTTAAGGGCGCGCGTTTAGACATGGTGGCCGCCGAATCACTTCAAGCAAATATTTTTACAACACTCCGGGCAAAGACGCCGAAAGGCGACACCGCAAATTTCTCCCGCCGTGACTTCCTGGACAAATCAACACAGGTGTCAACTTTTTCGACGGCATTTCCGGTGAAGAGATTTCGCGGAGAAAGTGTAATCGCTCCGCAACATATCGTACAGGTAGATTTTGTCAGCCCGCGGAGAGGTCCCCCGCATTGCTAGCAGATAGACTCACGGGGAACCGGAACCGAATCACCGGTGCCAGAAAAGTGAAGTCGGTAAGATTCATGAGTGATGCAGTCAGTCAATGTAACCCAGAGATCGCAATCGCCTCAATTGTTCAGGATCGATTGGTACATACTCCTTCGGATAGTTTTCCACCGAGGAAACTGTACTGCGTGCCAACCTCACAAGACGGTCGAACGTCTCCCGGAACCGATCCGTCGACTTCGTAGAACCAATCAGATTCGCACCCTCGGTGGCATCGTCGTTCAGGTTGAACAGCGCATGTCCGACGTGGTCTGGCCCAGGCACCGGTTGCCACAAGGCCTTATAATCGCCGTGGATAATCGCGCGATTGGACGGTTTCCCCATCACGCCTTCAGCAACGATCACAGACCGATGACGCCCTTCGCCCGGCTGCGCCGAGGCAAGCAGACTTCTTCCACAAATGGCAGATTCAGGAAAATCCACACCAAGGTAAGTGCACAGTGTGGGCATGATGTCGATTAGCCCGACAGGAGTCTCGACGCGATTCCGCTCCGAAGTAACTCCTGGAAAGCGGGCCGCAAAAGGTATCGCCACCTCATCCTCGTAAAGCCCGTGACCGTGGTTGCCATAACCTCGTGTAAAGAGCGCCTCCCCGTGATCCGATGTGACAATAATTGCGGTTTGATCGAAGTCCTGATGTGAGGAGAAGTAACTTAGAAACTCCTTTAACTGCTGGTCGAAAGTTTCGACGCCCCGGTCGTATGCGCGCTCCAGTAACGATAACGTTGCCGGAACGCCGAGGCTGACTGCCGGACGTCCATTCGGAAGCCTGACGACACTACTGATCACTCGGCCCGTTCTGGATGAGATCTGCCGCGAGTCGTTGCGAAATTCATCGGCTCGCGCCCCAACCTCGTCAGCCCCAATCGTATAAGGTCGGTGGGTGTCGATGTAATGCAGGTAGAGGAAGAAACGCTGGCCGGGCTGAATATCATTCAACCAGTTGATCGCCCTTTCCGTTACCTCCGATCCGGAAACTTTCCACTGGGAAATCTTATCCGTGGGTTGAACATCTGTGGCGAACACATCATCGTAGGTTTCAAAACCCTGGGCGAATCCGTATTCCTTTTTTAACCAGGGATTTGCCACGATGGCAGCCGTATGAAAACCTGCGTCTTGCAAGGATTCGGCAATCGTAACATGCCGCTTGCTTAAAACGTCATTGCTGAAGCCGGGCCTATTCGGATCCTTGCTGGTCTTAATTTTGAGCCCAGGATGGGAAACCACTCCATGCTGGGAAGGATAAAGTGAAGTAAACAAAGTCGCCAGAGAAGGTTTGGTCCAAGGACTTTGAGTGTACGCCTTTTCAAACAATAAATTTTCGCGGGCAAACTTATCAAAGGCTGGTGTTTTCGCAGTACCATTGTGCACCCCCATCCGATCACGACGCATTGTATCGTTGACGATGATGATGACGTTGCCACCCGGTTTCCTACCGGGCCAGGTCAGTTCACTACAGACCAGTCGGTCGCCTGTCGATGTGTCAATGGATCGAGAACATGACAACGCAGAAATCAACACGAAACAAATCGCTATCCAACTCGGGATTTTGGTCGCTGTCGTTTTATTCATTCGGTATAAAAACCAGGGGCGGCACGAGGGAGGCGACTGGCCATTTTTAGCATCGACTGCTCTTGGCCGAAATTTGACATCCCACACCATCAAAAGAAAACCGGTCGTGTTGGTTGGTCTCCGATCGCGAAACTCAGTATAACTTCTCTCCGCTTATTTGAGCAACATTCGAGTCAATTGTTGGCGGCCGACACCGGCCAGCGGGGGACCAAATCGACGCCACCTTGTACTACGCGTCCAGCCGCTTGTTCGTCCACACCGCTTGTTCCCCTGCGAACCCCCAGTCCACTTGCTTTCGCTAGCCGTCGAAGCGACGCGGCTCGTCCGTCCGTCGGTTGCGCAGTTGAAATCAAGCATGAAATCTAGTACCATAGAAAGAGATGGAAAATTTGAAAGCGATTCCCGTTTTGATCTCGGGGGCGAGTTCAAGTTCCCCAAAGGCGGGAACGCGAGGATTGATTTGATGGCGAAGTCGGCTCTCCGCAATCTACCCGCCTCTCTCTTAGGCCAGTCATTCGTCCACCCAATCTTTGACTACATGCTCATCGGTGGCGGGCTAAGCCTGGTCGTCGGCGCCTGTGTGCTTCCGAATCCGGGTGCTGCCCTCACGTTCAGCGCTGCCAGTCTTCCCTACATCATTCTGCTGAGCAACAGCGCGCATTTTGCCGCCTCGACCGTCCGGCTGTACACCAAACCTGGTGCTTTTCATTCCCTGCCCTTTGTCACCATGGCCCTGCCCCTGGTGTCGCTGGTGCTGCTTACAACATGCATGCGTTTCGCTGGTACACTAGGACCTCATTTGACATCCCTGTACTTAACCTGGTCCCCCTACCACTACGCAGCACAGGCTTATGGGCTTGCCGTCATGTACTGCTACCGATCCGGCTGCCTGCTGAGTGCGGGTAACAAAAAGCTACTCTGGTGGATGAGCATGCTTCCTTTCTTTTATGTTTTTGCGACAGGATCCAATGTGGGACTCCACTGGATCGACATGGCCGGGTGGCTTGATGACAGGCCGAGTATCGACGCATTCCTGAAGACGTTTCAGTTCGCCTTACCGTTGGTGGGGATCGCGGGGACCGTCTATTTATGGAGAAATATCTCGCTTCACCAAGGTCGCCCGATGCCACTGATCAGTGTCCTGCTGCTGATCACCAATGCGGTGTGGTGGTTCATTTTGCGACCCGGGAACGCCTTTGTGTGGGCTACGATTTTTCACGGTATTCAGTACCTGGCCATCGTGGTCTTCTTTCACGTCAAGGACCAGATGGGTCGCCCGAATCAACGCCACAGCGCCACGTACCATGTACTTTGGTTTTACGGGGCATGCGTTGTGCTGGGGTATGCCCTTTTCAACTGTTTTCCACAGGCATACGTCTTAGCAGGATTCGGTCCCGTGGAAAGCGTGTTGCTGGTTGTCGCTGCGATTAACATCCACCATTTTTTCGTGGACGCCTACATCTGGCGACTGAAGAGGGCGGACGCCAATCGTGCGATTGTGGATACAGGGGCTACCGCGCCCCTCTAGAAACCTTTTGCTTTCATAGCAACTCGGGCAGGAACGCCGGCCGGAAACCGCAAGCTGATGTATCAGGTATCCCTCAAAGATTGTCTTTACAAAACCGCGTTTGTGGTTGGCATCGCGATATTTTTTCTGGCGTTTACGCTGGGGTTTTTCCGTTCGATCATCCTGCACGCACATATTCCTCCGGTTGGAGTCACCTACCGGGCAGGCATCGATTCGCTTAAAGAACAGAGAAAACACAACGCCCTGGCATCCCAGTTACGATTGGCTCTCGACTTGGATTTGGACCGTTCCGATCAATTCAATTTGCACTACGAACTGGGGATGCTACTTGATTCTCAAGGTAAGCAGATGGAAGCGATTCCTCATTTGCATCGGTCCGTGCAACTCAACTCCGATCACATCGAGGCTCTCAACCATCTGGCGTGGACTCTGGCTACCTGCCCTGACCCCGAGTTGCATCGATCGTTGAGATTGCAAGCCGTCGAGTTGGCGCGACGAGCCTCGAAACGGCTTGCAAACAAACACCCGGGAGTGCTTGATACACTGGCGGCCGCGCATGCGGCTGTGGGACAATACGAACTGGCCGTCACAACGGCCGAGTCGGCACTAAAATTGGCTGCCAGGCAACAGGCCGACCCGTTGGCCGAAGAAATCCGCGCCAGACTTCAACTCTACAAAGCATCCAAACCGTTCTACCGAGAGCCACAACCATTCGGCAAGGACCGGCCAAACGGCGCAAATTCCAATCAGTAACTGCTTGGCCGCCAGGCAAATCTACAGATGCCACACAAGCGCCTCCTGCGGGGAACGCGGGCAGGCTGGTTTTTATATAAGCCTAGGTGTGGTAGTCCGCATTGATCCGCACATAGTCCGCTGTCAAATCGCAGGTCCAAAATCGAATCTGGCTCCGACCTTCCCCGAAACGCAAGGCGATCTTCGTTTCATGCTGCTGATGCATCGACTCGGACAGTAACGACGCATCAAAAGCAATCGGGACGCCTTGCCCGTAAATCGGAGTGCCATTGAGTGACACGTCCAACTGTTTCGGATCAAAAGAAATTCCGGAATAGCCCGCGGCCGACACAATTCTTCCCCAGTTCGGATCCGCCCCCGTGATCGCAGTTTTTACCAACGGGCTCTGGGCGATTGTTTTGGCAATTTGACGCGCGTCAGCTATCGAACGGCAACCGTCGACGTCGATTGTCACCAGGTGAGTGGCGCCCTCCCCGTCTGCCGCGATGGCCCGTGCCAGGTCTCCACAAACCTCCTCCAGTGCAGCGGCAAATGCGTCAGTTTCTCCTACTTCCATGACGGGCTGCTGACACTGGCCGTTTGCCAACAACAAAACCGTATCGTTGGTACTGGTGTGCCCGTCGACCGTGATACAGTTAAAGGTTCGATCGCAGACCTCACCCAGCATCCGTTGCGCAACCTGCGACTCCAGCGCCGCGTCGGTCACCACCAGTCCCAGCATCGTCGCCATGTCAGGAGCGATCATGCCGCTCCCTTTTGCGATTCCGGCAATCCGAATCTCCCCCTGTGGTGTCGCTACCGAGCGACTGGCAAGTTTGTGAACCGTATCGGTCGTCATCAATCCTCTGGCAGCCGCCAACAAGGAATCAGAATCGGAATCGAGTTGGCTGGCAGCCGCCGGAATTCCCGTCTGAAAACATTCCATCGGCAAGTACTCACCGATGATACCGGTCGACATGACCAACACATTCTCAACCGACGTACCACATGCATCAGCTGTGATTTGGGCAATTTCCCTATTGTCTTCCACTCCCCGCTGGCCGGTGCACGCATTGGCATTCCCCGAATTCACCACGACAGCTCGAATGGCTGCGGCCGGCGTGCGCTGCCGATCCCAATCCACCGGCGCAGCGCAAATCAGATTTTGTGTGTAAACACCTGCTGCCGACGCGGGCACGTCACTGACAACCAACGCAAGATCTTCCTGCTTCAAATCCTGCTTGATACCACAATGCATCCCGGCAAAACGAAATCCTCGAGGCAGTAGATGGGACATAGGCGTTCCTCGAAGTTATAGGAGTGCTTTCGTCTCGGGAAATCCAAACATCAAATTGAAGTTTTGAACGGCCGCTCCGGCCGCTCCTTTTACCAAATTGTCGAGGCAGCTGATCGTAATCACTCGACCGCGCACAAGACGCGCCGTGATGTCACAGAAATTTGTACCTGCCGAGTCTTTCGTACCCGGCAAGTGCTCGACAACCCGTATGAACGGAGCATTGGCATAAAATTCGTGCAGGGACTCGAGTAGTTGCTGTTCTGTCACGCCCGGCAACGGTCGTGCATAACCGGTCGTCAGAATGCCCCGGTCCATCGGTACCAAGTGGGGAGTAAAGATCACCGATACGGCTTCTCCGGCTACCTGGGACAGGACCTGCTCTATCTCTGGCGTGTGCCTGTGACGACCCACATTGTAAGCCGCGAGGCTTTCGTTGCACTCGGGGTAATGGGTGATCAATTTCGGTGTTCTACCAGCCCCACTCACTCCGCTCTTCGAGTCGATGATGATATCGTTCGGTTCAATCCGTTTAGCGGCCAACAAGGGCGCCAACGCCAGAATGGCAGACGTCGGGTAGCAGCCCGGGTTGGCAATGAGGGAAGATGACGGTATCTGGCTACCGAATATCTCCGGAAGACCGTAAACCACGTGACCCACCCGGTCCGGGTCCGGGTGCTTTTGTCCGTACCACTCTTCATACACTTGGATATCATTCAAGCGATAGTCAGCACCAAAATCAATCACGCGAAGATCCGCTTCCAGCAACAGTCGCACGACGGACGCCGATGCGCCGTGCGGTAGGCAGCTAAACACGCAATCTGTCTTGGCCGCCACACTTGCCGGCTCGGCATTTTCCAAGTTTAAATCAAGGCGTCCCGCAAGTTGGGGATGCACGTGATCCACGCGGGGATTGCCTTCCTGTCGACTCGTAACGCAGGTGATTTCAACTTCATCGTGACGCAACAGAATCTTCATCAATTCCAGGGCAGCATACCCTGTAGCCCCCATGATTCCGACTCGTACCATGCTATTCCCAACCTTTCTTAATCAGGGACGAATTCTGCCACTGACGTTCTTCTGCCAATATACAACTGGCAAGATTCAAACCAAAGGGGCGAGGTTCGCGCTTTCCGACTTTGCACCTCAACCAAACGCGAGGAAAAGAGGCCGTGCATGTCGTTTGAACTGTTAAGCGGACAACCACTGTCACTCA
>CAUZBP010000011.1:0-82644 GCA_963578105.1 Planctomycetota bacterium
TCCTATAACATTGACCACCAAAGCATCGCCCACCCCCTCTAAACGCTGTGCATAATGCTTTGAAACTAAATCTTTGACGTATTTGCTCATGATACTGGTGGGTGTTTGGTATTTCTAACTGGATGACTAGCAAAAATATCTGGTCATTAAAAATCTGTTTTTCAGCCCGACACCATTGATCAGGCAGCTATCCGTATCCCGGGGCTCATCGTGGCACTGATCGATACACTCTTCAAATAAGTCCCTTTAACAGCTACTGGCTTCATGCCCGCGATGTGATCCATGAACGCCTGGATGTTTTCAACCAGTTGCTGGCTGTCAAAACTCATTTTTCCAACAAGTGTATGGATGATTCCACTGGAATCGTTGCGAAATTCGACTTTGCCCGCTTTATATTCCTGCACAATTTTAGCGACTTCGGGTGTCACCGTGCCAGCGCGAGGGGAGGGCATCAGACCACGAGGCCCGAGAACTCTTCCCAACGGGCCAACGAGTCCCATCATGTCCGGCGTGGCAATGCAAACATCGAACTCCAGCCACCCTCCTTTGATCTTTGCCGCCAGCTCCTCCTGGCCTACTTCATCCGCCCCCGCTTGCTGCGCTGCATCCGCCAAATCCCCTTTGGCAAACACGATCACACGCTGGCTCTTGCCAATCCCGTTGGGAAGCACAAGAGACCCTCGAACAATCTGGTCGGCTTGCTTGGGGTCGATTCCCAGCCGAATGGCAATTTCGACCGATTGATCAAATTTCGTCGTACCAAAACTCTTTAGCAATTCCACCCCCTTCTCTAATTCCTGGGGCTCGTCGCTAATTCTGCTGGAGAGGTCTTTTCGAAATCTCTTGGAATGTTTAGCCATAAAAAATCGCTTTGCTTTTACTGTGACAGCTCAACCAGTTCGTTACGCGTCGACTTCTATGCCCATACTACGAGCAGTACCCATGATCAGGAGTCGAGCCCTTTCCAAATCACACGCATTTAAATCTGCCATCTTCGCTTTGCAGATCTCGTCGATCTGAGCCATGGTGACCTTGCCGACTTTTTCTTTATTCGGAACTCCCGAACCCTTGACAACGCCTGCTGCCTGCTTCAGAAGGGCCGCCGCAGGAGGACTTTTGGTAATAAAATCAAAAGTACGGTCGGCATACACATTCACCACAACCGGAATGGGAGTACCGTTGAACTCCTTGGTCCGGTCATTGAATTGCTGCACAAACTGGCCCAGATTAATACCGAACTTACCCAGCGAAGTACCAACTGGTGGCGCCGGAGTGGCTTGCCCACCAGGAACTTGAAACTTCGCAGATCCCATTAATTTTTTCGCCATGTTTTTTTCTTACTTATGTTTTACTTGCAGTCAGATCGTCGTCATTCGTCAAACCGGAATACTGCAATCCTCGTCTAGACACTGAATCAACGACTAAAACTTGCTATGTCTCCACCTAGACTGCTTCAGTTTGCCAATGTTCGAGTTCCACCGGAGTCGAACGACCGAAAATGTTGATCATCACCGTCATGCGCCCATTGGCTTCGTCGACATCGTCTACATCTCCCTCAAAGTTCTCGAAGGTCCCTTCCTTGATGCGAACACGGTCACCGACGTTGAACGGAATGACAGTCTTCATCGGTTCACCCCCGTCCTCTTCGGGCATGCTGGCCTGCACAACCCGTTCAACCTCATGCTGTAACATGGGACTGGGACGTCCTGCCGAACCTGTGAAATCTCCAATACCCGGTGTTTCCCGAACGAGAAACCACGTGTCGTCGTTGATCGACATATGCACCACAATGTAACCCGGATACAGCTTTCGCTTGACAATCCGTTTCTTGCCGTTTTTAAATTCGGCCACATCTTCGGTAGGAACAATAATTTCGCCAAAGAAACGATCAAATCCTGCCACGGAGACTCGACGCTGAAGCCCCTCCCGAATCGACTCCTCTCGATTGCTTTGGACCTTCAGTATGTACCAATCCATTTCGATGTCTTCATCCACTGAGTCAACGATCTGCTCAATGGGCTCGACATCCATATCCACTTCTTCTTCCTCCTCCAGATCTTCGCTCTGCGCCTCCAGGTCCTCGTCGGCTTCGCCTTCTTGCGCCGAATCGTCGACAACGGTCGCGTCATCAGATACCGACACGCTCGGCGGAGAATCAGTGGCGACGGGCATGAGATCCTCATCCCCTGTACGAGAACTGCCCGTAGGTTCGTCCGGCAACCGGTCACTCGCAGCCTGCGTCTCGTCTATCACGATGGCCCCCCGGTCATCAAGTGTTGATGCATCGTTTTTATTCCGTCACTTGCCAATGGCACCTAGCTGATTCGTGCCCAAACTCCAACAAGTCCGGTGACTATTAAATCTACTATTCTTCTAAATCTACTATTCTTCCTCAATCGTCGCGAATGCTGGAATCAACTCACGACACCGATAAAGCTTAACAAGACCCGCCAAAACAAATCGTAACTTGCCAGCACAGTGGCCAGGAAAAAGATCACCACCATCACCACCATGGAACTGCGTACCAACTCAACACGAGTCGGCCAGGTGACTTTATACATTTCGGCTTCCACCCCGATCAGAAAATCTGCAAACCGCATGATGTTCACTGCGCGATAGCTAATCCATATACCAAGCAGCAGCAGCACGCCTGGTACACCAAAAACGATGAACGGGTCATCCACCCGAGCCGTCAAGGTATCCTTTAATCTCCAAACGCCAACTGAAACTCCCAAGGCAAGTGCACCGAAAGTTACCTGCCGCGTGGCCCTGCCTTGATTGCGCTTGTAGACTCCCCGCCGGAAAAACTCCTGGAACACCGACCCGGACATTGTCTGTTCTTTTGCCATCGGCTGTCTTTTTCTCTAGTTGCAATCGGTTGCAACCCGGACCAACGTTAAGCGGCAGACGCACACGCTTCATCCACCCTGGCGACGCTCCTGACCAAGCAGGAACAAGCCACCCCTATCACGAAACTCGCAACCCCGCACCGAAAGAATCCGCCCATTAGCGATTCTCGGCACGGGGCAAAACTGGCAGGGGCGGCGGGAATCGAACTCGCAACCTCTGGTTTTGGAGACCAGCGCTCTGCCAATTGAGCTACGCCCCTCAATTAAGCTTTCTCCGAGCGGGCATCCACTCAGCACCGTGCCGGTGGTTACCCCAACTCATTTCCTCGGTGATTACTCCACAATTTTAGTCACGACGCCCGAACCGACAGTCTTGCCACCTTCTCGGATAGCAAAACGCACACCATCGTCCATCGCGATGGGCTTGTGCAATTCGATTGTCACCCTCACATTGTCACCCGGCATACACATTTCTTCATCTACCAAATTAGCTGTCCCGGTAACATCCGTGGTGCGGAAATAAAACTGCGGACGGTAGCCACTAAAAAATGGAGTGTGCCGCCCGCCTTCATCCTTGGATAGACAGTAAACCTCTGCCTCAAACTTGGTGTGAGGCTCGATTGAGCCAGGTTTTGCCAGCACCTGACCTCGTTCGAGTTCATCTCGCTTTATGCCTCGCAACAAGACACCCACGTTGTCTCCGGCCTGCCCCTGGTCCATAGTCTTGTTGAACATCTCTACACCCGTACAGGTGGTCTTTTCAGGCTTGGTCTCCAGCCCCACAATCTCGACTTCCTCGCCGATCTTAATCATGCCTCTCTCAATACGACCGGTTGCAACCGTGCCACGGCCCTCGATCGAGAAAACATCTTCAATCGCCATCAGGAACGGTTTGTCGACCTCCCGTGGCGGCTCTGGAATGTAGTCGTCAAGAGCCTCCAGTAACTCGGTAATACACTTCGAGGCATCCTCGTCGTCGGGTTTCTGGTAGGCTGGCAAACTCGAGCCTTTGATCAACGGAATATCGTCACCGGGAAAGTCATACTTGTCGAGCAACTCGCGAATCTCCAGTTCAACCAGTTCCAAGAGCTCCTCGTCGTCGACCAAATCAATCTTGTTGAGGAACACTACAATGGCCGGTACACCCACTTGCCGTGCCAGGAGAATGTGCTCTCGCGTCTGAGGCATCGGTCCATCGGCAGCCGAAACCACCAAAATGGCGCCATCCATCTGGGCGGCACCGGTGATCATATTCTTAATGAAGTCAGCATGGCCGGGACAATCAATGTGGGCGTAGTGCCGGTTGTTCGATTCATATTCAACATGAGCCACGGCAATCGTGACCGTTTTCGTCTCATCCCGCACCGTACCACCCTTGGCGATGTCAGCATACGACTTGGCCTTGGCCAAGCCCTTCGCGGCCTGAACCGATAGAATTGCACCGGTTAGTGTCGTTTTGCCGTGGTCAATGTGGCCAATCGTACCTACGTTGACATGCGGTTTTGTCCGTTCAAAAACGTCCTTGGCCATCTCTTTTACCTACTCTCTTTCTATACAGGTACTGGAACAAAAAAGGTTTCAATAGAACCAACCAATTATTTAGCACGCAACCAAGAGCTGCTGATGGGACTCGAACCCATGACCTCGTCCTTACCAAGGACGCGCTCTACCAACTGAGCTACAGCAGCACACGCCGTAAAAACTGCTGAACTCGCACGAGTCGGAAGTCAAGTCGAAGGTAATACTCACATTGCAACTCCGCAGCAAAATTGAACTCATCTCATGCCTCTCGGACCAACCGGTCTGGTGATCCAAAATCTCCCCCAGCTGCGATGGATCTAACAATCAATAACAGCGGGTGAAGGGAATCGAACCCTCGTCTTCAGCTTGGAAGGCTGTGGCTCTACCACTGAGCTACACCCGCAATAACTAACAAGTTCAAGTGGCTATTGCAGGCAATGAACTACCACTTGTCGCGGGTAACAACTCACCCCTTTTTGCCCACTCGTGGTAGTGGGGGGTGCAGGATTCGAACCTGCGAAGGCATTGCCATCAGATTTACAGTCTGACCCCTTTGACCGCTCGGGAAACCCCCCTTTCTCGGGACCCTGTGCTAACTCCGCAACTTGTTTCTACCAGGTTTCTCCCAATCGGCCTCGTAACTATTTACACCCACCTTCGCTCAAACCCAAAAACACAAGGAAAAATACTCTATG
Source organism: Planctomycetota bacterium (assembly GCA_963578105.1). Lineage (GTDB taxonomy): Bacteria > Planctomycetota > Planctomycetia > Pirellulales > Pirellulaceae. The sequence continues at coordinate 5,066 of CAUZBP010000011.1, forward strand.
ACTTTCTAAATACTCTATGACTTTCTAACTGCTCTATGACTTTCTAAATACTCTATGACTTTCTAACTGCTCTATGACTTTCTAAATACTCTATGACTTTCTAAATACTCTATGACTTTCTAAATACTCTATGACTTTCTAAATACACAACTGACGCCGTTTCCCGTCACCGCCAAGCCGTGTACTTCCGGTCTAAATGACTCCCTACAATTTACTTTGAACGACCCCCATTCCTTCGCTATGCACACTGGACTGGAGCTAGCGGAGGGACTTGAACCCACAACCTGCTGATTACAAATCAGCTGCTCTGCCAATTGAGCTACGCTAGCCTATCTTCCTCGCTATATCAAAACCAGTAAATATAACAAAGACAAGACCTTTCGCAAGAGGGATCCAGCTTGGAGTACCCGGTAAAACGGGGCTTTCAGCCGAATTGAAAGGTCGCAGCGCAGCCTCCACCTTAGATCGTGGTGAGACCTGTTCCGATTGGCTTGGCAAACCTCCTCGAAGTCGAGATCCCCTGTCTTGGGGGGCCAGAATACTAACTCTTTTTACACCAATTACTTAAACACCCAATGTGGCTGTTGACCGGCAACCGTCGCCTATCATTCGGCAGTCGCTAAACGCGTAAAGCCTTCCAGCGTTTAGCCTTACTGTTCCGGAGCCTCTATTTTTTCCTCCTGCACCACAACGCGCAACTTATTCAGCGCCCGAGACTCGATCTGGCGGATTCGTTCCTTCGTCACCCCCATCTTTGCACCAACTTCCTTCAGCGTTTGTGGCTCCTGGCTGTAGTCCAGCCCGAATCGATTAATGATAATCTTTTGCTCACGCTCGTCAAGCCTGGATAGGATGCGATCGACCTGGGCTTCGCGATGCTGTTGCGCACTTTCCTGTTCGTATTTGTCGCCTCGGTTCTCTTCCGTGGTAGCGAACATTTCGTCGTGGCTTGTACGGAATCGATCGCGGTGTTTGAAAGCGTCCGGAATGGTTCTCGCAAAGTTCTTCATGATCGCCCAACTGGCATAGGTACTGAATTTATTGCCGCGCGAGTAGTCAAACTTTTCTGCCGCCCGTATCAACGACATGTTTCCGTCGCTCACCAATTCAAAGAATTCTTCCGTGGTACTGACATGCCGTTTCGCGATCGATACCACTAAACGGAGATTGCTCTGAATGATTTGGTTCTTGGTGTCGACTGCCTGATCGTAGAGTTGTTCGATTTTGTCCATCAGGCTGCTCTTGGGACGACTGGAATCCAACTGTTCACGCCAACGATTGGCGGCATACTTCAAGTAATTAAAGCGGCGAAAAAGGTGCTGTTCTTGCTCCCGTGATAACAAGGGGACTTCGTAAAGAGATGTAAGATAAGGTGGCAAACCTGCCGGAGAACGTAATTTGCGCACTGTTTTTTCAGGTTCTGGCAAAGGGGCCAGGATCTGTTTTTCCATGTTAGGGATAGCAAAGCACGGATTGTACATGTAATCCATCGGTAACTCAAAAATGCGACAAACTCGCATTTCGTTGATCACCCGATAAATGCTGGTATTGGTCCGACTATGGCTTTTTGCCAGTACTTCGACTGGCGTCCCTCGACGATACTGCTGATAAATCTTGAGCTTCGCCGCATCGGTAAGCGGACCAACATGATTGGGAAATACCGCGAAATTCGGGTACTCACGGTCAAACTGCTTGAGCGTATAGCGAATCGTTTCCACACTCCGGTTCATGTGTTTGGCGATGCGTCGACTGACTTCCGAGGGGCAACCACCTGCCCGGGCCAGACGGCGTGCGCGATCGATGATCTGCCTACGCTCGAAATCGGTGAGCTGACTGAAACGCTCTCCGCGTTTCACTCGATCTTGGTTTTTGTGCACAAAACGATCGATGCTACTTTGCAAAAATCCGATCCGCTTGCGACCGTCAAAGAGGAATCGGCGACTGATCAATCCATGCTGGCGCCACCGCGCAACCGTCTTCGTCGACACGTTGAAGAAGCGGCTGAGTTCGTCGACGGTCAAGACCGGTTCACCCGCAGATTCGGCTCGCAGCTGGGCCGCGTCTGAGACATCTTCCACAAACAACCGCAAATCATGGCAAGCATCGGTGCCGGAAATGCGGATAGGAGTCGGCGAATCAGGACGATAGTCCGTGATTCGGTAGCAGAGGTACTCGTAGGTATACGTGCGTTTCGTTTCCAATTCGTCGAGCAGCCGTTCGGCACGAGAAATCTGCTCCACTTTCTTGTTGCGAGGGGCAAAACGGATCTGCTGGTCTCGCAATTGACGAAGCACGGGAACTAGATAATCAGTGTGCATCGGAGTCCTCTTCTATTCTTGATTTCTGGCCGTGTTCCCTGCGACTTTCATGCTTCTGCCAGAATTCGTTTCACATTGACTGCTGTTCCATCCCGGAACGACATTCCTGAGACCAAAAACACCCAATCAGCGTCACACTGTTCCACAACCGGGACGCCACCCGGAAGGTTTCCAGCCAATTTGTGTTTTCGCCAGCATCATCGCTTGCCCCTGCCCGATGAGGGCTTCAAGCTGCGACACCTGGGAAAACGGTAATAATCATCCTACCCCTTCTACGCACCCAGTTCGTCTTGGGTCGCTCCAAAGTTCGTGATTCTGGCCCCGCTCCGGCACGGGCGCTCCTTTCAAAGCCCCATACGGACATCGATATTTTCCACAACCACTTGATATAAAATGAGTTGCGTTATTTTCATCGACCCCATTCCGCAGGCTCCTTCTGTAAGTAATTTACACAACTCTAATTTCTCATTTTTCCTAAATTATCCGCCAGGCAAATGCGTCTTAAACGGTTGGATTCCACCGGAAGGAAAGGACGATCTACCGATTATGAACATTCCTTTTTGCGTTTTCCATTCCACTGGTGAGACGACAAAATGCGTTTCGATTTCTGGCCCCGGATCTTCACTACTATTCTCGCTTTGCTATGCCTGAACGGGCAAGCGGCAGAGTTGCAGCACCAAGGAGATGGTGACCCGGTTTATCAGTTTCAGGTGAAAAGGGGGCGGGGAACACTCGTACGCACCAAAGTGTTGCTGCACGTGGAAGGAACCTTGAAGGCCCGTTCCGACACTGGGCAAAAATCGGAGAAGTCTGAACAGGGTCAGATCCTCGATACGCCCCTGCGGGTCAAGGCAAAACTCTATTACGACGAGCGAGTCCTGCGGTGCTCATCCGCTCGCGATTGGGCCGACAAGACAGTGCGGTACTACTACACGGCGGAAGCCGGCGTGAAAGTCGGTCAAAAACAAAATGACGTGGTTTTACCAACCAACCGACGAGTCATTGTACAAGACTTGAGCGAACAAGCAGCATTTTACTCGCCATCGGGTCCCCTCGAGCGAGACCAGTTGGATCTCATCCGAGTACCCGGTAATACCACCGCTATGTCAGGTTTGTTACCGCAGAAACCAATCTGCGAGGGAGAGGTCTGGCAAGTAGACGACGAGGCACTTACCGCTTGGTTGGCATTAAAGTCCTTGGGACACAGCAAAGTTCAGGGGCAGTGGACTTCCACGAGCGGAAACTACGCCACGCTTCAACTAGCCGGAAACCTTGCGGGTGCTCTGGAAGGGACAACAACCGAAATCGAGTTAATTGTCAAATGCCGATACAACCTGAAAATGCAGCACATCAGCAGCATGGTGATGGATCTGAAGGAGGTGCGAAAGGCCAGTCACGCCAGACCCGGGTTGGACATCGTGGCCAGGCTCCAGTTGCGTGCTGCCCCCGTAACATCATCCCAACCACTTGCCGATCGCCATCTGGACCGACTGGACCTGACGGATCGTAGTCAGGCTCATGTGCTGGCGTTTCGATCGAAAGCTGGCAAGTTCACATTGCTTCAAGACCTTCGCTGGCATGTCACCTATGATCAGGACAAAACAACCGTTTTCCGCATGGTAGATGGCGACAAATTCCTGGCCCAATGCAATATCACACGCTTGCCTGATCTACCGGCTGGAACTCAGGTTCAGCTCGAAGATTTTCAACAAAATATTCGCCAGGCACTGGGCGACCACTTCGGCAGTTTCATCGTCGCAAAACAGCATCCCACGGAATCGGGGATGGACCTGATTCACGTCGTCGCGACTGGATTGGTGGAGAAACTTCCGATCCAATGGACCTACTATCATCTGGCCCACCAAGATGGTCGGCGGGTTGTCTACACCATCACTTTGGAGTCGGAATTGCAGGAACAATTTTCTCAAGCGGACCAGTTGCTGGTCGACTCCTTTCAGTTTTCCACAAAAAGTCCCTCATCTAATGTTCCGACGTCGGCAAAGCAGCAAGAGCCGGCCAAGGTCGGCCAACAAAGCCAAAAAGACCTGACACTGAGCGATCAACGGGATTCCTACTCTCGGACTCAACGTTGATCCTTTGAGACACAACGTGATCTACGGAGAGACTACCTTCTACCGTAATCCAACGTGTTTTTGCTGGAAACGCCGGCATCACCAACAGAAGAATCGCAGCAAAATACGATCAATGAGATTTGTGTGCAAAATCAATGACTAAAATTCGCATCAAGAACAGGCAACGCCGTATCACTGTCAATCGGGACAAGAGCGGGATTCCGCACATCGATGGTGCAACTTGGCTCGACGTTCTCTACGGCTTGGGCTACATGCATGCCCTCGATCGTGGCACACAGCTACTGTTCTCACGCGTTGTCGCTGCGGGACAAGGAGCTGAACGGATTGTGGACCAACCCGAACTGTTAGAAACCGATCGCTTTTTCCGCCGAATTGGTCTGCACCAACATTTGGATCAGGAAGTGCAAAGTCTCAAAGATCCGATTTTCAAACAGATCACGTCGTATTGCGAGGGAGTCAACGATGGTATTCGGGCCTCGGGGCGATCCTTGCCGATGTGGGCCACCGGGTTTCATCCTAGAACCTGGAATCAGGAAGCCGTTTTGCTGGTGGGAAAACTGATCAGCTTCGGCGGACTGGCGGTCAGTCAAATGCAAAATGAAAGGGTGTTGCTGGAACTGATACAAGCGGGAGCAAACGATGAAGCGCTGCGGGAACTCCTGGAACCACGGTTGGACGGCATCGACTTTGAACTCTTGCGACAGGTCAAACTATCCAGCCAGCTCTCGGATGAGGCTTTGGAATTAATCACCGACCTTCCCCGACTGGCTGGAAGCAACGCGTGGGCCGTCCGACCCCAACGCAGTGCCACGGGAACTGCCATGTTGGCGTCCGATCCACACCTTGAAGTCAACCGACTACCGGCCATCTGGTACGAAGTGGTTCTTCGTTGGGGCGAAAACCATGGTGACTACTTAATGGGTGCCACTTTGCCCGGTTGTCCCCTTTTTGTCGCAGCTCGCACTCGGCAACTCGCCTGGGGTGTAACGTACATGAAGGGAGATACGATTGATTACTTCATCGAAGATTGCCGCCCGGGTGGAACAACCGGCTGGCAGTACCGTCGCGGACGTCGTTGGCACGATTTCCAAGTCCGTGCAGAAGTGATTGAACGCAAAGGAAATAACTCTCAAACGCTCCAGGTTTATTTCAATGACCTGGGAGTCCTGAATCAAGAACCCGTGCCACAGAGTCCCAACTATCAGTTACTGGTGGCCTGGACGGGTCAGAAAAACGGTGCTGCGCAGGGAATGACAACGTGGCTGGAAATGGTGCAGGCGAATTCCACCCTGGAAGCCATGGACATAGCGAGAGACTGTCCCCAGCCCACCCTATGCTGGGTTTTTTCAGACGGGGAGGGACACATCGGTCTGCAGGGCTGCGGAACGTTTCCCAGTCGCCGAGACGGTCATTCGGGAATGGTGCCGGTTCCAGCCTGGGACACCAAAAATCACTGGCAGGGAATCGTTCCCAAGGAGGCTCTACCACGTGTCTACGACCCGCCAGAAGGGTTTGTGGCAACAGCGAACGAGTCGGTTAATCGACCGCGAGGTCCGCTGTTGGTGACGCATCCGGTTCCCGATTATCGCAGGCGCCGGATCGTGGAACGACTTTGCGAATTAACTTCCGTCACACTTGAAGACATGCAGAAATTGCAATACGACTTCGTGAGCGTACAGGCGCGCGACATGCTGGCTGTTTTTCTCCCGCATTTGGACGATGGTGAACTGAAAGACAGATTAAGCCGGTGGGACTGTAGTTATGCGCCTGAGAGCCGAGAGGCCACCCTCTTCCAAAGATTTTATCGTAATGTACTGATGGAAGTCTTCGGTCACGCCAAAGGCATTGGTTGGCGACGCATGCTTTATCTTTGTACCCGCGCTGGATTTTCGTCGATGATTCTTACCTGCGCCGATTCCGTTCTACAACGTGAACAGTCCAGTTGGTGGGCCACACGCGACAAACGTGAACTAATACGCCGAGCTGCTGCACGACTGCAGGACGAAAAAGACGAACCCTGGTCCCAGGTCAATTGCTTCCACTTCACCAACCGATTTTTTGGAACGCACCAAGTAGGGCGTCTCCTGGGTTACCACAGTACCCGTCAATCGATGCCCGGTTGTCATGCAACCCCCTTTCAAGGGCACGTGATGCAAACAGCAACTCGCGAATCAACGTTTGCACCTTCTTATCATTTCGTGACCGACATGGGAAAAGACGAAGCCTGGACGAATCTGCCTGGTGGTCCCAGTGAGAGTCGTTTCTCCAAATTCTACAAAAATGATTTGGAGCTCTGGTTCAACGGCAAATACAAGCGGCTGGGCCTGAAAATTAAATGAGTGGGATCTTTTCCTACTGCCACGTCAGAACTTGTCTCTTCCACCGCCCCGGTCATCCTCACTTGATTCCACGCGACCCGGACGACCATGATGTAGAGGGAAAGCGATTTTCCATGACCGCCGATGGCAGGATCTTCAACATGTGTCACAGCTTCCCGGATGAAACAGGAGTTGGATGATGTAAGACTGACCAATCCAATGGTCGAAAAATAAGGTCGTCAAGGAAAAGATAAATCGAACGAAGGCCTGGGTAAACCGTTGTTTCATTACCTCGGTGACCTGTTGTCAAAACGGTTCTGGGTACTTTTCACTGGAAACCGGATTACTCAGTTGCCGCACTTTGAATCTCATCTTTGAAACGGGCTCTCGTGGACCCACGCAAACTTCATCCTCCAGCCAAATTCGGCCTCTTTTTCTGGCTGGCGGTCTGCACTATTAATTTTTACCCGTTTCCGCTTGCGCACGCCCAGGACGACAAGAAATCCTACCGTACGACAGCCATCATTGCATTCGAGGGAATGATCACCGCGGGACTCGAACAATATCTTTACCGAAAAATTGAACAGGCTCGTGACCAAGAATCTGACTTGTTGGTTCTACGCATTGACAGCATGGGAGGAGAACTCGAGGCGAGTCTCAACATGGCCCGCTATCTTCGAAATCTGAATTGGGCCCACACCGTAGCCTACATTCCTCGACAAGCAATCAGCGGTGCTGCAATCACCGCCCTGGGATGTGACGAAATCGTCATGCATCCTGATGCGGTGATGGGAGACGCCGGACCGATTGTGATGGACTTTCTTGATTTCGGTTTTCGACATGCTCCAGAAAAAGTGCAATCCGACCTCGCCCGACGCCTGCGTGACTTGGCTGAAGCCGGCGGACGTGCTCCGGCCCTGGCGGAGGCGATGTGTGATAACAAACTGGTAGTTTTCCGTGTCCACAACCTTATTACCGACAAAGTTGATTTTAAGTCGGAAGAGGAATTACAGGCATCGTCAGAACCCGACCGCTGGGAAAAATTGAATCCGGTCCTGGAAACAAGAGAAGGTAAATTCCTGGAAGTTAACGGCTTGCGAGCTGTCGAGCTGGGTTTGGCAGACGCAGTTGTGAGGGATGACATGGAATTTAAAAAGCGTTTTCCGACAACTGGTGGGATTTTTGAATTTCGCTGGCAATTCGTAGATTCAACTGTCGCCTTACTGAACAATCCTTTGCTCACGGGTCTGTTACTGATCGTGGGACTGCTCGCGCTGATCATCGAATTCTGGATGCCCGGTGTCGGAGCGGGTGGATTAGTGGCGGCCCTCTGTTTTGCGGTTTTCTTTTGGAGCCATTTTCTAGGCGGTACAGCAGGTTGGCTGGAGGTAATTCTTTTTGCGACGGGCGTAGGATTTGTAATGGTCGAGGTGTTCGTCTTTCCGGGTTTCGGACTGGCAGGGCTGGGAGGAGGTCTGCTTGTTTTCCTGAGTTTGATTCTGGCGTGTCAGTCCTTTGTGATTCCCGAGACAGACACCCAACTCAACACGCTGCTGCAAACCCTACTGGTCGTCCTGGGATCGGGTACTGCGGTCATCACAGGAAGCGTCGCGGCCAGTTGGTATTTTGGTGAAATCCCGGTGATCAGTAGACTCGTCTTGCAACCTCCCTTGACTGCAGATTCGATCCTGGAAGAGAAGCCCGTTTCTCTGCTGACCGAGGACAGGTCGAGTCCACTGAACAAGAAACCACTAAATCCTGGAGACGTGGGAGTCAGTGGGTCCCCGCTCCGTCCTGCAGGCGTGATGTGGTTCAGTGACAACTATTACGATGTGGTAAGTGAAGGCACTTTCATTGAAGAAGGAAAGCGAGTGAAGGTGCTGCAGGTGAGTAGCAATCATGTCGTGGTACGGGAAATCCAAGACGCCTAACATCGCCGATTTGCAGCTGACGTAACGGTTCGGAAATCATCCGCTGTAGAAACCAATGAATCCCGGGAGGTTACTGCTCGGCCGTCCTGGCCAAAACTTCTTCCACCAGTCGTCGCGGCACACCAATATCCAAGACATGGACCGCCCCGGTCATTTCAGGCCCTTGTTCCAAGTAGAATCCTGACTTGGCGGCTACAAACGTGCACGTGTGATCAGTACGAAATGTCGGTCGCGATGCTCTTCCGGTTTCACAGTCGAGTCCGCTGGGAACATCGACGGCTAACTTGCGAGCCTCAGCCTGATTCATGATTTCAATCACCTCGTCCAACGGCGCACGGGGGGCACCCCAAGACCCGGTACCCAGCAGGGCGTCAACCAGCCATGCTGCGTTTTTTAATCGTTCGTCAACGCGCTCCCGTTGTGAGGATTGAAAAAAACATTCGAAATCCGCTCCGGACTTGGTTAGAATTTGATAATTGGCCCGCGCATCACCGACCAGCGATTGCGGATCGCAGCACAACAGCACGCACACTGAGTACCCCCGCAGGTCCAAGTGCCTGGCCATCACGAATCCATCACCTGCATTGTTTCCCTTGCCACAGGCAATCACTACCGGTCCGTCGACACCAAGTTCTTCAAGTTTGTCTACAACACCTCGACCCGCATTCTCCATGAGCACCAAACCCGTCATCCCGTAGTCGCTAATCGCACGTCGGTCGATGTCTCGGGACGCCGCGCGGTTAAGAGTCGGTGACGTTGGATTCATGTCGAGTCAGCCCGTAAAACATTTGAAACGAAAGCAGAACACCCGAGCCAAAAAGTTTGGCACCTCCGTGCGGACTTTGCCGGGCAGTGGGAACTCAGTACAATGAATTGGAAGAAGGTGGACGTGAAAGTGAGATTCAGAAATCGCAGGCAACAGGTCATAGAATAAAAAAAGTTACAGGCTCCGGTCAACAGACTACCCGGGAGAATACGCATGCCGCTCTTCGAGTACAGCTGTCAGGAATGTAATACTTCCTTTGAGCTCTTAATTCGCAATCGAGAAACTCCAACATGCCCTGATTGCCAAAACCCCCAACTGGAAAAATTGTTCAGCGTCCCGGTCGCTCACACCGGAACCCCTTCCAGTTCGTCAAGCGAACTGCCACTGGCGGGTAGACCCTGCGGCATGGGGGGCTGTGGCCGTCCCGAATGCGAAATTTGAGACCTGCCGCATCTCCAGAACAACTCCCACTTTACACGCTCAGTTCACACATCCCTCGGGATTGGTGCCTGACGATGAGCCCGTCTTACACGAGAGAATCTTCACCCGGTGCAAGACCCGCGTGTAGCGAATCGTAGAAGCAATCACCCGGCAGTTGGAGATTCTCGCCTTTCACGACAGAAGGGGCAAACCTGTCGTAACTGTCTTTCCTGTTACAGCGCTTCCCGCTCGTTTTTTCCCTTGCCCGCGACATCTGGCGTATCTTCGGAGGCAGGTCGCTTCACGGCATCCGTCGTGCCGGGGACAATCAGTGGACCGTGCGAATTCTCCTCAATAATTCGTTTTAGAGCTGTTGCATCAATCGATTCGTATTCCATGAGTTCCAGAGCGAGCGATTTGAGTGCCGCGCGGCGCGAATTCAGAATCTGTTTCACAAGATCGATTGAGGAATTGATGATGCTTTGCACTTCTTCATCGATTTCTCGTGCCGTGTGTTCGCTGTGGACGTGAAGCCGTTCCTCGCTGACACCCGGAAAAAATGGGCTCGATGGTGATTCGCGGTAGTTAATCCTTCCCAATTGGCTCATCCCGTACTGCATGACCATGCTGCGTGCAATCTCGGTACACCGTTCCAAGTCGTTCTGGGCTCCAGTGGAAATGTCTTCAAAGATGATCTCCTCGGCAATGGTACCGGCAAGTAAAACCTGAATACGACTTTCCAACTCCGATTGCGTCAAAAGATAACGATCTCCTTCGGGACGCTGTATGGTATAACCCAAAGCCGCCATTCCACGTGGTACGATCGACACTTTGTGCACCGGGTCGGTATTGGGCAGGCTATAAGCAACCAAGGCGTGGCCACTTTCGTGGTAGGCAATGCGTTGCTTTTCGTCTTCATTCATGATGCGTTGCTTTTTTTCAAGTCCGGTCGTCACTCTTTCCACCGCTTCGTTAAATTCTTCAAGACTAACAGCCGCCTTGTCGTTCCGCGCGGCCAGCAGGGCAGCTTCGTTGACAAGATTTTCCAGGTCAGCACCTGCAAACCCCGAACAGATTGAAGCAACTTGTTTCAAGTCGACGGACGGGTCCAGCTTCACGTTCTTGACGTGAACTTTGAGGATTTCCTCGCGCCCCTTCACATCAGGCCGATCGACGAGTACGTTACGATCGAATCGACCGGGCCTCATGAGAGCCGGGTCGAGCATCTCTGGGCGATTGGTGGCGGCCATCACGATCACGCCGCTGTTGGAAGCGAATCCATCCATCTCTACCAGTAAAGCATTCAAAGTCTGTTCACGTTCGTCGTGGCCTCCCACCACACTCGTGCCACGTGTTTTTCCGAGTGCGTCGAGTTCGTCGATAAAGATAATGCACGGTGCTTTTGCTTCCGCTTGACGAAACATGTCACGCACACGGGCTGCTCCCACACCCACAAACATTTCGACAAAGTCCGAACCCGACAGACTGAAAAATGGTACACCCGCCTCACCAGCGATGGCTTTGGCCAGCAGAGTCTTGCCGGTGCCCGGTGGACCCACCAGGAGCACGCCCCGGGGGATTCGGCCGCCAAGTCGCTGGTATTTTTCCGGCGATTGCAGGAAATCCACGACTTCCCTCACCTCTTCGACAGCTTCCTCGATACCAGCCACAGCATCGAAGGTGACCCCCAGGTCCTCTTGTGCGTACATACGTCCGCGACTGCGGCCGAAGGCCATCGGCGACCCAGCTCCTCCCAGCCTCCGCACCATGATAAAGAAAAATAGCAACAAGAGCGCAAACAGCAGGAACATGGGTCCTAGATTGGTGAAAACATTAGGGCCCGGGGCAAAGGCGTAAGGAATGTTATTTTCTTTCAAAACCTTGATGATCTCTTCTTCGCTGGTCTCCTTATTGCTTTTGTTGACATAGATCTTCATGTCCTCTTGAGGGCTGTTTTTCTCGTCGTTTTTGTCGACCGGTTGGCCAGCTTTTTCCACAACCTCTCGCGTCACAGTGGCTTCAATGCGATTGTTGTCTATTTGGACTTCCTGAAGATCCGAGTAGTGGATTTTGCTGGCTTTGGGCGGCTTACCCTCGATGACCATGTGAAAGTCATTTCCTGGGTTAGCACGTTTTCCATCTTCATCCAGCCGGCAACTTTCGATCAGCTTTTCGAAGTCGTAAAAATTAACTTCGTAACCGGTATTCTTGAAAAGAAAGAGAGCCACGAAAAGAGAGACCACCATGATGGAAACCAGATACCAGACAAAACCGCCTGCCCCCGGCCCATGATTATCCTGCTTCCGACGCCCAGAATCGTTATCTTGATCCATGAAGTTTGATCCTTGAGATGGAGATTTCGCCTTTTATTATACACGGCTTGCATTTCGTTGCAGCAGCATCCCTCGGCAAGGAAAGACACATTCCGTCTTGTATTCCAATCAGACGGGTCTTAGAATCTTGCTGCGCGTCAATTCCGGTATTTCTCTGAGAAAAGGTATTTGCGGACAACCCGTTCGGTCGTTCACCTGGAAAATCTCTAAACACCCCACAAACTTCCCATCGAAATCGGATTCGCGCTGGGTCTTCGATGAACGATCGACCTACTAACGTTGCCGTTCTCGGATCAACCGGCAGCATCGGTCAAAATACACTGTCAGTCATTGCTGAATCCGGGGGACGATTTCGGGTCCTGGCGCTCTCCACCAATACAAGCTGCCAACAAATTGTTGAGCAGGCCCTTCAGTTTTCTCCACAATACATCGTCGTCGCCGACCAACAGCGGGCTGGGGAGCTGGATGTCAGCCAACTCCCAGCAGGTACTGAGTTGTTCAGTGGTGCGGAAGACCTATCACGGGTAGCAGCGCTGGACGAAATCGATGTGGTCGTGGCTGCGATTGTCGGCAGTGCAGGATTGTTGAGCACTTGGGCCGCTCTGGAAGCCGGCAAGAGAGTTGCCCTGGCCAACAAAGAAACGATGGTGATGGCTGGCCCGCTAGCGATCGAGGTCGCGCGAAAAAGTGGTGCCCAACTGCTTCCCGTTGACAGCGAACACAGCGCAGTCTTTCAAGCTCTACAAGCAGGCAGGACACAGGACGTACGACGAGTCATACTTACTGCCAGTGGCGGACCCTTTCGGGAATACACGCCCGAGCAACTCCAACACGTAACGGTTGATCAGGCACTCAAGCACCCCACCTGGAAAATGGGAAAGAAGATCACAGTCGACTCGGCCACAATGATGAACAAGGCTCTGGAAATCATTGAGGCCCGCTGGCTGTTTCAACTGAGAAAGGATCAAATCGACGTCGTCATCCATCCCCAATCGGTGGTACATTCGATGGTAGAGTATGTGGATGGTTCAGTCATCGCTCAACTCAGTCCACCTGATATGCGACTTCCCATCCAGTATGCTTTATCCTACCCGGAACGCTGGGAAGGACCCGCGGACACCATCGATTGGACTCAATCCCATCAACTTACATTTGAACCGCCCGACGAAGACCGATTTCCTGCCCTGGCTTTAGGATTGGAAGTGGCCCAAGCGGGTGGGACGACGGGAGCCGTTCTGAATGCCGCCAACGAAGCAGCGGTGGCACATTTTCTGGACGGTCGGCTGGCGTTCACCAACATTGTTCCGGCTTGCCGGGCTGTTTTACAACATCACAACTTTGAAACGCATCCCAGTCTCGAGCGATTGATCGCTCTGGATACCTGGGCGCGCCAGGAGATAGCGAAGTGGGTCAATGCTTAGTTTTCGGATTCTCAATGAATTGGGATGTGATTCTGTACTTCCTTCAAGTCTGTGTCGGCTTGGGGATGGTGATCTTTGTGCACGAGTTGGGCCATTTTATGGTTGCCAAAATGTGCGGCGTGAAGTGCGAAAAATTTTACGTGGGGTTCGATCCACAAATTAAAATTGGCCCCTGGTCGCTACCTAACGCACTATTCAAAATTCAACGGGGAGAAACCGAATACGGTATCGGAATCATTCCCTTAGGTGGCTACGTCAAGATGCTTGGCCAAGACGACAATCCAGCCAAGTACAAAGAAGAAGCGGAACGCATCACGCTGACCAATCAGGAAAACAGGGATCCCAGCCAAGACACTTCGCTGCCCGATGATGACATAGACGAAGAACCGATCGAACTGGATCCTCGTAGCTATCCGGCCAAATCCGTGCCGCAACGCATCGCGATTATATCCGCCGGCGTGATCATGAACCTGATTTTTGCGGTGATCTTCGCTGCCATCGCCTTTCGATCCGGCTTCGAGTACTCCCCCTGCATCATCGGCGGAACTTTTCCAGGAAGTCCCGCCTGGGTAGCCGGACTACAGCCCGGAGATCGCATTATTCAAATCGGGAGAGAGGGCGAACCGAATGAACACCTGAGATTTAAGCGTGATTTGCAGGGCTCGGTGATGTTGTCGGATGAGGACTCCGAACTCGAGTTCTTAGTGCGCAGGGGAGAAGAGGAGTCTTGGTACACATTGAAGCCGACCAGAGATTTTAGTGAAAAACACCGCATCGCATTGATTGGGGTTTATGCAGAACATTCACTTCAGGTCAAGGCAATCGCCGAGATAGGCGGGGAACTGTCTGAAGAGGAAAAACAATCGCGGCAAGAAGATAAAACGCTGCTGCAACCCGGTGATATTGTAACGTCCGTGAATGGTTATTCCGTTTCCCTACAGAAGGATTTCAAAGAACAACTGGCCAATCTGGCTAGTGAAGTGTTGACCCTTTCTGTAACACGTCCAGCCGTCGACAAAAACGGTTCCACGCAAGAAACCATCGATGTCAAAATCCCCCAGCGTTCCATACGTCGATTGGGTCTGATCGTCGGCATGGGACCGATTACCGAAATGTATCGTGACAGCCCTGCCCACAAAGCCGGGTTCGAACGTGGCGACCAGATTGTCAACGTGGCAGGCCTTCCTGTCGGTGACCCTATGACGTTGAACGAGCGAATTCGCCGTCTAGCAGGTACCACTGTTGAAATTGACGTCCAGCGGGGTAACGATCTGCAAACGTTGACGGTGACCCCACAATCCGCGCGGCTCTTCAGTATTGGAACCGTTCCCGGTGGATCCGTTCCCATTGAATCCTTGGGGGTTGTTTTTCAAACCACCAACGTTGTCCGGGCAGTGATCCCGAATTCCAGCGCACAGGAGAAGGGCCTGAAAGCGGGGGACCAGATCGAACAGGTGGAGTTCATCCCGGTTCCAGGGGGAGAACGGAAAGAAATGAAGAATATCGGGACATTAAACCCCTTGGTCATTAGTTCAAAAGACGAAAATGGATTCTACGTTTACACCGGCAACTGGCCCCATTTCTTTTCTCTGATGCAGGGAACCCTTCCGGATACACAGGTAAAGGTGTCCTACCTGCGGGACAGGAAGAGAAACTCGGTCACCCTCCAACCAATCGAATCTACGGAATGGTTTTTAGCTGCCAGGGGTCTTGTCTTCGAAGATTTTGTTGAACCGTTGCAGATAACAAACTGGGGCACAGTCTGCCAACTGGCATTGCAACAGACCTCGAAAGATTTATTCATGGTGCTCGGGTTTCTCAAGAAGCTCATGACCGGCGAAATTTCGCCTAATAATCTAGGAGGACCGGTCACGATCGTAGCAGTCGCAACCAGCGAAGCTTCCATGGGAACCGGTCGGCTGTTATTGTTCCTGACAATGTTAAGCGCCAACTTGGCGGTCATCAACTTTTTACCGATTCCCGTGCTCGACGGAGGCCACCTCGTCTTTCTAGTTGCCGAAGGCCTGCGCGGCAAACCCGTTGATGAACAACTCCAATTTCGTCTCACAGTCGCAGGATTAATTTTTATTCTGGGACTGATGGTTTACGTCCTGGGACTTGATTTTCTCCGATTCCTTCCGTTTTTCTACTAGTGCCCGGCAGCGGTTGCCTGGCCGAGGTTCCGTGGGAAAGAAAGAACCCGAATTCAAATCGTATTGGTCCCGCTGCGCTCGTTGAAAATGAACCGTTGGAGATGAATATCGCGTGATCGGACATTCGTTCGTCAAGCGTGATGCAACATCAGCGATTTTCCCGATCGATCCAATTTCAATCTGATGTCGACTTGTTGAACTCCCTTGATTTGATGGCGAGAGCTAATTTCCTTACCAACGTTGATTTCGTTGTTTTTGATGCGGTAGGGACTCTGATCGAACCCGACCCGGCAGCTTGTGATGTGTACCAGCGGGCCGGTCAACGCTATGGGTCCTCACTATCGCTGGAACAAATTGCTTCCCGCTTTGGAACCGCCTTTGCGGCCGAAGAAGCACTGGACTCAGTAGCAGAACTCCAGCGGTGGCCGACCAGCGAGTTGCGCGAACGACAACGCTGGCAGAGAATTGTGGAATCGGTGTTTTGTGATGTGGACCATGCTGACCAGTCGCTGTTTGAAGAATTATGGGATTACTTTGGCCAGGGGAAGCATTGGAAACTCTATGACGACGTGACGGACGTCTGGTCCAGACTGACGCAAGAAGGATACCAGTTAGCCATCGCATCGAATTTTGACAAACGATTGCTAAATGTGTGTGAATCCAAACCGCCACTGTGTACGTGCCATCACATCTTCTGGTCTGCTGAAATTGGATATCCCAAACCCAGTTCCCAATTTTTCACGAAGGTACAAAGCAGGATCGAGACCCCTGCTCAACGTATTCTGATGGTTGGTGATTCTGAGTTGAACGACGAACGAGGGGCCAATAGCGCGGGTTGGAAATCGGTCCTGATCAAACGGCACCATCCCGGATCCTACACCTCAAGCTTGCATTGCTTGTGGCAATGAACTCCGGCGGACAGGAACAACCGACCCGTACGAACAGTGCACCGTCGGGGACCATCAACGTCCAGAGGGTTTACGTGCCTTCCGACGATTAGCACCTGGCCCACCCGCCTGTCGCCGCTTTCCAGGTCGGCGCAATCTCTTACCAGATTGGCGATCCCTTCCCCTGGGCGCCTCAAGCTGGCCAGCGTTCTTTCCCTTGCGCGATCCAGTTTTTCCGCGCCGCTGCCCCTGCTGGCGTTTGCCTCGGTTCCGATCGTTCGATTGTCTACCCCTGGCTTGACGAGCCGTCGTTCGCTCCTCCTCGTCAAGCTGCCCGTTACCGTCAACGTCAAACTGCTCTAAAATCTTCGCCCGATGCTCTGGATCTCGCTTGCCGCCTCGCCGGCGACCCGAACCGTCAGCACGACGTTTCTCCCTGGCATCACGCGCCGCAGCACGTTCGTTTTTGTCGAGCTGACCGTTTCCGTCAGCATCAAACTGCTCCAAAATCTTCGCCCGATGCTCCGGATCTCGCTTACCGCCTCGCCGCCGACCCGAACCGTCAGCACGACGTTTCTCCCTGGCATCACGCGCCGCAGCACGTTCGTTTTTGTCGAGCTGACCGTTTCCATCCCGATCAAATCGTTGTGGCAACCTGGCTCGTCGCTGACCCGCGTTCGGTTCGTTTTCTGCTTCCGCACGAACAACCGTTGGCCATGAGACGAACATGACAGTAAACAGGAAGGTTCGAATGATCGTCATGTCAGTTTGTTCCCATCTCAAGGGGCGGAGCATCTCGAGCGTGGCACTTGCACACGATGCAACTCGAGTCACTCTCTAGTATACCTCTAACCCTGCTCACAAAACAAAGTTCCGCTGGAGTGAAAAACCCTGAAAAACACGGGCGGAGGGCTTCGCGAAATGCCTGGTCAGGACAGCGACTGCCTGGGCCATTTTAATACTCTTCTGCCATTTCACGGGCGTGATAGCTGCTGCGCACAAACGGTCCGCTGGCGACCTTCTGAAAACCCATTGCCTTGGCTGCCTGGCCAAGTTCTGCAAATTCTTCCGGTGGAAGGTACCTGACAACCGGTATGTATTTCACAGGGTCGGGCTGTAAGTATTGGCCCAAAGTGAGTAGCTCACATCCGTGTTCCAGAAGATCGGCCAGCGTATCCAAAAGTTCGGTATGAGTCTCACCCAGGCCAAGCATGAGCCCTGACTTGGTCTTAATACGCGGGTTCAACTGCTTCACTCGTTGCAGTAGTCCCAGGGTCCACCGGTAGTCGGAACGTGAACCACGAACCTTTCGGTAAAGGCGGGGCACGGTCTCGGCATTGTGGTTGAAGACTTCGGGTGCGGCCTCCACCACGCGATCCAGCGCGGTACGATTGTGGATAAAATCCGGTGTTAGAACTTCGACGGTTGCGCCCGTGCGCTGGCGAACCGAGAGCACACATTGATAAAAATGTTCGGCACCACCGTCTGGCAAGTCATCCCTGGTCACCGACGTGATCACCACATGCCGGAGCCCCAGACGAAAGGCCGCTTCTGCCAAACGTTCCGGCTCGTCCTGGGCCGGTGGGCGGGGAGTCCCACGAGCAACCGAACAGAAGCCGCAAGGCCGAGTGCAAACGTTCCCCAACACCATGAAGGTGGCTGTCTTCTGCGAATAACATTCCATCCGATTCGGACATCGCGCGTTGTCACAAACCGTCTCCAGGTTCAATTCTTCCAGCAACCTGGCGGTAAAATGATTGGCGTTTCCTTTCGGCACGTTGCGCTTCAACCAGCGCGGCAAACGGTGTCTACTTTCCTGCGGCGCCGGTAGAACCGCTGCAGAAAGAATCGGGAGATCCTTGGAAAATTCCTGATTGTTCACATCGACTCTATTTCGGAGGTGGTGAAGGAACCATGAACAAAACCACTTAGTCAACCTGTATCTTGAGTTAAATCAGGTGAGCGGGTAAAAGGATCTAAGAGAAACCCGCGTTCCATCGTCGGGCAACCCAGATGCTGTTTTCATCAGATCCTTTTCAAACCGGGGATCCGTGCTGGGGGAAAGGCACCTATCGCCTGACACTCACCACTTGGTTCATTCTAACGCGACTCATGTCCAAAAAAAAGAACAAGTCCCCTGATTTGACGGCCGGCCAGTCAAGTGTTCGGCCCATCGCCGAAAATCGGAAGGCTCGGCACAAATATGACGTCCTGGAGACGCTGGAGTGCGGTATTGTCCTACTGGGGAGTGAGGTGAAAAGCCTGCGAAACGGCAAAGTTTCTTTGGACGAATCTCACGGTCGCGTCATCGAGGGTGAGGTCTGGCTCGTAGGGTGCGACATCGCTGAGTATTCATTTGCCAGTCAAATGAACCACGATCCGCGCCGAAAACGAAAACTTTTGCTGCACAATCGCGAGATTAGGAAGTTTGCCGCCCAAGCCTATGAGAAAGGGCTGACTTTAGTGCCGCTGAAGATGTACTTCCAACGGGGTCGCGTCAAACTATTATTGGGAATTTGTCGGGGTAGAAAGCTGTTCGACAAACGAGAGAAGATGAAAAAAGAAACCATGCAACGGGACATGGACCGTGCCCTGCGACAGCGATAAGAACGTTGATTACGTCTCCCGGTGGCACAGGACCCGCTTCTGATGTGATGTGGCCCTCCTGTTTGGTGTTTCTGCCTTTTCACCATACCCCAACCGATGGGCCGGAGCCTGCCAAGCTGTTCTACGTTTCACATCGGATCCGTTTGCCAGTTCAGGTCTGCTCTGTTGATGACTTTTACTTGGTTGTCCCGTCTTCTGAGGAAATCCAACTTCTCTGGCAAGGCTTTGTGTTTCCGACTTTTGGTCCCCACTAGCGGCATTTTCCTTGGACACAAAAGACCACCTCCATTCCCGCCGCGTTTGGTCTTTGCGCACTGAGTTTAAAGAGGTAAGTTCTGAAAGTACGCACGGAAGGCTGGTAGAGTTGGCCGGAGAGAGCAGGAATTTTTCGGGAAACTAGAATCTGGCAGAACAAGTCCTGCATAGCCTGACAACCGCCGACTGCCGGCATCGATGAAAGGGGACCAACCACTAGGCAAGATGCTTTTGCTGGAAAACGTTAAGAAGTCGTATGTAGAGCCAAATGGCGATCTGTTACCAGTCCTAGACATCGATCATTTTGACGTCGACGTGGGCGAGCAGATGGTCATCGTGGGACGTAGTGGATGTGGAAAGACAACTCTGCTGCACGTGATCTCCGGCATCAGTCGGGCCGACGAAGGTATCGTGACCGTGGACGGCATCCAGATTGGATCCCTTGCTGAATCCGTCCGCGACCGTTTTCGTGCCGACACAATCGGTTATGTTTTCCAGACGTTCAACCTGCTACCCGGTTTTAGCGCACTGGAAAACGTGATGTTGGGCATGACTTTCGCTCGGGGCCGCCGAGACGCTGGCCGTGCACGGCGCTTACTTGATCGGATGGGCCTCAGTCACCGCTTGTCTCACAAACCGGGTACGATGTCAGTTGGTGAGCAGCAACGCGTCGCAGTCGCTCGTGCTCTGGCAAATCGCCCCAAGTTACTGCTCGCGGATGAACCCACCGCCAATGTTGATCGAGGAAATCAACAGCAAGTTGTAGATTTGATTCGCGAAACTTGTGAAGAAGAAAATGTTGCTCTGCTTCTGGTAACACACGCTCCGGAAGTCGCGCGCCAGTTTCAAAGGATCGATCGCCTGGAGGAAATCAACAAGATTGCAATGGGGTCGTAGTTCATGACAACATCAACAACTCGTCAGTTTTACATGAGACAGACATTCTCAAATGGTGGGCTGACGGAATCAATTCCCACCCTCCTTCGTTCGAACGCTCCCTTGCCACCGCTGTCAGGGAAACGTTTGTCCGTCGATTTGGAACTCGCAGACTGAACTGAGATACTACGATGAGTCGATGGAAAATCGCTTGGCGCAGCGTGCAGCGACGAGGGCTCGCCTCGGCGTTGACGGGTTTTTCGATGGCACTCGGCGTCATGCTGGTGGTAGGCGTTGTCTCGATCCATGGTCTTGTTGAGGAGTCATTTCGAAACAATTCAAGCATTGGCTACAACATGATCGTAGGTGCCAAGGGCGGGAGCCTGCAACTCGTTCTGAACACGGTCTATTATCTGAGTGAGCCCGTCGAGAACATACCCTACTCCTACTACCAAGAATTTCTCTCCGCCCGACAGATTGTGCACTACCGTGATCAGCTCGGTATGGAAAAACTGGGAGAGGAACGTGACGGTCGATTTAATCTGTTTACAAAATTTGCAATTCCTGTCTGCCTGGGCGATTATTATGGTCGTTTTCGAGTCGTAGGTACCACACCCGAATTGTTTGATGACGTGATTTACGATCCCCTGGAGGGAAAGCGGTACGAATTTGATCAGGGGCGCAATTTCAGAACATTCTCGGACAAGCACGGATATTTCGAATGCGTTGTAGGGTCAAATGTGGCTCGTGAGCACACACTGCAAATCGGAGCCAAGATTTCGGCCACACACGGTGATCCGGAAGGAGAACTTCACGACGAACATCCCTTTACAATCGTGGGAATTCTCAAGCCTTCGGGCACGCCCAACGATCGAGCAGTGTTTGTAAACATCGAAGGTTTCTACTTGATGGATGGGCATGCCAAACCTCTCGAAAAGGAGGGTGTCACGGGTACAGCAGCCGTCGCCGTAGAAGCGGCAACTCAGGATGAAAACCAACAGTCGAAGAAGGAGTTTCTCCCAATCTCCGTTCGAGAACGTGAAGTCACGGCGATTCTAGTCAAGACTGTCAATCAAGTCGTCACACCCGGCCTGTCCGAAAATATCAGCGAAGGTCCCGACGCCCAGGCAGCATTACCGGTCAGGGAAATCTATGGCTTGTTCCATGCAATTGTGGGACCCATCCAGCAAATGTTGTTGCTGATGACCGTTATGATTTGTGTGGTGTCCGGAATCAGCATTCTCGTGAGCATTTATAACTCGATGAACGATCGACAACAGGAAATCGCGATCATGCGGGCCCTGGGTGCCGGACGCAGTACCGTCATGTCAGTAGTCTTCTTCGAGTCAATCATCCTATCTCTGGGTGGAGGTCTGCTCGGTTGGCTAGGGGGACACATTCTGATTGGACTGGCAAGCCCCCAGATTGAGGAACGAACAGGGGTCGCCATCGGATTTGTCGACTTTCCCGCGATTCGCCTTAACGATCACTTGGACGTACAAATAATCCTGGATTTGATCAACGCCCTCGGTCGGTTCATCGGCGCCCAGCCTGTTCACAATTTAATGCTACCTACCGAGTTATGGTTGATTCCGGGACTTCTGCTGCTGGCGATTCTAGTAGGTTTTCTACCGGCTATGGCTGCGTATCGGACCGACGTAGCAAAGGCGCTCAGTGCCAATCCTTAGACGAATCGGGAATTCCGATGTGGATTACTGTCAGGCAGGCGTACCGGCAGGTGAAACGATATAATACAGTACAAGGTCTGTCAGAATCGTTTCTTCCTCTGAGCAATTCAACCCTCGAGATGCCGCTGACTTCTCTTGAAAGGATACCCTCATGACTGTCCAACGCTTTTCAATCCTGACCGTGGTCGTCGCGGGTTTATGGGTCGCTTCGCAATCGGCAGTTGGCTGCCCATTTTGCGGGCCGGTAGGTTTAACATTCAGTCAGGAATTAGAAGCGGCTCCAGTCGCTGTCATCGTGCGACTGAAAGCATTACCCGAACCATCCGCTGTATCGGACCTTTCAAGCGCTGATTTCGACGCGGAGCGTGCCGTGCCTGAAGCGACTTTCGAAATCGTCGAAGTACTCAAGGGCCAAAACCACTTGAAAGATACCGAGACAATACAAAGTGTCTATTTTGGTGCTGGTCGATTGGGGCAACTGTTTTTACTATTAACCCTTGACGCACCGACGCTGGAATGGTCTCGACCTGTAGAACTGTCTGATCGAGCACGCCAGTACCTGTCTTTGGTGATGCATTTACCTCCGGACCAGACCCAGCGGCTGATGTTCTATCAGAAATATCTGGAAGACGAGGACGAAGTTCTTACCCGGGACGCCTACGATGAATTCGCGCGGGCATCCTACGATGATGTCAAATCCGTGAAGGAACACATGCAACGAGATCGTCTCATTCAATGGATCCAAGATTTTGAAATTCCTCCCAGTCGCCGGCGACTGTACCTGACCATGCTGGGCGTCTGTGGAGTGCCGGAAGATTGTTCACTCCTGGAGAACATGATGCGATCGGACGACCGCAATCAGAAAGCCGGACTCGATGCGATGATTGCATGCTATATGAGCTTGATGGGTGAACAAAGTCTGCCCCTCGTGGAAACTTTGTTTCTCAAAAATCAGAACGCTGAATATACCGACACCTACTCCGCAATCGTGGCATTGCGTTTTCATGCCAATCAGGGCAACGTCATTTCCAAATCTCGTATTGTTCAGGCCCTCCGGCACATGCTCGACCGACCTCAGTTGGCTGATCTCGTTGTGCCTGACTTGGCCCGCTGGAAGGATTGGGAATCCATGCCCCGCCTGATACGACTGTTTAAAGAGTCAACCGACGAGAACAATTGGGTACGCGTTCCGGTCGTTAATTATCTGCGCCAGTGTCCACTTCCCGAAGCAGATGCTGCCCTATTGGAGTTGGAAGCAATCGACCCCGCTTCGGTGAAACGTGCAAAAACATTTTTTGCTGCAGGTGTGGCAGAACCTCAAGATCCTCCGGCAGAGACAACGACTGAAAAAGTAGATTCCACCGAACCAAAAACCACCGACAGCAACGCACCCCTGTCGCAAAACCGGGACTCCAACACGGACGACCCGCTCCAGCAACCCGACAACACGCCTGCCCAGAAAAACAGTGCGGCAAGCAATTCCAAGCTCGAAACCAACGATGTAAAGCCGCTAGAGAGTGGTTTGCAGTCGCCTTTGGTGCAAGGCACGGCGGTGGCGGCGCTGTCACTGGTCGCCATTGTATGCATCGCGATGGTGGTCACTCGCCGATCATCCTAGCCTGCCTCTGACTGCCGTCTCGATGGATTGTAGCGCCTACCATGAACATCGAAGTCGATCCTGAAACCATTGATCAACGGCTCACTCATTATCGAGCGATCTGCTCTTCAGCAATCGTTTCTCTGGTTCTGGGTTTCTTGTCGCTTCTGGCGATCATCTCACCCAAGCTGCTGATCATCCCTTTGCTGGGAACCATCGTGGGAGCTGCGGCTTGGCACAAGATCCGGAACAGGGCCTTGGAATTAACGGGTAAGCCCCTGGCGATCACAGGACTGAGCCTGTCATCCGTGCTGCTCATTGGTTGCTTGACGCTACACATCTACATTTTTCTGACAGAAGTACCAGACGGTTATCAACGGATTTCCTTTTTCGATCTCCAGCCTGAACCGGGAGCTCTGGACCCGGTTCCCGAATCGGCGGTCGCCCTGAATGGTAAACAGATTTTCATCAAGGGATATGTTTACCCGGGTGATCAGCGAAGGGCCTTGAAACAGTTCGTTTTCGTGCCCGACATGGGCACTTGCTGTTTTGGTGGACAGCCGAAATTGACTGACATGATCGAAGTAACACTCAAAGACCCGAATCGTGTCGATTTCAGCTATCGAAAACGCCGCCTGGGGGGAATCCTTCGTGTCGACCCTCAATTAAAACCGATCAGTGGTTTACAGGGAGTCTATTACCAGTTGGAAGCTGATTACTTGAATTGAAACGGAATATGGTCGTTCGTCTTTTACTGATTCTCTTGTGCGCAGGCTTCGTCTTAGCAGGTTGCCGACCTGCGGCCGATTCTTTGTCACACACTACAACTGCGGTCGGTTCTACCCATGCGCCACAAGAATCTCACCAGGAAGACAAACCTGTGGATCAACAGCAGCCCGTGAAGGACCCGGTAAGCACGACTCGGCTGGAAGAGATTTCCTTCGAGGACATCAACTTGCAAATACCACCAGACACTGCTTTTCGCAAATTCATGCTTACGGATCGGGCTAAAGAACTGGACGGACAGCTGGTGCGATTGAGTGGTTACATTTTCGGAGGTGTGTCACAGTTGCGGGGTATCAAGGAATTCATACTGCTACGGAACACGGAGTGCAAATTTGGCCCCGGAGGTCAGGCAGATCACCTTGTGCGGGTGTTTCTTGAAGAAGGAGTCGAAACCACGTACACCGACAAAGTCGTTGAGATCGAAGGCATCTTGAGGATTAAGCCCTACGAGGGAGTTGACGGCTTTACCTGGTCGATCTACGACATGGCGGGCAGCGCCGTAAAACATCGCCGACGTTAGTCGCCGGATCGACAATTCAACAAGGTACGTCCCCCAACCTGTGCACATCTTGGTCCGTGTGTGTGACCGGGTTTGTTTCGCATGTGGATGGGAGGAATTTCTCCAGAAATGGTTCGCGAACTCGATACATGGTCTACGGTCACAAGGTGGGACGGCCACACCAGGAGCTGATTGGCCGTGGGTAGATTTTTGGTTCGCGGCCACCCCTGATTTGCATGATCTCCTGTTCTGCCTGTTCGACCAAAGTCGGGTGATCATGAAACCTGACCTCAACCTCGAAGGTTGCAGAACCAAGCGGAGGCAATTTGACCACGCGATTGTGATCCCCCTCAAAGCCACGGGGATTGGGAAAGTTCGTAGCAGGTTCAATGCCGGTAACGTAACCGTCGGAAAGTCCCGTCGTGTTCTTCCAGACCGCGAAATACGGCAACTGCTTTTTGTTGAACAGGAGACTCGCTCCCAGCATTCCATGGGCATTTTTCAGCAGTACTTGAGTGTTACTCTGCTGATCCGCCAGGAGCTCGCAAAAATAGACCTGCTCGGCAAAACCGGGGACCGCCGCATCGTAACTTTCCCATGTTTGAATTCCTTCTGCAGCCCGTGCGTCACGAGGCACCAGGGTTTGAAGCGGCGTAACGATTTGGGCACCCGCGTCGAGCAGGGGTGGTCCAAAGTTAAAGTGATACAAGAGCTGCGCTTCAGCAGCGTTTTCTGAGAGATTTTCAACACGGTCGATGATGCGAAATCCGCGTTCGCCAGGGCTGGTTTTTAAAGTAGAAACCAGGCGAAGTTTTAAAAAGTGGAAACGTGTTTCATCTACAATGCCCGTCACAGAAATCTCACCTGTTCCCCGCTCCACGGAAACTTCCAGGAAATGGGCTGGCAAATTGGCGATTTTTCCATGGACCGGATAGGTAAGTCTTCCCTGTGAGTCAAAATCCGGCGCCCCGTTACTGGCAAGTCCACAACGCACCAGCAACTCATCGAATCCGTCAAGCCATCCCAATCCACCCTCCTCGTAGAGGGGCACAAAAGTCGGATGCACGGGTCCCTTGATCGGAGAATTCCAACCGAATTCCAACCCTCCCAGGCGGGCCTTCCAGATTCCCATGCCGCGAGTAGGCAGGAGACTGAACCAGCAGGCCCCATTGTCGATTTCGATGAAGTCCACTCCGTCTTGCAAGCCACCTTGAAGCCTGCTCTTTTTCACCGAACAGTCCCGTGCGGCGGTACCCAACTCACGCCTGCCAAGCTGTAAGGATTTCGTGTAAACCTGGTGATCGAGGTCCATCAAAGTCCATCGTGTTTCAGCCATGTAGTGAATCCTTTAGAGAACTAGGTTGGGGTCTTTGCTGCTAACAATGCCAAACCCCCGGAAGCTTCGCCTGGTCCATTTTTGACTGGTGTACGTCTGGAAATGTTGCGACAACTCATGGCCTGGTCCGGTCCACGGATGATAGCCACGCAGTTGGCCTTGCCCTCGTATTACATGTGCCGTTTCAAGCCTGGGCAGGATCATGATTTCGCGGCGGTCGCAATACTCGGAAACCGTTCAATTCCCATGCTTTCGTGTCTCCTGGGCCCATGTTAGCTATTCAAAACGAGATTTCTAGTATCCCCAACCATGGGCCAAGCCACTTGCATTGATTTCTGTGTCAGATTACAAACACCCACGAGTGAACTTCTTGATCTGAAAATTCGTGCTCCGGACAACAAGACACGCCAGGATTGAAACTTCTGATTTTTCGGAAGAAAGCGACTTATGAATCAGTTCCCTAAACTACACAACGCAACCTGGCCCGGAGTGGTCGGCAAGGGTCCCGATTCGGAACCGCCCATTGATTTGCAGACCATGCTGGATTTGACCGCGGAGGCAAGCGTCAATGGCACGCGGTTTGACGGAATTGATCTGGCGCTGTTCGAACCACATTTCGACCTGGATGCACCTCGCGACGAGTGGAAACGCCTGGCAGACCAGGTGCAATCTCGAGAACTGGTGATTGGAAGCCTCGTTGCCCCGGTCTGGCCGCCGACCGGTGGCGGTTCCGCGATGGGTAACGAGCAGGAGCGATCCCGTTTCCTGTCACAGGTCCGAAAGACGTGTCACGTTGCACAAATTTTAAGTGAACTCGGGATCAGACCCTATGGGGTGGTGCGGATTGACTCCGCCGTGGACCCGGAAACTTGGTCTGCAGATCCCCAACAGAATACCCGGCGGATTGCCGACACCTTTGGTCAGGCATGTGATATGGCTGAAGATCACGGGCAACAGTTGGCAGCCGAAGGTGAAATTTGTTGGGGCGGGATGCACAGTTGGCGGAACATGCTCGAATTGCTGCAACTTGTCGAACGACCTCAAACGCTCGGGTTCCAAGCTGACATGGCACACACGTTGCTTTACATGCTTGGTTTAAACGCCGTCGAGGATCGAATTCTCCCAGAAGACTTTTCATGGGAAGACAACGACGCATTGCAAGCGGGATTCCGCTACATGACAGATAAATTACGGCCTTGGACAATTGATTTTCATGTTGCCCAAAACGATGGAACAGTCAAAGGTGCGGGTTCGCACGACAAAACGGGTCGTCACTGTCTTCCCAGCGATCCCCAGGCGAAACTCGATATTGCTCGCGATTCGGGACATTGGTTGCGTGATGGGCAGGGAACCTTGACAAAACGGATCCGGCACATTTGTTGGGACGGTTGCATGTTCGTTAACGAAACATTGTTAAATCCCGACACCTGGAACGACATTCTGGCGGCGATGATTTCTGTGCGTGAGGCCCACGGTTGGAGTGAAAATGGCTGATAAAAAACCGTTAAATATCGGGCTAATCGGCTACGGATTTATGGGCCGGGCCCATTCCAATGCTTATCGCAAAGTCAACAGTTTCTTCGATCTGCAGTACCAGCCGGTCCTCAAGGCGTGCTGCGCTCGAAATGAAGAAACAATCCAGCAGTTCGCGCAGACTTGGGGATACGAATCCTACGAAACGGACTGGCAAGCACTGATCGCACGTGATGACATCGACGCGATCGATATCTGTGTACCCAATCATCTCCATTGCGACATAGCAGTTGCAGCTGCCCAGGCAGGCAAGATGATTCTTTGTGAAAAACCCTTGGCAAGGACCCTGGCGGAAGCGGAAAAGATGTGTGCTGCTGTCGAGGCCGCCGGGGTACCAACGATGGTGTGGTACAACTATCGGCGCGTACCGGCAATTGCTCTTGCCAAACAATTGGTTGCAGAGGGCAGGGTCGGCAAGCCTTTTCATTATCGAGCCCTGTATTTGCAGGACTGGACGATTGCCCCCGACGTACCCCAAGGAGGCAACACGCTTTGGCGTTTGGATCTTGAGGTAGCCGGTTCAGGAGTTACCGGTGATTTACTGGCACACTCGATTGATACGGCGGAATGGCTGAACGGCCCGATCCAATCGGTCACCGCCAGCACCGAGACCTTTGTGAAGGAACGAATCCACCAAGAGACGGGGAAGATGCAACCCGTAGGAATTGATGATGCTTGCATGTTTCTGGCAGTCTTCGAGAATGGATCCAGGGGTACCTTTGAAAGTTCTCGCTACGCCCGAGGCCGCAAAAATTACAACACCCTAGAACTAAACGGAGAAATTGGAAGCGTCTACTTTGACCTGGAAGATCACCAATGGCTACAATATTTCAAATATGCGGATCCAAGTACGGGTGAAAAAACAGAGAATCACTTGACAGGCTGGCAAAAGATCCATGTAACCAATTTCGAGCATCCCTACATGAATCGCTGGTGGGTCCCCGGATGCACCATCGGTTACGAGCACACCTTCATCAACGCATGTGCTGATTTTCTCCAGGGTCTCGAAGATGGAATCCCGGCGGAACCGGATTTTCGACACGGAATGCGAACTCAAAAAGTCTGTGACGCCGTTTTGGAGAGCGCTCGCACGGGCCGCTGGACCGAAATCTAGCGAGAACCGGTTATCTTGTTGATGGTGATCGCAGCTGGATCGGCGTCGAACAATATAATCAACCGAGAAGTCTCCTGTGGACAAGCTCGCGGAGACCCCGTGAGCAGTTGACTAGGACGACGGGCGCCTTTCTTTCCCATGTGAATTGTCTCAAGGGAAGACATCATGAAGTTTGGAATGAATCTCTTGTTGTGGACCGGGGAACTGCACGAAGGATTGTATCCAGTTCTGGA
Source organism: Planctomycetota bacterium (assembly GCA_963578105.1). Taxonomy (GTDB): domain Bacteria; phylum Planctomycetota; class Planctomycetia; order Pirellulales; family Pirellulaceae. The sequence goes on from CAUZBP010000011.1 coordinate 34,230, forward strand.
ACAATTGAAGGCTGCAGGATTCGATGGAGTAGAAATCCCCGTGTTTCATCGGGACGTCGACGCATGTTCCCAATGGGCGGCGCGGTTGGATGACCTGGGTTTGGAGAGAACGGCGGTCACCGTCCGCAACGCAGAGGACAATCCCATGAGTTCGGACGCATCAGTCCGCGCGAGAGGAGTTGCGGCAAATCAACAGACCCTGGACTGCTGTCGCGCTCTGGGGGCAAGTCAACTGGTAGGTCCATTCCATTCCGCCATCGGAGCATTCAGTGGAGCCGGCCCCACCGAGGAAGAATGGAAGTGGGCTGTCGATAGTATGCAACAGTTGGCGGAGTATGCCGGACAGGTGGAAATCAATCTGGCCGTCGAGCCGCTCAATCGTTTTGAAGCTTATCTGATCAACACAGCAGCCGATGCCGCACGTTTTGTGCGACAGGTAAACCATCCGCGTTGTCAAGCGCTTTACGATACCTTTCACGCCAATATCGAAGAAAAGAACGTGCGGCATGCCATCGAATCATGTGCTGACGTACTCGGCGAAGTGCACATCTGCGAAAATGATCGCAGCACTCCCGGCTTAGGGAATGTACCTTGGAAAACAACGTTCGATGCGCTACAGTCAGTGGGGTATGACGGATGGATGGTGATCGAGGCATTTGGTATGGCCTTACCGGAATTGGCAGCAGCCACCAAAATCTGGCGCAAGATGTACGACACGGAACTGAAGCTGGCGAAAGACGGCTTGGAATTCATGAAACAGCAGGTGGCGGCGCGTTGGACGTAACATCCAATGCCAGTCGGAAATAGCCCAGCTCGGGATGGGTGCTGTTATGCATGTTCTTCCGAGCCACCAGGTTTTACCCTAAAACTCTGGACGGCCTACAGTTACATTTTCAGGTCGATCGGCCAGCGGAAAATGTGAAGCAAAACCCAGTTCGCACTTGCTCCCATGAGAGCCGGACACCTATAGTTCGGTAATGGATTCCTCTTCCGATCCAACCAAATCGCCAGATCGCGACCGCCTGACAAAAAAAGCCCCGTCAGTTCAGAAATCCGATTTTTCCCTCAACAAGCTGAACGCGACGTTCTCTCAGCTGGCAGAGGGTAGTCGCTCGCACGAATTGCCGCCGTCCTTTGGCGAGACCCCACGGGCAATTCTGGAAGCCATGTTGTTCATGGGAAATCAAGACAATTTACCTTTAACAAGTGATCAAGCAGCCGGGTGCATCGATGGCGTCGACTCTTCTGAAGTCGCCACATTAGTCCAAGAGCTCAATCAACAATACGAGCAGGACGGCAGTGCTTATCATGTCGTGGCCGTGAATGCCGGTTACCGGATGCAGCTACGAAAACAATTTGGCCGTTTGCGAGACCGTTTCTATGGCCGCATTAAAAGGACCCGACTATCACAAGCCGCGATTGATGTTTTGGCAATCGTGGCTTACAACCAACCTACTACACAAGCTGAAATTGACCGCATGAGAGGCAAGTCCAGCGGAGCCCTGCTCTCTCAATTGGTGCGGCGACAACTGCTTGCAGTCGAGACATCCGGTGCTCAGAAGCGCCCTCGACGCTACTGTACAACGCAACGCTTTCTCGGGTTTTTTGGTTTGGAAAACCTCGAAGAACTTCCTCGCAGTGAAGATTTTGAAAAACGCCTTTGATCCATCGCAGGCGGGGCCGCTCACGTCTAAAAAGAGAAGAACTCCGGGATGAACGTGGCATCCCGGCAAATCCTGATATCTGGGGCACGTCTCAAATCCTAAGTGACTAAGCACTTACGTAAAATCGTCCGGAAACCGGCTGACGTCGATAGCGGGGATTGGTAGAATCCTACCTTATCCACCAGCGGTAGCTGGAAGTCAGCAGGATTTTTGAAAAAATCGTTTTAAACATTGAGAGGCTGACTTACCATAGAAGTATCGCGCCTTTCGAGATCCCGGCCGCTAAAAGCCGCGGAGCACCGCTTGAGATAATCTCTTCTCTCTCACATTTCTTGCGTTCTTTTACTCTCTAGTAATTGTTGGTTCGCTAGTTGTATGTCAGTTGGCTCACGTTTGAATACGTTGTTGGAACAGGCACCTGTTGTCTTGCCTTCTTTGTTGTTATGTGATTTCGGTAACCTCGAAAGAGAAATCGAAAGGCTAGAGAAGGCGGGAACGAAGGCGCTGCACTTGGACATCATGGATGGTGATTTTGTTCCAAACTTGACATACGGCTTGCCGGTCGTCAAAGCCTTGCGACAACTTACCGATTTGCCATTAGATACTCACCTCATGATTTCGCGCCCCGAACGCTACATCGATGCGTTTCATCAGGCAGGGGCGGATATGATAACGGTGCACATCGAGGCAACCGACGATGCCCCTGCAGCGTTGCGGCAGATTCGGCGTTTGGGAGCCTGGGCCGGAATTGCGTTGAATCCAAAAACACCGCTCTCAGCAGTGGAACACCTCGTGTCCGATTGCGACTTGGTGTTGATGATGAGCGTCGAACCGGGATTTGGTGGACAAACGTTCGATCCAACCGTGCTCAAGAAACTAAAGCTGGCTAGAGAATTATTCGGAGATCGAACTGTCTTGGAAGTGGACGGTGGTGTCAACGAAGAAACGATTACCGAGTGTACTCGTGCCGGTGCGCAACTCATGGTGGCAGGATCCGCCATTTTTGGTCGGCCCGATTATGAATCCGCGATGGAAGTGTTGAGGACGAAGGTTCTGCAGGCTTAGGTTTTTCGAGGAACACCAATGTTACGTATCATTCTTACCCGGCCGGGATCCACGGAATTTGACGAACAAAAACGTATCACAGGAACCTTGAGCATTCCGTTGAGCGACCAAGGAGCACAACAGGCGGTCAACACAGCCAAAGACTTACTGGCCGAAAAGATCGAAGTCATTTATACCTCGAATTGTGAATCTGCAAATCAAACTGCCAACGCGCTGGCTGAGCTCAATCGAGTTAAAGTGAAACAATTAGAAGGGTTGCAAAATCTCGACCATGGACTGTGGCAAGGAAAACTGATTGACGATGTCCGTCAAAAACAGCCCAAGGTATATCGCCAGTGGCAAGAGTGTCCTGAAACCATTTGTCCGCCAGATGGAGAAATGCTGGGCGAGGCACAAGAACGCGTGAAGATGACGCTCCAGAAACTTTTGAAGAAACACAAGGATGGCGTCATCGCAATCATTGCCCCTGAACCATTGACCAGTCTGATTCGCTGTTATCTTTCGGGAGGTGCGTTGGGAAATCTTTGGAAAGTCGAATGTGCGTCTGGGGGCTGGGAGTCGATTGACGTTGAGCCGAACGAGGTGGTGGTGAACTCGCGTTAGGCAGGCGATTCGAATCGGAATTGTCAACACCGCACATCCTGAAAAAACGGCCACGCCTCCCGAGAGCTTATAAATTCCTATGCCTGTCGGAACAGGACGTGACAAAATGGGACAATTCGGTCCAGATTCTATTGGTCAGTAAAGGCTGTTCAGACTACCATGTCGATACACGGCTACCCGCTCCTGCTGCTGGTCCATAAGGTATTCCTCAACATCGTTTTATCCTTGGCGTTTTGCATACTGGTCCTGAAATGAGTAACGCTGAAACGAAAGTTTTGAAACGCACCAAACGGGGAGTTCCCGAGGGATTGTGGCAACGCTGCCCCGGATGCCATGCAGCAATTTTTCGGAAGGAAGCGGAACGAAAGCTTAACGTCTGCCCTGAATGTGAATTTCACTGGTATGTTCCGGCCAAACAACGACTCACCCAGGTATTGGACGAAGGTACGTTCGAAGAATGGGATGATAATCTGCGTCCCACAGACCCCCTCGGATTCGAAGATAAGAAACCTTACCGGGAACGCCTGTTAGCAGAGCAACAGCGAACCGGGCTCACGGAGGCCGTGATCACGGGCTTGGGCAGTATCCGCGCTCGACGAGTGGCGATTGGAGTGACCGATTCCGCTTTTATCATGGGAAGCATGGGTTCGGTGGTCGGGGAACGGCTGACTCGCTTGATTGAACGAGCCACCCAACAACAGCTACCACTGATCATCATTAGTGGCTCGGGAGGGGGTGCTCGCATGCACGAAGGCATCCTGTCATTAATGCAGATGGGAAAAGTGTCTGCCGCGCTGGCGCGTTACGATGATACGGGTGGACTGTTCATTTCTGTACTGACAAATCCCACCATGGGTGGTGTCGCTGCCAGTTTTGCTTCGCTCGGCGATGTCATTTTTGCTGAACCACGAGCACTGATTGGTTTTGCCGGGCCTCGGACTATCAAAGCAACCATTGGGATCGAATTGCCGGAGGGGTTTCAGACAAGTGAGTTTCTCCTGGAACATGGATTCATTGATCGCATCGTACCGCGCGATAAACTGCAAAGCGAAATTGCGCGGACCATCGATTACTGCGGCAAATGAACATGGGCATCCTCGACAAAGTCAAGGCGATGTTTCGGGAACGGCTTGATGTCACTCAACGTTTCGAGCTGTTGCGCGTAGCGATATCAGGAACCATGTCCGAATTCTATGTGGCACGGGATCGGCAAAACGATCAGATCGTGGGTCTAAAACTGCTCGATCCGGACAAGACCGCCGCGTTCGCAGCACGATTCAAAGGTCTAGACAAGCCGACTGAAGGTCAAATAGCAAGCTCCATTAATCACCCACGTGTCGTAAGCACCCTGGAACAGGGTGAATCCAATAGAGGACAGCATTATCTGGTCATGGAGTTTCTGGACGGTCCGGGTCTGAACTCCCTGATCCTGGAAAAAAACACTGCCCTGAAACAGTATCGAGTGACCCTGATCCGCCAGATGGCTGAAGCAGTGGAGGCCGTCCACGAAGCCGGCTTCATTCACCGCGACATCTGTCCACGAAACTTTATCTGCACCAAGAACGCGGACTCGTTGAAACTCATTGATTTTGGACTCAGCCTGCCAATGGAGAAGGCTTATATGCGCCCCGGAAATCGGACCGGCACTCCCAACTACATGGCACCTGAAATCGTCCGTCGACGGTCCACCAACCAACGTGTCGATTTATTCGCTCTGGGAGTCACGGCTTACCAGACTTGCGCTTTAACACTTCCCTGGCCCGGTGGGGACAACACGGGACTAGCGGCGATGCAGCACGGCGTCCACAAACCAGTCAACCTTCTGCAAATCTGTCCGGACTTGGATCCCACTTTAGCTGCCGCTATCACTCAGTGTCTGGAAGCGGATTCCAACCAGCGCCCCCAGTCAGCCGGGGAATTTCTCAAGACGATACAGGGCGTTCTACCGGTTTGAAAGCACCGTCAGCTTGTCCTTGTGGGAGCTTTTAAAAGACTTTATACTGGAATGCTTGTCCCTGATTAACAAGGTACGCGGCTGAAAACGGCCAACTGCTCAGCATAGAGGAGAACCGGCAATGACAATCGACAAAAGTCTTCGAGTTCGATCCGGATTGGATCGCAACCGCAGCGTCCTTAAACGCGCTGAAAGATTAGCCCAGCTGAAGGAAGTTGACCGTTGGCGGGAAGGTGACCCGCCCATTGGCTTGCAAAAGGTACGCGTTCAGAAGCTGGCGCTCAAAAAGAAAAAGAAAGTGAAAAAGGAAGAAGAAACGGCTGAAGGAACTGAAGGAACGAACGTCCAAGAAAATTCCACATCCTAGTCGCCGACAATCCGTCCACATAGGATTGAGCCCGGTAGGTTAATACGGTTGTAACGAATCAGCCGTATCCCGACACCGGGCTTTTTTGTGCAGGTCACGACTGCGAACCCCTTGGGGGTTCGCAACCGACGGATTTAGCACCCTGGCAGATCGCAACCGGTTCCCGTGGCACAGCCTCCTGGCGTCTCGTATACTGAAGATAGAAACGGGATGGGGTCAGCTTGAGGAAAGAACCGATGTTCTCCAAGCAAATGATGAGTGCTGCAACTATCTTCGTCTGTTGGTGGATGCCACCAATCGCAGCCGACACTATCATTCTGAAAAGTGGCGGGCAAATTGAGGGGCAATTGCTCAACCCCGATGAGTCGCCAAGACAACGTTTCATTGTTGCAACTCAACTGGGTGGCAAGGTCACTCTGGCTGCGAACCAAGTAGGAAAAGTCCTTTCGAAAACATCCGTTCAGCAACAGTATGAACAACGCGTTAGTCGCATGCATGATACGATCGATGATCATTCGGCGATGGCTGAGTGGTGTCTGCAAAACGACCTCCTTTCCAAACGTAAGCTCCATTTGCAACGCGTCCTTGAAATCGACCCGAACCATGTCGAATCCCGCAAAGCACTCGGTTTTCATCACATCCAAGGAAAGTGGATTCGTCCTAAGGAATGGATGCAAAGCCAAGGGTACATCTATTACAAAAGCCGCTGGCTGACTCAGCAGGATTTCGACAGGCTACAACAGAGGGAGCAGGCCGAATTCGCGACCAAACAGTATCGCCGACAAATCAAAATTTGGCGTGGCTGGATCAACGGCCGGTTAGACCAGGAAGCCCGTGAAAGGATGCGAGCCGTCAACGATGTAAGGGCCGCACCGGCTTTTGCAGATCTGTTGGAAAAAGAAAAAGATGGCCGGCTCAAACGTCTCTACATCGATGTATTGTCGGATTTGGGGGGACCCCAAGCGATAGCTGCTTTGATCCGCTGTAGTCTGCAGGACCCATCCGAAGCAATCCGGGACCGGTGCCTTGTAGAATTAGTGCGTCACCGATCTCCAGCGGTGATGTCCTCGTTCATTAAAACATTGAATCACAAGGACAACAAATTAGTGAATCGTGCGGCAGTGGGCTTGGCACAAATGACTGACATGTCGGCGGCGTTGCCTTTGATCAATGCATTGGAAACCGAACACAAATACATTATCCAGCAGCAAAGCGGGGGAATTAACCCTACGTTTGGCACCGGAGGCGGAGGGCTGAATGTTGGTGGGGGCCCCAAACTTGTTAAGCACAAGAATCGAAACGATGAGGTTCTTGCGGCACTGGTGGAATTGACGGGCATGAATTTCAATTTCGATCGCCAGCGTTGGCTGGACTGGTATGGAAGCCGGCAAACGCCCGACGACATCAACTTGCGGCGAGACCATTAGTCTTGAGATTGGTTCCCTTCAACTCGCTGGTGAACAATCCGGATCTTCGGATGAACCAACCCATTGCCCGGCAGACTGCCAATTAACTGGGCGTACCTAAAGTTTTTCTTCTCTGGATCCCCGGGAATTCGAAAGCTGTCGCCCTTCTGGAGGATTGGCCGGGATTCGATCAGGTTACCGAACGCCCGTTCTCCAGCTGCCTGACAAGCAAACCAGCACCCTTTACCCTGCGAATCACGTAGATAGAACTCGGGATAGCAGTGCCCGGGAACCCAAACCATTCGTGCAGGAATATTTTGCGCTCGGCAAATCGCCACGAAGAGCGAAGTCATTTCTTCGCAATCACCGTTCCCATCATGCAAGGCTGCCAGGGCCCCTTTGAGTTGGCTTTCCTGGTATTGAACGTGGCTGCGAACCCAGTCGTAAACCGACTCGGCCTGTGCCCAGGCGTTTGGTGATGACAAACCAATTCGCTGGGCAATGGAAACGATTTCAGGGTGGCGACTTTCGATGTACGGACTCGGTTGAAGGTAACGCCGGGCCGGCCGGGAACTCCTCCGGGGAATTTGATACGCATCAGTTTCATCTGCTCTGGGCGGAGAAATCTTTGTGACCTCGAAGGTAAGCAAAGCTTCTGCGGTTTCGGTGTCTTCCAGACGTGGCACTTCAATCACCATTTGGCGCACACCCTCGCGAAGAATGCGAAACTTGACCCGCCGAATCTGAGGTGACTTCACCTGGTGAACTAAATGCACCGTTTGCTCGGGCCAATCCATGGGGACGGGAGTGCTTGCAAACACTCCTCGGCAAGGTCCGCCCTCGGCGGTGACGACAATTCCGATCTGCCAGGTTTCTGTCATGGCCGCCGGATCGTTAGCCGTGGCGACTTCCTGCCCGCAAAGAACCGGAGACAAAGTCGACATCCATGGCAAGAGATAGCAGAAGAGGGAAAGTAGGCGTGGCATCATTTTATTTTACACCGAACCGCGGGCAACGTCTTCAGTCACTTCGGTAGAATCAATCAACACGAGTCAGTGTGCGAACAAAGGTGACATGCGGTCTCCCCACACCCGCCTTGCCTGTCAAGGATTCAGGCACAAAGCGAACGGGTTTTCTCTGTTTTGAAATTTTAAACCGATCACCTTTCTGTAAGATGGGACGCACTTCTGATGTTCCACCAAAAGAAACCTTTTCGGTCAGTTGGCAGGGAATCCAATGACCCTGCCCTTCATCATCGTGCAGATAGAACTCTGCATAGCAATGATCCAGTACCCAGACCGTACGGGCTGGAATACCCTTCACGCGGCAGAGGGCAATGAACAGGGACGTAATGTCCTCATGATTTCCCCGACCATCACGCAAAGCCGCTGCGGCACCTTTCAATGATCCTCGTTGGTAATCCACCTTTTTCCTCACCAAGTCAAAAATGGCCTGAACAGACTTCCAGACATTTTCCGAATCGGAATCGATTTCTTTTGCCATGCGACGTATTCTCCGATCCGCCGTCTCTATACGGGGACTGGGCCCGAGATACTGTCTTATTTTTCGATTCAACCGTTGGGGAGCAACGAACAGGCCGACATCTGCAGGAGGTTTCAACACGGAACGGGTAATGTCGAAAGTCACCAAAGCCTTGGCAATTTCACCAGTAGGAAGAAGTGGTATCGAAACATGCATCTCCTCGATTCCGTTGGCAAGCTGACGGTAACGCACCGACTGCACGTGATGCGTGAAATCCTCCTTCAGAATAGACACCTGTTGTTCGGGCCAATCGGTGGGCACGGGAATGGTTCCGTACAGGCCTTGGCAAGGTCCGCCTACGGCACGAATTTCCATTCCAACGACATAACGTTTTTTTGTTTCGGGTCCAAAGTGAACACCTTTTGTTACCTCTTGCTTGGTCAACTGTGCAGCAGTCACTCCGACGAGCCACAGGCAGAGAACAACAGCCACAAAGGGGACCCAAGATCGGTTCATAAGACCTTATCAACAAGAGAGTAAGAGAGGCCTGGCCGGAACATGATTTCCACCGAAAGACCGCTTTTTAACCGGCTGGTCCTGCGAATCCAGCGGGCAAATTACAACCCGGCCCGATGCCACAGCAAACCTGGGAACCAGGAAGGTCGACAAGGGCATTTACAACAGCAGTGCACAGGACTGTTGGTCGAAGTTCGCCAGATGCTCCCAGCAAATATCCGGCGAGTGTTTTGACAAACACTGCAAACTCTGTTCCAACGTCGTTCGAGACAAACGGCTGCCTTCAGGATGGAGCAGAACCAGCTTGTCGCGAACGTTCGTTGAATACTTGTCCGAATCGGTCGTTTCGATTGATCTTACTGGACAGGCGTCAGAGGACCCGCGGTCACGTTCGAAGGTGCCTGAATCACCGCTCCAGCCGGTGCTGGAATAGTGGGCACACTGAACTCACTACTGTAAGCGGGAAATTCCTGGCTGTAAACCGAAGTGTTTCCGTCCATGCAGGGAGAGGAACCTAAGCACGGAGGACAAATGGCTGCGCCAAATCCCGACCACCATTGCTGGAAGTGGCCACATCCGGTCATACTAACTGTTAGAATCACGCATGCGATCAGGATGTGAAACCTTCTCATAATCGATAGCTCCGCAAAAGAATGGGGAAAACAGAGCAAACCTGTTGGTTAGATAACCCTACAACATATTGCGTGATGTGCAATTGAAACCTCGGTTTTTTTTTGCCAACATCGTTTTCGATCGGAGGGCAGGCGTGGCAGGCAGAGACCACCCGCGCCAGAATCGTTACCACCGCTACAAGAGGCCTCTGGCAATGTCTGTTCCTCTCGCCTATCTGAATGGAGAATTTCTACCAGAAGCTGATGCCCGGTTACCCTTCTACGATTCAGGATTCGTAATGGGCACAACCGTGACGGAGCAGTTACGTACCTTTGCCGGATGTTTGTTTCAGTTGGATGTTCACTTGGCTCGGCTTTTTCAAGGGTTGGAAACCATCGGTGTTCCCTCACCCCTGTCAGAGGCCGAAATGTCACAAAGGGCCGAGGAACTCGTTGCAGCAAACAAGCGGTGGTTGAAAGCTGGTGACGACCTGGGCCTCTGCATTTTTATTACGCCCGGTCCCTATCACACGATGGCACCGCGAGGAACAATAAAACCCACCATTGGAATGCATACTTACCTCCTACCGTTCCATCTTTGGGAAACTCAATACACACAGGGCGTGCGACTTGTCGTCAGTGATGTTCAAGAGGTCTCAGCGAATTGCTGGCCCAGGCAATTGAAATGCCGTAGCCGGATGCATTACTACCTGGCAGATCAAGAGGTCCAACGCAGATTTCCTGGTGCGCAACCCCTTTTACTGGACGAGGAAGGTTTCGTCACGGAAACTCCCACTGCTGGTTTGATTTGTTACTTTCAGACCGCCGGCCTGATCGCACCGCCAACCTCAAAAACACTTGCGAGCACAAGTTGGCATTACATCCGCGCATTGGCCCAGTCAGAAGGAATTGAAGTGCTGGAACGCAACCTCACACCTCAAGACGTCGCTTCTGCGACAGAAGTGATGCTCGCCAGCACACCCTATTGCTTACTTCCCGTGGTGGAATTCCAAAACTGCCCCCTGGGATCCGGGAAACCTGGTCCAATGTTCTCGCGGTTAATCTCCACTTGGGGTACAAGGGTCTCGGTCGACATTCGAGCGCAAGCCGCAGGCTATCGAGACCGGCCCCGTCCTTGAACAAACGCCTTGAACGAACAAGCAGGTGATTTAGTTGGCTGGAGACGATCTCGGGTAGTTCTTGGATTCTTGTTTGAAGTTGCCATTCTTGAGATTGTTGACCAAGGTGGTAATTGACGAAGAAAACCAGACCTTGTCCTGAGACTCCGTCGGTGAATTCATCGCGATCATCCGCTTGCGTGCAACCCTGATTGACGATCCAGAACAATGTCCGCGCTAAACGTGTAAAATTGAACCCGGTCGATGGAAGGACGGTCCGGAAATGGACATCTGAAAGGCAAATCAATGAATGCCACAAACCTGGTGACTAATTCAGAAACTCAAGAGCGTCTTGGAGGGGTTTCAAGTAACTGGAGATGACAATCCTGAAAATCAGGAAAATGATCAGGCTTGCAACCACGATCCAGAAAGCGAAGCCGGCCAGCAGAACCAGTATGCTCAGAGCCGATTGGGCTCGTTCTTGATACTGTCGCGACAGCAATTCCGTGGATTCGGAGAGCCGTCCAGATTCTTCGCCGTTCTCAATCACATTCAGGAACTCTGCGGGATAAATTTCCGTTTTTCGGAGAGCAACGTGAATTTGTTCTCCTTGCCGGAGTATGGAATTGACGAACGGAATCTGTCGAGTAAAAAACACGTTGCGCGTGCTCTTCTGAGATAGCTCGACCGCTCGTTGAATCTCCATTTCTGTATTGGTGGTCAATGAAAGTGTCCACGCCATTCGCGAGAGGGCCAGCATGCGGATCACCGGACCCAGAACAGGTAGTCTTGCACACGCGTATTGCACCGGGTGAATCCAGAGAGCCCCTCGAGACGCGGAGTGGACTGCAAAAACAACACCCAATGCGACAATTCCGACGAATGTAACATAGATACTGAACCCCCGTTCCCCAACCAAACCCAATCCCAGAAAATCCACTGTCTGTCCGGTCGACTCGCCAATCCAACCCATCACCAGAATGACGATGCCTATGATGATGATCGTTCCCGCGAGTTGTAGCAGAGGCCAAGCCATCCCGGCCAGCAATGTTCGCCGCAGTTTTATCTCACCTTCATAATGTTCTGCCAGGCGCAGGAGAACCTGATCGACATTGCCGGTCTGCTCGCCCACATCGACCATTTCCTGTAAAAGATTTGGAAAATAACCGCCCGTACGAGCAATCGCGTCGGCCATACTTTCCCCGGCCAGAATCCCATCCCGAATTTCACTCAGGAGCCGACGGTGTCCTCGAGGCCCCTTGTCTGCCTCGCCACTCCAAGCGCGTCGCGCGTCGATCCCAGCCTCGAGCGAAGTGCCGAGTCGTTGGCATAGTTGTGCAAGTAGTTTAATACGAATTCTCGGGGAAACTAACACCTTCTGCTGATTTTCTCCTTTGATTTCTGTCGTCTTTCACTCCGTAGCATCTAGTCTACAAATATTTTCTATACGATACCGGGCAGAAGCACCTCGACACAACTGGAGACCCGCTGGGAAGTGGTCCTTTTGGTGCGAACGCGTTGTGATACAATGGTCCCGTGGGTCTTGTTGAAAAGTCCCCGAGCGAGAATGTTGTACATGAAATCCTGGGACACCGTGACGATCGTTGGAGTAGGCCTGATCGGCGGGTCGGTCGGCTTGGCGTTGCGCAAAAGAGGACTGGCCCGAAACGTTGTGGGAGTGGGCCGAAACCAAACAAAATTGCGGAGAGCTCGACGACAGGGCGCGATCACCGTTGCAACTGAGGACTTGGAACGCGGAGTTTCTGATGCTGATGTCGTGGTGATTTGTACCCCTGTCGAATTGATAACTTCCTTCGCCGAACGGGCGGCTCGTGCTTGTCCAGCGGGCTCGCTGGTGACAGATGCCGGTAGCACCAAAGCAAATATCGTTGCATCAGTTCAACCAAGATGGCCAGGCGAAGTGGGATTTGTCGGCAGCCACCCCCTGGCTGGTAGTGAAAAATCTGGCTGTGAACATGGACAGGCGAATCTGTTTGAGGACCGCGTGACCGTTGTGACTCCGACACCAAAGACTTCGGAAAAACACCTAGAAAAGGCAGTCCAGTTCTGGAACTCCTTGGGTTCGGTGGTAGTCCAAATGTCCCCACGGCAGCACGATCGAGCAATCGCCATGACCAGCCATCTTCCCCATGTGGTCGCATCAGTGTTGGCAGCCAGCGCTGGCAAGGAACACCTCTCCCTGGCGGCCTCAGGTTGGTTGGACACGACTCGCATCGCATCAGGCGACGTCGAGCTTTGGAAACAAATTCTGACTGACAATCAACCGCAGGTACTGAAAGCGATCGACAAATTCGAGAAAACACTCCATACGTTTCGACGTGCGCTCCAGTCAGGAAGACGTCAAACCGTGGCGCGCATACTTGCAAAGGGTAAGGAAAATCGTGACTCTTTGGGAAATTGATATCTATCCGGCCGAAGGGCAACCCGATCTTGCCGCAGAGCGTGTATTGGCTGGTTCCGAGGATTTAGGAATCCATCATCGCTTCAGCTTGACTGCCGCCCGGGGTTTCTTAGTGCAGGGCGAACTGGATGCCGAGCAGGCTGAGTCCCTGGCCCGTCAATTGCTGTCAGATGAGGTGGTGGAAACAACGGTCGTCGCCCCCGTTGGCGACGAACGGTTGCAAACAGCACCTCGTGGGACTGGACGTGTAGTGCATGTTTTACCCAAGCCGGGCGTGACGGACCCGGTGGCTGATAGCGCCCAAGCAGCCATCACGGATTTTCAGCTCAACGTCTCCGCAGTACGCACCTTCCGCAAATACTGGATCGAAAATTTAGAAGACGAGCCTCTGGAGCGACTCTGCCAGAAAATCCTCGCAAATGCTGCCATCGAACAAGTTGTCGTCGGACCACTCGATTTTAAGGAATTGAGTCTTGGATCAGATTATGTGTTTCAACTCATCACGACAAAGCTCTGTGAGCTCAACGACCAGCAACTCGTGGAACTTAGTCAGGAAACCCAACTCTATCTTTCGCTGGCCGAAATGCAGACTATTCAAGAACACTTCCAGAAATTGAACCGTGACCCGACAGATGCCGAATTGGAGACGATTGCTCAAACCTGGAGTGAACATTGTAGTCATAAAACACTAGCCGGTCGCATCGCCTATCGAGACCCGCAGGGTGAGCGGCATTTTGAAAATATGCTCCGAGAAACTATTTTCGCCGTCACTCAAAAAATTCGCCAGCAACTCGGACCGCAAGACTGGTGTGTCAGTGTATTTGAGGACAACGCCGGTATCGTGCGATTCGATGACGAGTTCAATGTTGTCTTCAAAGTGGAAACACACAATCATCCGTCAGCGCTCGATCCGTATGGCGGTGCGAATACGGGTCTCGGGGGAGTGATTCGGGACCCCTTGGGGACCGGACTCGGGGCAAAACCGGTTTGTAATACAGACGTCTTTTGTTTCGCTCCGCCAGATACTTCTGCCGACTCGTTGCCACCAGGCGTTCTCCATCCACGCCGGGTCATGCAAGGTGTGGTTGCGGGAGTGCGCGACTACGGAAACCGGATGGGAATTCCCACGGTGAATGGCGCAATTTATTTTGATGAGCGATACAGCGGAAACCCCTTAGTCTATTGTGGTAATGTGGGCATTCTGCCGCGCAGCAAGTCGCACAAGGAACCACAGGCAGGTGACTGGATTGTCACCGTCGGTGGTCGAACTGGTCGTGACGGAATTCACGGCGCCACGTTCAGCTCAACCGAACTTCATAGCGAGAGTGAAACGGTCTCGGGTGGTGCGGTTCAGATTGGAAACGCAATTACCGAGAAGATGCTTTTGGATGTGATTCTGGAGGCGCGCGACCGAGGTCTGTACAGTGCCATTACAGATTGTGGAGCCGGAGGGTTTTCAAGTGCAGTGGGTGAAATGGCGGAAGAAATCGGAGCGGAAGTCTGGCTGGAAAAGGCACCGCTCAAGTACGAAGGTCTCTCCTACACCGAGATCTGGATCAGCGAGGCTCAAGAGCGGATGGTTCTTTCCGTACCACCCGCCAATTGGGAAGAATTCCAAAGGTTATGTCAATCTGAAGGTGTTGAAGCAACCATCATCGGAAAATTCGTGCCAACAGGTCGTCTGCAGTTAAAGTATAATGCGGTCGAAGTTGCTGACCTGTCGATGACATTCCTGCATCAAGGCCGTCCACCAGTTGTCCGCGAAGCAATCTACCAACCACCGTCCATACCGCGCCTGCAACTTCCCTCTCAGATCAATTACGTCGAAAGTCTCCGGAACATTCTGAGTTCCTTAAATGTAGCCAGTAAACATTGGGTCATCCGTCAATACGACCATGAAGTCCAAGGGGGCAGCGTTATCAAGCCCTTGGTGGGAGTCGAAAATGATGGCCCCAGTGATGCTGCCGTCGTGCGACCAGTCCTCTCGTCTCGACGTGGTTTGGTGATCGGTTGCGGAATGAATCCGCGCTATGGTGATTTGGATACTTACCACATGGCAGCAAGTGCTATTGACGAAGCCATGCGAAATTGTGTGGCCGTAGGTGCCGACCCGGAGCAAATCGCGCTGCTGGACAACTTTTGCTGGGGTAACACTGAAAGGCCGGAAACGCTCGGTTCGTTGGTACGTTCTGCCATCGCCTGCTATGACGTAGCCCTGGGTCTTGGTACTCCATTTATCAGTGGAAAGGATAGCTTAAACAACGAATTCAGCTACCTCGACGAACATGGAAGCAGGCAGACCATTTCGATTCCTCCCACCCTCCTGATCAGTGCCATGGGACAGGTCGCAGATGTCCTCAACTGCGTGACGATGGATCTTAAAGAAAGTGGCAATCTGTTGTATCAGGTAGGAGCCACCAAGCAAGAGTTGGGTGGTTCGCACTTTAGTATGATTCATAATCTGACGGGAGGGGCTGTTCCCCGCGTCGATGTCCCACAGGCAAAACGCACCTTCGCCGCTCTCCATCAGGCCATTCAAAACAATCTTGTTCGAGCGTGTCACGATATGAGCGAAGGCGGACTTGCCGTCGCTGCAGCCGAGATGTGCTTTGCCGGCGGTTTGGGTGCCGAACTGTATTTAAATCAGGTGCCTTCGGAACTGAGTCATGAAGAGATACTGCAGCGGAATGTTTTCTTGCTTTTCTCGGAGTCCAATTCGAGATTTTTGTGCGAAGTTCCCGGCAACAAGGAAAAAGAGTTCAAGCAAGCCTTGGAAGGTGTGCCCTGTGAAAAAATCGGTACGGTCCAAAATACGGCCGAACTAAACATTCAAATTGAATCCGATGGAAAACAACCCGCACAGACCATTGCACACGTGAAAATCGACTCGCTTAAAAAATCTTGGCTGACACCTTTAGATTGGTAGGGTAGAGATGCCGTCAGTAACCGTCTTGATCCTGAGAGCGCCAGGTACCAACTGCGACCGTGAAACAGCGTTCGCTTTCGAACAGGCCGGTGCTCAGGTGAAATTTGTGCACGTAAACCGTTTGTTGGAGAATCCTGGCCAGCTCCCGGAATTTCAAATTCTTTGTTTCCCAGGTGGTTTTAGCTACGGAGATGATATCTCGGCAGGGCGTATTCTTGCCTGCCAGATCAGGAATCATCTCGCCGAGGTCCTCCATGAGTTTCGTGAAGCCGGAAACTTGATCTTAGGCATCTGCAATGGGTTTCAAGTGCTTATCAAGTCCGGAATTCTGTTAGACGATGCGGCGGCAACTCTTACCTGGAACGACTCCGGAAAATTCGAGGATCGTTGGGTCCACTTAAAGTCTGTTCAGAACTCAAATGTATTCCTGAATGGTGTGGATAAATTCTATCTCCCAATTGCACACGCAGAAGGAAAATTTGTCGTTCATGACACAGATACCCTGGGGACTTTAGACCAGAATTGCCAACTGGTTCTGCGATATGCGGACACGGAAGGGCGCTACAATGGAGTGATTGAATATCCACAGAACCCAAACGGATCGGTGGCCAATGTGGCCGGAGTTTCCGACGAGTCAGGGCGCATCCTGGGTATGATGCCTCACCCGGAACGCCACATTGACCCGACACACCATCCTCAATGGACACGTCGTGAAAAACAGGTCGAAGGAGACGGCCTGCGGCTATTTCGCAATGCCGTGGGCTACTTTGAATGAATAAGCCCAAAGATTCTTCGCCCTTCAAGCAAACATTGCCTGGGCCTTCCTGCACAACGCCCCGAGAACCCGTTGGCACAACCTGGATGACTGATTTGTCCGCTGATCGGATCTTGACAGGTCGATAGGATTTACGTCTTGGTGGATCGTCACAGCAAACAGCGTTCGGGAGTCGCTGATTGTTTTCTGTTAACGTTGATCAATGTCAGCCTTCACGCCAAAAAACATCATGTGCTGCCAAGGCAAACCGTCATACTCGCGAACCAACTGAAAACCGTTGTGTTTCAACTCTTTAGACACCTGTCGTTTGCTCATCTTGTGCAACGGTTTAATGGGAACATCCGGATCTTCTTCACGGTATTCCACCAGCACCACCACCCCGTTCGGAGCCAATGACTCGCGCATGGCTCGCAACATCCGTTCCGGGTACGAGAATTCATGGTATACATCGACACAAAGAATCACATCGATGCTTTTCGAGGGCAGGCGAGGATCAGCCACGGTACCCAGGACTGGGTGAATCGTATCGATTTCTGCTTTGGCGGCGCGGGCCCGCAATAGAGTCAACATCTCCGGTTGTATGTCGACGGCCAATACCTGACCCTTCTGGCCCACAAGCTTTGCTAAACGCAGGGAATAATAGCCGTTCCCGCAACCCATGTCACAAACTTTCATACCTGATTGAACGCCCAGGTGTTTCAGCATCCGTATACAGTTTTCTTCCTGTTGTCTTTCCGGACGAATTAGCCAGGGTGCTCCGTGGTAGGACATCGTTTGTGCAATTTCTCTGCCCAGATAATGAGTTCGTGGCGGAGGTAGTTTCTCTTCGGTGTGCAGGGGACTGACTGTCAACAGCACCGCCACCCAGGCCAAATGAAAAGGGAAAGAGCGTTTTACAATAATTGGCAATTTACAACTCATGGCGCCAAAATCTCTTCCCGGGTGATAAGAACGCCCGCTTTTCCGTTCCGAAAATCTCTCCACAGCAGGCAACACACCAGCCGAATGCCTTCGACGGTTTGCACAAGGTTGCAATGACAACCGAGCATCACAACATACCGCCAGACGTTGCAATCCACCTGCCTATTATTCTCGAAATGGCTACCAACCCGCAAGGTACACGATCCATGAGCCAGCCAGGAAGTGCCATGCATTGCTAGCGGTGAGCTGTTTGGTGACGTTTTGAATAGACACTAAATTAAAATTTCCTCGGCTCATTCGAAGGTCCTGCTGACCGGGACTCGTAAAACGTCGAACCCGTTGCTGTGACCTGGCCCGGGCTGATCAGGCGACCACTCAAAACCTGCCGGAAAACGAGTTTGCGTTTTGCGCACGCTGCCCATCTGTACGGACCCGGGAGCCAACTTGCCAGAAGGTGTCACCGGTCTGGCTACACCTTCAGGAAAGGAGAGTTGGTTACTTCCGGGGCATTTACCGTTAATTCACCGGGGTGGGCAACAGGTCTTCTTCACCTTCCGGTTCTGGCGTGGAAACGGACACCGTTGGAACGCCAACCAGGGAGCCCAGGCGAGCGTTTTCTGACTCACCGTCACAACAGCCACCTCCATAGACAGGATAGTCAGGATCGTACGGGGCTTGGCAGATGGCACACCCCAGGAAGAGGCAACACACACCTGTCAAGGCAAACGAGTAAAGGGCACGGAACATGGATGTCCTTTTAGTTGAAGGTTCACAACGCGAATGGTCAAAATGACGAAGGTTACACAAATTTCAAACGAAACCTGCTCTCTCTTCCGCCAGAAAAAGAATCGGTTTCATAAAAGAGGAACTTGAGTGAGCCTTCGCGGGTAATAGGGACGACTGCTAGCGACGCATGCGCGTTTCGAATCCCACGGAAGAAGGCTGCTGGCCTAAGCCGTCATGACACGACTGAAGAAGTCAACACCCCCTCATCAGTGCTGGACTTTCAGGACAGAAGTGACGCGATCCGTTGTGAATCAATGTCATCAGGTCCAAGCACCTCGAAGATTTCCTGTATTCGTTCCCAATCGTCGTCGTCAGTGAAATGCAAATCGTCGCGGTCTAATTCCGGGGGAACCGGAATCAAACGCAGACAAAATGTTTCGGGATGTGAACAAACATATTGCGTCGCATTCCGGCGAATCTTCGGGTCGACAATCTTTTCATCCATTTTCATCAGCGTCTGAGCGAGACACCAATCAGTGAAGACACCCAAACGCGAGTGCAGAATGGGACGACCGTCTCCAAAACAATACCCAATGTAATCACATGCTACATTTTCTTCAGCGACGACAATCAGACGATCAATCAAGACTGGGTCGACAAATGGGTTGTCCACCGAAACACGGATCACGCCTCGCGCAGGATACTTTTTCAATGCGCAACATACCTGTTTTAAACGATCATTTTCATCGACGATGAGCAATGACACGTCCGGGGGGAGTTGCTGGACATCACAAAGAACAGCATCCTGTCGGCTCACGACTACTACAATTTGATCGGCTCGTTGTACGTCCATGACGCGCCGAACCATCCATTCAAGCAAGGTGTGGCCGGCAAATCGCCGTTCGGCGGGTGGTGCCATGACAGAGTTGCCCAAGCCGGCCTGGTGCAAAGGAATCTGAATAAGGCAGATCGTGTTGTCCATCCGTGCAGCAAACCTTGTGTTGGCAATCCCTGGCACAGCCCTTCACACGCTTTTTTGAGTCTAGCACTCTCTAACTTTCAGCGTCAATAGAATCTCGACCTGGAATTCGGCTCGTTGGACCTAAAAGCCTGACCGTGAGATCCCGAGGGCTTGATAGATGCGATCGTCTTTCAAATCATCGACAACCAACGCTGCATTTGAAAAGTCCTGTTGAAAGCTGTGCTGAGCCGGAACTGCCACTGTGAAAGCTCCTGCTTGAATGCCTGCCTGGCATCCGTTGTAACTGTCTTCGAGCACCAGAACACGCTCGGCAGGACAACCCAACCGGCGTATAGCTTCAAGATAAATTTCCGGGTCCGGTTTACCCTGTGAAATATTTTCGGCGCCAAGAAGGAATTCAAACCTGGACTCCAAATCAAACCGTGACAACAGGTCCCGCACGGTGGCTCGTCGACTACTCGTTGCAATTGCCTTGGGAATCGAAGCTGTCTCGAGACGATCGAGCAATTCAAACAAACCAGACATCGGTTGCAAACGGGATTCCACCAGCTCTTGAAAAATGAGTTTCGTTTCCATTTGCAACTGTTCGACGGTCTCCTCCAATCCACAGCATTGAATCATGATCGTAAGCGCTTCGTGATCCGTACGCCCCATCATGGCATCCACTAGCTCCTCGGTCTGTTGCTGTCCTCGTCGCCGCAAAATTTCACGTCCGACTTCGGTGTACAACTCTTCGGTGTTGAACATCAGTCCATCGAAATCAAAGACGACAGCTGTGCAAAATGAGGGAGGCATAAACTGATTGGTATCCCGTTCGTGGAAAATCAGCACCCGGTTTCAGAAGTATTAACTGGACCACTCTACCCGAATAGCGCGAAGGAGGCCTGGCGTCGATGATGTGGTCTTAAGTTTGATTGGTAAGCAGACATCCTTCCCGCGAAGGTGCGCCACCCGTCACATGTTCACTACCTGCTGCAACTCACGCGCAACAGGGATTCCCTTCGACCGGTTACCCCATTTCACGCTAACAATCTTGCCGTTGTTTCTCCGAAAACGTTGTCGATTACTAACCAGCGTATCACGGGCAACGTGCCCTGAGTTGGACGCCTTCACTCATTTTTGACTCGGAACGCGGGCGCTCATCAAGACAGCATTCCAACGAGGATCTTCGTCATTCGACAGTATGCGTTTGATGATCATCGTCAGTGGAGTCAACAGAGCAGTTTCCGAAAGTAGCAAAGCACTAATCCGTGGATCAGGACCAGACCAGGTTGGAAATTCTGTAATTGTTACCGTTCGGTTGAATCTGGGTGGTAAATCGATTCAACAACTTGAGGGTTTCTCCTTACGGCAATAACGAGTCTCATACCCTCAGGAATAATTTATTGGAATAGAGATAGAGACAGACAAGCCAGAACACAGAAAACACGGCACACGCCTCGATGGTAGGGCTGTAACTCCCACTAAATTCACCGAAGTAAACTTGAATCCTGTCTGCCGTCCAGCGGAACAACAGGAAATGCATCAAATAGATGGCCAACGAATTTGTTCCCACAACAACAAGGGGCCACGTCCAAAACTTGATTCCCCGAATGTCGATGACCCAATAGAGTGCGGCTAACATCCAGAGCACCCAGGCACCACTATACAGTGTCCAAGAAGGCGTCCAGATTCGCTTGATCATCGGGCAGACAGTGAATCCAGCAATCATGGCGATCGTCATGCAGATCGCTCCACCCGCCATCAAATATGCAACCTTTTGTTTTTCAGTCGAAGAACTTCGCAATAACTGGCCGGCAATCAATCCCATCACCATGGTGACTAGCGATGGAATAAAGTTAAGCGTGGCGAAGCCTTCCGGATTCAACAAAAAACGATTTTTGCGGGGAATCTGATTCAGTAACCAGCGATCCATGGACTCCGGAACATTGGTGTGCCTCGTAAATTGGCGGGCTACATTCATGGAAACGGACAGCAACTCATCCTTGCTCTTTCTGATGCGTGCATCCACATTTTCCGGCGAATACCATTGCGGATGCACTAACTCCGACGTATCAACCTCCTGTGATACGATTTGTTCGGCAGTTGTCTCATGGATCGGCAAACTCACCATAAACACCCAATACCCAACCAGGATACAAACCCCAATTCCAATTTGATAACGTGCTCTGATCCCAATTAGCAGGCAGGCTATAAAATACCCCAAACCGATTTGTGCCAGCACATTACCAAGTACGTTATAGTACTCCAAACCTTGGTTTCCACATTGAATAACGATCCCTAAAAGCACCAGCACCAGAGCGCGCCATGCCGCGTGCAAATAAATCTGTGCCGTCGAATCACCACGAGTTCTACGACTGGCAAACGAGTAAGGAATTGCCACGCCCACCATCAACATGAATGCGGGTTGAATCAAATCCCAGTATGAGCAGCCGATCACATAACATTGGCTATTCCAGAAAGTATGGCTCGCATGAAATGCCAACCACTGCCAAATTCTGGCTGCCCAGGATTCCGGTTCAACATCAAGATACCCCAGTTTCTTTGCCGTCTCAGCAAATGCAAATCCGTTCGCTGCCAAAGTACACATGATGATTCCCCGAAACGTGTCTAACGAAACGAGGCGTGGAATTTTCGCTTTCGGTAATTCGTTATTCTTGGTCATGTCCGTTGGTTGACCTTGATTTTTGTCTGCACTTGACACTTTTACTCTCTTATCCCTGACAATCGTAGTTTCCGGGTCGTACACCCCTTCTACTATACCATTCAAAATTTCCGCACTTTGTGGATTGCGTCTGCAGCATGCAGGTAATTGATCCATGTGGTCATGTTAATCACGGGTCCCTGCATTCCACCCTGATCAGCCTGACTGAGAAAGGCAAAGTTTTAATCTGAAGACAATTGCCCTCTACCCAACCCTGAGATCTCAAAACTCGACCACTTGTCCGAACACCAAGCACTTTGCATCATGTAACATGTGATATACCTCGTGTTGCAGACAATCTTGGGATCCAGTTTCATTCTTTGCGTACGGTGGTCCCAGCAGCGCGACAACAACGTTCTTACCATCGGAATTGTAAATTATGTGGTGGGAGCGATTGCCAGTGTCTTCTGGTTCCTCGTCTGGGGAAAAGGATGGTTCACACCCTCTGTTCTATTGACGGGTGGGCTGAACGGAATCTGCTATTTCTGCTCGTTCTTGTTGCTGATCGTGATTGTGTCCGTCAAAGGCGCCGCCATCACGACCATCATCGCTCGCTTGTCGATTCTACTTCCAATACTCTACGGCATTCTCGTGTGGAGTGAACGACCCAGTGTGTGGCAATCTATCGGAATCCTCCTGGCAATGACTTCGTTGGGACTGGTTGGAAATCGCAGGACCAATGTCGCTCGGCAGGATCATGCTTGGTACGTTGCCGGGCTTCCAATTCTGTTCTTTCTACTGGCCGGTACCGGGCGAATCAGCCAGGACATGTTCAACCATTTGTGCCAACCGGAACAGCGGCCGGCTCACCTGGCAATTGCATTCAGTGTTGCCGCAGTGCCATCCACGATACTTTTCATCGTGCGACGCCAGTGGCCCACAGTGGTTGAATGGGTCATGGGCACCATTTTGGGACTGATTAACGTCATACAGGTTTACTGCCTGCTGAAAGCACTTCAGGTCTATCCCGATTATATTGTATTTCCCGTAACCAGTGCGGCTGCACTGGTTTTTACGACACTCATGGCAGTCTGGATGCTGAAGGAAAGACTGCGTTTGACAACTTACGCAGGCATCGGATTTGCTGTTTGCGCACTCGTGCTGCTTTTTTCATGACCGGGAAAAGGCCGAGCATCGTTCCACTGAACAGAACAATCAATGTGTCCTCGTCGGTCATGTTCAGCAAGCGTTTCCAAGTTTGATGCGATGGCTGGCTACTTTTTTCCTGGACGGCCGAATTCCCTCATCTTTCGTTAGACCCCGTTTCAGCCCGCACTAACTGCGAACTTCGATTACCAAAACAGGGAAATGCGGGCCAGGCCTGATAGCCGATCTGTTTTTTTTCCGTGATACGACGTTCTGTTTCGGGGAGGTATGTCGCCAATTGCGGATCATCGTATTTCTTACTACGACCCCAGAGTTGGGCCAACTCGTCCTGGTAGAGAAGCGTCCATTGGTCGGCATGCTGCTGCATCGTGTGTACTGACGGTTCTTGATTTCGTGAAATGAGGACGAGGTCGGGACATTCGTACTCCAAGATCAAAGCCGGATCAAAGGCATGCGAGTCATTCCCACGCCATCGTCTTTCTGGTCCGCCCTCTCCCATGATAAAGTCAAAATGCATGTCGACAATTCGCTGCGGATAGCAGGTACGAAACCTTCCGTCGAAACCAACTCGCATGCGCGGCTCGCCAGACTCCTCCTGGCCAAAAGCAGCAATCGCGTACTGGGCCCAATTGTAAGTCACGACAAGATTGCCCCGTAAGTCCCGACCGGCCATGTACTGAAATGCCGAAACGGGAAATTCATTTCGCTTGACTTGCAACACACCCAAACGGTCAACCAGGCGAAACGTGATGAGGGAAAACACCAGCAGGAAACCGGCTGCAACGGCCACCCTGAAGACCGGCGACGTGTTAGTTTCTAATTCGCGTTGCGAAGCATTCATGAACAGCCGTCGAAACAGACAGTCGACGTGTGGGATCATCCAGAATCCGAAGGCAATCGCAAAGAACGGAATGTGGCGTTGGTGAGTGTATGCTTGCCAAAGAGTGACCGTCATCACAAACAGGTGGCTAAAGTCCAACGGCCGGCGACTACCAACCAGACCGATTACCCACAAGGTAGTCATCAACAGGAGCGGGATCGTCAAAACATTAAACAGGTCTGGGGCGTGCCATTCCACAATTTCTGGTCGCGGATTGCCAAGTGACTGTAACAACCACTGGTGGAGTCCCACACCATAAGGATTGATGAGGGTCACCAGTGCCGAGATCATGACAATCCCCAGAATTTTTCCTACCACACTCCATGACTGGCGACCCCAGGTGGTCAGCAATTCCAGGCAACGACACCCCAGTAGACTTGCGAAAATACAGAACCCCGCCACGAACGCGCCGTGAGTGTTCGCCCACACGAGCATGATCAGCGGAGAAAACCACAGGTAGTTGATTCTTGTGAGGGCGTCCGGATGGGTGACATCTTCACTCGCACGGGCCCAGCGGCGAAAATAGGGTAGCCGCCATTGGCCCTGCCAGCCGGTGAAACACCAGGTGACAAGCGCCAAGAGCGCGGCAAACAAAGAGTAGGAGAAAACTTGCGGCCGTACACTCCAGTGGTAAGTGATATTGACCGACACCAGCAGTGCAACCGCACTGATAGAAAGTAACCGAGCGTGCTGTCGGCGAGCGTTGTGAATGATCAGGCTGATAACACCTAACCCCAGCAGACACTTCATGATCAGTAATCCGCGACTCCCCAGAAATGTGGCAACGAGTGCCAAGGTCACCTCACTGAGATTCTCGTGGTTCACCCAGGGATGGCCATTGGCCGTATAGGAATAGGTCGTCGTCAACGGCAGCCCATCCGTCATCATGTCCAGCCCGTAGCGGACATGTCCCCAGATATCCGCGTCTGCCAGATTGGGTGTCAAAGCAACAGCACAAGCTAAAATCAGCGCCAAATTCATGCCCAAGTCGATCCACTTGTCAGTACCACCGGCAGGAATCGTCGCTTTTGGCATAACTCTATTTCCCAATGGGCATTACAATTTCCTGTATGGAACCAATCTCACATAGCGGAGACTCCTATTCAAAATATACACTGTAAAAGAGGATCAGGCTGGTCCTTGCAAGTTGCATCGATTGCACTGAAAACACATCTCGTACTGTTAAAGACTGCTTGAACAACGCTAGGCCAGAAACGATCAACGGAAGCATGAGGCTAAATGGAGTTTTGCAGCTGTCGTCCTTCCAGAAATTCCTACAGACACTGGACGGTTGGCAACGGACAAAGAACTGGCCCCCGCGGTACAGCACGTATTTTCACGACTAAAAGAGCACCTGCCCAAGCAGAGAATCACTGTGCACGCTCCCCATCAAGACTATGTTGACATTGACGATGTTCGACTGAGGCTCGGCGAACCGCACGAGGCAATTGGTCAGTGGATCGGTCAAAATGACATTCTCCAGCAGTTGTTGGCCTGCTGGCTCGTGGTCGACGATCGAGACTTGCCACTGACTCCCCGTCTGATCGGGGCGCCTGGTATCGGCAAGACGGCCTTAGCAATGGCTGGTGCCAGAGTCCGTCAACAACAACTCTACATCTATCAGTGCACGGCGGACACGCGTCCCGAGGATTTACTGGTCACACCCGTCTTGGCAGAAAGTGGAAAGATTGCCTACCACGCTTCACCCCTAGTCACCGCCATGATCCGCGGTGGCGTATGCATTCTGGATGAAGGCAACCGCATGAATGAAAAGTCGTGGGCCAGCTTGGCTCCACTCTTGGATCATCGACGTTATGCCGAGTCGATTGTGGCGGGGGTCACCATTTCGGCAGATCCCAGTTTTCGTTGTGCCGTGACGATGAACCAGGACGATTCGACTTACGAGATACCTGATTACATTCTCAGTCGGTTACAGCCCACCTTACAACTGAGTTTTCCGAACCGAGAAGACGAAATGGAAATCCTCCAGTATCACTTGCCGTTTTCCGAACCCGAGATGCTGGCAATGACCGTGGAATTCCTGCAACAATCGCATGAATTGAGACTCGATTTTTCGCCACGGGACGGAATCAACCTGTTGCGGTTTGCACTGAAACGGCTGGCACAGGACCCGGGTCATCCAATCGCCAAGGATCAGGCCTGGCGCGAAGCACTCGAATGCTGCTTGGGCGACGATGCCCTGGACCTGGAAGCACTCGCTGAACAAAAGAGGCAGACGCTGGGAGGTGATTCAGTTCCCTTGGGTTTGGGAGATTTTTTCTTTTCCCCAGACGATCCATTGCATCCCGATCGAGACAATGACGACGAAGAGGATATGGAAGAGTAAGAACGCATGACAACACTGCCTGAAAACCAACGTTCAGCGGGCGACTACCATTGGAATCACCAGACCATTGACTCGTCTCATCAACATCAATGACTAAGGTATGACAATCATCCGACCCTGCACGATGGTGTGAGGCTCGATCCGTGAGCATGGTTCCTTCCTCCCGATCCTCGTTATCAGACCCTTTTCTTCAACGGTATCTCGCTACCCCGCGTCACGGCGGTACATAACCCATGGGCTATCGCAACCTACGTCAGTGTGTGATCGACCTTGAACAAAGGGGCCACTTGGTCCGTTTCGAGAAAGAAGTCGACCCACACCTTGAAGTGGCCGAAATTCACCGCCGTGTCTACCGTGCGGGAGGCCCGGCAATTATTTTCAGCAACGTCAAGGATTGTCGATTCCCGCTGGTTTCGAACCTATTTGGCACTCTCGAGCGCGCCCGGTTTTTGTTCCGCGATACCATCCAGGTGGTTCAGCGTCTAGTTGACTTGAAGGTTGATGCGGCGGCTTTCTGGAAGCACCCCCTATCATTCCTGGGGGTACCGCGCGCAGCCCTGACGACGTTACCGTGGACTGTATCCAACGGGCCAGTTCTTGCTGGACAAACAACGGTCGAAAAACTGCCGCAACTCAGGTCCTGGCCTCTCGACGGAGGGGCCTTCATCACTTTGCCCGTTGTTTACACTGAAGATATGGCCCATCCCGGATTAGCAAAATCAAATTTGGGAATGTATCGAGTGCAGATGTCCGGCGGTCGATACCAGCCCAATCAAGAGGTCGGGTTACATTATCAACTCCATCGCGGCATTGGTGTTCATCACGCCATAGCGCAGCGCATAGGAAAGCCGTTGCGGGTCAACATTTTTGTTGGTGGGTCCCCGGCCATGTCATTGGCAGCGGTGATGCCCTTGCCCGAAGGAATGTCGGAACTCGGTTTTGCTGGCGCATTAGCAGGTCACCGAATCCGCATGATTCGACAGAAAAGCGGCTTGCCGATTTATGCTGAATCCGACTTTTGTATTACGGGCACAGTGGACCCCGATCACCTGCTCCCCGAAGGACCTTTCGGAGATCATCTTGGTTATTACAGTCTGGCCCACGATTTTCCGGTATTAAAGGTAGAAAAGGTGTATCACCGGAAAGGGGCCATCTGGCCATTCACCGTGGTAGGACGCCCACCTCAGGAGGATACAGTATTTGGACAATTGATTCACGACTTGACTGGGCCGGCCATTCCCAGTGTGCTCTCTGGAGTTCATGCGGTGCACGCTGTTGATGCAGCGGGCGTTCACCCTCTGTTGTTAGCGTTGGGCAGTGAAAGGTACGTCCCCTATCAAAAACGAACCCAGCCCCAAGAATTGCTCACACAAGCCCACGCTATTTTAGGTCAGGGCCAGCTATCACTAGCCAAATATTTATGGATTGCTGCAGCGGAAGATGATCCAGGGTTGAATTTGCAACACATCAGCGAATTTTTCCAGCACGTGCTGAAACGGGTGGACTGGAAACGCGACTTGCACTTCCAGACATCAACAACGATTGATACGCTGGATTATTCAGGAACAGGATTTAACGAAGGCTCGAAACTGGTCATCGCCGCAGCGGGTCCGCCGTTGCGCGATTTGCCAACGGAGTTACCGGCCGACTTCCGTTTGCCAGCTGGTTTTTCGGATCCACACATTTGCCTGCCAGGTGTCCTGGCAATTCGTGGTCCAAAACATTCCGGAGAAGCTCTCGTCGGCGAGAACCAAGTGCATTCCTTCTGTGCTACTTACCAACCCGGAGATTCCATCAATCGTTTTCCACTGGTTGTCGTAGCGGATGAAAGCGAACCACTTGCCCGCACACTTCGTAATTTCCTGTGGGTCACATTCACTCGCAGTAATCCTGCCACGGATATTTACGGAGTGGATTCTTTTACTGAGCACAAACATTGGGGTTGCCGTGGAACCTTAGTCATCGATGCCCGGATCAAATCGCATCATGCACCGCCATTAGAGGAGGACCCGATGGTCAACCGCCGAGTCGATGCCTGGGCGGCTGAGGGTGGGCCTCTCTCCAGGTATCTGTAAAAAGGCAGAAAGGATTCGGCGAATGAAATTTACTGATTTCGTCAATCACGAGGCCATGAGTGCACAACTGGAATCCCTCGACAAGGAAGACGTCATTCGCGAGCTAATCACTGGCCTGGTGACCGCGGGGGAAGTGCCTGCTAACTAACATGAAGAGCTTGTGGAGCGCATCATGGAACGCGATAAAATGGGCACCACCGGAATCGGTAACGGTGTGGCAGTCCCCCACGCCAAACATCCGGCAGTGTCTCGAACGGTCGGAACTATCGGTCTCAGTTCACAAGGAGTCGCCTTGGACGGTGGCGCCGTTCATGTCCTATTTTTATTGCTATCCCCACCCGACCAGTCAGAGCATCATCTACGGTTGCTGGAAAATATTTCGCGCCACTTGCGTGAAAATCTGTTCTGTCGATTTCTAAAGCAGGCAAGAACAGACACGGAAATCCGTCAGGTTCTGGAAGATGTTGACAATGCCGACCTGTAGACGGATGTCAATCGGAAAGGGACTTCGTTTTCCTTCTCAACAAGTGTGCCTGATGAAGACTAGAACCGTTCACCAAAGTGATTCACCGGGTCCCTCATTTCAGATTCCCGACCAGGTATGGACGTAACAACGGAGAACTGGCTGATCAGTCTGTGGTTAGTCGTCAGCGGCGCCTGCGTTGGCAGCTTTTTGAACGTCGTTGTTTACCGTATGCCCATGGGACTTTCTGTAACCCATCCGGGGTCTCATTGCCCTCAATGTAAACATCCGGTGCGTTGGTACGACAACATCCCAGTCGTAAGCTGGATATGGCTCCAAGGAAAATGTCGTGACTGCGGTGAATCATTCTCCATACGTTACGCAATGATCGAAGCGCTCGTGGCGCTCATTTTCCTTCTTATTGGATACTGCGAAGGCCTCACAGGAGGTAGCAACCTTCCTTCCACGTTCCGTCTTACAGTACCCCTGGAAGTTTTCTACAGCGATTTTACCAACTGGATCCTCTGCGTTTATCATTTAACTTTGATCTGCACCTTGATTTGCCTGGTGTTGATCGAATACGACCAACAGACGGTAGTGAGGAAACTGTTTGGATTTGCTCTCCTCGTTGGTCTCTTGGCTCCACCCGTCTGGCCCTTCCTGCATCCCGCCCGGGCAACTGCTCCATGGCTGGCAATGTCCACACCTAGTTGGGAAGCGTTCGCCAGCGCAGTCACTGGCTTTGCCGCCGGGACGGTCCTGGCGCTTTTCGCCCTGGCCTTTCGGGGTCTGTGCGGCAGTCCGCTCATATCCGCCATACTGTGCAGTGGCATCGTGGGAAGCTTTCTGGGCTGGCAAGCCGCAACCGCGATTGTAACCACCACTGTCGCTTTCGATTTGTTTTCGAATAGGAACTATCAGAAGATACCTTGGACGGGGCCCCTCTTGGTGACCACCACGATCTGGACCCTGGCCTGGAAAACGATCGTCACTCGTTTTCCATTTTTGGAGGATCCGTCCTACTGGCAAACGTTCGTTGCGGCTTTGCTGCTGGTATTCCTTTGCGCCCTACCGTCACTCTGGAAAAAGAGAAGGTATTAAAACTCCGACGTACGAATCCACTTGTTAGCAGAGTCTTGAACCCGCAACTCCGTGATGCTTTGTGCCAAAACGAGTCACACTTGCTGTCGAAGTAGACATATTTTAAGACCAGAATGTGGCACAACAGAAGATGCGCTGCCAGTGACCTTCATCTAAGCCCTTACACGTTTCCGAAGCGGGGTGATTAAGTTCGGTGGTGGCTGCCCGCAACCGGGGGACATTCAAACGGCGGTGACCTGATGGACTGGACTTCTGAACCGACCTCACGTCTCCCCAATTCATCCGGGCGAGTCGAACTCGTTGCTGGCTAAGAATTCAGTGGGACTGACGCGTTGTCGGCCACGTTGACCCACACATGAACGTGAGGGGATCCGCGGAAATACCACACAAAGGCCGGTCCTTCCAGGCGCCAGTTGTCCCAGACTCGATCTTCACCGATATCGGCGTCGGTATAAAAGGCAAGGTTACACTGCTCCAGGCCACCTTGGGCCTGCAGACACTGAATGACCTCATCCTGGTCACTTTGCCGATAAGGTGCGATCAGTGTTTGCAATGTCTTTTGCACCTGTTCGTGCTGATCAGAGGACAGGTCGCTCACCGAAATCCCGGGGCGTTTGCCACCCGTGTTTTGGAATCCAACCTCTTTCTCTTGCGGAGAGTTGGCCACTTCAGCCAACTTACGTTGCCGCCCATCAAGCATTTCATAGACTTGATTCGCCTCAACAGCTTGCTCCCAAAAGACGTTCCCCTTGTGTTCTTTCTCTTCGTAAAACACCCCGCCAGGATCATGGCCGTAAAAGATTGGACCACCAAAAGCGAGATGATTGGATGAATTACCGTCGCATCGCATGGTCATGTGTCGCCCGGTCATGACGAACTCAAACTTTCCGTCACCCGGTTCACCAAAAATCGCAATGGATTGACTTTGACCATATCCATCCGCGTCGTCCTTCAGTTGTTGATCGAACTTGTCGTGCCATTCAGAATGGACAATTCCTTCGTAAACAACCCGCACGATGTCACGTTGTTCGTCTGTGAAAAAATCGCTATTGAGCACGTGAGGCGTAATTTTCCAATTGTTTCCGATCCGGGTTCGCAATAGTCCTCTCTCTGGATCAACGTAGTCCCAATCGAAACAGATTTGAGAACGCTGTTGTTCGGAGAGAGATTCATACAAATCTTTAACAGCCGATTCGGGTGATGGTGGAATGCCGGTGGACTTTTCAGCCACAAGTAATCGTGGTAACGAACCGATGGTCAAAGCGGCCGCACCTGTTCCCGAAACACGGATAAACTGACGACGGTCCATTCCAAGATAGCTACCGCTTGATTTGCAATCGGGACAATTTTTGTCAGTATGCGACATTCTTCATTTTTCCTTTTCGTTAAACAGCGCAAATCAAACGCGGGTCCCGACAGATGAAATCCGCAACCAAGCGAGAAGCTTTTCCGTGCGGTCCATTGTACTGCCTTGGTCACCTGGGAGTGCAGTGGGAGAAGTACGGCAAGTCAAAACACAATATGACCCCGCAACAACAGCATAAGTCGTTTAGGAATAAGGCCTTGGGTGAGTGACGATCTTCGTTGACAAAGATTCAAAAAGGACGCGGGAGGGAACGGTCGAATCATCCTCTGGAAAAGTTCGATGAAACGGGCAGATCGAGTGCAACCACCCCTTCTGCTTGTCGGTTATCTGGAAACTTTGTATGGTGCTCGCAATTGTGACAGGATGCACAGCAGTAGCTTGATCAGAATCATAGGTTGATGCCCGATCTGACCGTCGTCCCCGTACTCAATCGAAAACAGCGCCGCCAGTTCCTCCGCTTCCCCTGGCACCTATACCGAAAAGACCCTTGCTGGATTCCACCACTGCAACACCACCAGAAGGGATTATTAGGATTTGCCGCACATCCTTTCTACGAAGCGGCCGAGTCACAAACATTTCTGGCCACCTCAAACGGATCGGTTTGTGGCCGGATTTCGGCCATCCTGAATCACGCACACAACCATCGCCACAAAGAGCAACGTGGCTTTTGGGGATTCTTCGAATCCGTCGATAATCGTGCTGTCGCCCATCGTCTGTTCGACGCCGCTTGGAACTGGCTGCAAGAACGTGGTGCCCAGACATTCCGTGGACCTGTCAATCCTTCGATGAACTATGAGTGTGGCCTGCTTATTGATGGATTCGACACGTCTCCTTCTTTCATGATGACCTACAATCCACCGTACTATTCAGATCTGATCGAGTCATGGGGACTTTGCAAATCGCAGGATCTGTTCGCCTTCTGGGGACATGTCGAAATGCTCAGTTCACTCAATCAGAAACTTAATTTTGTCATTGACGAATGTAAGCGGAGATTCGACATCCGCCTACGACGCTTTAGACCCGATCGTCTTCTGGAAGAAGTCCACATCTTCCTGGAAATCTACAATCAGTCTCTGGGTGGAACCTGGGGCTTTGTGCCTCTTTCCAACAACGAAGTACAACACCTGGCAGGAGCCTTACGCCACCTGCTTGTGCCAGAACTGACGGCCATTGCGGAGATCGATCAACGCCCGGTGGCAGCGGTGGTGGGATTACTGGATTACAATCCTCTGTTGAAACGCATCAATGGCCGCCTATTTCCCTGGGGATTTTTAAATTTACGTTTTCGACGCAGGCAAATCACACGGACGCGGATCGTCAGCACCAATGTACTTCCTGAATACCAACGTTGGGGCGTTGGACTTGTCGCGCTCAACCGACTATTGCCGGACGCGTTGGCATGGGGAATTCAAGAGGGTGAATTCTCCTGGGTTTTGGAAAGCAATCACCTCTCGCGATCAACCCTGGAACGTGCCGGGGCCCGGCTCTCCAAAACCTACCGACTGTACGACTTGGATAAATCGGCCAACCGGCAATGGAAGCCTGAACAAGGAAAGGATGCTTGATCCTGAAATTTCTGGCGGAGGCCGCTTGAGCCTTAAGGTGAATACAACCACATGCGGGCCTCGTACCACCACGTCACGTGTGTTCTTTGCGGAGCGTTTCAGCCTGGGGGCCTACCACACCATTTCGAATCCCACGCTGACCGCGTGGTAGAACATTTGTCCACGCAATGCCAGATCGGGGAATGCCGGAGCGAGGCTAACATTGTCACGGGCAATAGCAAGTCCCGTTACAATCATGGCGTCATAGGAACCTTTTAGTGCAATATGAGGACGAATCTGCCAGGAAGCGAATGCACTCAGTTCACACAGAAAGACAAGGTTCTCCCCTCCAAGATCCTGAGCACGGGAGCCCGCCTCTCCTTCGGCCGGCACGGTGACAATCACACTTTGCCGATCGGCCGCATTGAACAGTGCGCCCGCAGTCGACTTGACACCCCAGTTCCATTCCCCCTTCTGCTCGATCAAGCCGCCTCCCAATTGGAACCCGGCAGCATTATTGTGCGTGAAGACTTCGTAAAGCCCTGTCCCCGAACCCACACCTTCCGAGTCAAAGCGGAAATATTCATTGATACTTACATAGCGAAGTCCACCGTGAAGAGTAATAAGGCGGGTGGGGTTCGCAGCACGGACCCAATTTCCATTGGGTTGCAGCAAGACTCTATCGCGCGACATGCGACTCCGGATCCGATAGTTCAATTCAACACTGCTCAAATCGGAATTGTATATGAAAGATTGAGTATCGGCGTTGTCAAACACCGGAACCACAAAACTCCCCGTACCGGCAATATGCGATCCAAAGTCTTCACTCAGAACCAAATTGCCTGCAGAGTTGGCACCAATCGTGGCGGTAGATTCAAAATCAAACTGACCCAGAAACGTCACCTCGATGGCATTGTCGCGATTTTTTTTGTCTCGACCAATGATGTTCCCAATGGTAATCCGCACTCCCGCATTGGCGCCCGCTGTATCTGATTCCGTGGAAAGAGCATCCTGGGTGGATACTGGTGTCCCAATATTAAGTCGACCGTCGGTTAGGTCATGAGAAAGAGTTTTCAGATGAGGTTGCATTCGAATCATGGCCACGGCGGCCTGCTCGGTATACCAGTGTCCCCGCCAAAGACGAGTCCCTGAGCTATCGAGTCGCTGAAAGTAATGAGTTAACGGACCATGTTCGGGGAAAAACCGGTCGGGTTCGACAAGTGGCTCACCCTTCGGTATTTCACCTTCAACCCATTCCTCAGGCGGTGGCGATTCGGATTCGACTGAGCTAGCGCCAGCGTCCTGCATTAAACCTTCGTGGCTTGGCGCCGGCAGGTCCGGAGCAAGATTGAATGCCGGCTGGTCTTGCGCCACCAACCGGTTGCTGGGTGGCGTGATCTCAATCCGACCACCCTCTTGGGCAAAGCCAAGTTGGCCTCCAAGGAGGACAACTATTATCATTCTTAGTAAAATTGACCGTTTGGAATTATCCACCGATCCCTCCCTAAACTCGACTTGTCGCGTGGTTGGTGGCATGTCAACAATGGGTGGCGTTAACTACGATGCGGTTTCCTACTGCGTAATCGGAAATCAAGCAGCAACAGACCACAAATAATCCGTATATCCGGTAAATTCCTTAGTCTTTTAATACTTTGCTGAAATTATCCATTTCACTTAAACCTCCAGTTTCGGGTAAAATGGTGCTCCCGGTGTTGTTATGGAAGGCCTTAAATTCGTAGCACGACAAACCAACAGCAAGATAATGCTAGCGAAGAAGGGACCGGATGCCGGTAGGTCGCCCCTTCAGAAAAAAATATTCGGGTGCCGCTCCAGTTCGACCTCGATGCGAGATGAAGATGGATGTGTTTCTCGTCTGTCTTTCAAATCGACCGGCCGCATTCCCAGCCAGCCACAAAGCCCCAAAACAACGTGCACGGCGGGGCTCCACCATCCTGTAACCGCCTGAGACTCCAAGGAGACCAATTTGTGACGTCATCTTTGCAATCCCTGATCGCTTGCGGCACCAAACTTTGGCTCGATTCAATCGACCCCGAGTTGGTGCGCACCAATCGTGAATTAGGAGCGACTGGTGCAACATCAAACCCCGTCATCATTTCCGACCTGCTCAAAACGGGCCGCTTCGACGACCAGTTGAATAACTTGTTGCAAGAGGGCTTCAGCGATTCGGAAATTGCCTGGCAAATGACGGACCGGCTGGTACAGGATGCTCAAGACATTTTTCTCCCCGTGTGGCACCAAACACGGGGCAACGATGGTTATGTCAGTTTTGAATTAGACCCATTGTTGGAGGATCCTGAATCAGGACCATCAATTGCGGAGCGAGTTCAAGATTACATCCGGTTGGGTAGAAAATGGTCGGCAGGCCACGACAACCGAATGATCAAAGTGCCGGCAACTCCGGCGGGCCTGGAATGCCTTGAGCAACTCGTCGCTGATGGAGTGACATTGAACGTCACCTTAATTTTCACATCACGACAATATCGCGCAGCTCGTGATGCCGTTTGGCGAGGGGCTCAACGACGAGACAATCTGAAGCAGTTCAAAAGTGTTTATAGCATTTTCGTTTCTCGAGTGGACGTCTACACGGAACAGCATGTGAGTCAACTTTCTGCTGAGACTCAAGGCCTGGTGGGTATCGTCAATGCCAAACAAATTTGGGCTGAGAACCAGTCATTCTGGAGCACTCACCCCACACCGCTCGACCAGGAAATGATATTTGCCAGCACCGGAACTAAAAAACCTGAAGATGCGCCGACCAAGTACGTGGCGGCATTTGCTGGAAGCGACATTGAGACCAATCCGCCCGCAACAAACACCGCCGTGGAAGCGAGCGGAATCACTTTTGCGCGATCGGTCAACCAGTTACCACCGCAAACAATCCTGGACGAGATCGGGCGCGAAGTTGATTACGCACATTTGGAACAGGTGTTAATGGACGAGGGGATTAACAAGTTTGCTGAACCCCAAAAGGCGTTGCTGGCTTTAATCGCTCAAAAACGTTCGCAGTTGACATCAACCGACGGTAGTTAACGCAACGTTTCTGTACGACCTCGTCAGCGGGAGTCCTGACGACTGAAAAGGATGAATCAACAACCTTATGGACTACCTCCACGCTGGTGGGAACCCAAACTGACTCCTGGCATCGTAAGATTGTCGCGAGGGCTGCGCAATCAATCCTGCGCAATCAATCCTGCGCCACAAGCAGCGGCTCATGAGGATTCGGGCACAGGGAGTCGAACACCTGGAACGCTCGCTTGCAGCCGGCCACGGGGTGCTGATTACACCCAACCATTCGGCCCACTACGATTGGTCAGCTTTGTATTCCGTGGCAGATCAAATTCGGCAACCTCTTTATTTTTTGACTGCCTGGCAGGTATTTGCGACAAGCAGTCGGTTCCATCGCTGGCTCATGCAACGTATCGGGTGTTTCAGCATCGATAGAGAAAATTCGGATCTCCAAGCTTATCGGAAGGCAACCCTGATCCTACGCGAAGAACCCCACCCGCTGGTCATTTTTCCCGAAGGTGACATCTACCACGTCAATGACCGCACGACACCCTTTCACCAGGGAGCCGGCAGTATTGCCCTAGGTGCCGCCCGTCGCGCACCCAGACCGATTGTGATGCTGCCTTGCGCTATTAAGTTTGGTATATCGATGACCCTGGCAAACAAATGGAACGCAGCATGTCACATCTGGAGCAACATCTGCGTCTTGGTCAGCAAAACGGCATACCTTTAGTCGATCGAATTCGTCGCCTAGCCCACTCCGTGGTGACAATTAAAGAAATCGAGTATGCCGGCCGAGTAGGTAGCGGAACGTTTCGCCAGCGCACTGCCCAGTTGATGGAACATATCTTGAGCCGTCTCGAAACTGAGCATTCGCTCGACGCACTTGCCGCACCGACACCGGTGAGAGTTCAGAGACTGCGACGTTTGCTCATCGCGAACATGGATTGCACTCGAGACACTGAATCAATGAGTCGACACGGACGCCACTTAGAAGACTTGTTCTTTGTGGTCCAACTGTTCAGTTACCCCGATAACTATCTGGGGAAGCAACCAACCATCGAGCAACTCGCAGAAACAATGGATAAGTTGGAAGAAGACATTCTGGCGAAACCGTTGCCAAGTATTCGGGGGCGCCGTCAACCCGTCATTCAGTTTGGAGAACCTATTCCAGTTGGACCGGACCTCAAAAAACACTCGCATGTTGAGAACTTGACGACAAAATTACAGCGAAACGTCCAATCATTACTCGACGGGCTGAACAGTACCAACAATCATTGCGCAGGCGGCGGTGCACCTTTGAAGTTGCTCCCTGGAGCATAGCGATTCTTCTGTCTTCACCATTCCGATCCATGCATCCTCAAGCGTGGACTGCGGCTCAGCGGTCGTCTGCCGGTGACACCCACAGGCCGGTCCCATGAGACAACCAACAACCCCACCACTGGAGCGGAGTTGTCAGGAGAACGTTTCGCAAAAAAACTGGAGACAAATCAACCCATCCAGAGCACGTGGCCCTGCGGGTGCCTCGCGATATTGCTGTTACTTTGGTAGCATACTTGGTTGCGAGTATTCGATCCTCCCAGACCTAAGGATGCACGAGACATGTCGCTAGATCCTTACTCCTTCTGTCCTTGCGGCAGTGGCAAGAAAATCAAATTCTGTTGTTGTTCCGACCTAGCTTCCGATCTCGACCGAGTCATCAAAATGTTTGCAGGCGATCAACGGATTGCTTGTCTGGCCCAGATCGACAAACTGATTAACGAAGGCAAGGATCGCGCCGCGTTTCTGGCAATCAAGACCCGACTGCACTTCGAACTCGAACAGGTTGAAGAAGCAAAGGAAGTCGTCCAACGCTTTTTTGAAAAATATCCGGACAATCCTATCGCACTCAGTCAATCGGCCATTTTGCAGAGTATTGATCCCGAGGGTCCTGATGGAGTCGATTTCCTTCAGCGCGCCTTTGACATCTGCGAAGGCAAGATCCCTTCCGACGTCGTCGATGCTCTGGGATCCGTCGCACAGCGTCTACTGGCGGATGGAAAGGTGATTGCCGCCCGTGCCCATTTGATGATCACGACTGCCTTAAACAAAGAGGATGAAAACAGCCGGGCGTTGGTGACAGAACTTATGTCTTCCCAGCAAATCCCCATGCTGCTACGCACGGGTTTATCTCTCTATCCAGTTCCAGAGGACGCACCTTACCGTCCAGCCTTGGAGGAGGCCGTCCAGGGGGCAAATCTGGGTCTTTGGGCAGCAACTGTTGAGAAGCTCGGGTATCTTACGAATCGATTTCCAGAGGAGCCTGCCGTTTGGAGTCGGCTGGCAACTATGCAGTGTTATTTGGGTCATCATCCGCAGGCTGTCGAAGCTTTACGGAGATTCGTCGGGCTGAAACGTGTTTCATTGGAAGCTGCTGTTGAAGCCGAAGCCCTGGCTCAGATGCTTGATGTCGATTCTGATGAGCCTCTCGAGTTGCGCAGCATCGTGTTCCACGTCCCTGATGTAGAACAGCTTGTCGATCGACTTCTTAGCGATCCCCAGGCTTCACGCCTGCCGGACGGCCTAACTCCTAGAACCGTGAACGAAGATGCGCCCCCACCGAAGGTAGCTTTCGAAATCCTGGACCGACCCAAGTTGACGTCCATGGCGGACATTGAATTGACCAACATTCCCCGAATCGTTGGCGAACTGTTTGTGTTTGGTAAACAGACTGATCGTGATGCTCGCGCCGAATTCATCTTGCCCTCAATCGATCTGGAATCCAGCCAAATGAAACTCTGCGAGTGGCTTGGTGATCTATTGGGATCCGAGGAGTCGCAGGTGAAAGTCGCGGACATACCTGGAATCATGGCTCGATTGGAACTTCGCGAAAAGTTTCCCGAGGATGCCACACCAGACCAGATCGATGATCTGCGGACCCAATCGCAGATGACAAATATCCTGGAGTGCTGGCCCCACATTGAAATGCGGGTGCTGGACGGAAAAAGCCCTGCAGCGGCCGCATCGATTGCCCCGTTGCGCAAACGATTGCTGGCCTGTTTGTTACGCCTTGAAATGGGTTTGGAACAAATTCCCCGTAAGCTGGATTCCAATCGACTCCGTGAAAATTTGGGAATACCCTGCGTGGAAACGATTGATCCCTGGAAGAAAGATCTAACCCAAATTCCTATCTGGCAGCTGTCACATGTCGATATTTTGAAACTATCGGATGAACAACTGTATCAATCTTTCCAGCGGGCTGTCATGTATGGTGCCGCCCACGCTATCTCACAATTGGGGCGAGAAGCACTCACTCGTGATTCGTTACGAGAACAGCTCCCAATCGACGTACTCCATGGCTTGTTAGGCCGTTGGTCTTATTCAAGCCGAGAGTCTTTGGACCATCTACTCAAGGCCCGAGAAGCTGCTGTCGACAACGGCCGTTCACCTGCCGTGTGGATCATTGCTGAACTCCCCCTACGTTTTCAGCGGAGAGAGGTCGACGAATTTGAAAAGTTGGTTGAAGAAATTCAGCTGCGGTACATCGACGAACCAGGGATATTGCCGCGACTGCAACAAACTTTGATGCAGCTCGGATTTGTTTCAAATACGGATGAGACACCTGAGGAAACTGCGGAACCTGTATTGGCAAATCCGACGGAGTCGGCAAGCGAAATTTGGACACCAGAAAATTCTGTGTCGTCAAAGGAAAGTGATAAGCCCGGTTTGTGGGTACCCGGTGACGATTAAATTTGATCGACCAATCGGCTGTGCACGATGAACTTCTCCGATCTCGAACGCCGCCACATGCAACGAGCCCTTCAGCTCGCAGAACGCGGGCAAGGGTATGTCGAACCCAATCCCATGGTGGGTTGTGTGATTGTGTGCCAGGACCATGTCGTGTCCGAAGGGTGGCACCGAAGGTACGGTGGACCTCATGCTGAAGTGGACGCGCTGCTTGCCGCCTCCAGTTCCGTCAACAACGGTACGATGTTCGTGACTCTGGAACCCTGCTGTCATGATGCAAAAACACCACCTTGTACAACCGCCATTAAAAAAGCGGGCATCCGGAAGGTCGTGATTGCGGAGCAGGACCCTTATTCCGAAGTGTGTGGCCGGGGAATTGCAGAACTTCAATCAGCGGGGCTGGAGGTCGAAATTGGCCTGTTGGCAGCCGAGGCACATTTGGTCAATGCACCGTATCACAAGTTGTTGGCGAAACAACAACCATGGGTCATTGCTAAATGGGCCATGACCATGGATGGAAATATTGCCACTCACACGGGAAGTAGCCGTTGGATTTCCGGTGAAGAGTCTCGTACCCGGGTACACAAGTTGCGCGGGCGTGTGGATGCAGTCCTTGTCGGTCGCAAAACGGCTGCTCAGGACGACCCTTTACTGACTGCTCGTCCACCCGGACCTCGTCAGCCGCTGCGGATTGTCATGGACTCCCAGGCCTCATTATCTGACCAGTCGCAACTGGTGCGGACAGCCAAACAACACCCCGTCATGGTGGTCACCGTGCCAGAAGCCGAGCAACAACGCGTTGAGCATCTGGAATCCATGGGATGTGAAATTTTTTGTTGCAGTAGTGAGTCACCCGTGCAGCGGATGAACGAATTGCTGGACGAACTGGGGAAACGGCGCATTACCAATGTGCTAGCAGAAGGAGGAGGCGAACTACTGGGTAGTCTCTTTGATCTCGCTGCGATCGATGAAGTGCACGTCTTCATTGCTCCCAAGCTGGTTGGAGGCCAAAACGCCCGGGGCGCCATCCTGGGAGACGGAACTTCGGAAATGATTGACGCCCGCGGAATAGAAACGTTGGATATCCAGTTTTGTGATCAGGATATCTACGTTTCAGGACGAATCAGGCGATGAACTTTTGGTTGTAACATAAGCTGACGGTGAGGTGGACATTCACACTGGTCACAAGCTCCTCGTGTTTCTTCGTTCGTTGCTGACCGGAGCGAACAGAAACCAGCGCTGCCGAATCCTTTCGCTTACCCTACAATAAAATTCAGCGGTTAAGACGATTATTTACCACGTGGCGAGTAAATCACGCCATGACTGTGTGACCAGAACTGTGAACTCACGGAGCCGATGGCCCCAAGGGAAACGTGATGATGCTTCCAAATGTAATCAACGGCAAGGTGACAAGACTCTTGGTTGCGACACTGGGAACGGGCCTGACCTTGATACTTCCCGCCTGCAGTGATTCGAGTCACGAACCAATCACTGCAGAAAGCAGTCGACTACAAGTCATGGAGGACACGTCCGGCGGGACTGCGGACAACGCAACCGGAAATTTCGCCCGTCAGTCTGTTGCTTCAGGCAGCGCACCAGGATCAACAGGTTCCTCATCATCACGTCCAAGTGGTGGGGAGCAATCCATTCCGCAAGACCCTTTTGCAAACACGGCTCTTGATCTTGTCCCACCTCAAACGCCCGGATCCTCCTCTCCGCCTGCGGGGAGCCGTCCAGCCCGCACCTCCGCAGAGTTGATCGAATTCATTGAAAGTATTGAACAGCGGATAGCCGCATCAGATGTCCCCGGTTCGACACACGAAGAACAACTCAATTCATTCTCACAGCTCATGCGAAACCGTTTGCGGGCAGCAGAACAGATTCTTGCTCAGCAGCATTCCCCGGAACAACGACTCAAGGCCGCACATGCAAAACTCGACTCGCTGCAAGCCGTGGTACTAAGTACGCCACCCGGTAGTTCCGCGAATTCAGACGACCTGAATGCTTTATTAAATTATGCTGAAACGCTTCGCATGGACGAAGAAAACGACCTGCGCCTGGCAGGAACATTCGCCAAACTACAGGCGCTGAATATCGTCGCCGCTTCAGGTGATCGGAAGGCCGTCGCGGAGCTGGACGAGTTACTGGAATCTCTTCTGACCAGTGACAATCCGGACATCCGGTTACGGGCTGTGCAGCAGAAACTGTCCATCATGGGCCAGTTCATCCGGGCACAAATTCCCGATGCCCGCGAAAAACTGGTGGAGTTTGCTAACTCAGTGACAGACGATTCCGATCCCCGTGTCGTTGAATTCGCCAGAATCGGACTGCTGTCGTTGGCAGTGCTCGATCTCAAAACTGGTGATGCTGGTGACCCAACCCAGGTCGTTGTGGATCTAGAAAAGATCTTGCAAAAGGTCACCAACGCGGAAGATGTGTTTGAAATCGCCAGCACTGCAACGCTCATTCTTCTGAATCAAGGCTACCTGCGTGAAGCGACAATCGTCCGTAAACGAGTTCAGGAAGTCTTTCAGGACCATGAAAACCCACAATTAGCCACTGCGGCAGTCGAACTGGAACTGAGAGCCGGCTTGACCAACTTCCAATTGCAGGTGCAGTCCTTCGTGGGGGGCCAACTGACAGAACAGGAGCCACTCCTGTCCTCTGTAGAAGCCCTCCTGACTACGGGTGAAGTCGGTGCCCCCAAGCTAAACGTCATTTTAAACGCTGCAATTAATTTGGAATATGGAGGTCACATTGAAGTTGCTTCCCAAATTTATGGCTGGATCGAGAAAGCTTATCAAGAACACGAGGAGGAACGACTGGCTGAAACTGCCACGATGAGCGTCGCCATGGGCCGGCTACGATTAGGGCTGGTGGGACAACCGATGGAGTTGTCCGGTAAAATAGAAACGGGTGAAGATTTTGATTGGAACCAATACGCGGGAAAGGTCGTGCTGGTCGATTTCTGGGCGACTCACTGCGCTCCTTGTCTGGCAGAGATTCCAAACTTAAAACGAGTCTATGAGCAGTTTCATGATGCGGGATTCGAAGTCGTTGGCGTTAATCTGGATTTTGATCCCGGCAAGGCAATC
Organism: Planctomycetota bacterium; assembly: GCA_963578105.1. Classification (GTDB taxonomy): domain Bacteria; phylum Planctomycetota; class Planctomycetia; order Pirellulales; family Pirellulaceae. The sequence goes on from CAUZBP010000011.1 coordinate 77,203, forward strand.
CGCTTCATCGAAAAAGAACAGTTGCCCTGGGTCACCTTGCTTTCAGAGGAGGACGGATCAAATCCCAACGCTGAACGATACGGCGTACAAGCCATCCCCTTTGTAGTCCTCGTCGGACGAGACGGCAAGGTTGCTGCTTTACACCTGAGAGGACCGGAACTGTCCTCAAAAGTCGAAGAGATGCTGGGCACCTCGCTCCAACAAACACCTGCAGAAGATGTCTCCAGTGCCGCTGACACGACGGACGAACAAACCCGGCTGACAGCCAAACCGGAGCGAGAACTGCCATTGCCCTGAGGACGCGCCTCATGAGCCCCGGCCTGCCCTCAACAAACAGCCTGCAGCAGATGCCGTAGTACGGGTCGTTCCGTCACCCACGCGGGCCCAATCGCAGGCAGCACTGAAGCAGAACCAGATCTTCAATTGCATGCTCTTTTACCGGACACGTTGATTCGAAAGTTCGCTGAAAGGGTGCGTTGTCGCTCGATTCTTATCCTCAACAATTCGCTAAATCCCTGCCAGTACGTTCCACTCCACCGAAGTTCACCACTTGCAAAAACCGCCCTCCGTTATCGTACCAACCAAGTTCGGTAAACCGACACCAGGTGAGTTCCACGAGAAATGACAGCCAGTGACCGTTACGGGTCGGCAAGGAGGCGATTGCGTTGCGAAATGCAATTGGGTGCTGGTGATAAAAGTCGAAACCTGTGTTTGAAATCTGCTTACCAACCACAATCACTGACTCACCAGCAGGCTCCATTTCATCTTTGCCAACCGGACAGAGTTTAATCAAATATGGAAACGGGTGTCGCTCTGAACGGCGACGTTTCTCCGGTTTGGACAACGCAAGACGGCTGTCCAACAACCTTCGGACTCGACGGTGAATGTCGTCCGTTGTTTGCCTGGGTTTTCGCCCCAACGAATTGGTGGACGCAGCTTGAATCGTGGACGTTGACATGGCACAACACGGGAGAAAAAGAAAACGATCAGCACGGCGCGAAGTGCGCAACAGGAACAGTTGGATCAAAGAAGAGGTTTGTCGGATTCCTGGCTGCACTTGCCGCAGCAACGAATTAGGATTTTCCGACCAGCGAAGATGAGAAGTAAACTTGAGAGTTGAATATGCAGATTTCAAAACCCACAATTAATATCTAGTTTACAAAAGAGGGTGAGTCAAATAACTCCGATAAAAAGCTGTTGTGACCAACTCGTATCCGGGTCATTTGGGTAAATGATGTCCCATCTTATCTCGTTTGGTAGCCAGGTAGTCGGCGTTGAATTCGTTCATGGGTGGCATGATGGGAACCTGGTCCACAACCTCTAAGTTAAAACCGCCGTAAATAAAAGCATCGGTCTTTTTTGGATTATTTGTCAATAACCGAACTTTGGTGAGGCCCAAATCCTTCAATAACTGAATCCCTATGCCGTAGTCTCGCATATCGGCTTTGAATCCCAAGGCATGGTTCGCTTCGACAGTATCCAGTCCCTGATCCTGCAGCCCGTAAGCCTTGACCTTTTCCACCAGTCCAATACCCCGTCCTTCCTGGGGCAAATAGACAAGTACTCCGATTCCTTCGCGGCTGATCATTTCCAGCGCCAACTTTAATTGATCACCACAGTCACAACGCAAGGAGTCGATCAGATCGCCAGTAAAACAACTCGAATGCAGGCGTACCAGTGGCGCACTCGCTGTAGCGACATCTCCCATCACTAACACCACGGGTTGCTGCTCTTCATACTTGACTTCGTAAACCAACAACTGAAAGTCACCGTATTTCGTCGGCAGATTGGCCTCGGCCACTCGACTCACAAGTTTTTCAGCCACTCGCCGCTGGGCGATCAATTGTTCAATTGAAATAATTTTCAAATCAAACTGTTCGGCCAGGTCCAATAATTGTTGACGGTTTGCTCGATCGCCATCGCGGTTCAGAATCTCGCACAGGACACCGGCCGGTGCCAGTCCCGCCATCCGAGCCAGATCTACCGTCGCTTCCGTATGTCCTGCGCGACGTAAAACTCCTCCTTCTTTAGCGACCAATGGCAAGACATGGCCGGGGCGGACAAAATCGTCCACTCGGCTATTGGGATCAATCATCGCTTCGATCGTCCGGGCGCGCTCCTGAGCCGTAATACCCGTTTTCGCAGAACAGTGATCGACGGGAACCGTGAACGCCGTCCTTTGAGATTCTGTGTTATGATCCACCATAGGAAAAAGTTTTAGGCGGTGGCACACATCAGGCAACACCGGAGCACATAACAAGCCACGACCATAAGTGATCATGAAATTGACAACTTGAGGTGAGACCTTTTCAGCCGCACAGACAAAATCTCCTTCGTTTTCACGATCTTCGGCGTCAACAACGATGACGATTTCACCACGGCCAATGGCGGCCACTGCTTCAGCTACAGAAGAAAAATTATCTGACACGTGATTCGCTCCTGAATTCTCTTTCTGGTCCAACGGTTCATTTGTATTATAGAGTCTAAAATTCAGCCTTTTCCAGAGGTAAGTTGGAAATGTTAGAACGTGCCGAATATATCGAACAAGCCTATTTTTTCCGTACGTTAGGGGAACGCATGGATGAACAAATGCCTCTCCAGGAAGTCCTGGTGGGACTGCGTGACGAGGCACTATCAACGACTAAATTGCCGCTGGCCATTGATTTCATGATATCTGAACTGCGCTACCGGGGTATTTTTGGATCTGCCATGAAACAGCTCAACCATTACTTTACGCCCTTTCAAACCTATTTGACAGAAGAAGCAGAGAGTGAACAGGGCCGATTTGACATGCGTTTAGCTTTTGAAATCTTACACCAGGATGCCAAATATCATGCCGTGAACGACTTACCTCAGGGTGTTTTTATCTTCGCATTCGAAATACTCTGCAGAAACCGCCTCAGTTACGACCGGGGCCTGGAAGCAATTGCAAATGATCCCCTGTTTGATGAGGCATGGCGTGAATGGATTTTGACGGTCCGCCGACAGATAGGAATCGTAGATTTTGCGGACATGATCTATGTTCGTAGTGAATACTATCAGTTAAATAGAATTCGCCGTGGTCTACCGCGTGTGGACGAGCAGGCACCTGTACTCTTCGGCGAAAAGGAAGGAAAGATTGCCTGGGCTAATCGCCGCAAGGACCCGCTCTATCTTTTCTCGGCACTTCAACGACACCTGGGATACCCGGAAGTTGCCAAGCCCAAAAAACCGGAAGACGCCTCGCAGATGCCCGCTAACATCCTGCGCCGATTGGAACGTCTGGAAACCCGAATCAAGCTTGTAGAAGACGAGGCGCAAGGCGGAATCGATCTGACCAATTTTTATAAAAAGTCATGAGCTGCGCCGCAAACTGGGCCAAACGCATGACTTCCTCCGCGGCGCCCCGTTTGTGACATGGAAAATCAACCGCTCGGAGATTTTTCTCTCGTCCGTTCTACGGGGTAAGTTCGAGAAAACATTCTTTGTTTTCATCTCCAACAGGCGGTCATCCAGCCTTACGGAGGGGTGTGTTCAGCCGAGAACCAGATGGCACCTGGCCGGTCACCTGTTCTAGACAATTTAACAGTTGGGCCTCGAACCGCGCCGTTTGAAAACGCAATGAATTCTTACGGGCCAGATTGCCCGCCAGTCGCTCGGGATGCTGTTCCAACCAACTCATCGCCCGGACCAGGGACTCCGGTGACTGCTGGTCAAAAAACACCCCCGTACCCTTCCTTTCCTCACTCGCAGCCAGCAAGGTTTCCGAAACGCCGCCGCGATGATAGGCAATGACCGGGGTCCCACAGGCCTGGGCCTCGACCGGAACGATACCAAAGTCCTCCAAGCCTGGAAACAATAGAGCTCGACAACGGCGGAGGTAACTCCGGAGTTCTTCGTTACTGCGCCAGTGCAAGAATTTGACTTGTGGTCCCGCCATACGTTCCAGTTTTAAGCGATGCGAACCATCGCCAATGATGATGAGCTCGCGTCCCATCCTCTGGCTGGCTTGAATCGCCAGATCAATTCTCTTGTAGGGCACCAGGGCCGAGACACATAGGTAAAACTCCTCGCGTTGTGTTGAATGGTGCGGGGTGTAAAAGTTGGTATCAACCGGTGGATAGATCACTTGCGAAGTGCGGTTGTAACTCCGCTGAATTCGATCCGCAATTGTCTTGCTAATTGCAACAAAGTGTGAAACACGGTGGCTGGCCCTGCGATCCCATTCACAGATGCGATCTAGAATCTCATTACGAAGTGGATTCAACAGGTACTGATCAGGGGCTCGTTTCCAGAACGGTCGGCTGGAAGCCAGCGGACCTTTGGGTCCAAAGTACTGGTCGCGACAGTCCCAGGCATAACGCATGGGGGTAAAACAATAACAGATGTGAATTGCATTCGCCGGAATTTGGATGTTCTTGGCCACGGCGTGGCTGAAACTCAGGACAAGATCAACATCTTCGTCAATCTTCAGTTGTTGCACCGCCCATGGCATCAGCGGAAGCATGTAACGATAGTAGCGCCTGACCCCAGGTAGCTGCTGCAACGGGCTGGTTACGATATTCATTTTTCTAATCGCGGGCGAAACCGTTTCGGGAACCGCAAGCAGGCAGTACAAACTGGCCTGGGGAAAATGGCGGCAAACAATTTCCAGACATTTCTCACCACCCCGCATACCGGTTAGCCAATCATGTACGAGTGCGACTTTCAACTTTTCTCTCCGTGCAACACCATCACACCACTTGGATTCCGGAAGGATCGGCCTTTGAACATCTGGAACCTTGCAGCGATGCCAGGGACTGGAGTTGTTTTTGTGTTTGTCTTACTTGGCGGTCATTCTATCGGCACCCTGATCATGAAGGGTGGGGACCCTGACTGTCGACGGGTTCCGTTGAACAGGCCGGAATTGTGGAGATTGCCGGGATGCCGTCAAGACTGTTTGCCCCCACAACACAACTGGTGCAAAAGTGGCGTCACACGAAGCGAGTTCAGGGCCAACTGTCGACAGATCCAAGTGCTAGCAAATGCCACGATGAGCGAAAGAGTCCCGGGAACCGAAGCAAACGGTCTCCGCTCCGTCAGCAAATCAGCGGATGTTTTCTGTGCAGGAGGTCATGGTTCTTTGTCGTGTTCCATGGTCCAGCCAGGTGAGGTTTCGGACTCCTGCGGTTCGACCAATTTGCTATACAATTCCGGACGTCGCGCCCGCAAATAACGACGGCCGGAGGATTTCTCAATCTTCCCTGATGTTAGTAATCCGACAACAACATCGTCTTCCAATTTGTCGCTCTCAATAATGATTTCGCCGAAAGGATCGAGGATCATGGCCAGGCCGGGTTTCACATTTTCGTAATCCCAGCCAACGGGGTTCGAGAAGACGGCATAAACGCCATTCTCATACGCCCGTGTCGGTAGCCAGCGCATCAGCCATCCACGACCCTTCGGCCCTTGAAACTCCTGTCG
>CAUZBP010000012.1:0-81831 GCA_963578105.1 Planctomycetota bacterium
TCTAAGCGATCATTACAACCCGGCGACCAAGGAACTTGCCCTCTCCGAACAGGTCTACTCGAGTCCGTCGATCGCCGCGATTGGTATCGCCTGTCACGAGGCGGGACATGCCATACAACACGCCAAAAATTACGCACCGCTGCAACTGCGAACTGCTTTGGTCCCCATGGCGAGCATTGGATCGGGCCTGGGTTACCTCGTGATGACGATCGGCCTGTTCGTGCATCCCTACCTGACCCTCGCAGGGGTGGCCATGTTCGGTGCCGTGTTGCTCTTTCAACTGGTCACCTTGCCTGTCGAGTTCAACGCCAGCACACGTGCCAAGCGGCTGGTGGTCGAGGCGGGTATCGTCTCTCCCGACGAACGAACAGGCATCGATCGCGTTCTGAACGCTGCCGCCATGACCTACGTGGCTGCGGTCATCAGTACACTGCTGACCCTGATCTACTTCTTAATGCGATCGGGTCTACTGGGTGGCCGTGATGACTAAAAAGGACCTTGCATCACCGCTTATCCCCGTGTGAAAACGATTTCACTGGCCGTGGACAGGGACCGGTTGTAATTGTATCCGTCCTCGTCAAAGGCACGCAGGTCACTGGGTTTTTTCAAGCGATTGAGCAGAATGAAGCGTGCCAGTTGCCCACGGGCTTTCTTGGCAAAGAAGCTGATCACTTTGTAACTGCCGTTTTTAGCATCCTTGAAAACCGGCGTGACGATCTGAGCCTCCAACTGCCTGGCCTGCACCGCTTTGAAATACTCATTGGACGCCAGGTTGATGAGTACCGGGTCGTTTTGATCCGCCAGTGCGCTGGTCACACTGGAACGAATTGTACTGTCCCAGAACTGGTAGAGGTTGTCGAACTGTGCGCCTTTGGGGCCCGTTTTTCTTGCCAACGGACAACCCATTTCCAAGCGATAGGGCTGCATCCGGTCCAGGGGCCGTAGAACACCGTACAAGCCGGAAAGAATGCGCAGATGCTGCTGAGCAAAATCCAAGTCGCGGGCCTTGAATCGATCCGCAGACAGCCCCTCGTACACATCGCCCTGAAACGTCAGCATGGCCGGCGCGGAGTTCTTGTCGGTAAAAGGTGTCTTCCAATTCTTGACGTAACCCTCCACCTGGCTGGCAAGTTTGTCGCTGATATCCATCAGCGCACGCAACTGTTTGTTGCTCAGTCGCCGCAACAATTGCATCAGCTCTTGAGAACGGTCCAGGTGCTCTGGTTTCGAAAATGCTTTCCGGGGCCGTGAAGGATCGGCATTCAACGTTTTGGAAGGAGAAAGAAGAATGAGCATGTTGAATTTCCGTCCCAATGAAACCTTTATTTACACACCTGTGGAATCAAGTCACATGGTGGCACCGTGATCAGAATCTGACGAGTCCCGCAATGTAATCCCCACACCTGATCCACCGACCTTCGCCGGGTTCACAGGAACAGGGGACCCACTTGCTGCGGAAACAACTGACCATCGGGTCATGATCGATTCTGAACCAGGCGCCGTCAATGCTTGATCGGCGCAACCTCGAACGGTTATACTCCACGTGCTTCTTGTTATCAAGATTTCCCGCTGCAATCTTTCATCCAACCGGGGGCGTTCAGGCCCTGTTTTCATGACTCATCTGACCGTGCAATGCCCTCCGTGCAAATTCATCTTGGGGGCTCTGCTGATGTGTCTGGTGACCACCACCACGGCTCAGGATCTGGCGTTTGAGGTTGTCCCCGGGCAAAGGCAGTTGTTTCTGGACGACGCGGGAATCGCCGAGATCGACTCGCTGAAGCAGACCCTCCATCAGCCGATCAAGAAGGGTGCTGTGATCCGGCCCACCTATCCGGCCGAAACAAGCCTACAGACACGTTGTGCTCCCGCCTGGGACCCGGAAGCCGGCCTGTGGAAAATATGGCTGATCAATTCGGGGGACTATTCGGGCTCTGCCTATGCCCACAGCCGGGACGGCCTTCACTGGACCAAACCGACCCTGGAACAGGTGGAGGTCAACGGGTCGCAAAAAAACAGTTACATCACGATTGATTCCAGTCTTGGTTGGCCGGCAAATCTCATCATCAATGTCGTGCGAGATCCGCACGATCCGGATCCTGCGCGGCGTTTCAAAGGACTGGGCCACGCCTGGGGTCGTGAACCGCTGGTCAGCCCTGACGGAATACAGTGGACCAAGCTCAATGTGCCCAAGATTCTCTCGGCCGACGAGTCGAACATGAGCTACGACCGCCTGACACAAACTTTTGTGGCGACGGTCAAAACCAGCAGTCACTACGGACGCGCCCAGGCGCTGACAACCAGTACGGACTTCGAGAGCTGGAGCGATCCCGTGTTGATTTTCGAGGCCGACGATCTGGATCAGAAAATCGGACTGAAGAACATTGAAGCTCGCCGCGCTGATACAAGTCTGCAGCAGGTGGTGAGCGATGATCCTTCCTACTATAACGTCGACATCTACAACATGGGCGTGTTCCGTTACGAGTCCTTGTACATTGGCACGCCCGTGATGTATCACGCCACGGGACCATCGGCAGATGGTAATAATACGGATGGTTTCGATCTCATTCAATTGTCATGCAGTCGTGATCTGAAACACTGGCAACGGGTTGCGAATCGTGAAACTTTTCTTGGTCCTTCCCGCCTCGGCAGCGGTGCCTACGATTTGACACAATTACTGGGACCTTCTCGGGCGGTCATTCGGGGCGATGAGCTCTGGTTCTATTACACGGGCATCAAGTATCGGCGTCGTCCCTCGCAGTCTGAACCAGATTGGGGTGCCGTCTGCCTGGCCGTGCTGCGCCGCGACGGGTTCATCTCTTTGAATTCAGGGCAACAGGAAGGGACGATGCTTACCAAGCTGTTCAAGCTTTACGGCGACAAACTGTTTGTCAACGTCGATGCCCCACAGGGTGAACTGCGTATTGAGGCGCTCGATAGCCACGGCCGCGTCGCGGCACAGTCGCAGCCCCTGCAGGGTGACCTGCTCGGCACCCTGGTGAATTGGACCCGCGGAGACCTGGCACACCTGAAAGGTCAAAGTGTCCGTTTACGCTTTACGTCGCGCGAGGCACAGTTATATTCGTACTGGGTGGAAAATGGCGTGGCGACAAACTGAACAGAAAATCCGGTGACCGGCACACTGGTCTTTAACAATCACCCGGCCGTTCAAGGTGGCTCTTCCATTCGAACTTTTGTGCCACCGCCGGCGAGCTGCCAGCAGTTTTCGCTTGATACCTTTTGAAGGAGACAACCCGTGACCATCTACCGGAAAATGTTGTTCTGTCTCGTCATCGGCCTGCTGCTGAAATCTCCGGGAGTGACCGGCGAACTACAATACAAAAATCTGAATGTTGTGATCGACGACGAAGTCATCATCGCGCCGCGAAATGACGAGATCGATGTGTACAACATGATAATCGATTCGGATGGGACCATCTGGATCAACACCTCGACAACCGATCCCGGACTGCTGAAGAGCAATGACCAGGGTAAATCCTGGACAGCGGTGCCCGTACATCTCGTTGATGTACCGTCTCCCCAGCACATCGCCGGATTTAAGCCAACTCGTGACGGGCGGCTGTGGATCGTCCACCAGGCACCACCCAAAGCCGGCGGAGAAATCTATTCTCCGGACGCATTTGTCTCGGTCTCGAAAGATCTGGGCAAGTCGTGGAAAACCACCCGGGTGAATTTCCCAAGCTTCGCCCCTACGGCTCCCAGTGACCCGTACACCATGATCGAAATTGCCTGGTGCCATCCGAATCTTGTCGAAAGGCCTGACGGAACCGTGATGTTTTCAGCCAGCATGCGCTACGAGGATTGGAGTGACTATCAGCAGGCGGATCAAACGCGCCCGGGGGTCCGAGACATCATGATCCGCACGACCGATGGTGGCCGCAACTGGGGTGATCCGACCCTGGTGCACCAGCACGCAACCGAAACCGCCTACGCAGTCGACCCGCAGGACCCGGACCACATCCTGGCGGCAACGCGAATTCAACGCAAAACATTACCCGGCGAAGATCCCGCAGAGGTGCTCAAAAAGACCGGGGTCCCCTATCCACCCAAACTGGATAGATACGTCTACAAGAATGGTCTGCTGCTGGAATCTACCGACGGCGGACGGACCTTCCAGGAGGTTCCGGGAAGCTTACTGGGTTTTGGGAGCTACCGCTTCACTATGCTGTGGACTCCGCGGAACATGGTGGTCCTGGTCAGTCTGGGCGGCCAAGAACCTGGAGAGAAATTCTTCGACAACGATCACGTTTGCCGCATCAGTCTCGACGGCGGTCGCACCTGGGCCGATGGCAGCGCCGGCGGCACCACTCAATTAAACCAGGCTCAGGAATTTTCTCTGGTTCCTGCCTACCGGGATGTCGGGAAAGCGGACCATTACAGTGCGGCCGTGGCTGCCACCGTTGAAATTTCTCCCAACCACTTCCTTACGCTTTGTAAGTACAAGCGGGACAAAATTGTCAAGGGCCGGTTCTGGCACCTGGAAAACAGTCACTGATCCCGCACGAGGAAAACAAATGAAACCCAGTTCTTGTGGACCACCGTTCCTGGCGGCGGTTCTGGCCGTGGCCGCTTCATCATTGGTAAAAGCCGACAGCAACCAGTGGACCATTCAAGGTTCTTATGCCATTACCCCGACGACGCCGCTACGGGTCGGAAATCAACGGCAACTATTGATGGACAATTACGTGGTGGAAGACCGCCGCGCCTGTCGCCGAACGGTTCATGCTCCCCGCAAACATCCGGCAAACCCATTGTTATCCACCGGGCCGGGGGGACTTTGCCCGGACCGAAGTTTCAATTATGCCAGTGTCGATCACGACCGCGAGGAGGGGCTCTATCGTGTCTGGATCTCGTCCTCGGTGCAATTCAAACAGCCGACCCCGCCCGGATTTTACTGGCTGACGCGCGGTCGCTACTACGAGTCAACCGACGGCATTCAGTGGCGTGCGCCGGTGCTGCACCTGGTCGAGGTCGACGGGACCAAAGCCAACAACGTTTTTGTGGGCGGAACAGAAATGACTTACGACAGTGTCGGAATCAGCCGCACTCCCCACCAATGGCAGCAGCAAGGTCGTTACATGATGGTCTGCCACGAGGGCCCCGCGGGCCGCGACCCCCATCCGGAACTGGTCGCTGGTGGCCAGGAGTTGCGTCTCTCCTTCAGCGACGATGGCGTCCACTGGCGGGAGCAGAAAGAGAATCCAATTTTCCGGGGACAAAGCGATACGGCGAACAATGTTTGTTACAACCCGGAACGTCAGGTGATGATGTACTACCGACGGCCGCCGATCAACGCGGGTGAAATTCGTCGCATCGCCTACTCGGAGAGTGCCGACCTGATTCATTGGAGCCAACCCGAACACGTGCTGATCCCCGACGAACTCGACCCGTACTCTTTCTATTGCATGCCCGTCGTGAAATATCAGGGCGTCTACATCGGTTTTTTGCACATGTTCTACCTCCGTCCGCCACTGGTGCGCAATGGGAACAATGAAAAACACATGCAAATCGACGTGGAACTTGCCTGGAGCCGGGATGGGAAACACTGGGAACGCCACCCGGAACGACCCCTGTTCCTGGAAACAGGACCCGCAGGCTCCTACGATCAAGGGATGGTTTATGCAGCCAAAGGACTGATCGAACAAGGAGATCAACTCGGCATTTACTATACCGGACATGAGAACCTGCACATTTCGACCATGCCGGGCGAGAGCCATCTGTGTTTGGCCAACCTGCGCCGCGACGGATTCGTTTCGTTAGATGCGCCCGAAGATGGCAGTATGCTGACCAAGCCGATCGAGTGCCCCGGCGGAAATTTGCACATCAATGCCCGCACCAGAGAAGGTGGTTCTGTCAGTGTGTCTGTACGCCGTGGCGACGGCCAGTTCGACGGGGCCAGATTACCCGGGTGGAATCACCAACAATGCCACGCCTTTCAGGGCGATGCGATTGATCACACGCTTCAATGGAAGGGCCAGACCGGCATGCAGGCCCTACAGGGTCAGGCCATCCGCTTGGAATTCAACCTCCAACAGGCGGAACTCTTCTCTTTCTGGTTTGAGTGAAGACCAACCGGTTGTCACGCGCCGGACGGTCCACAACCGACCGCCCGGGCCACTCGACGTCCGAGTTGCATCGACCCGATCGCTTCGCGCGGCCCCTGTGGAAAGGTTCCTCCGCCCCGTAACGGAAACCTGGTCAAACCAACGATCTTCCCGGTAAAACTTCACGCGGCGGCCTTGAACGCAAGCAGAACGCACTCACTTTATTCTGTTTCTCCAGTCTCCTGCTATGTCTCGGCGGGTCGCGTGATCCGCCAGGATGCAAGCATCGAACCCGAATGTTCATCCAGGGACCAAAGATGGCAGGGGCCATCGCCGCCTGGGCACTCTGTAAAGTATTCACTGCCAGGGCCGACGCCATGCCGCCATTTTGCAGACCTACCTCGATGGCCACCGTTCGGCGCGTCGATTCATCCAGTCCCACGAGCCTTGCCCCAGCATAACCCAACACGTACCCTGCACTATTGTGCAAGATGGCAGTCGCCACGAGTGACAGCCCGACCGTGAGCAACTGGTCGCGCGACAACGAGGTGATGATCGCAATGATCACACAAATGGCACTCATCGCCAGCCAGGACAACAGGCGATCCAGCCAAGGGACCGACCAGGTCGCTGCAAGCTTGCCTCCGGCGCCGCTGCCGATGGTGTCAGCATCTGGTCAGGCCGTGGGCAAGTTGCGAATTTGCGGATACAACTCCTCGACGCCTTGGGCCATGTACTCAAAGTCGTCACCGCACTGGATCCACTGCACTCCCATGCGAGCGGCAGTCGCGGCAAACTGTTTGTCGGCAGACATGCCCATTCCCGCCAACTTCCCCGCCGTCCGGGTCTTGTCGATGATCGTTTGCATCGCTTCCACGACCCGCGGATGATCCAACTGCTTGGTATACCCGAGGGAATGCGACAAATCGACCGGGCCAATCACCACCGAATCAAGTCCCTCGATGGAAACGATGTCGTCGATCTGGGCCAGCGCATCCACGTTTTCGACCTGGACCGAGACAAACAACTGCTCATTGGCCAGCGTAAGATAATCGACGAGGTCCAAGCGTCCGTAGTCGGAGGCTCGCCTGGGACCGATGCCACGTTTACCAAGGGGCGCATAGCGGCATGTTTCGACCACGTGACGTGCTTCAGCCGCTGATTGGATCTGGGGAACGACCACACCACCTGCCCCGATGTCCAGCACGGGCTTGATGGAAGCGATTTGGGAATCCGGAACCCGGACAAAGGCCGGCACCTGGCGAATCCGGGCCGACATCAAGTGGGCCAGGACCGTTTGTAAATCCAAATGGGAGTGCTCCGTGTCGATCCAGAGAAAATCGGCGCTGGGAGCAATCACCTCCGAAATCACCGGGTCGGCCATGGTGATTCCACAGCCGACACACAACTGACCGGCACGCAGCTTTTCTCGAAAATGTACAACGGGTTCCAGCATATCAAGTCCCGGACCCATGTTACCTGAACGTGAATCGATGACAAGTGTGCATGCAGCGGATCCCATCATCAGTGACAAACGGCCGACAATTCAGTTCCAATCTCCCTGTCGCAGACAACTTCGCGGCTTGCCACTGTCCAGCAAACATCAAACATCTCTCGGGAGGAGTCACGGTGTCCATACCGGAGCCAGCGAACAACAACTCTTCGGCAGAATTTTGGACGACACGGTGAACCCGCTGCAACAACCGTCTCAATACGCCGCAGAACCTGAAATCGATCTTCTGATTGAAGTGTACCCTTTCACGTTGGGAATCCATGTCGAGTTTGCTGTGCAATGGAAGGCGTTGTCCGGGCACGGCGAGACATCCGCTTATCAGGATGCTGGATTTATTTCTTTATCCCCTCCCGATCTGGGGTTCGAAGGAAAAGATTCCCTACATACGAGAGATGCTGGCCTCGCTCAATGAAGAAGATTGAGACTGCGGGCGGTTAGCTCAGATAATCTATAAACGGTCGCAGCGCATAGACCGTCATCACCAGGGTCAGCAAAATAGATGCCCACAACCACACATCCAGTATCCAGGTCGGTTGCAGCCGGTGATCCAGACGTGTGTATTTGAGATAGAGCACGGTGAAAGAAACAATCAAGAACAGGAAAGTAAGCGGGATCACCCCCGCGATGATCATGACCAGTGGAGGAAAGTTGTCCCGACTGAGTTGCGATGCCGTGGCAAACAACAACGCCGTGAACGCCAGAAACCGTTGCACCCATTTTCGACGAGAGAATTCGTCAGGAATCCTGATGAACTTCATCAACCCGAGGCAGTCGGTAAGTAACCGTGCGTACGATGCAATCGAAACAAAAAGCGTCGAAAACAACACCAGGAACGAGCAGGTGATAAAAACCCAGTAGGCACCGACACCAAAAGTAGCGGTGTACATTGCCGACAAGGTCGTGATGACCTGGGTTCCCTCCGGCACGATGCCTTGCGGATGCAACACGGCAGCTCCGAGCAGGTAGAAAGCAATCGTCGTGACGGTGTACACAACCATGGCGAAATAGCAGTCTAACTGCATAACACGAATCCACCCCCTGGCTCGCTGTAACCATTCTTCCGAGTCATCATTCGGACCGGTGAAACGTGCGTACCCTTTTTCAAGGCACCAGTAGGGATAGTAGATAATCTCTGTCGCGCTGAGTCCCACGACGGCAATGACCGCCAGCGCACTGCCTCCCTCGATAAAATCCTCGGCATGCGGCAGTTGAAAGGAGAATCCTTCCAGGATCTGTGACCAGGAAATCGTGAATCGTGTCCATTGAACACTGATCGCTGACCCGATGATGGAAATCGAAAAGAGGCTGACCAGCACCACGGATGTTTTTTCCACCACCTGATAACGGCCGGTGCAGAGAATGGCCCAGCAGACAGCACACACGCAGGGGGCCCACCAGCGGGCGGAAACACCTCCCCAGGTCACCTGCAGGCATTCCCCTACGGTCAAGGCAATTCCGCCTAGTTGAACGGCACCCAAGATCACGCAAATGAACCAGATCCAAACCGCCCAGCCAGCGCCCCAGCGGGGACCGGGTAAACGATTCAGGGCAACCAGCGACGTGTCGCCCGATGAAATTGTGTAGCGTCCCAGCGCTTCCTGGATCGCCACCTTCAGAAAACACGCCGCAACAATCAACCACAGGGCCTTGAAACCAGCTTGCGCGCCATAGGTCGTGGTCACAATCAGTTCGCCAGAACCAATCAGAGTGGCGGTGAGGATCAAGGAAGGACCGATGAAACGAAAACGTTGCCAGAAGGTGGTCGGAGGTGCTTTAATCATCGGAGTCGATCCAACGGTGAGGAACCGGGAATGGGACAAGGTAGCAGACCGAACCCGAAAACAGCAGCACGGATTGTAAGCGAAGCGATAAGTTCACCAGCGTTGCGAAGTGCAGAAGTTGCGATAGCCTGCACCTGATCCACCGAGAGTGTCGGCATGCATCCGGCGCCTCAGTCACTTACCTGCAAAACCATCCTGCCGAGCACTTTTCCGGCTTGCAACAAATGGAGTGCTTCATTGATCTGGTCCAAAGGAAGCTGGTCGGTAACGATGGACTTGGTGGCGCCACTGGCCACGAGTTGGGCCACGTCCATCAAATCCTGTTTACGGCCGCAACGCGAACCTATAATCTGCAGCTCTTTCTGCGCCATCCGCATTCCGCTCAGCGGATATTCGTCGGGCGTGTATCCCACCACGACAAGTCGGCCTCCGTTGCGAAGTGCCTCCAATCCCCAGCCCAGCGTATCCAGATTTCCCACGATGTCCACGCTGCAATCGACCCCCCAACCCTGAGTGTGCCGGCGAACTTCTTCAACGACATTCGCTTGTGTCCCGTCGACCACGAAATCGGCGCCCAAAGAAAGAGCTCGATCCAGTTTTTCCCGGGTCACGTCGACCGCAATCACCAAACAACCGGAGAGTTTCGCGAACTGAACCGCATAGGAACCAACACCGCCAACGCCCGTGATCAGCACGGTTTCCCCCAGCCGGAGGCTGGCACGATCGATTGCATGAAAAGCCGTAATGCCCGCATCAGTCAACACGGCGGCGTCCGCCCAGGAAATGCCATCAGGGATCGTTACCAATTGTCGAGCGGGCACACGAAGGAATTCAGCGTGACCGCCTGGCAGGTTTCTGGCACCCAGTACCGCGGTCATGTAGGGGCAAATGTTCGCCCGGTTCGAGAGGCAAAGCGAGCATTTTCCGCAGACGGAAAAATTGTGGGTGATCACACGATCCCCGGGGGCGAAAACCCTGACACGGCTGCCGACTCGTTCGACAACTCCGGAGGGTTCGTGGCCGGTAACGAACGGGAGATCAGGACGGTAGCCAAAACCTTGCATGAGCTTGAGATCGGTTCCGTCAACACCACAAGCCCGGATCCGGACCAACACGTCCTCCTCATCCGGCTCCGGCAATTCCACTTGCTCCACAGACAACGGTTTACCGAATTCTCGTAAAACTGCTGCTTTCATGTTGCAACGGTTCCCTCCAAATCAGGGTGCACTGCAAAGGCCGATGATTTCTCGCGCTTCCTCAGCGCTGGCCAGGGGACGCCCTACGCGCTTGGCCATTTGCACCACACTGTCGACCAGATCCGCGTTGCACGTTGCGTAAGATCCATCGGGGTGCCTGCCGCAATCCTCGTAGCCAACGCGAATGTGGCCATTCTGCAACACACCACGATTGATTTGTGCCCAATACTCTTTCGGACAGCGAGACATACAGGACATGGACCAGTTCATACGATCCGGAAGATGGTAGATCTGATTGAACAGCGCCAAATCGGTCATGGGCTGGCAACTTTGACCGGGCCAACCGAAGAAAAACGTGGCCCAAAGTGGATCCGCGAGCAGTCCCTGTTCCTCTTCCATCTGGCCGTCATCGGTCCAAAAGATGCCATCTCGAATGATTCTGACCGCGTCAAATGCGCCCGTGTCGAAACATTCCAGTTCGGGCTTCACGCCGTGCTGCCTGGCCCACTGGAAATACTGCCGTAATTCATTAATCGGGTGGACCGAGTAACAGCTGATGGGTTGTACTTCGCGTGGATAGGGATCAAAGTACTCATCGTGCGAGTTCAGATTCAAGGAGCTCATGTCCGGTTTGATCGCTTCCCACAACTTCAACTTCTGCTCGGGCCGCATACTGGCCAGACCCTGTTGGATGCCGACCTGCGGATACTCCGCCTGAATCTGTTCCACAATGGCCGTGGTGGCTTCCAAATCAGGAATTTGCAGTTGCCTGCCATCCGGCTGAACCACCGGATCACGTGAGTAAATCCCGTGGATATGGTCCATGGCAGCGCCGGCCAGGTTGGCATCCTTGTACTCTTTGGCAATTGCATCAACGGTTTTGAGTTCATCGCAGCGAGGATTCAAGGGATCCTGCAACTGGGGGTCGCAGGTCACCGTCACAATCAGCGGAGTCCAATTCATCGGTGGGATCTTTCCTGGGGTGACTGGCTGGACGGAAGGAGGCGAGCAAGGACCAATCGCGTCAGCATTTTCAATCCGTAGAGCCGGCAATGTGCAGTCGGGTTTACCATACGGCGATCCGGGTCACAACCGGTGTCGAGTCTCCCGCGGCAGCAGCAGATCTCTCACGTAGCGAAACTGACAACGGTGGCCAGATCGAGCGCGAAGATTGTCCACAGCCAACCGGAGACCGGTTGGAACTTCGTGTACCCTCGATTGCAATCTCAAGTTGCAAGTTCTATAAACGGGAAACTTTACGGGACAAATGTCAATTCGACACAAGCTGCGATTGAGATGACACGACGCTTGAAAAGCTCTACAAATTTTTCTTCACGTTCTACGCACCTGCCGGACAGGATCGGCTCACCTCGCCACGGCGCCACTTGAGAGGCGTCAGCGCTGGCTGATTCATCTCCTACCAGGATGAGGATCTCCAAATGACTCGAGAAGGACTCACAACGCTGGACTGGGCCGTCATCGTGGGCTACGGAGTCGTGATGGTCCTGATGGGCATTTATTATGCGCGACGTCAACGTTCCTCCCAGGATTTTTTTGTGGGTGGAAGATCCCTCAACTCGACCGCGGTCGGAATATCGTTGTTGGCCACCCTGCTCAGTACCATCTCCTATCTGGCCACACCGGGCGAAATGATTGCTAAAGGCCCCGTCATCGGCTTGGGAGTGCTGGCCTCACCCATTGTCTACTTTGTCGTGGGTTACTGGTTGCTGCCGGTCATCATGCGGCACCAAATCACCAGCGCCTACGAACTCTTGGAATCGAAACTCGGATTGGGTGTACGGCTATTGGCGGCGAGCATGTTTTTGGCATTGAGACTCACCTGGATGGGAGTCATGATCAGCGTGGCTTCGGTGGCCGTCGTGGGACTGCTCGCGTTAAGTGACGAGCAGGCAGAATGGGCTGTGCCACTGACCGTTTTCCTATGCGGCATCCTGGCAGTCGGATACACGGCACTGGGCGGGCTGAAAGCCGTGGTCACCACCGATGTCGTCCAATTCATCCTCTTGTTCAGTGGCGCTCTGTTGACAATCGCCATGGTCACCTGGGAATCCGGGGGATTCAGCTGGTTTCCGACAGAGTGGGAACCGCACTGGCAATCACAGCCAATCTTCTCATGGGACCCCACTGTTCGAGTCACATGGTTCGGCACCATCCTCGGCGGTGCGCTGTATTGGGTCTGCACGGCCGGTTCCGACCAGACGGCCATCCAACGCTTCATGGCCACCGGTAGTCAGCAGGCGGCGAGGCGTTCGTTCCTGGTGAACATCATTGCCGATGTTTCGACGATGGCCATGCTGGCCCTGGTGGGACTTGCCGTCCTGGGGTTCTATCGACAGCAATCCGGAGATACTGGTCTTGATCTGGTCGGCCAGGGTGACCAGTTGTTCCCCCGCTTCATTGCCACCCAGTTGCCACCGGGAGTGGCAGGACTCGTCGTGGCGGCAATGTTTGCGGCGGTCATGTCCAGTTTGGATTCGGGGCTGAATTCTGCGGCTTCCGTGATCATCACCGACTTTATTCGTCGCTTCTCGGGCCGGCAACCCACCGACGCCGAAGGTTTGCGGCTCTCACGGAATCTAACTCTGGCCATGGGCTTTGTGATCATTGCTCTGGCCATGCTCGTGCAACATGTACCGGGCAACATTTTGGAGATGTCACAACGGACCTTAAATCTGCTGGTAGCCCCCTTGTTCGCAATCTTCTTTCTGGCATTCTTTGTACGGTTTGCCACCCCTTTCGGCGCAGTCTTCGGCACGTGGTACGGTTGCACCGTTGCATTTCTGATCTCGTTCTGGGATGCGGTGACCGGGGGACCCATCCTCAGTTTTCAGTGGATCGCACCCTGTGCACTGCTGGTCAGTATTGCAGTCGGTGTTTCCTTGAGTCTTGTGCCCGTCCAAAAGTCAAATCGCAAGCCACTTTGCGTTCTCGCCGGCCTCCCCGTTGCAGCGTGCAACATGTGGATTGTCTGGCAGTTCGCCCAAAGGTTGATCGGTTCCGTTTCCTCCGGCTAGACACGGATAAAGCGCTGCCGGAAATACCAATGGGATGGCGTTTCCCGGGTTTGCCGTGCCCGAAACCTATCGGGATGGTGACATGTTCTCGCCGCACGGGACAAACGCGTTGCGACAATCTCATGCTCTTTCACTAAAAAACCGCGCTGCAAGCTGGCGCCACTAACTACCGACCGCAAGATCTCACTGCCCATTCAGTGGGAATTGGCGGCGGGTTCATTGGCAAATACCCGGTCGTAAGATTCCAGAGCCACTTCCCCCAGACGCAGGGCTAATACGCGGTACGCTTCACGACGATGGCCCCAATTCCCCCAACGCTCCACCTGCTCCAACCAATCGCACAGATGCACCACACAAAGATCATGAAATTCCTCGTCCGAAATTGAAATTTCCGTTTCCGTGAATCGATCGAACAGTGTGTAGGGTCCCTGCGGATTCTCAATCTGCGCATCGAAGTGTTCGAGTTGCATCGCACAATTGAAATACGACAAACGTTCAGTACGTTCGCCGACCAAAGACCGAACCTGCCCACGACGGTCCAGCGCAAGCGTAAAACCCTGGAACGATGCCGTGCCATAAACCGAGTGAAAGATGCCGACACGAGCCAGTTCCTCCTCACAACCCCACGCTTTCAAGTCGTTGTAAACGCTGATTGCATGAGCCAAATAAGTCTTTTCCGTGTGCTCCACTTGGTCGGCGCCAACTTCACGAAAAAAATCCGTCAACGCTTTAAATGGTACCATCATGTTCGTTCCTCATGTAAAATCAACTCGTCCCGCCATTCCGAAGGACCTCGATTATACCGCCAGAAAACAAGCCACAATCTGCAAACACACGGTTCGCAAGAACTCATTGGAACCGCGGGCGACCAAGTTCTACGATAGGCCGTGCAGATCATCACCAGGAAGAGCCTCAGACGAGTCCTTCCCAATTTCGCATTCTACACATGCTCCTCGCCAGTTACGCCCCGAAAACCTCTTGAATTATAACCTTCAACAGTTCAAGATAATGGCTTCCACTGACAGGTTGAATGCAGGCCTGACTGTTATCTCCTGACTCTCAACACCAAGGGATGGTTTCATGCCCCGTTGCTTCTGGTTGATCATCTTCATGCTCCTGGCAACTCGTGTCCTGGGGAGTGACAACGACACATCAGTTCCGGAGGGCGACACGGTAAGTTACTACCACCAGGTGCGGCCCCTTTTTCAGGCCAACTGCCATGGGTGTCACCAAGCTGCCAAGGCGTCGGGTGACTACGCGATGACATCTTTCGAAAGTCTTCTGCAGGGAGGTGAAAGCGAGACAGCGGCGATTATTCCGGGAGCACCTGAGAAAAGTTATCTGTTGGAATTGATCACTCCCGTCGACGGGGTAGCTGAAATGCCCAAGAAAGGCGATCCACTGAGCGCCGACGAGATTGAATTGATCCGCCGCTGGATTTCCGAAGGCGCAACCAATGATACCCCGACGGATGCCGTCCACACTTTCGATCAGGACCATCCCCCGATCTACACTCGACCACCGGTCATCACTTCGATGGATTATTCACCGGACGGCCAATGGCTGGCCATTGGCGGGTTCCATGAGGTTTTGTTACACCGGGCGGACGGTTCAGGATTGGAAGCACGTTTGATTGGACTATCGGAGCGCATCGAATCCGTATGCTTTTCACCGGACGGTCGTCGCCTGGCCGTTACCGGCGGTCGTCCGGGGCGCATGGGCGAAGTGCAAATCTGGGATCTCGCTTCACGCGAATTATTGTTGTCTGCACCTTTCACACACGACACGCTTTACGGAGCCTCCTGGTCTCCGGATGGTCAACAAATTGCTTTCGGCTGTAGTGACAGTTCGTTACGGGCCATTGACAGTACCACCGGTGAGCAATTGGTCTACATGGCCGCGCATGGTGATTGGATCCTGGGAACAACATTCTCTCACGATGGACAGTCCATCTTTTCCGCCAGTCGCGACAAAACCATCAAAAAAACGAGCGTGCCAACGGAGCGGTTCGTGGGCAACGTCACCACACACACACCCGGTGTCTTACAGGGTGGAATGAAGGCAATCGTGCGTCACCCGCAACGAAAAGAATTGCTGGCAGGTGGAGCCGATGGAGCACCAAAACTCTTTAAGATGGATGTCACAGCCGCACCTGCCAGCGGAGGAAATCCAAATCAAATCCGTGAATATGCAGCACTTCCCGGCAGAGTCTTTGATGTGGCGTTCAGCCCGGATGGTTCACTGGTTTTCGCCGGGAGCAGCCTGGATGGTGCAGGCGAGGTGCGGGCTTTCAACACCGAATCCGGAGAGCAACAGTGGGAACTTTCCATTGCGGAAGGTGGCATCTTTTCGCTCGTCGCGTCCAGGGACGGCCACGCTTTGGCCACCGCAGGCTTTGACGGTTGGATTCGCCTGGTGGATGTCGCTACAGGAACTGTTCAGCACAAATTTTTACCCGTTGATATCTCCACTTCGACGGATCAGGAAGAAGCCGTTCTACGGGCAACGGTCGCTGATTCGACACCCCTGCAACTGAAGGAAACAATCTCCACGGACGTCACCCCCTTGAGTCTGAAAGCAAACCCTCAAAAACTCGAAATTCGACATCCGATCGACTACGCTCAACTGATCGTACGAGCAAAATTCGCAACGGGGTCTGTCGAAGATGTGACACGACTGGCGAGTTGGCGAGTTGAAGGCGGTGTGGGCCACGTGTCCCCCACAGGACGATTCACACCGGAGAAAAGTGGCCAGGGTCTGGTTGTCGCGGAAGTTTCCGGAAAGTCCGTCGAAATTCCCGTCACCGTTCAGCCGATCGACGGCCCCTACGTACCGGACTTCGTCCGCGATGTCACTCCCATCCTTTCGAAAGTCGGTTGCAACGCGGGTACTTGTCACGGTGCCCAAGCTGGCAAGAACGGGTTCAAGCTGTCGTTAAGGGGCTACGATCCCTTGTTTGACGTTCGTGCTTTTACGGACGACTTGAAAACTCGCCGTGTCAACCTGGCTGCACCAGCGAGCAGCCTGATGCTATTGAAATGTACTGCCAGCGTGCCCCACGAAGGGGGGCAGGTCATCCATCCGGACTCGGCTAATTATCGTATTCTCCACGACTGGATTACGGCTGGCGCGCAGCTTCATTCAAATTCTCCCCAGGTCACACAAGTTGACATTTATCCCCAGAATCCAGTGATTCAGCAGATCGGAGCCTTGCAGCAGATGCGCGTGGTGGCGACTTATTCAGACGGGTCCCAGCGCGACGTGACCCACGAATCATTTGTAGAGAGTGGCAACACGGACGCAGCAAAACCCCTATCAAACCAGTCCGGTCTGATACACGCCCTGCGCCGTGGAGAAGCCCCCATCTTGGTACGTTACGAAGGAGCCTATGCATCAACCATCGTCACGATCATGGGTGAACGCGATGGATTCGTCTGGCAACAACCTCCCACGAACAATCCGATCGACGAATTTGTGCTCGCCAAGCTGGAGCGGACGAAAACCCTCTCTTCCGGACTTTGCAATGACTACGACTTTGCGCGGCGTGTTTACCTGGACTTGATCGGGCTGCCACCCACTTCAGAGCAACTGAAGGGGTTCATTGACGATCCACAGGATTCTCACTGGAAGCGTGACAAGTTGATTGACCGCCTGGTTGGCAGTCCGGATTACGTCGAACACTGGACAAATAAGTGGGCAGATCTGCTGCAAGTCAACGGTAAGTTTCTAGGACGTGATGGGGCAACCGCATTCCGTGCCTGGATTCGCGGTCACGTGGAGAAAAACACGAGCTATAACGAGTTTGCCCACAAGATCCTGACAGCCAACGGCTCGAATCGAGAAAATCCGGCCGCATCCTATTTCAAGATTCTGCGCACGCCCCAGGATACGATGGAGAACACTACCCACCTGTTCCTTGCCACGCGTTTCAATTGCAACAAATGTCATGACCACCCGTTCGAACGCTGGACACAGGACCAGTACTACCAGATGGCGGCTTTCTTTGCCCGGGTGGGACTGAAAGAAGATCCCGAGAGCAAGGATCGGAAGATCGGTGGTACCAGTGTTGAATCGGCAAAACCCTACTACGAAGTGGTCTACGAACTCGAAGAAGGAGAAGTCAAACACGATCGTACCGGACTGGTCACCCCACCCTCCTTCCCGTACGCGATTGACAGTCTCGCGGATGATCCAGCCAGCCGCCGAGAACGCCTGGCCGCCTGGGTCACCGCACCTGACAATCCGTATTTTGCTACCAGTTACGTCAATCGACTCTGGGGATATCTGATCGGAGTCGGACTGATCGAACCGCTTGACGACATTCGCGCTGGCAATCCGCCCAGCAATCCTGAACTGCTCACATGGCTCGCTCGTGAATTTGTGGAACACGATTTCGACACACAATATATGGTCCGTACGATTTGCAAATCACGCACCTACCAATTGTCACTGAAAACCAACCGTTGGAATGAAGACGACAAGGTCAACTACTCCCATGCGCAGGCCCGTCGCCTGCCTGCCGAAGTTCTCTACGATGCTATCTATCGCGTGACGGGTGCCCATTCACAATTCCCGAACGTAGCGAGCGGCACGCGCGCCGCTGCTCTGCCAGATGTGGGCATCAAGCTGCCAGACGGCTTTCTCGGCACTCTCGGGCGACCACCGCGCGAAAGTGCTTGTGAATGTGAACGGACTGCCGACTTGCGATTGGGACCGGTCATGGCCCTGGTGAGTGGACCGACCGTCAATGATGCGATCAGTGATGTGGACAACGCCATTGCACGACTTGTGGCTCAACAACCAGACGACCGTGAACTCTGCCGTGAAATCTTTCTTCGCGTCCTCAATCGCCTCCCCACGCCTGCTGAAATTGAAGCAACATGGAATTTGACCGATCAGATTCAAGCCGATCACGAGCAGCTTGTCTCGCAGCTGGAAGAGTATCGCAAGTTGCTACCCGGCATCATGGCCAAACGAAAACGGCTGCGGAAAGAACGCCTGGATTTTCTTGAGAAACAACTGGATGAATACGAAATTCAACTTGCGCCGCGTCTTGGCCAACTGGAACTCAAACGACAGCACCGTTTGCTCGAATTGGAACACGAATTAAGCGAGTACGAACTGGCATTCCCTAGTCGATTAGCAACTTGGGAAAAGCGGCAGTCGGAGCCCACCGAATGGGCCGTGTTCGATCCCGAACACTTGGATTCAGACTATCCCAGGGAGATGGAAAAACTGGAGGATCTTTCGATCTATGTCAGCGGCCGTACCGGGCGGATCAGCTACATGGTCACGGGGGAAAGCACGGCGAAAAACCTGACCGCCGTGCAGCTCGAAGTACTGACAGATGAACGTCTTCCTCACCAGGGACCCGGACGCCGCAAGAGTGACGGAAATTTCGTGCTCTCGGAATTCAAAGTCAGCTGGGCTCCCTGGGGTACGGATCCGAACGTGGATACGGATAAGGAAGCATGGAAAAACATTAACTTAACTGACGCGGTTGCTGATTTTAGCCAGAAGCATTTTGACGTGACGTTTGCCAGTGACGGAAAGCTCCGTGACGACAAAGGCTGGGCAATCTTACCGGAAACGGGAAAGAATCACACGGTCGTCTTCGAAACCGAAGAGGCCCCCATCGAAGGCGAACGGTTTTTGTTGCGATTTGAGCTCGTCCAGGAGTATGGCTCTCCGGAGACCGCAATCGGCAGGTTCCGAATTTCCACCTCCAGTGCACCGCGTAGGGTTCCAGGACCTTTAACGGATCATTTTAAGGGAATTTTACAGATACCGGCCGATAACCGAAATAAAGAGCAACAAGATGAGTTGGTAGAACACTTTCGGAAAAATGACGTGGTACTGAAGAAACTCAACACAAAGCTTGACCAAGCGAAGCAACCTTTGCCGAATGACCCGCACTTGAGTAAGCTGAAGGATCAACTGGTTTTAGCCCGGCGTCCATTGGGAAAAGATGACCTCAAAAAAGAGCGTCTTGACCGTTACGTTCGAATCAGCGAACAACAATTGCAAAGTCATCGGTTGACCGTCACGCAGGACTTGGTCTGGGCGTTGATTAATAATCCAGCATTTTTGTTTAATCGATAAGCAGGAGTTTTGCACGAATGCAGGCAATGACAGCCTTTACCTGCCAGCTCCAACCTATCCATAAGGACCATTCACAATGTTGAGAATTTCCGGACAACCCGGCAAGGATGTTTGCGATCAGAACCTGGTTCCAAGTCGCCGCGATATTTTGCGAGTGGGTGGTGCTGGCATGTTGGGATTGTCACTGGGTTCGATGTTCCAGCTCCAGGCACAAGCCAATCAGGCGGGCCAGCGGGGTGGTCCCGGTTGGGGCAAAGCCAAAAGTGTCATTATGCTTTATCTTCAGGGCGGTCCCAGCCATTTGGACCTTTGGGATCCCAAAGAAAACGCACCCGAAAACGTCCGTAGCACGTATCCCAACATCTCGACAAAAATTCCTGGGGTTCAGTTTACCGAGGTCCTTCCCAAACTGGCGGAGATCAATGACCGGTTCACTCTCATCCGCTCGATGGGCTATACCCCTTACGGACTGTTCAACCACACTGCGGCCATTTATCAGATGATGACCGGTTACACCACGGACAAAGTCAGTACCTCCGGGCAACTGGAACCCCCCAGCCCCAAGGACTTCCCCAATTTCGGGTCGAACATCGTTCGTCTGCAACCGCTCGACCAGCCCATGCTGCCGTTCGTGATGTTACCACGACCGCTTCAGGAAAGTGGGGTGGTGGGCAAAGGTGGTTCGGCCGGTTTTCTAGGCAAATCATTCGATCCCTACACGTTGTATCCTGATGGGGACGATATGGACATGCAAAAAATGGACCGCATCAACATTGCTGACCTCCAACTTCGCCCGGACATTTTCCCAGAACGGCTGCAGCGACGTGCTCGATTGCGAGACTTCGTCAATCAACAGATGCCGGAAGTCGATCGTGCGGTGCAGGACTTGAAGCTCAACGAGTACTACGATCGGGCTTTGAGTCTCGTGGTCTCCGGCCGGGCGCGCGACGCATTTCAACTGAACGCCGAGTCGGATGCATTGCGTGACGCCTACGGTCGCAACACATTCGGTCAAAGTTGTCTGCTCGCCCGGCGGCTCGTCGAAGCGGGGACGCGCGTCGTCGAGGTCATCTGGCCCAAAGTGGCGAATTCCGATAATCACTCCTGGGATCATCACATGGGGCTCACCAAACGTATGAAGCAGCAATCCGGTCCTATGCTCGATCAAGGCTTATCCGCTCTGGTGACTGATTTAGACTCGCGTGGATTGCTCGACGAAACCCTGCTTGTCGCCGTCGGTGAATTCGGCCGTTCGCCACAAAAAGGTGTCAGTACCTCCGGAAACAATAACAGCGCTGATGGACGAGACCACTGGCCCTACTGCTACACGGCCTGTATTGCCGGGGCGGGCATCAAACGGGGATACGTCCATGGCAAGTCGGATAAGACCGCTTCGTCTCCCGTTGAGGATCCGGTACATCCGGGCGAGTTGTTGGCCACGATCTACCATGCCTGTGGAATCGATCCCGAAACGCTTGTCTACAATCACTTGAACCAGCCGCGTGAGTTGGTCAAAGCAAAGGCGGTCTCGGCGTTGTTCGCGTAAGCACGACGTTGCTCTTGCCATATCAGCCGGCGCGGATGTCCAGGCACATCGGTTGGCTGCATTTTCTACAGGATCGTCAGGGCGCACCTGTTAGAATTCCAGCCCGGAAATTCTACACATCCTTGGACTGGTCTACACGCTCTGGATTAACAAACGGCAACAGCAGGAGCGGCAACCCCAACGCCACCGCCGCAAACCAGAAACTCTGTGCATACGTAAAGTCGTAGCTGTCGCTCAACGGACCAACGAGCTTGTTGCCGATTACGTGTCCGATGTTACTGACGGTCATATAGACTGTGAATATCGTGGCAGCAGCTTTGGTCCAGGTAATTCGCATCCCCATCGAAAGGAACCCCACACTGCCGATCGCCATCACGCCCGGGTAAAACAGCAGGTAACCGCCGGCAAACCACGATTTGTCCCAGTGTTCGGGGAAGGCTGCAAAACATGCCGTCAGCAGCCCGAACAAGCCAAAGCCGATCGTCATCACTTTCCGTCGACCGATCCGATCCGCCAAGAATCCTCCTAACAGTGCGCCGGTCATTTCAGGCAGGACAGCGGCACCCGAAACCTGGGAGACTTGAAGGAAGCTCCAACCGAGCTCTTGTGTATACAACGGTTTGGTGATCACTTCGACAATGCCCCAGCCAACCGTGCTGAGCGTGCCGAAGACCAGGAATATAGAAGTTGTCGTTAACGAAAAGGCCCGACGTACGTCAATGAGGACCTCCAGTGGGCTGCGCAAACTGGTAGGTGTCTCCGGCTGTCCATTGTCAGGATCGGGGTAGGAAGGTTGTACGGGGCGAATGCTCCAGGGAAATCGTTTTTCTCCCGGCCGCTCCAGCAGCAGCAATGGAAAGAGCATGATCAGGACCAGAAGGACAAACTGAGCCAGCACCGCGGCGGGTAGACCCCAAAAATAGATCATGTGGGCCATCACCGTAGCGCCCACGGCCTTGCCGATCAGCTTGGAGCCCCACATCATGCCGTTGGTACGTCCCTGTTCGGCAACAGGCAACACATCGATTGCAAGCGCATCGGTGGCAACGTCCTGCAGCGAAGCGAAGCAGTTGTGGATGAAGAACATCCATCCCAACAGCCGCAAGTTCTCCGAAAGGTCGCCCAGCATCAGGATGCCGAGCAGGGAGACGGCCATCATCAACTCGGCACCGATGATCCAGGGCCGACGACGGCCCATGGAACGAATGGTAATCGTGTCGATCAGCGGGGCCCACACCAGTTTGAACGTCCAGGGCACCAGCACAATCGCTGTCAGTTCGCCCGCCGCCGCCTGACTGATCCCTTTCTCTCCCGTCAGGTAAGCAACCAAAGCGGTTACCATGAAACCCCAGGGAACCCCTTGGGCGAAGTACATCGCACAGAGCATGGTCACCCGGTGTGTGCGGTTGTCGACAAGGGCCATGAAAATCCATCCATTAAAAAAACTAAGGCGTGTTAATCCCTGGCCAGTTACATTGCCCGCAGGTCACAACCCCCGGCTCATCCGTCCAGTCGTCAAACTGCTCGAAGCTCTCCCAGGGCGGTGGATCATTCGCCGCACAACGGTGGTGTTCGCGAATCCGTCCACGGTATGCCGGACATTCGGTGCGCGGTTCTGAGGCTTCCTGAAACAGGACAGGATTCACAGGTTCGCGGGAGGCCTGCAAAAATCGTTGCCACGCGTCCCTATCACGACGACCCTGCCAACATTGTAACATCCGCTGCGTCTTTTCTACCGCGTCCTGCTGTGGATCGTAGGTCTCTTTCATCGGACGCAACACAAGACACCAGGGGTCGTCTTCTGTCACGGTCCACAGAAAAGAACCCAGATCGCGCGCGCCCATGGCGTGACAGGCAGCTTGTCCGATACGCATGGTGCGCACCAAATCTGCTGCAACCAGGGTCTGGAACAACAGCTCAGGAAAATGATACTGGATACGGCGGCCACTGGTGGTATAGGTCGCGTGACGACGTGCTGGATCGATCGCTGACAAGTAAGGCACGTTGCGTACATCTTCAACGGCGTGGATGTTCGTGAGCGAGTTGACACCAACACCCAGCAGCAGGAGTTTGCCGTCTCGTTCCATCAGGCGAAAAAAAGGGGAGTCGTGCCCGCAGGGCGTGGGGCTGTGCCCATGTCCTTCCAGCAGAAACTCGGCGTCGCCACCAACTCCCACCCAGGAGTGGGTCGGATGGCAGCTACGAAGGCAGTCCGATTGCTCTCGCAGTGTCTCGCCAATCTTTCCTGTAAAACCCTGCTGGCCGCTGGTACAGAGTCGTTGGGGGCACTGGGTCAGGCACAGGCTCAGTGCGTAGTTGTCCGACCGAATCGCGTCGCGGAAGGACGGCATAATGACGCCGCCCGTCGGGCCGGTGGCCTCACGTAAGGCCGCTATCACCGTTTCGGCCCCACCCTCCACGTGACCAAACCGAGAAAGCGAAGCGTGAACCATGATGTGACTTGTGGGGCGAATCCCCAGTCGCCCGAGGCGCTCTACCATTGCCGCTTGCGTTACATGGTTGGTCATGATTCCCTTGTTCGCTGGCGAAAACCTGGTGGACCGACGGTATATTTCAAAACTAGCGTGCGAGTGAATCGACCCTTTGACCTACGGCTCCCCCAAGCAGCTGGCAAGTTTAGCTTCAGACAGGCGCAAACGTCAACGAGGTTGTTACGTCGTCGCCCACAGCCCGTTGCGCAAATCGCGCCACGAGCCGCATTCCCACCTGAATCTCTTCCGGTTGTCGAGCGTCGACTCCCTCCACACGGGCCACAACGCGCGGTCCTTCTGCCAACTCGATCACCGCCGAACAGTAGGGGTTGTTTCTGTCAAATCCCTGCTCGGTCATGAATGGCGGCCCGATGGCGATGCAGGTGAACGCGGCCAGCTTGCCGGTTCCCTGCATTTGCTGCCACTCCATTTGAGCCTGCTGGCACGCGCTACAGCGGCCGCGGGGAGGCACGTAAAGAGCGCCACATGCAGTGCACCTGGAACCCATCAGTTTTTCTTCTTCGAGATACTGTTGATAACCATAATCGCTAATGGGTTGTTCGTCCACGAGTTATCTCCGTTCCAGGATCGTGAAGGTGCAGGTGCCTCCCGTTCCCCCCAAATTGTGAGCCGCACCAAAGCGTAGATCGGGGTGCGGCACCTGCCGCTTTCCCGCCTTGTTCCTGAGCTGTTCCCAGACCTCGATCAGCTGCGCCGCACCTGTTGCACCCACCGGGTGCCCTTTACACTTCAGTCCCCCCGAAGTGTTGATCGGTTTGGGTCCGTCAAGCCGTGTCAGGCCATCAGCGACAGCTTGGTAACCTTGCCCCGGTTTAAAAAATCCCAGATCCTCGATGTGCATGATTTCGGCGATCGAGAAGCAGTCGTGAACTTCTGCAAACTGTATGTCTTGAGGTGTCAAATCCGACATTCCATAAGCCTCTTGTGCTGCATGTCGGGTAGCTTCAAAGCAGGTCAGGTCCTCGGTCGCGTGGAGCGCCCGTCCACTGGCTTGCCCAAGTCCAACCACATAGAGCGGATCTTCGGTGAACGACCTGGCGATTTCTTCGCCCACCAATAAAATACAGGCAGCTCCGTCACTGATGGGACTGCAATCGAACAGATGCATCGGCCAGGCTACGACCGGATTGGCCTGCGGATCGCCGAGGAACTGTTTTTCGTCCTTCCACCCTGGAACCGGACTGCCTTTCTTCTTCGCCTTGATGGCCCTCGACGCCATGATGTCTTGGATCGATCGTTGAAACTGGGCTTTTGGATTCAATGGCGCGTTATTGTGACTCTTGATCGTGACATCCATCAAGTGTTCGCGCGTGGCGCCATATTTGTCGAAATAAGCAGTGGCGATAGCGCCAAAGACGCCTGGAAACGTGAAGCCGGCGGACCGTTCATACGGACTCGCCGCAAGCGCCAACCCTTCTGCAACTTGCTCGGTGGATTGCTTCGACATGTCCTCAAAACCACCCACCAGAACCACGTCATAAAATCCCGACGCGATGGAAAACACAGCCTCCCGGAAAGCGAGCGCGCTGGAAGCACAAGCTCCCTCGATGCGCGTGGCCGGCCTGGGAACCAGCCCCACTGTGTCCGCAAGGATTGCGCCCCAATGTGACTGTTGAACAAAAAAGTCGTTGGTGAAATTCCCCAGGTACAACGCTTCGATGTCGCCCGGATCGACACCCCGATCGACCGAGGCAAGCATCTCCTGAAAAGCTTGTAAAAACAAGTCTTTCGAATCTCGATCAGCAAACATTCCAAATGGAGACATACCGGCGCCCACCATTGCGACACCCCTGCCTAGTTTTCTTTTTTTGATCATGACTTTTTCATTTCGGATCAACGGTCTCGCGGTTGGTAAGACCCGTGTTTCACATGACCAGATTAGTTCACGATCAACTCAGGTTCCCCGGCGTGATAATCCATGTGC
The DNA here is from genome assembly GCA_963578105.1 of Planctomycetota bacterium. Classification (GTDB taxonomy): domain Bacteria; phylum Planctomycetota; class Planctomycetia; order Pirellulales; family Pirellulaceae. The sequence continues at coordinate 25,673 of CAUZBP010000012.1, forward strand.
CCCACACAACGTTTTCGTACCGACTCTGTCGATCAGTATACGGGTGCGATCACCGAATGGCACGCCCGGGTCAGCCGGGGCTTTATTTTTTTCAAGCCGCCTGTTTGGTGAACCTGCTGAAAACGCCCAGGTCCTTGCTGAGATGGGTAGCCGCCAGGGAACCTCTCGGGATGGTCCTTGGGTCACGGCCGGAGCCTTGAAGTGGAAAATGGATTGATTCCTTTCAAAAATTTCGATCGGGCCAAGCAGCCGTTTTTTTCGGATTATGGTCCTCACGTCAGGGAATAACTGGGACCTGCCGGGCGGTGCCGGCGGGCCTATCTGTTGGACATCCACAAAGCGTGCGGATCAGTCTTTCACTTGACAGTAAACATTTTCCTACTAACATTTGCTCTTTGCCTGGGCAGATTGGACAACTCTCGACCGTGAACCGTCAGACCTGCCTGGGTGCGGTGCTGCAGAACGAGAAACTTTCTACCGGATTTTTAAGACGTGGCCTGCTGGACCAACTCACAGCGGACGGTCCAGCAGGCCACGTTCGTACCACCTGCCTATGCTCTACCTCATCACATGGTTCACCGACTTCGCCGGAGTTCTCTTCATTTTTGTGGGCACTCGCTACCTGTCCGAACAAAACGCGAGTCCCACGATGCTCGGCGCGCTCGGAGCTCTCTACTTTCTGGCGTCGGCCGTCAGTAGTGCCTGGGCAGGCACTGTCGCGGACCGTTGGGGATATCGCCAAGTGTCAATCGTTGGCATGGCATTGTTGGTCATCAGCCTGGGCGTCAACAGTTTCTGGCATGACGAATACTGGATATTCTGCGTTGTGTATGTCGCTGCGGGGATCGCATTCGGGATGATCTATCCGCCCCTCATGGCCTGGTTGGGCCACGGCCAGAGTGGCCAGACAGCCAGCCGTCGATACCTGTTTTTCTGTTTGGCGTTCAACCTGGGAATTGTTTCCGGGCAAATCACGGGCGGATGGGCGTTCGAGAAATTCGGTGTCGGGGTCGCCCTACTCATTGCACTGACACTGGCTTCGTTAAATATGATTTTCATCTGCTTACACAAAGAAAATAACGACGAAGGCAATTTGGCTGCAGGCGGAGACGAGGGAACAGACGTGGAAGGCAATCTTTCGCAAGCATTCGCCCGCCTGGCGAGGTTCGCCAACTTTGGCGGCATGTTCTCAATGAGCATGCTGTGGTTCTTACTGCCACAATTAGTCATTAGCCTCGACATTCCTGCAGATCGTCACGGATTGATCCTGGCAACCGGACGAATGGTCGTGATGGGCACCTATTTGTTGTTGTACCTGACTTCCTTCTGGCGTCACGAGTTTCGAATTACAGGTTGTGCCCAGACGATAGGAGTTGCCGGTTTGATCATTCTGTCCGTGGCCGATTCATCACTGGGATTGGCAGTGGGACTTGCTGCCCTTTCGACCATGATGGGCTACAATTATTTTGCCAGTCTTTTCTACAATGCCACCGGTAGTTGTCATCAACATAAGGGACGGGCATTCGGACTGAACGAAGCGTCACTGGGACTCGGTGCGGCAGGAGGTTCTTTAATCGGTGGGCTGACAGCTAATAATTTGGGGAGTCGGGCTCCCTTTCAACTGGCTGCGCTGTTGATCACGATTCTGTTGTTCGTCCAATGCATCGTATGGTGGAAGTCGATTCGGCCAGCACAGAAGCGTTTGCGTGGTTAGCCGGGCCGTAAAACCCATCAGGACCGACAACTTAGTGCCAGATTTCGAATCCACCGTCCACCGCGAGATTTTGCCCAACGACGTAGTCCGACGCAGAGGAAGCGAGAAATAGAATCGCCCCCTTCAGATCGATACCATCCCTACCCATGCGTCCCAAAGCAGTTCGTTCACTGAAATCTTTCACAAAGCCATCCGAAAGATTGCGTTTAAACCCTCCCGGACTGATGGCATTGACGTACACGCCCTTGGGACCCAGCAGGCAGGCAAGATCTCTGGTGATTCCCAGCACGCCCGCTTTGGCTCCTGCATAATCAATGGGCTGACCAGACATGTTGTTGCGATCGTACATCTTGCGGTCTCGTCCCACGAGACCAGCAACGGACGCAATGTTAATGATTTTTCCCGAGCGACGTTCTTCCATATGACGTCCAATCTCGCGACAACACCAAAGCGTCCCGGTCAGGTTCAAACGAATGAGGCCGTCGATGTCATCCGGGTCACGGTCAAACAAGTATCCCGGACTTTCACCGAAACCACCACCGGCGTTGTTCACCAAGACGTCGATTCGGCCTTTCCATTCAATAGCACGATCCATCGTCTGGACGACGGCACCAGAATCGGTTTGGTCGAGTGCCAGTGCCAGCACGTCGATCGGATAGGTTTTTTTAAGTTCTTCGGCGGTTGACTCGGCGTTGGCTAGGTCACGCGACGTGATCACCAGGTCCGCACCCGCAGCAGCAAGTACACAAGCAGCATCGTAGCCTAGGTCACGTGCCCCGCCCGTAACCAGTGCGACCCGGCCTTGCAAATCAAACATTTCTTCGATTTCGTGGTGCATAACTCAGTACTCCTGTCGCGGATTTTCACGTTGGGTCTGAAAAACTTCCTGAATCACAAGCAGTCGCTTTTTTCAGTGGAAAACATTGTGACCCGGCAATCGTGCTCACAGAATAACAAACCCTGCCCGCGAAGAAAGCACCCAAACCAATCCCCGACCCTGAGAGCAGGCATTTCCCGCCTGCAATCCACTCTCTAGAATGGCAACCAACTCAACTTGGTCCAATCACTTCAATAAGAGATCCAGGGAGACACACATGTCAGGGCAGCGCACCTTGTGGGGAGTTGTTGTGGTCGCAATTTCGATGGCCAGTTGTGACAACACCAACATCCCCGGCACGGTTTCTGAATCTAAAGGCACGATTGGCTATTCAGCCATGAGCTTTAAAAACCCGTTCTTCGTCGTTATTAAAAACAACCTGGAAGCATCGGCTAACGATGCTGGATACGAGCTCATTGCCAATGACGCCGATTCGGATGTGAGCAAGCAGGCTAATCACATTGACGAGTTCATCAGCAAAGGTGTGTCAGCGATTGTCCTGAATCCCACTGACCGTCTGGCAATCGGCGAAGCAATCAAGAAAGCGAACGCCGCAGGTGTTCCGGTATTTACATGTGACTTGCAATGCGTTGCCGAAGACGTTGAAATTGCCGGTCACATTGGTACGGATAACTACCAGGGTGGTAGCCTGGCCGGCCAGGCTATGGTGGAAGCACTTGGTGAACAAGGTGGCGAAGTACTTGTTTTGGATTTCAAACAGGCGAATTCGTGCGTTCTTCGTGTGGACGGATTCATGGAAGTGATCAACCAGCACAACGAAAGTCACCAGGAAGGCAAAATTGCAATCATCGCCATGGTGAATGGTGGTGGCGATGAAGACATAGGTTACAAGGCAACGTCAGATAACCTGATTGCTCATCCCAATATTGCCGGCGTCTTCGCTATTAACGATCCGTCTGCTCTGGGTGCGTGGAAAGCGATTGATGAAGCTGGAAAAAACGAGCAAATCACCATCGTGGGTTTCGATGGGGCGAAAGCAGGAAAACAAGCAATTCTTGAAGGTAAGATTTTTGCGGATCCAATCCAGTTTCCTGCCAAGATGGGAAATGACATCATGGCAAAAATTCTCGCGTATCAAAACGGCGAGGAGTTTGATCCGGTGGAGCTTATTCCAACATCGCTGTACAAGAGAGAAGACGCTCGGAAAGACCCCGAGCTTCAGAACTAGCAAGATCGATGCCCGATTCGAGTTCAACGGTACCTTTGTTGGAAATGAAGGCCATCAGTAAATCCTTTCCTGGTGTGCGCGCATTGAACGATGTGGACCTGACTCTTCATGCCGGTGAAGTACTTGCGCTGCTTGGTGAAAATGGTGCCGGCAAGAGCACCTTGATCAAGATCTTGGGCGGAGCACATACCCCGGATGAAGGGACTGTGTTTATTGATGGGGAACAAACACGCATGGACTCACCAACAGCTGCTCAACGGGCAGGTGTTGGCATCATCTACCAAGACTTTAACCTGGTTCCTGCGCTAACCGCCCGTGAGAACATCTTCCTGGGCCAACATTCTCATATTCTCGGTCGTACGAAGAAGACCGAAGAGCGCCGAAAAGCGGAAACGCTATTCAAGCGAATTGGGACCGATGTAAATACCGAATCGCTGTGCCGCGATCTGCCGGTTGCTCAACAGCAAATCGTTGAAATAGCGAAGGTCCTTTCTCTTGATGCCCGAATCGTTGTGATGGACGAACCGACTGCTGCATTGACACCACGAGAAGTCCAAGGACTTGCAACAGTTATCGACGAATTGAAGTCACAGGGTATCGGCATCATCTATATCAGCCACCGACTCGACGAGATCGAACAATTTGCCGATCGCATCACAGTGCTTCGTGATGGAAAGCACGTGGGGACCAGGCCGATTGGTCAGGTGACTCGTGACCAAATAATCGAGTTAATGGTTGGCCGAAGTCTCGAGAACGAGTTTCCAAAAGCAGCATCACAGGTGGGAGATGTCTTGCTAACCGTCAAAGACCTTTCCCGTCCCCCGGTTGTGCAGAACATCTCCTTTTCCCTTCATCGCGGAGAGATTCTTGGATTTGCCGGACTCGTGGGGGCTGGGCGCACCGAAACCGTGCGGATGCTGTTCGGTGCTGATGCAAAAGAAAGCGGTGAAATGTGGCTTGATGGAGACAAGGTAAGCATCACCAGCCCCGCCCGGGCAATCCGGCATGGCATCTGCCTGCTTACCGAAGATCGAAAATCACAGGGACTGGTCTTAGGCATGTCCGCTCAGGAGAATTTCGGCCTCGCCAATATGAAATGGTTTTCCAAGCTCGGTTTCGTAAATAGCAAGAACGAAGGCCTGGCCTTCGACCACTTTGTCGATCAGCTGAAAATCAAAGTGACAGACGGCTCGCAGATTGCACAAACGTTATCAGGCGGAAACCAACAAAAGGTGGTTCTTGCAAAGTGGTTGCAGCAAAATGCGGAAGTTGTGATTTTTGACGAACCGACCCGTGGAATCGATGTTGGTGCAAAATACGAAATTTACCTCTTGATGAACGAATTGGCAGCTCAAGGGAAAGCAATTTTAATGATCAGCTCCGAGTTACCGGAAATACTTGGAATGAGTGATCGAATCATTGTGATGCATGAGGGAAAGATCGCCGGTGAAATTACGAATCCCGCTGATGTAACACAGGAAGATGTAATGCGATTGGCGACGGGGTCCGTGATCGCAACCATGTAAAGAGGAATTGGTTAAAGATGAAAAGCCTGCTTCAGAGCAAGTTAATTGCCGACTATGGCATGGTCTTGGTACTTGTACTGCTTAGTGCACTGGTGACCTGGGCTACCTGGGGCGAGCAATATCCGGAGGATCCTGCGGCAGGGAAACATCTGGCCAGCCGGCTCGTCAAATTGTTGGGGGATGACACGCATGTGGCAGTTGTTGTCCGACAGACCAAAAGCGACACCGGGTATGCCGAGGCGATTGCAGCTCAACTCAAAGACCAGGGAGTAACTGTTGCTGCAATCATACAGGTCAAGACGCCGAGAGATGCAAGAGTCGAACTGGAGAAACTGGGTGAGCAGCAAGTGCGGGTCAATGCCATCGCTACGCACCACTTCTGCTTCAGTACCTGGGGCGTACTGAAACAATCGGCACTCGACGGACTTGCTGCAAAGTATTCATCCCTGAAAGGAGTGAAGCCGTTTAAGCCAGCAAGCCGGATGGGTTCAACATTCCTCTCCAAGAAAAATCTGGTCAATATCCTGAACCAGAATGCGCCGATCGCGATTATGGCGATCGGTATGACTTTCGTGATCATCACCGGCGGAATCGACTTGTCCATCGGCAGCCTGATGGCACTCTCTGCTTTGATAACAGCCGTCACCCTACGAGATTGGTTTGGTGGTCCGCAAGCATCCTCGCTTGGACTCTACGGCGCATTTGCTATCGCAATGCTGGTCTGTACATTGTGTGGTGTATTTGTTGGTCTGATGGTGACGTGGTTTCAAGTGCCACCGTTCGTGGTAACCCTGGCCCTCATGATGATGGCCCGCGGATGTTCGTTCATCCTCGCTGGCGGTGCAGACTCCGTTGATATTCAAGCCAGCGGTGCAGAGCAGCTTTACAGTGGGACAGTTTTTGGCGTGCCAAATCAAATTGTGCTGATGTTAGTGCTGTTTGTGCTGGCACATGTAGTGATGAGCCATACGGCACTGGGGAGGTACGTGTACGCGGTAGGTGGTAATGCACAAGCTGCACGGCTATCCGGGGTTCCAGTCTTCTGGATAATCGTCATTGTCTATGCGATTTGTGCGGCGACGGCCGGATTGGCGGGTGTTCTGGACGCTTCGCACTTTACAAGCGGTCGTCCAAAGGCTGGTGAATTTCACGAGCTACAGGTGATCGCGGCTGTCGTTGTTGGCGGTGCGAGCCTCATGGGCGGAGAAGGTAAAATCTTTGGCACGTTCATCGGAGCGATGATTCTTGCTGTGATTCAAAACGGTTTGAACATGCAAGGAGTCGATTCGTATCGTGCAAATGTTGTTTATGGTGCCTTGATTCTGGTCGCCGTGCTGTTGGACCAACTGCGAAACCGGAGTTCGCGCATGGCGTGAAAAGCATGGAGATCTCCCCCAATCCAATATGACTGATCAGAGCGATGAAACAAGTTCCTGCCGTCTCTCGCCAGATCTGCAATCACTTAATCCCATGTCAAACACGAAAGTCGGGCCATGAAAATCACCGCCTGTAAGACCTACAAATTCAGTGTGCCCCTCACAAGTCAGTCGATCGACCCTCACACGGGCCACCGGATGTCGAGCACGACCAAGACGTGGCTGTTCTTAAAACTGGAAACAGATGCGGGAATCGACGGCTGGGGCGAGGGCTCCGGTGAATGGCTGGTGCCCCCTGTCGACGCAACGCTGCAGGCCTGGTTCCCCCTGCTGATTGATCAGGACCCGCTTCAGCCGGAGGCTTTGAGCGAGGACATTACCAATCGCCTGCCGTGGAAAGGCGGTCCTGTATTTGGCACAGCCATCGCAGCCATCAACATGGCCTTGTACGACATTACCGGCAAAGCCTGGAAGGTGCCGGTGCACACCATCCTGGGTGGAAAACGGCGAGACAGAATCCGCGTGTACGATAATGGTGGCGTGTCGTTTGAATCTCCCGAGCAGGCCGAACAAGCCGCGATCCGAGCCCAGTCACAAGGTTACAACGCGGTCAAAGGCAACCCTCTGGAAACGCGCATGAGCCCCATGGACCCGGTGGCAATTGATCACTCGGTGTCTTGTGTGGCCGCCGTCCGAAAAGCGCTGGGCCCTCAAGCTGATATCATGCTGGACAGTCATGGCAGCCCGACACCCGAGTTGAGCATCGAATTTGCGAGGCAGGTTGCCCCCTATCGTCCGCTCTTCATCGAGGAACCCGTAAAAGTCGGCTCGGTAGAAGCACTGCAAGAGGTGTCTCGCAAGAGTCCAGTACCAATCGCAACGGGTGAAAAACTTTTTACGGTGCGTGAATTCAAGGAACTGATCGATTGCAGGGCCTGCGCAGTTCTACAGCCAGATTTGAATCACTGTTTTGGTATCTCGACGTTGGTCGAAATCGCCAAGCTGGCCAACCATCAGCAATTGCTCATGGCACCGCACAATGCCTCCGGCCCAATCAACACGGCCGCCACATTTCACGCCGACGCCGTGATGAACAATTTACTCATCCAGGAAACCTCCGCGCAATACTTCAGTCTCTTTGACCGCTACGTGGATCACGACATGGTGGTGCAGGATGGTTTTGTTCAGCTCTCCGACCGTCCCGGCCTGGGTATCGAAGTCAAGGAAGCCGATGTGGCCCAGGCCCCCTACGAGGAGATGGCCTACCGCCAGTACCGCCACGCCGACGGGAGTTGGAAAGGCTGGTAGGAGTCGATCCCTGATCGCCGGGGGATTCAAAACCCAAAAGCGCGCCACGCGGGGAGATTACGAAATGTGCGCCCCCCGGGTTTCGACGTAAACTGCGTACAGTGATTGGCTGGCAGGCATGAACAGTCGATTTCGTTTCGTGCCGCCGAAACAGACATTTCCGCAAATCTCCGGTAACAGAATCTGGCCAATGCGGACCCCTTCTCCCGGTTCGAAAATGTGTACGCCGTCGTACCCCGCTCCGACCCAGCCGGCACTGGCCCAGATGTTGCCATCCTCATCCGCACGAATGCCATCTGCGAAACCGGCCTTCTGTTCACCGTTCAGTTCCAGCGACATGGAGGCAAATTCTCGTCCCCTGGCCAGGTTCTTTTCATTGACCACGTCCCAGACGCGAATGTTTTTGGGAGCGTCACTGTAGTGCGAGGACCCCGTGTCAGCCACATAAAGTTTTTTATAGTCGGGCGAAAAGCAAAGCCCATTGGGTTTGAAAATATCGTCCGCCACCAGGTAGAGCTTGCCCGTGTTGGCATCGATGCGATAGATCGCTTCCTTCTGGTAAGGTTGGGACGTGTCCGATGTGGCACGCGCACCTTCATAGTCCATCAGGCCTCCATAACCCGGGTCCGTGAACCAGATGTCACCGTTGGGATGAACCGCACCATCATTAGGAGCGTTTAATGATTTTCCGCCGTAGCTGCTGGCCAAAACCTGCCGCTTCCCGTCGTGTCCATAACGAGCGACACTACGAGTCAGGTGTTCGAAAGAAATCTGTCGGCCCTGATAATCGAACGTATTTCCATTGCTGTTGTTGGAGGGGAAACGAAATTGACTGACATGTCCGTCTTCCTCCAACCAGCGATGCTGACAATTGTTGGGAATGTCGCTCCACACCAGATAACGGCCCACGGCGTTCCACGCCGGACCCTCAGCCCATAAGGTTCCACGGTGCAGGCGCAAAATCGGCGAGTTCCCCAATTTATATCTCTTGAACCGATCGTCCAGTACCACGACGTCCGGCTCCGGGTAACGGGTCGGTTCGGCCTGGGGACCATAATCCCTGGCCGAGGTGGCCGCAGCAGCTGACGCGGTGGCCGATGCGACCAGGCCGAGAAACGATCGACGGCGCAGCTTCCATGGATCGGTAACCTGTTCGGTTTCTGGTAAATCGACAGTCGTTTTTTTCGTAAGCTGCTGGCTCATGGAAAATCCTTCAAATTGGGAGGGGAGATATGACGGTAAACGAGCAGAGTTTGTCGGCTGGAAGTTGCCTCCAAGTTTATTCCACCGCCGTTCCAAGTTCAAGGATTCAGCGGCAGAAGAATAGAAAGATCCGGGGCACAACAATGCACCGCGATGCCCCGGTTTCTATTTTCGTCCCTGCTGGTATCCGCTGAAATAAGGCCAAGGGGCCACCACCAAATTTCTACTGAAACACCAAGGTGACCGGGCGGAAAAAATACAGAAGTTCAGGCCATGATGTCTTCGACGACCTTGCCATGCACATCGGTCAACCGAAAATCGCGTCCCGAATAGTGATAGGTCAAACGGGTGTGATCCATACCCAGCAAATGCAGAATGGTAGCATGTAAATCGTGCAAATGCACTTTGTTTTCCACGGCTTCATAACCCAGGGAGTCGGTTTCGCCGTAGCTCAAACCGCCGCGGACCCCACCACCGGCCAACCACACGGTGTAACCGTCCGCATTGTGGTTGCGACCGTCTCTTCCGGACCCGTCAATCGACTGCTGTTCAGGCTGCCTACCGAATTCGCCTGCCCACAGGATCAACGTATCCTCCAGCATCCCCTGTCGTTCGAGATCCGTCAGAAGCGCGGCGATGGGCCGGTCAATTCTATGGCAGAGCTCCCCCAATCGCTCAATCTTTTCGTGTTGGTCCCAGTCCGTCAGACTCAATTGAATAAAACGCACGCCCGCTTGTGCGAAACGTCGCGCCAGCAAACACTGTCGTCCGAACTCATCGGTGGAATTTTCACCGATTCCATACATGTCCAGGGTTTCAGATGACTCACAGGACAGATCCATACTCTGTGGAAGCGCTGTCTGCATGCGAACGGCCAACCCCAGGGAATCGATTGCACCCTGTACGTCCTGAACCGCCTGGGTCCGTTCGAGCAATGCGCGGTTGAAACGCTGAATGAGTCTTAGTTGTTCCGCGATGACGGGTGCCGGAATGTCGGGAGAACTCACGTTGTCAATGGAAATATCTTTCAGGGATTCTTCGATCCATCCGATCCGTGTCGCCTGGTAGGTACTTGGCAGAAAAGCACTGCCATAGTTGGAAGGACCTCCAAACAGCCGCGTGGGATTGATCGTGATGAAACCCGGCAAGGACTCGTTAACGCTTCCCAATCCATACAGAACCCAGGACCCCATGGACGGACGAGTGAACTGAAAGTCGCCTGTGTGGAGCAGCGGCACCGCCAAAGGATGGGCCGAACTGTCGGTGTGCATGCTTCGTACGACACACATCTTGTCCGCATGTTGTGCCAAGTGAGGCAACAGTTCGGAAGCAATCCACATTCCACTCTCGCCCTGCTGCGTGAACTTCCACCGGGGTCCCATCAATATGCCGCCTTCATTCCTCCCCTCCTTGCCATGCCGTTTTATTAACTCGGGCTTGTAGTCAAAAAGATCGTGCTGAGAAGGTCCGCCATCCATGTACATGAAGATCACGCGCTTGGCACGTGGCTTGAAATGGGATTTTGGCATTTCCCGAATGTTTTCTTTCGCAGCAACTGAACGGCCACGGATCGCTGCCAGCGCCAGAGAACCGCAGCCCGCCCCCGATAGCTGCATCCAGCCTCGCCGGGTTAAAGACGCTTGAGAAAATTGCATGGATTAGCTCCCGGGTGACTCGTCCACATTAACGAGGTAGCGAAATTCGGCACAACCAAAAAGTGCTCTGAACACAGCCGACCAGGCAATCACCTCTGCCGGCTGTTTCGATTCAGCACCCGTCTGATCCATCTTTTCTACCTGGCTGACCAATTCCAGTATTCCTGCCACTTCTTCTTCACGCGGCGCTCGTGTGAGTGCCCAGCGATAAGCTGTTGTAGCACGTAAGCGGTTGTTCGCTTGATTCTTACTTAAAAGCCGCTCGGCAGCGAGCTGTGCCAACCGGATGACTTCCGGATCGTGTTGCAGGTAAAGGTCCTGAGTCGGCACGGCCGTAGCAGTACGACTACCGTTGACTAAATTCGGTGAAGGAAAGTCGAACAGTTCAAACATCTTCGGCAAGTAGTCACGAACCACCGGAAGATACACGCTTCGATGATCATTGGGTGGTTGCAAAAGATCCAATCCCACCTCGCGTACCAGGCAATCTCCCAAACCGGTCACCGTCGAACCGACAGGTGGCGTCAAGTCAAGGCTCCCACTCACCACTAACATCGAGTCCCGAATCGCCTCCACCTGCAATCGACGTGGCGACATTCGCCAAAGGTATAAGTTATCCGCATCCAAATGGTTGCCTGCCTCCGACACCCGGCTGCCCAGTCGATAAGTACGGCTGCATACGATCGATCGGATAAGACGTTTGTTTGACCAGTCACTGTGCAGTTGCCAGGCAAGACGGTCAAGCAACTCTGGATGGGTGGGAGGTTTTCCCAGGACCCCAAAATTGTCCACCGTCTCGACCAGTCCACGTCCAAATAGATGATGCCACACACGGTTAACCATGACCCGAGCCGTGAGCGGATTCTGTTTGTGAGTGATCCACCGCGCAAGCTCCAGTCTGCCGCTCTGTTGGCCAGACGGCATGGCTGCCGTATCAATCGTCACGCAACTCAGAAAACCACGGGGGATTTCTTCACCGACGAGTTGCGTCGGGTTTCCTCCCGAGGCAATCTTGGTACCACCGGGAGCATCACGATCGCACATCGACATCGTATACGCGGGTCGCGGTGGGCGAGCCGATTCCAACTGTTCTTTGTACTCTGTCAGATCAGCAATGTTTGCTTCGATTTCCGCGATTTTGACTTGGATCAATTCTGTCTCTACCTGCTGCTGACCCGAATCGCGATCAGCTTGTTGACTGGCAGGCCCGTTGACCGATTCAACGTCGGAAGCCTGACTTTCTGTTTCTGCGATCCGCTTCCGCTGTTCATCGAGTTGGGTGTTTTGTTTCTTCAATTCCTCGGCCGTAACCTTAATTTTCTCCTCATACCGTTCTGCCGCGTCGTGTAGTGCCTGGGCACCTGCTCCAATGGGTAACACTTCGGTTGGATGTTTGCTGTACCGCTGGGAAATGGTGCCATATAACGGTTGCGAACTATAAAAAATTCCTGCCAGGGAATAGTAATCCCTCATGGGAATGGGGTCCATTTTGTGATCGTGGCAGCGGGCACACGAAACCGTCAGTCCCATTGCAGCGCGCATTGTCACATCAATTTGTTCGTCGACAATGTCGGCTCGAAATTCGGTTTCATTGGCGTAATGTCGCTTGGGACCCAAAGCAAGGAAGGCGGGAGCAACGATCAACGCCTCTTCCTGGCTGTGCTCCTCTTTCGCCAACAAATCGCCAGCCAGTTGTTCCTGCAGAAACCGGTCGTAAGGCTTGTCTATGTTGAATGCCTCGATCACGTAGTCGCGGTAGGGCCAGGCGTGGGGATAGGTGAAGTTAAATTCTTTGCCGCTGGACTCTGCGAAGCGGGCCACATCCAGCCAATGGCGTGCCCACTTCTCACCAAACTGCGGAGATGCGAGCAAACGGTCGACCAGACGTTGAAATCGATCGGGACGTTTATCGGCCAGGTAGTCATCCACGTCGGTCAAAGCAGGTGGCAGCCCCGTCAAATCGAAAGAGGCGCGGCGGAGGATGGTCACAGGGCCAGCATCACCGACCGGGGTCAATTCCAGAGCTTCTAAGCGCGCCAGTATGAAAGAATCCAGATCGCTGGCGGGCCAATCGGCATGGTGAACCACGGGTACCCGCTCTTGAACAAACGGCTGAAGTGACCAGAGTCCTTCCCCATCAGCCGGAAGAGCTGCTAGCAACAATACGATCGTCGTGAAGTAGTAGGTGGGATAATTCATACCAAGAAGGACCAACAAGTATAACCTTGGCAGTTATTTGAGTCAATTTAACGCGTCCCAATTCAAGATGATGCTGTCCCCACTGCACGACCGGGAAGGCCTGGAAAGTGTTTCATCTTCCCATGGCATCCAAGAACTGGTGTCCAAGATGGAGAGCCACAAAGCCCGCTTGTTCTGAAAAAACGCACCGCTTTGATATCACTTTCCCTCCGCCTGAGATGCAATCCGCCAACCCGGGTGCTGCTACTACCCACCCGACAACTTTTTCAACAGAAAGGAGGTGGCTGCTTTCTAAACATCGGAATCGTGCAGCGCAAACTTTGTCCGTGTTCCTCTAACTGTTTTTGAATCTCCGATACGGTGCACACACATTTTAGTTTCGTACATTTTTAAATGGCGCCTGCACGGGCGGGTTTTATCACTGGCTCCCCTGACTGACTCTGCTGGTTAGAAACGTTCACGCAACGCGGTTGAACAAGAGTCGACGCCCACCATTCGATCACGACTTACCCACCATCAGGCGACGCAAGAACTGGGCAGTGGCATGAGCGGACTGTCGGGCCGGCTGACCCTCACAGGCCGATTGATGAACGGTCACTGTACCCGTGTAAGAGATGCGTCGCAGGCCCTCAAAAACCCGGGAAAAATCAATCCCTCCCGAATCATGAATCTGAATCAGATCAAACGACACGGGGCCACGGCACCATGTGTCCAAGGTCAGTTGTCCGTTTGGCCGGATCAACTGGTTCTGAAGATAAACGTTGAAAATCCAGGGACTCAGACGCTCGATAACCTCCGGTCCGTAGGCCTGCCCACAAATCTCAAGATTCGCCGGCTCAAAAATCAGCCCGAAGTTGGGCCGGTCAATGCGACGCAACGCCTCCTCCATTCCGTCCACTGTTTCGAATAGGCTACGTGTGTGGCATTGATGGACGAGCCGAATACCGACAGCAGCCGCCCGGTCTGCGGCTTGCTGTGCGGCCTTAATGTCCTCATCTTCTCTCAAAGCAACCCGAATTAACGGAGCATTCAATCGCTGTGCCAGTTGCAAGTAAGGTGTAATATCTCTCAAGCAATCCGGTCCCCGCTCGTTGTTGTAGACCACGTCAAAATCTCCGGTCAACATACTGACGGGGAGCCCACTTTGTTTCAGAGTCCGACAACCATCAGTAATTGTTCGCTCTGCCGATTGAATGCCCATCTGTGAGGCGCGCATGCAGATCGCATCGTAGTCACAATCGGAGGCCAGACGGACCACTTCTTCCAAATTCAAGATTGGAATTTCTTTGGAGCCAAAACCTTCGGCAATTCGTACAGAGAGTGATAATCGCATGGATCAAGAACCTGCAGTCGACTAGTCGCGAATTTTCAAGATCTCGTATCGCCGGATACCGTTGCGCACCAAGCGTAGCAGAATCCCCCCTTCAAAATCGCCACGTTCCAGCAGTTCGCCAAACTCCTGTGCCGAACTGACGGGGCGATTATCTACTGAAACGATCACATCGCCCGGCCGCACCATCGCACGGGATGCGAGGCTGCCGGATTCGATCTTCATCACCACAACCCCCTTTTCCACTGGGGTTTTCATCGATCGGGCAAGCTCTGGCGTCAGGGTCTGAACGGTCAATCCTGCATCGGTTGAAGTTTCCTGTTCCCGGTCATCTGATCGGTCACTCCCATGACCAGACAGACGAACCAGTTCGTCTTCCAACTCATCCAACACGACGTCGAACGTCTCCTCGCGGCCATCACGGAAGACCCCAATCTGCACAGGAGTGCCCGGCAGAGTGTCGGCAATCGTGTTACGCAGTGTCCGTACTTTATCTACGGCCGTTCCATTGACACTTATAATAATGTCACCCGCCTGGATGCCGGCACTTGCGGCCGGAGATCCCGGCATCACATCGCTCACCAGAACCCCCTTGTCCGCATCAAAATCAAACTGGCGAGCCAGATCGCGGTTCAGATCCTGGATGATGACGCCCAACTTTCCACGTTGCACATGTCCATGTTTCACAATAGCACCGGTGTGCCTGCGGACCCAGTTGCTTGGTATGGCAAATCCCAGTCCATTAAAACTACCCGAGCGAGACGCAATCACGGTGTTAATTCCAATCACCTGACCTTGTAAATTGACCAGGGGCCCTCCACTGTTGCCAGGATTGATGGCAGCGTCAGTCTGGATAAAATTCTCGTAATCGGTTACCCCCACGGTGCGCCCTGTCGCACTGACGATTCCCGCCGTGACGGTTTGTTGATAGTTGAAAGGGCTTCCAATTGCCAACACCCATTGGCCTACAACAACGTCTTCGGAATCTCCTAAAGGGGCCGGAGTCAATCCCTCTGCCTCAATCCTCAAAACTGCAAGATCGGTTTTTCGATCGACACCTACAACCTTTGCATCGAACTGACGTCCATCCGCCAAGGTAACGACCACACCGTCCGCATTGCGGACCACGTGATTGTTAGTCACGATGTAGCCATCCTCGGAGATGATAACACCGGACCCCAACCCTTGACGGTTGAATCCTTCCGGTGGAGTATGAAAATCAAAAAACTTGTCCCAGGCATCCTCATCACCAAAGAATCGACGAAGTTCTTCCGGAATCTCGCGACGTGTTTGGAGTATCGGACGCATCTTCTGGACACTGCTGATGGTCACCACCGAGGGACCAACCGAGCCGGCCACAAATTGAAATGCCCTTGAGAGGTCCTCGGCTGTACTCAGAGCCCGCTGCGCCGCCCGACTACCGTCATCTCGATCAGCGTAAGAAACGCTGTTCTCTGACCAGAGGAACAGGCCCATTGCACCCGCGATGATTCCAAACAACAGCACAACCGTTGTCCTGGATACGAAATACGTTCTTTGACGGCTGGTCATCATCTGTCTCCTTATGAATTATCTGCTGTCACTCCCGAGATACGGGAGTTTCAATTTCGTGAACCTGTTCCGGCTCCAGTCCGTGCCAAGTCTCAGGCCCTATTTTTCCAGTAAAGATGACTTTTGAAAAGATCGTTTGGAGAATGGTGAAAAGTCAGTCAGTGCCCCCATCTCATGACCGCCACACCTGCAACATCAAAGGGTGATCCAATCCCAATTCAAACAATTCGGCTGGAAAAAAGCTCTATTGAGCCTACGTAGGTCAAAGCGAATCGGTTCAGAACATCCTGGAATTCTCCCGGTCAGTCGAAGCCCGCAGGAATCGACAGCCACACCCTCCTGATGGCCGCTGGACCGCTATGGAGAACCCGAATCCATGCTCGTTTCAGGCAAGTTCCTGACCGGCAATCACACCTTTGGGGTTCCCTACGGCTGCCGCTGACGTTCTTTTCCGAACCGGGAACGCTTGCGATCTCACCCAGCAAGCTTTAACATTTCCAACATTTCCAATGGAGGACTGCCGTGGATTTCGAGCTCCGTGACATCGCTACCATGATCGACCACGCCTTACTCAACCCCACTCTTACCATGGCCGAATTGGAAGCAGGATGCCAGCTGGGTGCGGATCATGGCGTGGCGAGCGTCTGTATCATGCCCTACTATTTGAAACGCTGCTCCGACCTTCTGGAGGGAACTGGGGTAAAACCAAGTACGACGATAGGGTTTCCGCATGGGAACAGTACGATTCAAACCAAACAATCTGCGGCAGTCCAGGCACTGGAAGATGGCTGCCAGGAGTTGGACATGGTTGTCAATATCAGCCAGGTACTAAGTGGCAATTGGGCTTACGTGCGTCAGGAGATTCAAACCATTGTTGAAGTCTCCCACGCGGCCGGCCAGAAGGTAAAAGTAATTTTTGAAAACTGTTATCTACAGGATCAACACAAACGGATGCTTTGCCAGATCTGCAGCGAACTCCATGCGGATTGGGTCAAAACGTCGACAGGTTTTGGAACGGGGGGCGCCATTCTCGAAGACCTGAAATTGATGGTCGAAAATACTGCCGACCATGTCCAGGTCAAGGCAGCGGGCGGTATTGGTGACTTGAAGACGTTATTACAAGCCCGAGCATTGGGAGTCACTCGAATTGGTACCAGCCGCACGCAGGAACTTCTCCAGGAGTGTCGCCGCCATCTTGAAATTGCAGCAGGTTGAAAAGTCTGGCATTCGCCCAAGACGCATCAGGCTGCACCAGGATGGCGAGCAAGGTTACCAAGCGGGGCAGCAGAGGAGAGACGATGTGAGGACCATCTGGTCCACACGGTTGCAGGCATCTCCGGTTGGCCGGGATACGCAAAGCCCACAACAACGGACATGGTACTACCAGCCGAGCAGTAACCTGCCATCTCCGTCGAATTCCAAAGCGGTCGGTTCTGCTTCGACACTGACATCCTGCCGTGCTACGACCTCCCCGACCACCGGCTCCGTGGCGTAGAAAACTTCCAGGCTAAGCGTATCGCGGATGAAAACCAGGCGCGGCTTCCCAATACCTTGCCGCGCCAGCAATTGCACCATTTCTTGAATCATTTCACGGTCATCCCGCCATACCAGTGGTAGCTTTCCTCGCTCCAGAAATGTTGAAGTGATGATGTTTCTGGCGGTCACCGCCGCATTCATTTTTCCCGCCAGGCGCTGGGTTGTGAAATCAGCGATTCCTACACCGGTTGCATTCCCGGCACTGCCATCGGTCAAATCAGATACACCAATCAAAGATATTTTTGGTCGCGGGAAATCGGGTTCGTTTGCAATCACGACACGTCCCACCACGTTCGTGTCGATTCCAGTGCCACTGATCTCTTTTCCCATGCGAGCAATCACCAGGCCGTCGAGTTGTTCGATGGGAAGATCGGCGGCCCAACTCTTAGCCAACTTCAGTAAATCGGACTCGCGCTGAACCATCTCTTCGGGGCCCAGCACGTCCACCTCAGCAAGCTGGTGCTGAGCATCTTCGACCAAAGCAACTCCGGCCAGGACCTTTCCTGTCCCAAGTAACGCCTGGGCCATGGGAACCAATGCCTGCCGAAGACCCACCGTACCGCGTGAATGAAAGACCTGGGCGCCCCGTTCTTTGCCCAGCCCCACAACAAGCATCTTCAGCAAACCGCTTTCGATCGTTCCTGAAAAATCCGTGTGCGGCTTGATCCGGTTCACCAGAACAATCCCATCCGCTTCGGAAGCCAGGCGATCCATTATCAGGGGCCATGTCCGGCCGGCAACTTCGACTTCGCCAAGCTGAACGGTGTCCATGCTGGAACAGACCGGCGCGCCAACCACCTGCTCGTCGATTCCCAACGCTGCCAACAGTCGCTGCTGAGCTTCCGCATTCGCTCCAGCATGGCTGCCCATCGCCGGAACAATGAAAGGTGATGCTCCTTGTTCCTTCAAAAAAGACACCAACGTCGCGGTCACTTCAGCTAGTCGGTCGATACCACGACTTCCAGTGGCAATGGCAATCCGCCGTCCTTGGAGATCCTTGCCTTGACCCCACCAACGTTTTAATCGATCGACAAGCGTCTGCCGAGGATCGGACAGCCGCCGGTCGGGAAAGACTCTGCGCAACCGGGCAATCTTTATTTTCATTTTTCGACAATCCGTGGCCTCTCCACCAATGCAAACCCGTGACTTTCATCAACCCTGTAAACCATTGCTGCACCCTCCTGTGCCGCTGGCTCCTTCGAGACTACCCTGGACTCAGCCTCAAGGCTACCATAGGGATGAATGACCCTTCCAGGTGTTCTCCCGGCACTGAAAAAAATCGTCGCGCCGTCGTTGGATCCGACTCACAGTAAAGCAATTGCAGTTGAAAGACAAAGCTTGGTTTCAGACATTCTCTACAACACAGGACCGGCACATCGCTTCGTTCCTCACCAACCGGTTGTTTCCCTGGCGTTCTGATCGTTATCAGATTTTTCGTGTGGAGTGACTGATTCTTCATCATGCCCGATTCGCTAGAACGTGTTTGTCTCTCCGGGGATTACCAGGCCTTCGTCCGTCAGCAACTAGACGACCCGTACGCATTGTACGACCGGTTGCGGAAAGTCGATCCCATCCATTGGTGTAAACCTATGCGATGCTGGTTACTTACACGTTACTCGGACGTCTTTTCACTGCTGAATGACTCACGACTCTCGACCAATCGTGGTGGTTTGTACCTGGACCCGCTCACGCCCGAAAACCGTCTACTCGCCGGACCGCTGGTCAACCACATTAATACCTGGATGTTGACCATGGATGAGCCTCGTCATACCCGTTGTCGACGCCTGGTCAGTCTGGCCTTTACTCCACGCATGATCACGGGGCTACGGCCGCTGATCGAACGTGTGGTTGGCGAGTTGCTTGATCGTCTCGTGAAGCAAGGACGAGTTGAATTCATGCGGGAATTCGCGGAAAAATTGCCCACCTATGTGATCAGTGATATGCTCGGCATTCCACGAAAGGATCGGGACAATTTCCAGGAGTGGGCAGTCGCCCTCACCCGGTTCAGTGCCGCTGCGGGAGCCGACCTGAATGATTTTGTTGCCCCTGCTTCAACAGGGTTAGAAAACCTGAGGGAATTGTTCAACCCGTTGATTTCTGAACGCCGCTTGCAGCCTGAAAACGACCTGATCAGTTCGATGCTGCTGGTCGAAGAGGACGGTGATCATCTGAGCCGGGAAGAGCTGTTCGCCATGTGCATTTTTCTATTCATTGCCGGGCAGGACACGACCATGGCCCTGCTGGGCAGCGGTATCTGGTTACTCAGTCAACACCCCGAGCAGTTCGCCAAGCTGCAAACCCACCCCGACCAGTTCACAGCAACAGCCGTCGAAGAGTTCATTCGCTGCGAATCTCCAGTGCCACGCGGTGTTCGTCGGGCCAGGGAAGCGTTCCAGGTCGACGGCCGAAAAATCGAACCGGACCAGACCGTCATCCTGCTGATCGGTGCAGCCAACCGTGATCCTGACCAATTCCCCGACCCTTACCTGTTCAACATCGAGCGCACTCCGAACCAGCACGTTGGCTTCGGACGTGGCCCACATTTCTGCATCGGTGCTCCACTCGCCAGGCTTGAAGCTCAAATCGCACTGCGTGAAATTGTGCGGCGAGTCACCAAGCTGCAACCACTGACGGACCAGCCCCCGTGGACCACGAACATGGGACTTCGCTCACTGGTCAACCTGCCGTTGGAAATTGGCATCACCTGACTTCACGAACAAGAGGCGGCAGGTACCGGAACCGGAAGTCCTATTTCGTGATCGACGCCTGACAAGCTGCGGTAATCCGTTCCAGACTGCCCCGGGCAAACGGGGTCTGCCAGACCGGGTACATGTCCTGGTCGTAAAATTCAGCCGGCGGCAGATAGCCACACGACCCGTTGACCTGCCCGATCACCGCCACCGCTTGATCCGGACAACTGGTGCGCAACTGCTGCTGAAAGATCGAATAGGCCTCGTTCGGCTGCCCGACAAAAATTGCCTCGCCGACTCGCCAGATCCAAACGGGTTGCCGACTGGTGAGACCGTCACCCAGGTGACGGCGAATAAACTGTTCTCGCAACAACCGTTCGGCAAGAGCACGATCCTGGCAGGATTTTAAATCGGTCTCAATTTGCGCAAGTGACGGCAGCTCTTTCAGTTCCAACTCCACGTCCAATTGTTGCACCTCGATGCTTGTGGACACCGCGCGCTCGCAACGTTTCCATATTGCCAGCGGCGCTCCGGATTCCACCACGCCGTCAAACTGTAAGGATTTGCCGGCTGGCAGCATCCCCTCCAAGGTAGAGAGTACCGCGAAGCCCAGTTCCCGACCATTCTTGTCGGCGATTTCAGTACTTGCGTGATGACACTCCCTGGGTGACAACTCAGCCGAAGCCCCCTGTAAAAACAGGCAGGGACCCGGATATCGCGCTTCAACCACTTCACGCATGGAGCCTACAAAATCGGGGGAAATTAACCGGTTTTCCGCAGCCAAGGTCGTCGGGTGACAGGCATAATTGACCAAGGTTGCCAGGGGCGTTCCCGCTTCTGAAGTCACGCAGCCGACCAGGATCGTATCGTCGGGTTGGCCCTCAGGATGATATCCACACAAAAATCGCTGGGCATTCGGATCCGCCAGGTCCCGATCCTGAGCCAAGCCACAACGACCATAATTCCAGGTGGCCGTCGCCGGCGTCGCCCCGTCCAATGCCCTCTGGGTGATCTGCGTCAAGGTATCACGCACCTGGTCCAAATATGGCCCGATCAGATGGCCGCCGGACAGGTCCCGGTGGGAACGCACAAGAGAAGGTCCGGCATGGGTGTGTGACGCGCAGAGCATAAGCCGCCCGGGATCTAGGTTCATGTTTTCCAGCACACCGCCACGCACATGACGTTCATCGTCCAGGTCCTGCCACCAACCCAAATCTACGGTGGCCAGTACCAGTGGCGCAGCTCCCGGCTCCTCTTGAATCGTCATCACGGCAGCTTCCAGCGGCCGATGGATTCCTTCAGCAACATCGTGTTGGGCAGCTCCCCAATTCCGCGCATAAATGCCAACAGGAGGCGTGATGTCCTGTCGGGCTACCCCAATCCAACCCCGAAAGGACGGGTGGGAAAAGTTTAAATGCTTCGCTTGCATGGCAGCGGTTGCTCCCCAATGGTCTGGTCGTAAAACAATCTTTTACAAACGATCCCCTACAAAATTCATTGAAACCGGAAGAAATGATCGTTATACAGGTACAATCGGACTGTTCCCAACGGCCTGACAACCACCCATGGTAGTAGGCCACCTAGCTAGTTCAAGTCCTCTGATGACAAAGGCAATGACCGGGCAGCACCTACGGTGCAGCGCGACCACGGTACGCCACCGGATATTTTCAATTCACTAAGGTTGCCCTTTTATCGAGGAGGAATTTGGTGGAATCGTTCATATTACTCGTCGTACCAACTCAAACCAGAAAGTTCGCCGAAGCTGGTCAGCCCGCAAAATGACGGCCTGCAAACGCTGCGGTGAAACAAGAGATGTTTCAATGATTAAAAAGTCCATCGTTTTTTGGAGCCTGCTGTTGACCATGACAAGCAGCAAGGTTGTCTTCTCCGACCAACCGGTCAACCCAAAAAATCCGAATTCGCACCAGGTACGAACTGCTCCACCGGGTACAAAGCAACCCGAGCCTCATTTTTCTCGTCGCAAACCTTATCGAGTTATCTACCAGCAGGATAGCAGTTGGGGATTGGCCAACGCCGTCGACGTGGAAAACTACTTGCACGGAATGTGTGGCTTTCTGAAAGACACGCACGTCGATGCACTGTTCTGGCATGACGGCGCGGGGGGCAACACGGCTAATTACGACAGCGACGTACTGGAACTGACCGGAGAACGAATCGGTAAGGTTCACCCCTTCCTGGAACAATTGATCCGGACGGGAAACGACCCTGCAAAAATCGTTGTCGAGGAGGCCCACCGACATGGTGTGGACATCTTTTACTCGTTCCGCATCAACGACCTGCACGACAGTCTTGGAGACGGCAAAAGCCATCCGCAACTGATTGCCTCGTTCAAGGTAGAACATCCGGATTGGACCATCGGTCGGGGCCAGCCCTACGGCGGCGTTCACCAACTCGACTTCGCGATTCCAGAGGTCCGGGAACTGAAATTTTCCGTCATCGAAGAAGTCTTCCGGAAATACAACTTTGACGGACTGGAGATCGATTTCATGCGCAGTCCTCCACACTTTATTCCCGGCACCGAGCCAGAAAACGCCCCGATCCTGACCCAATTCCTGCGGCGGGTGCGGGAACATCTTGTACAGCGTGCAAAGGAGCGGGGCAAACCCATACCGCTGGCCGTGAGAGTCTCGGAGACCCGGGAAGCGTGCCGGTTGGATGGATTCGATGTGAAAACCTGGATTCAGGAGAGACTGGTCGATATCCTCATTCTGGGATCCGGTGCCATTGACATCGAGGTCGAATCTTTCAAACAGCTCGCCGCCAATACGAACATTTTGATCTATCCGTGTCTGTACGGTTGGCCGAGTGGATACATGCCCATCTCGCCCGAGATGACGCGGGGCCTGGCGGTCAATTATTGGCACCAGGGCGCGGACGGAATCTACACGTTCAACTGGAACGCCCACACCTACACCCAGCGGCCTTCCGATCGGCGCCCGGGGGGACACGCAAAGTTTAAACACCAGATGCAGCGACTCCGTGAGATTGATAGTCCGGACGTGATGCGAGGCACAGACAAAGTTTTTGCAGCGGATCGAGGCAGGCCAGGCTGGACGTACCCGCACAACTGGATGCACTGCGTGCTGCCAGTGACCTTTCAGGCAGGCCAAAATAGGGACATATCCGTCCTGGTCGGCGAAGATCTGGCCAAAGCACCGCAACCTCAACACCTTCATCTGGCCATTGACTGTGCACAAAAACAACTGCCGGGAGTCGATCCTGGCACATGGCAGGAATTTTCCGATGACGACCAGTTCGAAATCAAGTTGAATGGAAAAAAACTATCCAACCTGAAACGCGTCGACTCGCGGACCGTGATTCTCCTGCACTCTGAGCAGCTCCTGGTAGGTCGAAACCGTGTGAACATCTCTGCTTCGGCCGGCGAGTTCACCGTCAATGCTGTCGAAATCCAGGTGACCTACGACTAGAAAAGTCTCCCTGTCACGTAATAATTCCCATGCAGGAGGGTGGCCGCCACAGGTCAGGGCGGCCTGATTTTACCGGCGGCAGCCGGGAAGCAAATTTGGCCTTGCTTCTAGTCTCTGGCGTTTGGAAGTTCAAGGTGAATGGATCCATTCACCCCAGACAATTTTCGGTAAACAAATTCAGCGGAGCTCATTAAAGAAAAAAACGTATGTCAGAAAATCCGCGCTCTCCGCAAGCCGCATCTGCCAATGACTTGGTTGATCGTGGGACCCGGGAATGGGCCACTTTTAGCCGGCTTTCGTCACCACCTCGAAAAGTGCCCCCACTCATCTGGTTGCGGCTGATGCTATCGCAGTTGAACGGGAATTCCGGGTTCGCCTGCGGTTTTGGCGCAATGGCAATTTTCGTTGGACTGGGCTTTGCTCTGTTTTCCGGTCCGGACATGGGCTGGGTCGATGATGAATACCCCTGGATGCCCTCCGCCCTTGGGGTGGTGCTGCTGCTTTTGGGACTCTGCATTTGGAGCGGTGTGGCAGTCATCCTGGTGTCGAGGAGCCGGCAAGTCGCTGGTGTACTCACCGGGGGCGAGCCGGTGCAGGGACGTATCACCCAAATCATGGACCGCGGCAGCGGAGAATACCAGTCCTACCATAACGCGTTGGAACAAATGGCCGGGTTACGGAGCAAGGCCGGCTTCGTGGGCGCAGTGCTGTCCATGATCGAACATTCCTTGAAGAATTGGCCCGTAAAAATACTCGTCACAGACTCACATGGGCAGGGTGGGGAACTGGATGCGCGCATGGACGTGGGTCCCCGGTTGACCAAGGGTGTGAAGGATCCGGAAGTTGTGCTGATGGTCGATCGTCACCAGGGCCACACACGGTGTGTCGCCCTGGAGCAATTTTCCTGGCTGACCGTCTCAGACTCCGGGAACCTGGTGTATGCCGTAGCAGACGAGGCGGTGAAACACGGCTTTGGCTGGGCACTGCTTCGCGCGCTGCTGGTTGTGGTTCCAACGTATTGTGCGGCGGTATGCGGGTTGAAGTTCGGACTTGTCCAACCGTTTGGTGGAGAAGATGGCTTCGGAGTACCGGCCCTGTTGGGCGCCTTCATCGTTCCAGTGTTTACTTTTACACATGGTGTTGTCCCCGTTTTTTTCTATCGTGTTTTTACAGGAGTACTTGACTCGTTCACCCAAGCAAAGAAAACTGCCGCCGATAACCGCTTGCATTCCAGTCCGTTCATGGCGATCTTTTCCGGTTTCGTCTACCTTCACATGGGGTTTTGGTATGGCGTGCCGATGATTTTACTCGCTGCCCTGACCGGCTGGCTGAGTTTGCCGTGGGGACTTCTACACGTGTTGCTGGCTGGTCGTGGCCGTCGCCGCTGGGTCTTCCTGGAGCACGGGTCCACTTCCATGGCGCTACTACTGTTCGTGGTCTGCTTTTCTGGCAGTAATTTGTTTCCCGTCGGCGTGATCGTGGCTTTGTTTCAGGCGTTGTTGTTGACGCTGGTGGAATGGAAAGCAAAAGCGTTGTGGATCAAACCGGAACCGGACGTTGCCAAACAATGACAGATGCAACAGCATCGCGGGTAGGGAGACAGGAACTTTCGCTCGAGCCGTTCGCCTGTTTGCTCCGCGCTTTGCACCAAAAGCTGACCAAAGCAGCAACTCAGAGACACTTGTTGGCCGGGCGACAGATCCTCAAGCGACTCACCAGTCGAACGATGTACCTTCTGACTCTGTCGAAAGAAACAAGCCGCTGACAAGGGCTGTCAACGGCTTGCGGCAAGAGCGGGAGACGGGATTCGAACCCGCGACATCCAGCTTGGGAAGCTAGCACTCTACCACTGAGTTACTCCCGCAGCACGATCTGACCGACAGGAATTCATGATCGGTGTTTGAAACCCCAGCAGCGCATTCATCAAAATCTCAGCGCAACCCATTCACAATCCAAGTTTCATTCTACCCGCTGCCAGGTTCCCGAAGTAGGCCCGCAGGGAACTTTGAACTCGCGAGACGGTCATCGACCAGTGGTTACCACCGCCGTTGATTGTCTTCTCCAGACAACTCGTTCGATCGTGTATTAGTCCGGATCAACGTACACCGCCGTTTCAGTCGGTCCATACCGGCTTCGCCCAAGACAGGTACCAATCAGAATCAGGCCGTCAGTAGGAACTACCTCGACCCCGCTCACGTGCCGAATCGGACTGTACCCTCTCGCTACCAAAAAAATTCCTGCCGGACGTTCCGCCACAACCGCTTTTCGACCTGTTCCAGGACCGGGGTCAGCCGCGTTTCCAGCTTCCCGTTGAACAGGGGTTTTGGGGTCTCACAATTGAAAGAGTCAGAGGGTGTTTCCGGAACACCACACCCGCTGGGAAGGGGCTGACTGGGTCCAAATTTTCGACCGCTTGGCCAGAAATCCCCGCTTACCGGCAAGCCGGGAATTTGGACAAATGCGGGCATCCTTCAACCAAAAACCCTTCTTTTTTCTTAGAAAACATGGGATATTTGAGAAAACTAAGATATTTTCCTAGTAAAGCATTGATCCTTTTTAGCTCCCGTATTACATTGAGATCCGTAGAGTTAGTGAAATAGGACGGTTTTTTTGATGGCGCCCGCACTGTAAGTGGTGACATCATCAAGGCGACAGGTACCGTGATTTTCACCAGGTTGGTGAGACGTGTACCTGGAGGTCGGGGTGGTGCGTTACCAAAAGTCGGCCGCAAAAGTGACAACATTCACAACTTTGGTGATGGCGCACGTGCCACTGTATGGTGCTACTGCGTCGTCAAACGTACTTATGCGATTCCTCGGGAATCGTGGCTACCGGCATGATTTGTAGAACTTGAATTAACGCTAATTATCACATTTAACATCTGGGGAGCTAATGATGGCACGCTTGACTAACAACACTTTTTCTTTGGCTTTGGTTATTGGAATTTCTCTCGGTTTGATTTCTCCTTCGCTCTGCTTCGGCGATTCTATTCAAATCGAATTCACCGGTGTCGACATTAAATATAATGGATTTGAAATCACCGACGCCGACCCGGCTTTAAATGACCCCGACCCGTTGTCCACTGTTGTATTGTCGGTCGACAACGTAACGACTGGGCCGATTCTAACGAGCGACATTACTCACGACTTGTTCGTACCCGGAGTCGCAGGGATTCCCACCAGTGGTGGTAGTGTGACGAGCGCTTCCGGGGGCACGTTATTGCTCGGCCTTGGGACCGGTAACTACCTGAATCTGGATTTGGCACCTGTCGACGTCAATTTCATCAACATTCCCGGCGCAGTGACGTTCGTCTTCGCTGGATCCATAGCTAGCGTGACTGGTCAGAACCTGCCGTCCGGGTTGCTAATTGGAGAAGACGTGGTTGTGTCGATTTCGAGTCAAGTGACTGCCTCGTCGCTCACCGATGATGGAGCGGGTACCGTCACAGGTTTTTCATCTGCCGGAACAGGTGAAGTCGGTGGTATTGCCGTGCCCGAACCGACCAGTATCGCTCTGCTACTGCTAGCCATCGCTGGTGTGTGCTGCCTGACCGGTCGACAGAAGTGATTTGCGACAGCTGATTTTAGCGTTAATTCATCGTGCCATACTGAAAAAGCGGGTGGGAATTGCCAAAGGTTCCCGCTCGCTTTTTTTATTGAAAGTTGCGGGTCGTTGTTATTGTCTGGTTTTGTTCTGCCGAGTTGAGCTAGAGAGTCAGTCGTTCAGCATCCAACCTGGAGACACTTTCTTCACGAGGGGTTCGGAAGGAGAGGGGGTTCTTTCCCCCCACTCTTTAGTGGGGGGGAAAAGAACCCCCTCCTATCACCAACCAAGGAGTGACAATGGATTCCCAACTCAACACTGTCGTAATGGCACAGTATCGGTGCAGGTCAAAGGGCCCACACCGCACCGTCATCAACTCAGGAGGGCACTGCCGCACCTGCCCCGAATTAGAACACGATTTCGTGCTGGTGCGTGACGACGGTCACACGCTGGGTGTACCCATCCGCTGGCTGGTCAATGCTCGCAACCTGTACGAAGACCGATGGGTCGCCATGCTGAAGCGTGATCGATCACTGAACGGTTACCATCCGGTGTGGTAGTGGGTAGCACTGTAACCGTGGGGTAACTTTCGGAAGGGAAGCCGAAATTCTAAACCACGACGTCACGCTAGCACCCTATCACCAACCTGGTCCCTGCAACACGAAGGAGGCCATGACAGCCCGTTTGTTGTTGTGTTTCCACTTCGTAAAAAGAATCAACCCTGTGACCCCCGCAAACCGCACGTAGCGTTCTACTGGCTCGCGGGTCCTTTGGGCCGGACGGATCGGCGGCTGCAAATTTATGTGTGTGTCGCGACCGAAACTGCCAAGGCCGTTCGCTCTGCGTTCGGACCTTGCTTTTTGACCCGTTCTCCGTTACATACCGTCGATCTTTTTATCTTCACAAGTTGTCCTTAAACCCACGTTGGTCCATTTCGACTGACAACCGTCATCAGTCGTAAGTAGTCGAAATCTTTTACCTCGTTCCAAGGAGTCGCCTTGGCTGTCGCAGTTTTGCTCGCCTGGTTACAAACCGTTCCGGCAGCACCCGATGTGGCGGTGGTCTGTCCCCGCGAGTTCCGTTCCGCGTTGGAACCCTGGGTGACGCATCGCACCGGCCAGGGTCACCAGTTGGAGTTTGTATCCAGCCAAGGCTCAGCGGACCAGATTCGGGCGAGACTTCGCAAATTGGCCCGGACCGGTTCCCTGCGATTCATCCTACTCGTCGGCGACGCCGACCCGGCAGCCAACAAAATTGCCGCGATCCAAGCCCGCTGTGTACCCACCCACAAGGCACCTGCAAAGGTCAACGTCCGTTGGGGATCAGAGCCCGAAATCGGAACCGATAATTGGTATGCTGATCTGGATGACGACTGGCTACCCGACGTGGCAATCGGCCGCATCACGGCCGATACGGAGACGGAACTTGAGCAGGTGGTTGCCAAGACCCTGGCATACGAGCGGTCACCCGACATGGGCCGCTGGCGACGTCAAGTCAATTTTGTGGCCGGTGTGGGAGGTTTTGGAGTGCTCGCCGACAAGCTGTTGGAAACGGCCGCCAAGCGACTGATCACCAAGGGCCTTCCTGCGGGCTATGAAACCAGCATGACCTATGCCAGTTGGCGGAGCGTTTATTGCCCGAGCCCACTTGATTTCCAACGTGAAACGTTGAACCGACTGAACAGCGGCTGTTTCGCCTGGATCTACATGGGCCACGGACACCGCGACCGTTTGGATTCCATCCACACGCCCTGGGGATCCGCACCCGTTCTGGAGCTGCAGAACATCGGAAAGCTCAACAATTCACAACGGGTTCCCATCGCCATCTTCTTTTCCTGTTACGCCGGTGCATTCGATCAGGAAACAGACTGTCTGGCCGAGGAAATGCTCACGCACCAGGGAGCACCTGTGGCAGTCATCTGCGGATCTCGAGTGACGATGCCTTACGCGATGACCGTCTACGGGATCTCGTTATTGGACGAAATCTTCGGGCAACAGCGTCCGACGCTGGGAGAGATTCTGCTCCACAGTAAACAACAGCTTGGGACGGCTCGGGACGACGAGCAAAGAAAACTTCTGGACTCACTCGCAACAAGCCTCAGTCCCAACCCGGACCTACGGGCGGAACGGTTGGAACATGTGCAACTGTTCAACCTGCTGGGGGACCCGTTGCTGCGCATTCATCATCCACAAACGATTGTGGTACAAGCCCCGCGACATACAGAAACAGGAAAGACCATCGAAGTCTCCGGCCAAGCCCCCCTGGCGGGAACGCTGACGGTGGAACTGGCCTGCCGGCGCGATCGCTTAAAATTCGTGCCCGCGTCACGACGACCACGGGGAAGCTCGACGCCCGATTGGCAGGCAATGAACACGACCTACCGGCGGGCGAATGACCATGTGTGGGCCAGCGAAACCCGTCACGTTCAGCGTGGGCCTTTTCGTATCAAGATCGCGGTTCCGGGCGAGGCACAAGGACCAAGTCATGTACGCTGCTACCTGGCAGGACCAACGGCCTTTGCGATCGGGGCAGCCGACGTGTACGTGAGGCGGGCCGGTGAGAGACCGTCGCTCGCCGCCCAACCGAACAACAAGCCCGCACCACGCTGACATCTACCTGCCACTGCCGTCCACGCTCAGTGACACACCAAGGCTCTTGCTGATCTACCACATGGTGGGGAGGATCGATTCCACCAAGAGCACTCTGCTAGAACACCATCCGCATCTCACTCCGGCCGCCTGTTGCACCGTACCGTCTACCCAGATTGATGTAGCGATGGCTCAGCGTTGCCTTTCAATTAGGCAGGTACCGCCCAATCATCCTTGGAAAACCAGCACGTAATCCTTACGGTTCCTAATAGTTTCTAAAGATGGCAACCAACTCTGATATTTCTCATGTTTGAACGAGCACTTTCATTTTCATCTCCCCGAAGAAAAGTTTCACCTTAGAACATAGTTCGTGGAGGTTTTAGGTAATGACTGTTGACCCCGGAACACCGTTCATAATCGCGGTTCTGTTCTGCTTGATGCTTTTTGCTATGTGGAACAATGCACAAACTGCTGATCCTACTATCGAAGAACATTTTTCAACACTTCAAGAACCCTTTAAGCTAACGAGGTTGGTCGTTGAAATTTGGCAGGCGTCAATGAAACCACGAATGCTCACCACGGGCGGCCTGGCGGACCGCCCGTGGTGAGCATTCGTGGTTGTGAACTTTGTTCGGTTCTGCCGATGTCTTAGGCCGCGGCGGAGTTTTGCTTGCGATGTCTGGCGTACCCGACCAGACCGGCCGCACCGATGCCGAAAATGTTAATAACTCCATCCATAATGATAAATAATTTCCCGGTCAGCTTGATCTATAATTTCTTCACCGGTCATGGTTAACATACTGTTGTGATCGCCGTAATCGTCGTCATTTGGAAAGTCAAACAAATAATTGGCAATGTTGTTATCAAATGTTGTGCCCAGTGAATAGCCTTCAATTAAAACGTGAGCGTTCTCTGGGCTTTCATTATTATCAAAGTCCGCAGCGATATTTAATGTGAATACGGCGTCCGATAATGTGTTGGAAGAAACTGTGTTGGCAGGAGTAACAAGATTTGCATAAGCAACAGCCCCCCCCGCTTCTCCTGTAGATTTGGGAACTAAGTTTATCTCTGTAGCATTAGCAGAGCATGCAAAACAACATACCGCTTGCATCAGCAACCCCGTGACTAACGTCATTCTCATCGTTCACCTCTCTTCCAAAAAGTACAGGGCGGACTCAGGGATTCGCTTCAGTCCCGGCAATCATCTCCTACCGGTTTCACCCGGCCGGAGCGCCTGTTTTCCCGGCGTGTCTTAAAAACCGCCGTCAATTAATTTTTTTTCAACGACTCCAACGAGAAACGGGCGCCACGGGACGGCCAGCGGGCCGCCCCACTCTTCAATTCATTTTCACCCGAATCCAGCCGTACAGACGACTCTCGCTGTCTACCAGCGAATCTTCTTCGTGTGACGACGGTGGATTCCGTTGAACGACAGGGGAGTTTTACCTCGACTCCGACTGTAAGTTGGTTGATTGGTCCTTGCACCCATCAACGACCGTTTCGTTCCGGTACCGGGACGAGTCTTCAATGAATAAGAGAGTTCTTGATCTTCATACAACGTTATCGCAGCATTCATGTTTCACTCCCAACTCAATAAGTTTGTCAAATGTACTTAAACCAAGACTGCACGCGGATCACTGGTTACCAGCCAGTAAACGCACAGCCCTTTGATGCGTGGTTAAACCCGCGAGGTCTTCCCCTCGACTTTCCCGTTCAATCGCTCGACGACACCGCGCGCTTCGTCGCACAATTCTGTGACTGCTCCTTCTTCCGTGACGCCGGCCAAATACAGCCAAATACCCAGCTGCCTGGCCCAAATTTCTTCCCTGGGATCCGCTTGACGACCGCACACCACCAACAGCAAGTCACGGCCTTCTACCGCTAATTGGCGGCAGACATTGCGAAACTCCCCATCCGATGCTGTACTAGTTCCTGCCAGGTCGATAAAAATCAACTGGAACCGATGACGTCGAAACTCCGTTAACGCAGAACCTGCGTCGGAACACACCACCGTGCCCCAACCACCATCCAGAGCCGCCTTGCTCAACATTGCCCGTTGTTTCTGGCTGGTCGAAATCACCAAACACCGATGATTCGATGTGGCCTTTCGGCTTGAAACCACGGGAACACTTTCGACTTGCTCTACCGTCGAAACAAAATCTGAATGTGCCGTACTCATACTTCTGCCTCGCTTATGCGAGGTCCTCAAAACCTTTCGTGCCCTTTAGTAAACGCCCCAGGACGGTTCGTTTGAAACTCAGAAAAGTTCCATCAAACCCCGCAGTCAAAACGTCACGTTGATCTACCAGCAGACGCACAGCGACCCGATAGGCCCTGTTGTCCACCGGTACCCGGCAGCACCACTTCTCCCGACGCGCACTTCGCACGTGGAGCCTCGATGCCGGCAAAAAACACACACGTTAAAACGACAGACGCTGACCACTGTCTGGCAGCTTCAACAACTGTCGGTATGACTCATGAGAACTCCGTTCACTCCACGACCCGGATCCAGCACACCGCGCTGCAAGACGCAACTCTCGCAGGGCAAACGTCGTTGTGCTGATAACCAATTCGCGGTTTCACCTATGGTTTCTCGGCTCGTGGCCGAACTCGCCTGAGAAAGCCACAGCACCTGAACACGCAAGTCCTCGCCAGGCTGTGTACCTCCTAAGACTGGCACTCCTTAACGCAAGCAGTGTGCCAGTGGCGGTTTAAAATGGAGAACGAATCACAACTCGTTTTGGAACAATGAGTTGATTGAAAAGATGGGCCGCTCAGATCAAAAATTGCTCAGCCAGGAACTTCCCTGCTTCGGTGAGACAAAAAATTATCGATCGTCGCAACTAACTACCTGGATGAACGTTACACTTGAAATCACCAAGCCAGGGAACCGTCTGCATCGTAGGGAAACGCCTTCTGCCCGACGACAATCGCGGGCCGGACAGATTCAGAATTCTTTTGTCCTGGGCAGCCAATCAGACCGCAGTTGTCACCGGGAAGGGTTGACGCGGTGGCCAAACGAGCAGAGCGAGCCACCGCGGGCAGACGGCTTGGTCGAAAGTTGTCTGAAAACCTCTGTCATTCACCCATGACCGTGACCACGACTTCGCGCTGTCGAGGCCGAACGTCACATTCTAAATGGAACACTTGTTGCCAGGTCCCCAGTGCCATTTGTCCCTGAGTGAGAGGAACCGACAGCGACGGCCCCAGGAGGGTGGCCTGCAAATGAGAGTGGCCATTCCCATCCTGCCAGGCCCGTTCGTGTCCGTAGTCAGGATTGGGTGGGATAAGCTGGTCGAGCATTTCTGGTAAATCTTTTTGCAAACCGGGTTCAAACTCGATCGTGCCCACGCTTGCCGTGCTACCTACATTAAATACCTGAACTGTCCCGCTTTGTATGCCACTTTTCGAAACAATTTGCGCCACAGCTTCCGTCAGGTCCTGGCCGTCTCCATGTCCTTGGGTGGTGAGATGAATGCGTTCCTGGTAGACCATGTTCAAGAGATCCTCACGTTGGGAAATTCGGAATCAAACTCAAAAGCTCGTCGCTGCGTGGAGAGGACACACACCGATGAGCGAATTGCCATTCATGATTGTCAGCTGACATCGAACCGTAAAGACGACTTCCAATCATGGAAGATAACATCGAACTTGTCGCCCGCTGGCTGCAGCAATCTACCATGAATGTCGCCTTCACCGGTGCCGGAATCAGCACCGAGAGTGGTATTCCCGATTTTCGCTCGCCGGGCGGTGTCTGGGCCAAGTATCAACCTGTCTATTTTGACGCTTTTCTATCCGACGCCGATGCACGGCTCGAGTACTGGCGTCAGAAAGCGGAGGCACACACCGAAATAGCACGTGCGGAAGCGAACGATGCACACCGCGTACTCGCAAAATGGGAGACCAATGGACATTTGCACGGAGTGATCTCTCAGAATATTGACGGACTACATCAGCTCGCCGGTAGCCGCCATGTTTTGGAACTTCACGGCACAGCGCGGCAAGTCAAATGTCTCGACTGTGGTGTGATCTACGAGGCAGATCAACTCGTAGACGAATTCCGGCGTTCCGGGAGCGTCCCTCTTTGCGCCGAGTGTGGGGGGCGACTTAAACACGCCACGATATCGTTCGGCCAATCATTGCCTGAGGAAGTACTCAGCGAAGCCACTGCCTGGTGCGAGCAATGTCAATTGCTGCTTGCGATGGGATCGTCTTTGCAGGTGACACCCGCCGCCAACTTACCGTCTTTAGCCAAACAGACCGGTGCACGAGTCATCATCGTTAATCGTGATCCCACGGCATTGGACGAAATGGCAGACGTAGTCATTCGAGACTCACTAGCCCGCGTACTCGTTAAAATTGACAATCGGATGACGGGCTGAGCTCGTTCTTGTCTTGCAGGAGTGTCTACCGTACACTGAGATGTACTGGTGACATGGGAAACAAATCACACAAGATGATGCACGGCGAAGAAGAAATCTATCAAGAACACGTTTTGGATCACTCCGACGACCCCTACCATCGTGGGCGTTGCAGCGAGGCCACACACGCCCACGAGGACGACAATCCACTCTGTGGTGACGTGGTGCGAGTCGAACTGCGCATCCGGGATCAACGGGTGGAGGAAGCCTGGTTCGACGGAGAGGGTTGTTGCATCAGCCAGGCATCAGCCTCCATGTTGATGGAAGAGCTGGAGGGAAAGACCGTCCAGGACGTCCAGAATTTTAGTGCGGAACAAATGCTCAGCCTGTTTCGGGCGAAACTCACGCCCAACCGACAGAAATGCTGCCTGCTTTCCTGGCAAGTCGTTCAATCGGCGCTGTATTCTCCTACCGGTGACGACGCTGGTAACGGGGAGACAGGCTGATGCCAGCCGTCGATGCCATCACGCCCTTGGATCCGCATGCCTGGCGAACGGATTTTCCGATTCTGGAAACCCGCATTCGCGGCACTTGTCCCTTGATCTATCTGGACAACGCTGCCACCGCCCAGCGACCTCGGCAGGTCATCCAGGCCATGGTCAGCGCCTACGAAGAACATTATGCAAATGTCCATCGTGGAGTACACTGGCTGAGCGACCAGAGCACGGATCTTTATGAGAATTCCCGCGAAAAAGTGCGCGGCTTCATCAATGCCGTGCATGGCCATGAAATCATCTTCACTGCAGGCACCACAGCGGCGATCAATCTGGTGGCACGTAGCTGGGGAGACTCACAGGTGCAAGCTGGTGACGAGATTCTGGTGACCATGATGGAGCATCACTCGAATCTGGTCCCCTGGCAACAGCTGGCCGAGAGAACCGGCTGCACAATCCAGTTCATCCCGGTGGAAGATAATGGCACGCTTGCCCTTGATAAAATCGATGCGCTTGTCAGCGAACGAACAAAACTTGTCGCGATCACGGCCATTTCCAACGTTTTGGGGACCATCAATCCTCTGCAGGAAATCATCGCAAAAGCACATGCCGTCGAAGCAAAAGTCCTGGTAGACGCCGCGCAAAGTGTGCCCCACGAAGCCCTGGATGTGCAACAGTTGCAGGCTGATTTCGTCGCCTTCAGTGGCCACAAAATGATGGGTCCTTCGGGGGTTGGTGTACTGTATGGTCGGGAAACAATTCTGGAGCGGATGCCGCCCTTCATGGGTGGAGGAAGCATGATCCGTCGAGTACGGTTGGACGGATTCGAATCAGCAGACCTGCCGGCAAAGTTCGAGGCGGGAACTCCACCGATTGTTCCGGCCATTGGCCTGGCCAGCGCCGTCGATTATTTGGGCCGCGTTGGCATCGAAGCGATTCAGGAACACGAGCGACTGCTGACACAACATGCCCATCAAGTATTGCAAGAAGTAGGTGGCGTTCGCATCCTGGGACCGGGTCCGGGACAAACCGCTGGCATTGTCAGCTTCGTGTTGGATCGAATTCACGCTCACGATATAGCACAGATTTGCGATCGTCACGGCATCGCCATTCGAGCAGGCCATCATTGCGCCATGCCACTTCACAAAGCTCTTGGTGTCAACGCCAGCAATCGAGCCAGTTTCTATTTTTACAATACGCTTGACGAAGTCGATCGCTTAGCAGAAGCCTTAAAGGACGCCAAAAAAATCATGCGGCGGGCCTGAAGTAGGGTACCTTGCAGTCAGTCGACCAGACATCCAGGATCAGTAGATTGAAGAACGATAACGGATACTCTTGGTCATTATCGGTCGACCCCTGACAACAACATCCCTGACAACAACATCCCTGACAACAACATCCCTGACAACAACATCCCTGACAACAACATCCCTGACAACAACATCCCTGACAACAACATCCCTGACAACAACATCGAACAACCACAGCCGACCTGCCCTGCTGGTCACCGAAAACCAGCTTTGCTGAACCGGCCCTTCATGGCGCTGGTAATAGAGACAAGTTACATTGTCCGCCTAGTCCAGTGGTTCACTGCTATACTGAAAGAGCAGATCTTCCGACAGACGGCGCTCAAACACTCGGCCAAATTCATCCAAGCTTCGTCGTTGGCCCACAGCATGCCACGCACCCACGTCTTTCAGTTCAGGCATGATTTCAACAAGTTGGTCAATCAAACGCTCAGCGAGACGCTCAATCGGTTTTGTCTGGCATTCCTCCCGGATGGACGCTGCTGTCTTCATCATG
The DNA here is from genome assembly GCA_963578105.1 of Planctomycetota bacterium. Classification (GTDB taxonomy): domain Bacteria; phylum Planctomycetota; class Planctomycetia; order Pirellulales; family Pirellulaceae. The sequence continues at coordinate 62,065 of CAUZBP010000012.1, forward strand.
CGGACCAAGCAAGCCCGTTCCAAAACGGGGCGGGAAAGAGGAGTTTCGTTGTCAATTAGCAGATCGGCAGCTGGAACTCCAAGCAGTTTTTGCCAAGCGTACAGGTCCGAAAGACAGAGATCTGACGTTTCTTCTTCTTGACGCCTTACCTCGTGAAGATTTTTACCCAACTGCCGCGCGGCACGACGCAGTGACGTGTTCTGCTGCTCACGCACTTGCCGGATACAGTGTAAAGGCGGGGCGTGTCCATTGTTATCGTTTACAACACTGCCGTCTAAATCCTTCGACCCCTTTGCACGAGCACCGTTTAAACCATTAGTCGACATAACTTTTTCCTCTCCTATAGACGTCCTTTTGCAAAGAATGGCTACTGAGCCACCAAGTCGTAACGAGATTCTCACTGAAAGAAATTGCAGATCGCTGCCAATTACCTCGAAACACACCGGTGGCGCAGTTCACGCGCAACCGGCGTACCAACTTTTGCGGTCGATGCTAACGAATCGACCTTGCTAGCCCTTGGTGCCTATTACTCGGTTCCACGGACGATTGCAGAAGACTTGAGACAGAATTCAAGGAATCCTTACGCCTCGATCATTGAACGAAAACGTTGAAAAGATCTCGCTTCTCTGTATCAGACACCTCACCGCGAATGCAGTCTTGCCCGAAATGTGTCTTCGATGAACCTGACTGGAAGATGATGTGCTTAAGTAAAGGGCTTCCAACCAATCCATCTTGATACCGTCAATTTGACGCTGCAAGCTAACTTGCAGCGCAGGGGCATCGTAGAAAAACCGTTTCTACGAAGCAAGTAGACTAACGATCTTTGACGCCTTCAAAGAGTCATTTTACGGCGGGAAGCGTCACCCCGTTGAATCGTACGCGCCACAACTTTCAGTGATTTACCAACTCGTCAAAGAACCCTAACGAAAGCGGCACTAAGAGGATAGGCGGTTGAATACTCTGTAAATCACCAGCTGAAATTTGAGGGTGAAACCTTCATCACGACTGGGAATGCGGCTTGCCGCAACCTCGATTCGGACAATGGACAATGCGACCAACCACGCGTTGAGAGAGGGCTGTCGGCTGAGGTTCGGGTCCGTCACACCCGTAGCAACGTTCAACACGAGGCCGCCCCGTCGCGAGCCAGGCGCCAGACCAGTCAAGTTGATTCGCCGGAAAGGAAATGTCCTCCCCCCGGTGCTGGTGGTCAGAGTGGCCACCCTTTAAATACAGGCTGCTTTTTCCTGTTCCAGCGCGTTGCTCCACTTTAGCAGGCGATGCATTAAAGTGGAGTTCATCGTCTCAGGTTCGTCGCATGCAGCCTGCATTGCCGGGGAAGAACAGTTGTCTGTCATCCTGAGTTCATCAGCCACGTCGGCTTGGTAAGCGAGTGGGTTTTCCTGAACCAAAACAGTTTCTGCGGTCGCATGCTCCATCCCTGTCTGCACCGCGGCACGGTTTCCGCGACTGTCGTGATGACGAACAAATCGGACTTGTGGGTAAGTGCGTGTCAATTCGCAAGCGACTTCCTCTGTCCGGTCGGTCGAAGCGTCGTCAACCAGGATTAATTCGAAACGGGCTGCAACGTCGGGGAGTACGTCCAGCATTTGCGACACTTCCTGCAGCAGGGTCGCTTGCGCATTTCTTACGGGCAGAATGACAGAAATGGATTCTTTCACGAGCCGGTGATCCCCAGGTGTACGGGCTTCTGAATGCTTCTTCGGCATGCTGGCTGGAGTCGCTGAAATCGACCGCTGCCGGATTCGGATAGACAACTCGTGCAAACCGGGACGATCATTCGGTGTACACGTTTTCAAGAACACGGGTTGTAGTGGTACGTTCAGTTGTACGATACGTTGTTTTGTTTTTAACGGGTTTAAATCCCTACGATTTGCTCGACAAGCACGTCAGGGAACTTCGTGGTTTTCCTCAAAACTGGCGGCCGACGCTCCTGTGGGAGAAATTTGGTCATTGCTGTACCGTTTCATTCAAGTGAACTGTTGGAGGTGGAGACCGAGTTGAATACGCTGACGACCCTACACCGCGACCGCATTGATCCAGAAGATCTGTTCTATGAAGACGACGATTCGACAAATCGAACGGCTGAACAAGTGCGGAGAGTTCTTTGCAGGATTCAGCCAACATCGCCGATTTTCTGACCTGATCGGGGTAATCTTCGGCGAACCGTCCCAGCATGATAACCTGTCCTACATGGCAAAGCCGGCACGCGCTGGTGCCGCCTGTCGGTCATCGTAGGTTCTGCGAATGTTGGGGAAAAGGTTGGCTAGGGTCAGCGGTTGCGGTATTGTAATGTGATCACCGGTCGCATCAATTCAAATTCATACTGTTTTTGCAATGGACGATGACGAGTTCTTTTGCCTTGTCAGCGCGGTGCTGGACGAGGCAAGGTCTGCCGGGGTACCAGTACAAGTTTGCTGCTCCGCGCCCGACACACGCGGCTTTCTCCGTCGGGCCGAATATGCGGTTGAGGCCGGGGCCAGTGCGATCCAAGTGATCCTGCCCTACTACATCCAGCCTGATCTCGAAGAAGCTTTTGCCTTTGTCGAAACCGCTGCTCGTGCCTGCGGCGAGATTCCGCTGGTGCACTACAATACCGGACATGCGAAGCTGACGTTCCAGGCCAAAGACTACCGGTCCCTCAAGGAGCGGGTCCCGACGTTGATTGGAACCAAGCTGCCACGGGACGAGCCCTTGTGGATCAGCAATGTATGCCGGCTTGTTCCGGATGTAAGTCACTTTTGCGGCGAATATGCCTTCGCAGCAAATTTCGCAGGGGGCGTCAAAGGAATGTATTCCTGGTTAGCCGTGACCAACCCCCGCCTGACGATGCGCTGGTACGAAGCCTGCTCCAGTGGCGACTGGAACGAGGCCATCCGCATCCAGCAACTGGTCAACCGATTCAAACTTGAAGTCAAAACAGGGTGGAATGGCAAAAGTGAGGCCGCGATCAACAAGGCCGATGCAGCGCTGAACCCGAACATTCACTGCGACTTGCGGGTTCGGGAACCCTATCGTAGTTGCATGCAGGAGGATCTCGATCGGGCTCGAAGCTGGGCCGAGCGGAATTTTCCGGAATTGCTCGAGCTATAGGATTTCTCCATGGCAACCAAGCTGCCGATCCTGGTGTACCATCGTGTGCATACCGACGACGAAATCACGGTAGAGGACGACCAGGGACGGATCGACCTCAGCCAGTTTCGGCGCCAGATGCGGTACATTGCCGATGCCGGCATCTCCGTAGTCACGCACCACCAGCTCGCAGACTGGCTGCTGGCAGGCGCTGATTTGCCAGCTCGTGTCCTGGCGATCGATTTTGATGACAATCGCCTCAACGTACTTGAGAACGCGTATCCGGTCCTTCGTGAATTCGGTTTCCATGCCACCGTCTTCGTGATTACGGACCTGGCAAGTGGTAAAGTTGTGTTTGGCCCACAGGACTACCCCGCCATGCAGTGGGACGAGTTGGCACGGTTGCGTGACGCTGGCTGGTGCATTGCCCCGCACACGCGACGGCACCTCTGGCTTGCCGGCCCCGAGCGTGCCCCTCGAGATGACAACGAAGCGTGGAACGAAATGGCGGAGTCGAAACGGGAGCTTGAGACACGACTCGGGATTGAATCGCCTTACTTTGCGTATCCCAACGGTAGCTGCAATGCCACGGTTACAGGAATGGCCCGCAAGCTGTTTCGAACCGCCAGGCTCTGGTACAAGGCAGTCGAAGGACCCTGGCCCGAGAATAGCCGAAACACCGATCCTCACCAGCTACTGGGCATCAACATTGCGAAGGGTTTAAACTTCGACCAGTTTCGCCAGATCGTCGACGCTGCCGAATAACGGGAACCTCCACAGTCCGATTGTCTCAGGTCGTTTTGCATGGGAAAATTTTCTGCCATGAGCCATCGCACCGTCAATGAGCGATTGCACCGAGACAGTTTCACCGTCCTTGAGAATTTTATGCCAGATCTGACACCATGTGACTGGTCGGTTTTTCCTTTGAAGTTCCGCAAGTCCGATTCGTGAACTGATTCATCGGTTTCGAACTCCAGAAGAACATTCCCCAGCCAACCCCTAAGAGTCCGGAGCGGACTTCAAGTGGCCGACTCGTAAATACCGGACGAGGAGCCCGACAAGAATCAACGCAGCACCCCAAAGTGTCCACTTGGTGGGCGCCTGGTAGTTGACAGCCTGTCCCCAGGCCAGAAAGACCCACAGGGGCAAAAGAAAGGGTTCCAGAAGGGTAATGCAGGACGCTTCATGCCCCGGTAACGACCGCAGACCACGGCTGAACAAGACGTAGGGAATGCCCATTTGAAATACGCCAAAAGCAGCTAACATCAGGATTTGCGTACCGGTCACCTGCACCTCTGCCGAGAGTACCACAGGTGCCAACACAAGAGCGGTGGCAAACTGATTTAAGCTGACGAGCCAAAACGCGTCGTAATCTTTCAGACCACGGAGCGCAAGAACCACACCCGCGTAGCAAACGCCGGATGCCAATCCAAACCACACGCCTAAGGGCCGTTCTCCTCGCAATTCGAAAGCCAGGATGACCCCGACTCCCGTCAGACAGAATGCAAGCATCAGGCCGTCCCGCAACTGCACCCGCTCACGTAACCAGATGACACCCCCCAAAAAGACCCACACGGGTGCGGTGTTTTGCAACCAGATTGCCACCGAGGCTTCGCTCAGCGACATGGAGCTCAGAAAAGTGACGTTCATCAAGGTAAAGCTGGTGACCATCGGGATCAACATCCAGCTCCAACGCCGTTGACGAATGAATGGCAGAAGAATCAGGCCGGCAAATAGCGCACGCCAGAACGCAAGTAAAATCCCGCGCGTGTTGACATCCCAGGCATCGAACGCTGGTGCCTTGGCGAAAAATCCCCCTGAACTCCACATCAAAGCAGCCACGAGGACGTAGAGCTGCCCGTGGAGCCTACTGATTTTTTGATCTTTGTCAGGAAACAATGCCATCCAACTGTTGTGCCAATTCCTCGCTCCTGCGCCTACCCGAGAAACGTTGACGATGTGAAATGAACAACGACTGAAATACTGCAGGGACTCACTTCACCGCATTGGCCATGAATGGTTTCCCCGTAGCTGATCGCAATCCGTCAGTGAAGTGGTGATGCGTTTTCCGCGCAGGGAAACCTTCGTCGCTTTTGACCGGGGCTGTTTATTAATCAACACCCTGTCTGTGATTCATCTTCCTGAGAAAGGGGTACCTGAACGTTTTCTTTTGAGCAACAGTTTGAACATCACATGGCGCTTTCGGATCTCTTCACGAGGGTCGAATTTCGACACGTGACCCGCCGTTGACAAATTCCTTGTTTTCCTCCAGAGTGTTGCCATGGCTAGACAAGGGAGAACGGCTTACGACTGCATCGTGATTGGAGGCGGACACAATGGACTGGTTACTGCCGCCTACCTTGCCAAATCCGGTAAATCGGTGTGCGTACTGGAACGCCGCCATGTGTTGGGCGGTTGTGCCACCACTGAAGAACTCTGGCCGGGCTACAAGGTTTCTGTCGGGGCCTACGTCATCAGCCTGCTCCTGCCGCAGATCATTCGTGATTTGCGTCTGAAACCGTACGGACTGAAAATTCTTCCGAGAAACCCTTCCTCTTTCACGCCCCTGTTAGATGGACGTAGTCTCTTGCTGGGATGTGACGCACATGCCAATCAGGCGGAAATTGCCAAGTTTAGTCGGTCGGATGCGGAAGCCTACCCCCGCTATGAGTCGCTGCTGGAACGAATCGCCAAGGTACTCGAACCTGTCTTGGAACAATCTGCGCCTGACCCGCTACCACTGCCCAAAACATGGCGCAAGATCGGAATCGGAAAAAAGATGCGCGACGCCCGCAAACTTCTTAACGCCTACCAGGCGCTAAGTGGTCTGGGAGAAGACTTGCCACAGGCGTTGGAACTGCTGACTGGCGCCGCTCGCCCTATCCTGGAACGCTGGTTTGAGGCCGAGGTGTTGAGGGCGACACTGGCAACCGACGCGGTGATCGGATCGTTTGCGTCGATTTCGTCGCCGGGGACCGCTTATGTCCTGCTACACCACGTCATGGGTACCGCAGGCGGGGCACGAGGCGTCTGGGGTTACGTGCAGGGCGGAATGGGAGGACTGGCAGACGCACTGGAACATGCCTGCCATGATCTGCGTGTCGATATCCGCCGAGAAGCCGAAGTGAGCAGGATTGTCACGCGTCGGAATCAGACGGTGGGCGTACTTTTGGCCGATGGCAGCCACCTGGATTGCAAAGTGGTAGCCTCCAGTGTCGATGCCCACCTGACCTTTGAAAAATTTATCGAAGCCCAAGAGCTTCCGCAGTACTTTCGCGATGCTGTCTCTCGCATTGACTACAGCTCGGCCTCGGCAAAAATCAATCTTGCCCTTGCCGAAACGCCTAATTTCAGCTGCGCCCCAAGCAATGAGATTGCCCCGCACCACGCTGGTACGATCCACATTTCACCGACGCTCGACTACATCGAACGGGCGTTTGATGATGCAAAATATGGTCGTCCCAGTAAAGAACCGGTACTGGAAATCACACTACCCAGCAGCGTGGACCCTACACTTGCTCCCCCGGGACATCACGTGATGTCGATGTTTGTCCAGTTCGCACCGTATCAATTAGCCCAGGGTGGCTGGGACGACATAAAAGAGGACTTCGCGGATCGTTGCATCGCCCTCCTGGCGCGTTACGCTCCGAATGTGCCCGACGCGATCATCCATCGCCAGATTCTTACTCCACTTGATCTGGAGAGAACTTTTGGCCTGACAGGCGGAAACATCATGCAGGGTGCTATGGGACTCGACCAGCTCTACGTCCAGCGTCCGATTGCAGGCTGGGCAGATCACCGTACACCCATCAAAGGACTCTATCTGTGCGGCGCAGCCAGTCACCCCGGAGGTGGCGTCATGGGTGCTTGCGGCAAGAACGCGGCCGAAGAAATTTTACGTGATTACGGCAGTCGAGAAGCGTGGTAGGCTGACGGGATCCCTTGAGGGGACTCACCCACCAGTGCGTGTCGCCCGAAGTTCGCAGCAATTCGATGTGCGCCCCTTCTGAAACACGCGGGCCCAATGATCACAGATCCTCCAACCGAGTACTCATCCCCCCCACCGATTGGGACCTGACCCTTCACTGACCGATCGCCTTGCGGTAGCAGAAGTCAAAAAGCAGTTGCCATTCCAAAGTTGCCACACCGCAAGCCAAATTTCCAGAGTCTGACTGCCCACTGGCAACTGCCTGACAAAGATCGACAAAGGCGAAGGGGTCCCAAACGGTCTGAGCAGCCAGGAATTGAGAATGCGAGTCGCTGGGGTTCTGCTGGGCCAACTGACGAGCCGATTCACACAACTGGACAAAAATTTCATGCTTTGGGACCTTACGGTACCAGTATTTGGAATTGGAATAATCTGGCTCGCGGCGGTGCATGATGGCGTGCCAGTAGCTGCCGGTGGTGGTGTGGACCTGCTGGCTCAAAACGTGTGATTCATCCAGAAAGTCCTGAAACAGCCACAAGCCAGAGATGCAGCAACGCACCATGTCGAAATCTACGATGGTTTGCCGTCCAATCAGTGCTTCTGCATCCAGGTTCCCCAACGCCGCAGCCATGGATTGATTGGGCAAACCGGGTCCCAGGTCACACTGCCGATCCGGTTGACAGATTTGCTCCACGGATGGGCCATAACGACGAAAATCAAACGAGAACATCGATCGGTTTCTCCCACTTCCGATTCATCCGTCGAGACGCCGAATGAAACAGGACTTGTTCTTGTCGAGCCGAATGAAGGATTTGACGGGTGAAAAGCGGACCGGCAGTAGCGAGGTCTCCACGACCGTGTTGGACCCTTGTCCTTCCGTCCCGGTTTTTCCACGAGCTTTCCCAAACTTAAACAACAAACAACAATTCTGTCCAGCATGAAAATGGCTATTCTTCCCGGATAGAGGCTGCTAAACTGGGTCGCACTGTTTAACCGCACACACAACTCTTCGACCGAAATTCCATGAGCCCCGACCCTCCCCCATCCGAATCCAATCCGGACACTTCAAACCCCGCAGAACTGGCGAACTCGACTCCTGCCGAAAAACGTCCGATTAAGATCGGTTCCCAACGGAAACAAGCAGTCGAGGAAACACCGGCGAGCCCCGAGAAAGCTTCGCAGAAGGTGTCCTCCGTGGGTCCCTCGGACAAGCCGGCGCCCGTCCCTGCAGAGGAACTTGAATCTTATTTTCCTACTCCGGAGATCAAGCAGGTGACTCCTGATCTGGAAGATGAAATTGCCCAGGCATTGGGTGGCAAGAGCCTGGAGGACCTGATGGATGAAGGAACTGGTGCAACTCGCACACCCGTCCTGGAACCCGAATCGCGTCTGTCGGCAAACGTGGTCAAAATACATCGCGAAGATGTCTTCTTTTCGCTGGGCGGGCGTGACGAAGGTGTTGTACCACTCAAGCATTTTGCCGAAGCTCCGGAAATTGGCAGCTCGGTGGAAGTCATTGTGGTCAGCCTGAATCAGCTGGAAAGCCTCTACACACTAACGATACCTGGTGCGGCCATCGACGTGGGCGACTGGTCCGACCTTTCCGAGGGTATGGTCGTCGAGGTTCTGGTGACCGGTCATAACAAAGGTGGACTCGAGTGCGAAGTCAACCACCTGCGCGGGTTCATGCCCGCCAGCCAGATCTCGACCTTTCGAGTGGAGGACTTCGAACAGTTTGTCGGACAAAAGTTGCAGTGTGTTGTCACGGAAGCCAATCCCGAACGGCGCAATTTAGTCGTGAGCCAACGTGCAGTCCTGGAACGCGAACAGGAATCCTCCCGGAAGAAATTGTTAGAGGAACTCGAAGTCGGCCAGATGCGAGAAGGCGTCGTGGCGCGACTGCAGGACTTTGGCGCCTTCGTCAACCTGGGAGGCGTCGACGGCCTGATCCACATCAGCAAAATGAGCTGGGACCGTGTCAATCACCCCAGTGAGGTGCTAACCGAAGGCCAGACGATCCAGGTCAAGATCGACAAGATCGACAGCACCACGGGCAAGATCGGGTTGTCGTACCGTGACACCACCACCAACCCGTGGGACGAGGTCGAAACAAAATTCTCGGTGGGATCGATTGTCACGGGTACGGTGACTCGCGGGGCCGCTTTCGGCGCTTTTGTACGCCTGGCACCGGGAATCGAAGGCCTGATTCACATTTCCGAATTGGCTCACCACCGGGTACACAAGGTCGACAGTGTGGTGGAGCAGGGGCAGGAGGTCGAAGTCAAGGTGTTGTCGGTCGATCGCTCCTCGCAACGCATTGGCCTGTCACTCAAGGCCCTGGCCAATCCGTTGTCATCTTCTTCAGCAGCTGATGAAGAATCCGAGGAAGATGCCCAGCCGTCTGCTGTGCCAAAATTTCAAGGTGAACTCAAAGGCGGTACGAACCAATCCTCCGGGGGCGAGCAATTTGGACTGGATTGGTAGCCGGCAATCGTGATGGCACCGTCCGAAAGGCGAGGGCCCGGTTCACGCCAGAGGTTGGCTGCCGTCTCTATTTTAAGCATCCGTTCTGCCCGCTGCCTTTTCACTTCCTCAAATACCCGGCACTGGATTGGAAGTACTTCTGCCGCCGGCCTGCCGAAATTTCGATGACTTCGTCTTGCTGCCGTTGCAAATCGGCCAGATTGGCCTGGCAAATTCGACAGCCAATCTTTTCCAAATGGAATTTAACATAGCTGTGATAGTCATCTGGCATCGCACCCAGCAGGTAGCTTCCCAACTGTTCGCGGTCCGGACAACTGAGGCGGGCACGACGCCAAATCTCGCCAACCGAATGGACCCCCGCATCGCGCTGCCCATTCAACACTGCTAACACCTCCAGCAACTTGGGGTCGTCGCGCAGGGCGTTCTCGATCTGTGCCATTTCTTCGGCAGCCAGATCTTCATCCAGATACGCCTCGAGTTCAGATTGAGTCAGACGTGGACGCATGGCAATGCTGCGGATTTGAATTCATATCCTGGACCCGCGTATTGGCAGGATGGTACAAAACGGGAGGAGGTGAGATGAAAAATCATTTTGGAAACACCTCAACATATTTATCGCCTGATGGAAAACTCCACACAAGGCGAGTGCTACTTTCCTCAGTCTCAAAACCTGTAGCACCTCTGATTTCGTTCCTCTGGAAAGATTCCATGATTCCCACCGTACTCACTCATGCAATTCGGGGAACACCTCTTGAGACAAGGATTGTTTTTTTACGGCGGCTCTCAATTGCGCCAGAAAATCAAATTTAAAATTGGCAACTTGCTGCTCGCTGATTCCCAGATCGCTGGCAACTTCTTTGTTGACCCAACCACGCACAAATAACGATTCAACGCACATCAGTTTCGTCCAATCACCACGTTGCCGCCAACGATCGACCTGTTCCGAAATTGCCCGGGCCAAGGCGTCTGCCTCGATATTTCGACGTTCATCACTCCGCGCAACACTGCTGGCTGGCCGGGATCTTCCAGGTACGTCCCAATTGCCGCCGCTACCGGTGGCACCGCCAGAAAGAGGCAGCGTCGGACGACGACCTTCGTGACGTAAATGATCGGTCAATTTGTGGGCACAAATCGCAAACAGATAAGCTTCCAGAGAACGCTTGAAGTCGTAGTTGGGAAGACTGTTCAAAAATCCGATGAACGTCTCCTGCACAACATCCTCACTGGGCGCTCGGCGACCTAAACGGCTCTCCGCAAACGCCAACAACCTACCCTCATAACGAGCGATCAGATCATTCCACGCATCGGTGTCTCCGTTCCGAATGCGTTCCACGAGAAGCGTATCGACTTGCCGAGATAACTTCATGGCATCAACCTGGCGTTGGGTCAAAATTGACTCCAGCACTCCATTCGAATGTTTGACACTGGAAAGCAAACCAATCCTGCCGGCCAGTACAGGTTCATTTCGACGGACCGGTGGACGACCTTCCCGAAAGAACTCTCCGGCGTCAACACATCAAAAGCATTGTCAGATCCACAGAATCCAGCGAGAGATTCCCGCACCTGCTGCGCATAACGCCAGTATTATCCCCACAACGCACAACTGCAATCGTCCTGAATGGTAACCAAGGGTCATCGCATCCAGTTTCAGATACCCAAAGGCGGTTGCCAACAGTAGCAGAATGCCACTCGAGCCGAATCCTACCTGCAGCAGGCGTGCCTCACGTTGGACATTTTTCCAGCGCGAGTCTAGTTCATCCATAAAAGCCCGGTCATGTTCAAACCGCAAGACAGCCGTAAGACGACACATCTCGCCATAGGATGTGTCAACAAACTCCGGTTCTGTGACGTCATACGGCAGATGAGACCTCACAAAATCAGCATCAATCTGCAGAAGTCGCCCTACTTCCTCACGACCCAATTCCTCAGCAATGTATTTATTCGTCGCAGCCACAATCTTTTGGTCCAATTCCTGCTGACAGTCTTTGATCGTCAAGTGGGGACCTGCAACGATTTTCCAACCACTGCCGTTGGGCAGAGGAGTGAAGCCGGAATCAAAACTTCCCAGAGATTGCAAATCCACCTGGCGCTCGTTCGTTCCGTCTTGCGGAGATATCTCCACAACCTTTCCAAAGTCCGCTCCCGATTCCTCTACTGGCTGAATTTTTGTCTGCAAATCGAAACTCCTGTCCAGGTCCGCCTTTTCGAACTCCTGCCTGTCAGGCGTCTCCTGCAAGGCATCCGATGCGGTCCTGGGCACCTCCGCCGAACTCCCGCGGACTCTTTCCTGGTACACAGACTGTGAAGGCTGAGGATCGGTCGCGTCGGCTCGCAACAAACTGTCCGAGCCAACCATCAACAGCAGTAAAGGCAGGTGGCAGAAGGCCACCAACGTGGCCCGTCTCCAACTCCTTGGATGCGCGCAAGACACTCTCTGCATCCAGTGCTGAAAAATCCAACCCTGGCTTGCCAGCGTCACCCGTGCTGGCCCCGGAATCGTTAATGACAAAAAGCTCATAGCTTACCTCAGGTCCATCCTCGAAACGATCAACACCTGCGGGATGAATCAGACTCCTCAAGCCACATCAAGCATAGTTCTGTTGCGACTCGCGAATTCGGGCCCGTTCGCTCGAATCGATCCAGGGCGCAGCCAACTGCACGGCAATTGCAATCATACCGGTTATCAACAAACCTTGTGGAAAGGGAAAGAACAAATGCAAGAGCAACGCCCAGAACACTGCTCCAGCCGTTCTCCAAAAACTTAATCTTGTGGTGCGCATGGGGTCAGCACCTTTCCAAAAACGCAGCACCACGAACAAACCGGCAAAATATCCCAGAAAGGCCAACAACTGCGGGGACCCGTCCGGTGCGTAAACACTGGACGGATAACTGCCACTGATTTCTGATAGTCCCGATATCCAGTAAGTCGGTTCCAACAACAACCAATTGGACAAGCCAAAGGAAGCCGCTCCCACTCCTAACCCCATGACCAACATGGCAAAACGTCGCAAGGCCGCATCCGGCTTGCGGGCTTCCCAGAATTTGTGAGCAATTAAAACCGTCCACGCTCCAATCAGGCTGGAGCAAGTGATCCAGGCGTAGGTCGAAGCCCAAATAATCACTGATCCGGTCAGGTCATAGTTGCCCATAACAACACGCAGGATCAGTGATACTACTCCCAAAACCACCATCACGAGCGCACTCATCAGCAACGAACCGACGAGTTCAACGGTGCGTTGCTGCAATGTTTTTTCACGTAACACCTGGTAGCCCAGTTCCTGCCAACTCAAGTAACGTTTCCCTCTTCCCCCACGCCTTTTGGTGGGCCCAGCCTCATGACTTCCGGCTCCAGGTGCTGCGGGCGGGCGGGTTTCAGGAGCGGACGATGGCATCAGGGCACGAACTCCCAGGTACCCCAGGTAAAAGATTCCTGACAGGATGAATAAAGACAGCAACAACAGAGAATTGCCGGCAAAAAAGACAACGACAACCACCACCAAGATAACCTTCAAAGCCGCAGAAAAATTTGATGGTGACTTTCCCCGAGTTCCCTTCCGTCGGTAACCGACGGTGTTGGCCACGGACTCCTCAGACGGTACCAGCACCGTTTTCACAGAAGTTGAAACGCCCAGGCTTGCGGTTTCCCCAATACCCTCTGGGTCCGCTCTCTCGTCCACAGTGGCAAAATCATCTTGAGTATTCCCTTGGTGTACCAACGGTACCGGTTGGGTTCCCGACAATTCAATTCCTAAAGGTTCAACCATCTGCCCCACGGTCGAGTAACGATTGGCCGGATCTTTGCTGAGGGCCTTGGCAATGATTTCTCTGTACGGCGCGGACAACGGACTCAGATCCGGTGCATCCGTCAGATGTTTCATGATGATTTCGTGGCCGGTTTCACCATCGAACGGCACGTCACCCGTCAGCATCTCGTACAACACTACCCCCAACGCATAGACATCAATCTCTTTCCCGTAGCTCCCTTTGCCGATTTCGGGGGCCATGTAGTGAAACGTTCCCACACTCTCCGTTTGACCACTGCGTCGGCTCACAGAAATAAATTTAGAAAGACCGTAGTCGCCAATTTTCACCAGTCCTTCGTCTAGAAAAATATTACCGGGCTTCAGGTCGCGGTGCACGATACCGTGGTCATGCAGGTATGCGGTTCCGGCTGCGATTCCCGAGAGCCAACTACGTACAAGTTCGTCGGGCATACCTTGAGGATGGGATTCAATGACGTCTTTAAGAGATTCTCCCGCGACGTATTCCATTACAACCCAGCCCGATTCGTGCTCGTCGTACCGGATATTGAATAACAAAACCAGGTTGGGATGTTTTAAATTAAGACATTGGCTGACGCCGCGCAACTCCACATCACGATTTCGTTGAATGTGCTTCAGGGCAACTTCTTTACCCGTGTCGCTGACTGCAAAGTAGACCTCTCCAAAACCGCCAACTCCAATCCCACGTTTAATCGTGTATCCTTCCAAAGGGCTTGAGCCGCTGGTGTGTGTGAATTTCATGACTCCAACCCGGGGCTGTTCGCTCAGATTCAAATCAACGGTCTTTTTGTTGGCAGCCAGATCAGACTCCGACTTTAGGGTAGCGGTTCGTTCGTCCATCTGTCCAGCTTTCAACACCGCCGGTGGGGAACGAAAAACCGGCTTGCAATTGCACTCCCCATTCTAAACAACTTGTCTCACTCAATACGGGAAACCTTCACTTTTCCGGACTACCCCTTCGTCATCCGCTTCCCCACCAGTGAACACATACCAGTAGTTCAAACATTCTACCGCGATTCCCTTTAGACCCGCTCCAAGCTGAACGCAAACTCGCTGCCCGAGACATGTGAATTCCATCCCAGTTTGCCTCGTCTATCATGCACACGGTCGTCAATTTCAATAGGCCCCGAAGTCCGACAGTACAAATCGTCCGCATACCTGTACAAAACAACGTCCTGCGTCCAATCCTGGCAAACGATGTGATTTTTCATGCGGGGCCCCAGGACACAAGACTCGGCCATTAAAAGAATGGCATCGGCTGAGGGTTGCGTACGGTGACTGCTCTTAAAATCCAGCCGAGCCGTAGCGCTTAAGGCGTGCGACTTTCGAAACGTGAGTTCCACACTGGACCCCAGCAAGATTTCCATACCATCGGTGAGCAGTGCTCGCTTATTAATCTTTTTTCCATTCAGACAAACCTGTTGCGTTGGTTCCATCACGTACTGGCCATCTTCCCGCCAGATCTTCGCGTGACGGCGTGATAAGTCCCCAAAAACAGGAACATCAACAGTCGTTCCGGGCACAGCCTGACCCAGTGCAATCTGGTCACTCGTGCAAACGAGAAATCCACCAACAGCATCTACCCAAAGTAAAAAACGCGGATAAGGATCTTGCATTATCACCGTGCTCTTCCTCTTTACTTTTATCCCCGCAACAACCCGGCCAGCAAACCAGCCGGGTTGCAATCCTTCACCCAGTCCTAGCGGAGTGATAACTGGCCTGCTAACGATTCCATGACGATTGAAGCATCGCTCCCCTCTTCTATCCCGTCGGTCGTAAAATATTCCGTGATCTGATCTGAAATGTCTTCCATTTCTTCGGACAGTTCCAAGGGAATGCGGGCGTGGAAATCCGTCTGGACATCCAGCAGTCGTGCGCTCACTTCGATGCGCGTGTGGATGTCACTAATCAACTCCTTGGTGCGTGCCAGGTGGCTGTCATCAAAATCAAACTCGCTCGTCGTCTGGGCAACCTCAACCATTTTCAGCCGGGCCTCCAGATTCTCCACATCCACCTCCAGTTGCTGCCTGGCGGCCAGCATGCCGTTCAATTTCTGCCTGGCTGCAGCCAGGGTCCGCTGGCGTGCATCCAAGACTTTACTCAGGTTAAACGAGGTCTCATCGGCTGTCTTGTAATGTTTAAAACGTTTGGCCAAATCGACGTTTACTCGGTGAACCGGATAGGTGCGATTACCAAACTCAAGAGTTTTCGCTCCCGGATTTTGATCCAGGACTGCCTTCATGCGGAAAATCTCTTCGCGATCACGAGACAGGGTTTTGTCGACTTGAACGACACGTTTTTCAAACTGCTGCACTTGAATCTCTTCCTTTGCGATCAACTGCATGTTGTGCCGGATTTCCGGAGTCAGGTCTTTGATCATCTGCCTGGCGCGGTCGATTTCATACCCGATCGAGACGTTATTTTTGACCGTTTCCGAAACCTTGTTGACTGTCGTCTTTACATAACTCATGGCATTCCGCCCAAAGCAGAGTCCCAGGAGTAGTGTCCCAGCCGTAGCTAAAAACAGACCTTTCTTCAACATCGTAAAAACCTCCCTAGCATGACGAGTGTGGTGAAAACAAGCCCCGTGGGGCCGTTCTGGACGTTCCCCGGACACCGACCCTGGTGTCACGTCCTACTTGCTATTCGCCCCCTGGAACCGGTTATTGCTCGCCTTCGAAAAAAAATTCGATATTCAATCGCCAAACGCCCATGTTTCAACCTCGTACCGTTCTTGACCGCCATGCCTCATTTCTGAAACACACCGGAACCAGTTCTGAAAACCAGCGGCTGCCTTAATTGGTTGCTACCAGAGTCTTTACGCCAGAATCACAAGAATAGCGGGCAGCGTGGCACAAGCGTTGCAATAAAGAAGTGGGCCCCTTGTTCCTGCAAAGCCGTACCGCTTTGGCAGGTTTGGGCAAACGACCCGCGGAAAGGCCAAAAAGTTCGCCACAGGCTGAGAAACCTGTTGCCAACGTGAACCAGGCTCGTGAAACAAGACCTTCATGACTCGAAAGGACCAGGCCATGTCTCAGACGCCTCCTTCTAGAAATCATCAAAAAATGCTTTCTTTCGGTCCCCATCAAGTCACTTTCGGGCACCCGTCTGAGCATGACCCGCTGGATGAAGCAACTTGCGCAAAACTCTCTCAATGGATCGATCTGGAACTGGAACGCCTCGAGACCAGGTTTTCCAAATTCAGTACGCAGCATTCGCTGGATCAGGCACTTTCTTTGCTCCGCTAGAACGGCCCAAGCCGTCGGATTGGGCATCGCGGTTGACCACGCCACGATTTAAGGCAAAATCGGGCGTGTGGTCTTTGATGTGCGGACCGCGAGTTGTTGTCGCCCTGCGAAAATCGCTTCAAGTCCCGCGAGCCCTTGTTATTTCGCCACCCACTCGGACAAGAACTTTGATTATAACGATCGATGGTCCGGCAGGAGCAGGAAAATCGAGTGCTGCCAAAGCACTTGCCAAACAACTTGGATTTCGATTTCTCGACACGGGAGCCATGTACCGTAGCGTGGCACTGGCTGCGATTCAAAGCGGGTTGTCATGGGACGATGCAAGGGGACTTGCCGAACTGGCCAGGACTCTCCGGATCGAATTGGACGGAGACCGTACCCTGCTCAACGGCGAAGATGTGAGCCAGGCCATTCGAACGGCAGAAGTGACCGACGCTGTGCGATATGTGGCCGACAACCCCCAAATTCGACAAATCCTGGTTGAACTACAACAAAAGACGGCTCTGGATTTCGATGTCGTGACGGAAGGACGTGATCAAGGAACCATCGCATTTCCACAGGCGGAATGCAAAATCTTCCTGACAGCTTCTCCCGCCGAGCGGGCCAAAAGACGTCAGATCGAGCACCACAAACGGGGCGAAGATTTAAGTTTTGAAACGGTGCTCGAACGTCAAAACGCCAGGGACCACGGGGACAAACAGCGCACCGTTGGGCGATTGGTTCCTGCCAAAGATGCCTTGGAAGTTTCGACCGACGGTTTGTCCCCCCAGGAAGTTGTCGAGCAGCTCAAGGCAATTGTCAGGCAGTGCGGGTCATAGCTGTTGTCAAAGAACCGATCGGTGCAAAACCCCGTGGCGGCTTCCCTGGACCTGTTGCGATGAAAATGTGCCTGACAACATTATCGTGGTCCCAATCATCCCTGGGACAGTTCGGACAAGGTCAAAACTTCCCGAGAAACTGGACCCTGAGGTCCGCGGGGGATCTGTCCTCCTCAGTCTCCCAAGACCGTCTTTGGGCAGTAGGACGTTGTCCAGCATTGATCTGATGGTTAAAGTTGTCTCCCCGGTCAGCACAGATGCGGCCCGACGCGAATGCCGTTGGCCCCCGGTCAACCGTGCCCCTCAGTACGAAATGTGCCGCGCCGCAGACCAGCCATAAGCTTACTGGGATTTTTAATTTGTCCGCACCAGATCCAGTCTTGTGCTTGTTGCCGTTGAAAAATTCTGCTAAATTTGCCGGATTGTGCTTGATACTTTGGGAATCGTGCACCGCGGGGTGCCGAGGTATGTCGAGCCGCACAACCTAAGACGTTTGTCGTTTACATCACTCAACTATAAATATGGTCAATCGAAACCTCATCCGGAATTTGGAAAGTGAATCTGATTGGGAACAAGAATTTAGTGAAGCACTCTCGGGAGTCGCCGAAACGGCCCTCGCGACGCTCGAAGCCGAACACGCTATCAAACCCAATAAGATCGTTGATGGACGTGTCATTCGAGTCGACGACGAGCAGGTGTTGGTCGACATCGGTTACAAAAGCGAAGGCACCATTCCGCTGCGCGAGTGGGAAGAAGATGAAGAACCACCCCAAGAGGGCGATTTAGTCCAGGTCCTGGTGGAAGAGGTTGAAGAGGACACCGGCCGGGTGGATGATCCTAACGGGATGATCGCACTCAGTAAAACGAAGGCTCAAAAAATCCTGCGCTGGCAGGAAATGATGAAGTCGGTTGAAGAAGGTCAAGTGGTCACCGGCAAGGTGACACGCAAGATCAAAGGTGGCTTGTTGGTGGACATTGGTGTTAATGTCTTCTTGCCAGCCAGCCAGGTCGATATTCGTCGACCCCACGATATCGGGGACTACATTGGCCGTACCGTACAATGTGAAGTTTTAAAAATTGATGAGGCCCGTCGTAACATTGTGGTCAGTCGGCGGTCGTTGATAGAAAAACAGCGTCAGGAAGACCGCACCGCTTTGCTCAGTGAGCTGGAAGTTGGGCAATTGCGAAAGGGCGTTGTGAAGAACATCGCCGAATTCGGCGCCTTTGTCGACTTGGGTGGTATTGATGGCCTGCTGCATATTACCGACATGAGTTGGGGAAGGATTGGGCATCCTTCGGAAATGGTTTCGATCGACCAGGAAATCGAAGTCCAGATTCTGGATATCAACCAGGAAAAGGAAAAGATTGCACTTGGATTAAAACAGAAATTCAGCAGCCCTTGGGAAAATGTTGACGAAAAGTATTCCCTGAACGCCGTAGTACGTGGCACCGTGGTAAACGTGATGAGCTATGGTGCGTTCATTAAACTCGAGGAGGGCATCGAAGGTTTGGTACACATCAGCGAGATGTCGTGGACCAAACGAATCAGTCACCCAAACGAACTTGTTCAAATTGGTGACGAGATTGACGTCGTCATTTTGCGTGTGCACAAGGACAAGGAAGAGATCTCTCTGGGCATGAAGCAAACCCAGACCAATCCCTGGGACAATGTTGCCGAGCGTTATCCCATCGATACCATGGTAAAGGGCCAGGTGCGAAATCTGACCAATTACGGTGCCTTCATCGAATTGGGGGAGGGGATCGACGGCCTGTTGCATGTCTCGGACATGTCCTGGACCCGGAAGATCAGTCACCCCAGTGAAATGTTGGAAAAAAACCAGGAAATCGAATGCAAGGTCCTGTCGGTGGATCAGGAGCGACGACGTATTGCCCTGGGTCTGAAACAAAAAGACGATGACCCCTGGACAACGAAAATTCCCAGCAGCTACACTCCCGGGCAACTGGTGATTGGAACCGTGACAAAAATCACCAACTTTGGTGTCTTTGTGGGACTCGAAGACGGCCTCGAAGGCCTGCTGCACATTTCGGAGTTGGCCGATCACAAAGTGGAAAATCCCGAAGACATCGTCAAGGTGGGGGAAAAAATCGAAGTCAAAATTCTCCGTGTCGACACTGACGAGCGTAAAATTGGATTGTCACGCAAGCGAGTCGACTGGGCCGAGGAAGATGAAACTGAGGAAGAAAAGGCAACGGCAGTAGAAAGCGGAGGTTCTCAGGCAAGCGCCGATACGGCCAATCTGAAAGGCGGACTGGGAGCCTCGGGACCGTTGATCGACGCGGGCATGGCAGCGGATTCGGCAGCGGATTCGGCAGCGGATTCGGCAGCGGATTCGGCAGCGGATTCGGCAGCGGATTCGGCAGCGGATTCGGCAGCGGATTCGGCAGCGGATTCGGCA
>CAUZBP010000013.1:0-81214 GCA_963578105.1 Planctomycetota bacterium
GTTTCCCTGTGCCATTTCGGAGGCGTGCATGGTCATGACGAAAGCTCCCACTGGAACGACTTCGGCATTTCGAATCTGAAAGTCAACGGGCATCGCTTTTTCCAATTCGGTGTTCTGCCAACCTCCTGCACCAAAGCTATTAGGACCTCCAAGCATGACCAGTCCGGCTCCCATCTTGTGCACGTTGTGTACCAGCATCTCGATCTGCCTGTCACTGAAGTGGGTCACTTCGTTGGCACTGCTGCCGCTGCTGCGCGGAACGTTAGCCAGGATCACGGTGTCGAACCGCTGTAATTCGGCCAGACCGGTAAACAGTTGGTCACTCCCCTGAACAGTGACTTCCAGATTCATGGCTTTTAACCGTTGCACAAGGAAATCAAACTCCCCCTCGTTTTTCCAGTCTTCGATCAGCAGAACCTGGCCTTTGCCGCGAACATGACTGAATGCGGAAGCCCGGTTGTTTTGTGTCAGCAGATCATCTTCCACATTGGCTGGCACAAAGCCGACTTCGTAGGTGTAAAAGTCGGCCCGGTCAATATTTTCCCGAAGCGTGAATACTTTTTTTCCGGCGGGGAGTTCGACTTCCATTTCCGCAATTGTTTCGATGTTCTGTCCCGTGCGCCGTGTGAGAATGAGCCTGCCGGCAGTGGTTGCTGAATCTCTTCCGGGGTTGTCGTTCTGGACGACGACTCGTACATCAAAAGGCTGTCCTTTGCGCACATCGGTAGGAATAGAGACTTTTTCAACCGAGACCTCTCCCCGTCGCTGGAGACGAATAGGAACCACGTAAATGCTGACACCGCGTTCAGACAAGATGGCTGCCATCTCTTGCGAATTTCCGATGTTCTCGTTGCCGTCTGTCACCACGACGATCCGTTTGGCCGAGTCTTCAGGAAAAGTGGCAAGAGCCAGTTTCAAGGCACCGGCAAGGTTGGTCGCGTCCTGACGGAAACTGATCAAGCTCTCAACTTGCCCGGTGGTCGGTAAGTCGTCATCAAAAGGCGGAACTTCGATCGTTGCATCGCGCCCAAAGACGATGACACCCGCCATGTCTTCGCGATTTGAATTACGGTGCTCCCGTACATCTTCCGCTACGTACTGGAGCATCGCCTGGCGTTGTTCTCCGGGGATACTTAGGGATTGATCGAGAAGATAAAGAACAGTCAGCCTATCGCTTTTCTTCCGAATTTGGGTTTCGGCCAACGATGCAATCAGCAGTAGCAGGACCGCCGTCCGCAGGCCAAGTGCAAACAGTCGTCGAAAAGGACCCAGACCCGAAAGAGATTGGAAGCTGAAGATCCAAAGGGTTGGTAGCAAGACCAGAAGCAGCAAGAACCAGGGACTATCGAACGCAAAACCACTGAAGCCAAACATCGTGTCCTCTTTTTCTTCGAAGAGAAACGGCTTGCCACTCTGTTTTCGGTGGCCGATTATTTACTTCACGATTTCATACTCGAGTCATGCTTAGCGGGAATTCGAAAAAGTTGAAAAGGCGGGCATTTGTCAAAATCCCACCCAATTCCTTATTCGATCACCATCCGGCTCCAGGATTGAACCGCACACGTCATTGTGACAAGTCTTTTCCATTGTTGTTTTGCTCCATGCGATCTTAGCACAACTCGGATGGGCTTACATCCGTATCCGTTGTACACGGTGATTCATTGTGTCCAGGACGTGGATTCGACCAAGGCTGTCTCGTACCAGTGCCCACGGTGAGTGTAGCTCGCCTTCACCACGGCCCGGCGTGCCCCAAATTCCGCAACTTTGGCCGTCGACTGTGAATTTTTGTATCCGGTGATTTCCAAATTCGCAAACGTAAACATGACCCTGGTGATCCAACACCAGGTCGTACGGATACTTGAGCTGGCCGGCCGCGCTTCCCTGTTGCCCCCAACTGCGCACCAATCGCTCCTTGTCGCCCCTCGCGTCGAAGACCTGAATACGGTGATTGCAAGCGTCAGCGACCCAAAGGTGGTCGTGTTTGTCGAGTGCCAGGTTTTGTGGTCGGATGAATTTCCCAGGTGCGCTCCCATGACCACCCCACTGAAACGAAAATTTTCCTTCCGGCGTGAATTTTTGAATCCGATCAAATTCTCCATACTCGGCAACGTAGTAACAACCTTGTGAATCCTGCACGGCATCAGTCACAAACCCGAATTCCCCAGGTCCTAGACCCTGCTTGCCACCGATTGTTTTTTCCCGAAGGAGTTCACCCACTGGTGAATAGACCAGCACGCGATGGTAGTGAGTGTCGGCAACCAGCAGGTTACCGTGGCGATCGATCGACAAGCCCGAAGGTTTGCCTTTCTCAAAAAGAGGGGTCTGCCAACTCGTAAGGAATTTTCCCGCGGAGTTGAAGACCTGGATACGAGCTGTCATGTCGACGGTGTAAAGCAAGTCACTACTGTCGATTGTCATGGCTCGAGGTTTCTGAAAGCGGCCATCCGAAATCCCCCGCCGCCCCCAAACCTGATCCAATTTTCCTTTTTGAGTCAAACGGAAGTCGCTGCAACCCGAGATGCAGATGAGCAATAAAGGGATGAGAAGACCAGGCCGACCCGGTGACTGTACGTCCGAGACGGAAGAAGGCACGAATTTTTGGAGAGCCTTCGGAGGGAAGCTGTTGCTGTTGTTCATTGATTGGTTACCTTCTGAGGCAATATGGACGTGCTTTATTTTTCCGGATTCCAAGTTTTGCCGTTCCGCGATATTTCCCGGACCAGAACTTCATGATTATGAGTGATCCGGGCATTCGTTCCCTTGACCATCTCCTCCTGCGACGACTACGATATCAAGTTACGAAGGCCAAAGTAGTGCTTGGAAGATGATGGCCTCGGGTCCAAGCTGTACTCGTCCCCGGGCACCACAGTCGGATTGAACCACCTTCACATTCCTTTCAATCTACCTCATCCCCATGCCCCCTGTCGTCATCGATGTCCACAACGCCGATGATCTTCGAGACGTAATCCATCGCGCCGTTCAGGCTTTGGCCGAAGGAGAACTGGTTGCGTTTCCTACTGAAACGGTCTATGGCCTTGCGGCGAGTGCCTTGGATGCGGATGCCGTGACATGTTTGGTTGAACTCAAACGCCGCGGCCCCGCTCATCCGTTGGCCCTGGCCATCAAAAGTGCTGACGACGCATTGGATTACGTTCCAGATATTTCCCACTTGGGACGACGATTGGCACGTCGTTGCTGGCCTGGTCCGGTGACTCTGGTCCTGGGTGATAACCATCCGGACAGTCTGCTTCGTCAACTGCCAGAAAAGGTGCAGAAGTGTGTTGTACCTGCCAACACTCTGGGGCTGCGAGTACCTGCGCATCGGCTGATTTTAGAGGTTTTACAACTGATGGCTGGTCCCTTGGCGTTGACCAGCGCGAACCGGACGGGACAGCCGGATGCTGTGACGGCACAGCAGGTCATCGATCAACTGGGGGATGGCGTACATCTGGTACTTGATGATGGAACAAGCCAGTTCGGGCAACCTTCTTCGGTGGTTCAGGTCGAGAAAAATCGACTACGCGTGTTACGCGAAGGAGTGGTATCCGCCTCCACATTAAGACGCCTGACGAATTTCATGGTACTGCTTGTGTGCACGGGTAATACCTGCCGTAGCCCCATGGCGGAAGTCCTGTTGAAAAAACAACTGGCAGACCGACTGCAATGTGAACTGGGCGAGCTACAGGATCAGGGTGTCGACGTCCTGTCGGCCGGGCTTGCCGCGGCAGCCGGGGGCCGACCAAGCCCGGGAGCCGTTACTGCGATGCAGGAAAAAGGGCTCGATTTGTCGGAACATTTTAGTCAACCAGTCACCGCGCGGTTGGTACAGCATGCCGATTTAATTTTGACCATGACACGGTCCCAACGTGATACGGTCATTTCACATTGTCCGGAAGCCGCGTCTCGCACGCATGTACTTAGCACGGACGAGAGAGATGTCAGCGATCCTGTAGGCGGCTCGGTCGATGTTTACCGCGAATGTGCGGAGCAGATTTATGGAAAGTTGTTGAATCGTTTGGAGAGTTTCAAATTGGATGAGCTGATGGGAAGTGTTGACGTGGAAAACCATTGACCTTTTGAAATGTGCGCCCCCGCCAAACACGGAAACCACGGGACTTACAGTAGTATCTTGCCCAACCTGTAGAGCCGAGTAAGAGAGAAGCGTTGGGGCCAGGGAGTATTGGCTACGAGGGTTGGTCCAAATCACCGATGTTCCCGGCAATGCATATACGTCCTGTCACCATGGCGAGTTTCTCGAAGTTGATGCCCACCGCGGAGGGAGCTTCCGAGAGCGTCAACAGGTGCTAGGAGTTTGGATCTGCCGCCGGTTGGCTCACTTCAACCAAATGTGTCTTAGAGCAACAAAAGGAATCCATGATGCGAGTTGCGATCGGAAGTGATCATCGGGGGTTCGGGATAAAGAAAAAAGTGGTCGCCCTGCTGGAACAGCTGGGTCACGATGTGTTGGATGTAGGCACGGATGGAACTCAGAGTGTGGATTACCCCGACTTTGCAAATGCCGTCAGCCGAAAAGTTGCCGCTCATGCGGCTGAGCGAGGAATTCTTATTTGTGGTACGGGCATAGGTATGGCCATTGCGGCAAATAAGGTGCAAGGAATACGAGCCGCCACATGTCACGACGAGTTAACTGCCCAGATGTCTCGACTTCACAACGACACCAATATTCTCTGTTTGGCAGCCGATTTACTGGGCGAACCCTTGATTGATCGCATGGTGGAAACGTGGCTAAACACAAGCTTTGAGGAGGGACGGCATTTGCGCCGCGTTGAAAAAATAGGTCGGATCGAAGCAGAGGATCTTGACTCTTTGTAGCGTGGTTTTTTCCATGGCAAGGGGCTTCACTGCTTTGCGTGGAAATCTCACCCCGGGAAGCCAATGCCAATGAGTTTATCGATTGTGACGCGCTTGACGCTTCAGTTTTGCGGTCATAACGGTCGTGTGTCTGGGATTTAAGAAAGTCTTGCCGAACATGCCAAGGAGCACCTTGCGGTTGTGAAATGGCTTGTTAAATTCAAAGGTTGTGGGCATTGTTTGCTGCCATGAAACCACAAATATGAAAGTTAGTTTACGGTGAAGTCTTTTCATCCCGAATCCGATGAAGTTGATCAGTTGTTGCTAAACGCTCAGCTGCGAAATGACCTGGAACCCTTTGTCGATGAATCTCTCGACTTAGTGCGTTTGAGACACATGCCTACAGCTGCAGAAAATGACTTCCTGGCATCGATGCTTGCCTGGGAACGGGCTCCGGTGTTGCCGATCGCGCAATGGTTTGATCCCGAATTGCGTCTTGCGGCACCAGATGGCTTCCAGAATGGCGAACTTCACAAAGTTTTGTGGGACACCATTAATCAACTCTACAGCCAGCACATCGTTTTAGATTTCACAGATCATCTGTCGGATCGGGCTCTTTATTGTCTGATCTATCGTGACATTCTGCCTTCGTCGGAAAAGAAAATCGATCAGCCAAAGCATTATTTGCATTGGGACTGTTTGGATGCAGTTCACAACCCTGAAGATTGGTTGCGATACTACGCGTCCGAGCAGGAGCGATCGCAATGGGTCACCGAAGCGGATTGGCCCTTACCCCCTTCGGAACCGGCACCCTTTCCTCGCAAGATGCCGCGTCGTGCATTGTAGGCGCACGGATTGCCCCAGTGGTCTGGTATGCCTCGGCGGTCACGGTCCGGGCTGGCCCGAGAGTTGATCGCCTCTCCCTAGCGGCTTGTTCTGACGAACGTGGTCCAAGTTGTTCTTGAGAGCCTGGACTCGACAGAGCAATCAGGACATTTCAACAAATGCAGTCCACCACGGCTGTTTCTATTTCTCTGCGGTTTCCCTACGTCGGGCTCTGCGGCAGGACCAAGACCACGTGGCGCCACCGGCGGCTGCAAGAATCTGGAGGGACATGGGCAGCGTTGGATCGCGAGCTGAGTTCCGGGGGTGTCCCCTGTCACTCTTTGATGAGGTCTTCGACAGTCATTCCAGAGGGAATCATAGGTAAGACGTGTTCTTGATAGGGTATCTGGACATCCAGTAAGTATGGGCCATCGTAAGAAAGCATTTCCTCGATCGCAGGTGTCAGATCCCCTTTTTTATGAATTGTCGCTGCACCACAACTGAAACCCTTTGCAATGGAGACAAAATCGGGATAACGTTCGGATACGAATGCACTCGAACCCTGACCTTTCGCCTCGGCATGATTGATCGGACCAAGATAGGTATGGGCGCGGTTGCCTTCCATGAATCGATCTTCCCATTGCATCACCATTCCGAGGTGCTGGTTATTTAGCAGCAGGACTTTGACGGGAATTCTTTCACAATAGCACGTGGCCAATTCCTGGATGTTCATCTGAAAGCTCCCATCGCCGTCGATGTCCACGACCAGGGCGTCAGGATGAGCCGCCTGAGCACCCATGGCTGCAGGGAGACCGAAGCCCATGGTGCCTAATCCAGAGCTGGAGAGAAACGTGCGAGGGGAATGGAACTTGAAAAACTGCGCCGTCCACATCTGATGTTGGCCCACACCAACCGTGACAATCGTATGTCGGTTTTGGGTTAGGCGACTCAAGACATCAATCGCATGTTGGGGGAGAATGCCATCAAAATCGGCGTCATAATGAAAGGGTTCTTCTGTCTTCCAACGCTCGCATTGCTCGACCCAGTCTGAGATGTCTTCAGGAGCCTGGACTATTGTATTCAGCCGTTCGAGTGCGGGTTTGACATCACTCACGATAGGAATGTGCGCAGTTTTGTTCTTGTTGATCTCCGAAGGATCAATGTCGATGTGTACAATCTTTGCGTGTTTCGCGAATTCTTCTAGCTTGCCCGTGACACGGTCATCGAAGCGTACGCCCAGAGCGAGAATCAAATCGGCTTTGTTAATTGCATAATTGGCGTAAACACTGCCATGCATCCCCAGCATGTCCATGGACAAAGGGTCGTTATAGGGGAACGCGCCTAGACCCATGACCGTCATTGCCACAGGAATTCCTGTTTTGCGACTCAGCTCGCGGAGTTGGTCGCTGGCGCCAGCAGAAATGACTCCACCGCCAGCGTAAATAATAGGGCGTCGGGACAACTTAATCGCCGCGGCGACTTGCTTAATCTGAGCGAGGCTCGTGCGGCGCTCTTTGACACTGTAACCGGGCAGGTTCATTTCGACATCCCACTGGGGAATGATCTTTGCCTCTTGGACATCCTTGGGGATATCCACCAAAATCGGACCCGGACGCCCGGTGGTGGCGATGTGGAATGCTTCCTTCATGACCCGCGTTAAGTCATGGATGTCGGTTACCAGGTAATGATGTTTGGTAATCCCGCGACAGACTTCGACGATCGGTGTTTCCTGAAACGCATCGGTACCGATCACAGGTGTTTTGACCTGACCTGTGATGGCAATCAGCGGAATACTATCCAGCTTGGCGTCGGCGATGGAGGTGACCAGATTAGTTGCTCCAGGCCCGCTTGTCGCCACGCAGACGCCCACTTCCCCGGTCGATCGGGAAATTCCCTGGGCTGCGAATCCCCCGCCTTGTTCATGGCGCGGAAGTATTGTGCGGAGTTGGTCGGAGAACCGTGTGAGAGCCTGATGCAAGGGCATACTCGCTCCGCCAGGATAGGCAAAAACGATCTTAACGCCGTGTTCTACCAGCGACTGGACCAGTATGTCCGCTCCCGACATGAGTTGGGCGTCGGTTACACCCTTCGCATCACTTGCCACGAAGTTGCTCCTAGGTATTAAAATCAGAACGTAGAAAAAACCGTTCGAACCAGTAGTTCAGGATAGACTTTTTCCCGCAATGTTTCAACTATAAATACCGCTTGAATGGGCGAAGCCATATCACAACCTTCTTCGGGTTTCAACCAGTTTCGACATGACTGGTGTAACATACTAGCCGTATTCGGCATTGGATGGCTGTTGAGAGGAATTCTTCACGACCCTGTTGCCCAGCCGATTAAAACCGCACCAATTGTGCCACCGGTGGCTCTTGCCTTTTGTTGATAATCGAGGCTGGTCGTTGAAGTACTTCAAGTGATCCTAGCGCCGACTTTAAGAACCGGTGGAGAGATTGTGATCCACGGGAAACGTGCGGGCTGACCCGGAATGGGGCCTGTTTTCAGTCTCCGAGAGGGATTCATCCCGAACCAGGCAACCGGCGAGGATTTTCTGGTTACTGCAATCATTTTATCCATACATTTGTTAGTTGTGGATTCTTCAGAAAGCCAATTCTGTTAGAATAAACAACGGTTTCGATTCATTACGCCTGCGTTGAAAACTCATGCCCGCTGGACTACCGCTCGAATCATTCTGGGATCTTGTAAAGAGAAGCGGCGTAATCGCTGAGGAGCAACTGCAGTCCTTGTGGGAAGAGTACAAGCAAAACGCCTCCCACTTGGATACTTCGGACAAGGTAGCCGATGATTTGGTTGCCCGCGAGTTACTGACGCGGTGGCAGGCGGACATGCTTCTAAAAGGTCGGCATAAAGGATTTTTTCTCGGCCCATACCGATTACTTGCTTTGCTCGGAAAAGGTGGGATGGGGTCGGTTTATCTTGGAGAACATTTACTGATGCGCAGGCGCGCGGCAGTGAAGGTGCTTCCTTCCAAACAAATCAGCCGTCGCCCCTCGATGCTTGAACGCTTTCGGCGCGAAGCTCAAGCCGTGGCCGCACTTGACCATTTAAATATTGTGCGGGCATACGAATTCAACAAGGAGTTACTGGACAAGGTTGACGTCTATTACCTGGCGATGGAATTGGTCCAGGGAGAGGATCTGCAACAACTGGTAGCCAAGTGCAAAGCCAATAAGCGATTTTTGGATTTCGTTCTTGCCGTTGACTATATCCGCCAGGCAGCTTTGGGTTTGGCCCATGCCCATGAGGCTGGTTTAGTCCATCGCGACATCAAGCCGGCCAACCTGTTCATCGACGACAAGGGGGTCGTTAAGATTCTGGACTTGGGTCTTGTCAAGTCATTTGAGGAGCCCGAAGATTCGTCTTCGTTAACAGGCGAGCACGAGAACACGGTATTAGGCACCGCGGACTACTTGGCTCCCGAACAGGCAGTCAGCAGTCGCGATGTTGATGCGAGGGCAGATATCTATGCGCTGGGACACACCCTCTATTATGCGATCACTGGTCGTCCTCCTTTTCCGAAGGGGACGATTCATCAACGCATCATGGCGCATCAATCCCGCCACGCCGAATCTGTTTTTAAGACGAGGCCCGATACGCCCCCGGATCTGGTGAAGATCATTGACAAAATGGTTGCCAAAAAGGCAAGCCATCGCTATCAAACTTCCAATCAGGTAGCCGAAGCGCTGTCCGACTGGCTTTTTGAAAATGCGCCGGACGAGTGGATTCTGGACCATCCGGGGCTCCGCGGCAATCGGTCCGATAGCAGCTTGCTGTCAGGTCATGATCCAAACTTGGACCCGTCGGAACTTTCCGGAGACAATGAACTAGACTTGATGCCATTGGGTGACGAGAAGTCTCAGAAGGGTGCCACCGAGAAGAAATCGCAAACAGAATCGAGACCGGACAAGAAGACGAAAGTCAAAAAGAAAATTAAGCGGGAAGTTCCGCCAGCCGATCGTGCGAAGTCACCGAAGGGAACAACGGTTCTTTCTGGTGGAGTGCTGCCCATGTTGGAACGAGATCCAAACACTGCACTCCTGGAAATTGAGCCCGCATCCAATGCCAGTCGGGAACTGCGGCCGCTTCGGCAGGTAGGCAGTCTTTGGTCCATCACAGGTCTTGCCCAGCGTCTGCAAGTCCCAAGTTTTGTTGTCGCAATTGCAA
The DNA here is from genome assembly GCA_963578105.1 of Planctomycetota bacterium. Classification (GTDB taxonomy): domain Bacteria; phylum Planctomycetota; class Planctomycetia; order Pirellulales; family Pirellulaceae. The sequence goes on from CAUZBP010000013.1 coordinate 9,823, forward strand.
TGGTGCTGTTGATTGTTTTGATCCTGGCGATGGCCGCGCTCGTTTTCAACCACATTTAGGAGAGTACCAAGTCGCTGGCGCAAATTTTCTGGCAGTGTCTAACGATCGCTGCGAACCTGAAGTGCTAGCTGTATGCTGTCAACGGTTATCACTCGGGCAGACCGCTGACCTCTCAAAATCAGGAGTCCCACCCGTTCCGCAAACGTGGCCCGCTGCAGGGGCGATGGTACCGTGGGGCTTGTGAGAGAACATTCCATGGAGCCGTCCCGGGATCTTTGTACTGCCCGGTATGAAGCAGGTCTCCGAGAATGAACAGCTCGTATTCATGGTGTTCAGGAGAGTTCGCTTCATTTTCTCGGGAAAGTAGCCAAAATGAGAACGGACATTTTCCCCCTCTGTCTGCCCACACTTCTCGGAACATCTTCAGGAACATGACCGGAGTTATTTAGGGAAACCCTTGGAAACGCGGCGAATGGTGAATGCGGGTGGAAAGTTGCATCCTGTCAGTCCCAAAAGCTCGCTTGACAAGCCTCGGTTTGAATCTTTTCTCTTGCTTTGACCGATGGCTTAGGCTAAATCTCAGAAAAGTTTGCTAGGATAAAGTGTTCCCGCTCATGTCTACATTCAGAAGTGCCAGGACAGCGTTGAGAAATGCAAGAGCTGATTACACAAGTTTTCAGGCATGCAAACACATCCTCGAAGAAAGGTGAGCCGAGATGTTTAATAATAAAGCGATGCTTTTAGCATTGTTGATGGGCACGGGAATGGGGTTCTGGCTGGAAGCCGAGTCGTTCGGCCAATCGCGGCGGGGACGAGGTCGTGGTGCCACTGATTTTGCGCCACAGAAACGAATGCGGCCCCAAGGTCGCCAGCAGTTTTCCGCCCCCAGTAACAGGAATTCCGCAGGCGTTTCCAGGGGCAGCAGTCGAGGTGGTAGACAAAGATCGCCCCGCATCAATCAATTTCGCACTTCACAGCAACCTCGAGCAACGGGACAGGGATTTTCCGGAGGTTACGGTCCCCAAAATTCTGGTTACCTTCCCAGTACCGGTTTGAATCCGCGTTCGGATGGTCTACTGAATGACGTACAGATTATTCCGCAGCATCGTCGTCCATATCGCAACCCAATGAACCAGAGCTATACCGCAGACGTGAGACAGCTGCCGCACGTCGATTTTGTAGGCGAAGAGAGCGTTCCAGCGACCAGAGAGTGGGTGGACAACACTGGCACATTTACGATTGCGGGACGACTGGTTTCCATCCTGGGCAACAAGATTCGTATCATCAAAGAGAATGGGTATACAACGACTGTTCCCCTGCGTCGTCTCAGTCGAGATGACGTGCAGTACCTGGAAAATATCGTTAGCGGCCGCGAGAGCGATGAGTCGTAGTTGGCCGGTCCCACGATAGGGCCCTGCGATAGGACGATTGTCGCTTCATGGAGCAGAATCGGCACGGTCCGCAGTCAGCTTCTCACGATAGTTCAACAGATGTTTTTTGAGAGCATCGCCTTCTGCTAAATCGATGGCCTTATCCAGCACCAGAATGGCCTCGTCGGTCATTTCAGAATAGGCTAGAAGCTTTGATTTGTAGAAATAAAGCGGCACTTGGTCGACAAGGTCGGTAGTATTGGCGATTGCATCGTCAAAGACTTTGAGTGCATCAGTCAGGCGATTGGCTTCTACCAGAACCTCAATTTTGATCAATGTTATCTCAACACCCAACTCTCCGCTGGATTTGAATTTGCGCTCTACTTGCTCGATTCTCTCCAAGGATTTTTCTACTCCGGCCTCTTGAAGAATTCCAAAAACTTCCGCTCCGAGCTCTTGAATCTCCCTCGAATTCAACATTTGTTGGTAGCCTGCCAACATTTTTTCATATTTCGATTTTAAACCTGCCGAATCCTGAGCATCCAGTTGCAGGATCAGTTGCACCAGTTCGCCGTATCCCGTCATGGCAAAGCTAATGCCCACCGTTTCCAGAGCTTGGTCGAGATACCGTGCTTGGTCAGATCCTTCCACACTTTTTGCCAAATCAAGTAATTCGTTACGTCGCTCACGAGTTTGACGCAATTCGTGTAGATTTGTCAGGTATCTCTGCGGCCCACCAGGTAAGTAACCCGTTTTTGCATAAGGACGCCCTTCTGCATCCAACAAGTAAACCGTTGGATAACCGGGGGGGAACAACTTTGTTCTCCAGCTCTCGTTTTGTTCGATCAACTCCGGCGATTGGTTTGATCGATCGTTGGGAAAGTCCAATTCGACCAATACAAAATGTTCTTTGGCTTGTTCCAAGAATCTTTGTTGGCGAAACACTTCGCTGCTGAGTTGTACGCAGATGGGACACCAATCTGAACCGGTAAAGTTCATCAGCAGGTCCTTATTCTCGGCTGCCGCCTGCTCCATCGCCTTGGTGATATCAGTCGTCCAGCCGGGGGTGGCGGCGACAACAGGTGTCAAGCAGCAGGTTCCCAGCAACAGCATCGGTAGGAGAGCAATAAGAGACAGCCGAAGACTTTTAGCGGACACAGCCATATTTCATACTCCAGGGGACTCAAGGCGAACCAATTTTTCTGGGAAGGCGATTGAGTGAACAGAACGGGTAGACAATGTACGGGCTCAATTTCTGGGAAATCTAGTTGCCAGGAACGGAACCTGACAGGGTTAAGAATACCCAGAAAAAATCTCTTTACATTATTTCCGGAAACAAATTTTAAAACAAGTGTCCCGCAAGTTTGTTTCGCTTCTCCTGGTCGGCAGATTGGAGATAATTCGGTGCAAATTCCCCAGCCAAGAGTTTTCGATCTGAATTTCAGCCAGCGCCGTCATTCACCGAACAAATCACGTGGTGTCAGATTTGTTTTCGGGTGGGAAGATCAAACCCTGAATCCGATAGGATGCGTCGCTCGTGTACTGTACTCGAGCCTACGACGTACGGAAAACGACGGAACGGAAGGACCTGAATAGAAACACCGAAGAAGTGATTTGAAATCCGTGTTGTATAACCGCTGAATGTTTGTGAGCGGTTCAATCGTCCTGTGAGTCTCGCTCCACGTCGGAACTCCAGTTGTCGACAGAAGGGTCACCAGCCTGCTGGTCCAAGCGCTTTTCCAGCGATCGAATTCGGTTTGTCGTTTCTTGCTGCTGTTGGCTCTGATCGACCAAGGCAGCGTTTAGGTCGTCCAGACTTTGTTGTAGATGGGTCATGAGAGATTCCAGCTGGACAACTCGAGCATGCATGTTTTGAAGTTCATGAAGGTTGGTCAAAGTCCCACTCACTTTCCGCCATCGGGCCGGTTCTCTGAGATACGCCGCATCTTAATTCAATTGTCAACGTCGAACACGACGAACTCTAGAAAAATTGGTTCAAAAGCACTTATTCTACCCGTCGAATCAAGTAACTTTGAGTCCCTGACGGGTTTCTCTCACCTCCTCGCACGTTGACGACATTGCAAGAATCGCAGTACACTTATGGGCTTAAAGTCGCGCTTCGGGCTCTGGTGACGAGTCCTTGCCGCGAAAAAACAAAGCCGCGGGTTGCACCGCTGCAAGAGTAGTTTAACACGAGGATGGCAAGGGTATTCCGCTTCATGTCGACAGCCACCACGAGCATCGAACAGCTCGCTATTAACACGATTCGCACTCTTTCGATGGATGCTGTTCAGCAGGCCAACAGCGGTCATCCGGGTACTCCGATGGCACTCGCCCCTGCTGTTTACACCCTTTGGAATGAGTTCCTGCGCTTCGATCCTGAAGCACCCCAGTGGATGGACCGTGATCGCTTTGTCCTGTCGTGTGGACATGCTTCCATGCTCCTTTACTCGATCTTACACCTGACGGGCGTACGAAAAACAGATGCTGCGGGCAAGGTTTTGCCGGGCCCATCCGTCAGCCTGGACGACATCAGGAATTTTCGCCAGTTTGCCAGTCCATGTGCCGGCCATCCGGAATTTGGCGAGGTAGCCGGCATCGAAACAACCACAGGGCCTTTGGGCCAGGGCATCGCCAGCAGTGTTGGTTTGGCCGCAAGTGCCAAGTGGTTAGCGGCCCGTTACAATCGTCCGGACTTCGAGTTGTTTGGATTCCGAGTCTATGCTCTTTGCAGCGACGGTGACCTGATGGAAGGAGTGGGTTGCGAAGCGGCCTCTTTGGCGGGTCACCTGAAGTTGTCTAACCTGTGCTGGATCTATGATGACAATCACATCACGATTGAGGGTGGTACCGATTTAGCCTTTTCAGAAAGTGTGGGTCAGCGGTTTGCAGGCCTGGGCTGGAACACGGTCGAGGTTCACAACGCCAATGATTTGGAAGCCATTCGAGCGGCCTTTCGAACGTTTCAGCAAACAGAAGATCGTCCCACGATTATTATTCTGCGTAGCACGATTGGCTACGGGGCTCCAAACAAGGCGGGCACGGCAGAAGCTCATGGTGCTCCCTTAGGAGAAGACGAGATCCGTCTGGCAAAAGAGGTTTATGGCTGGCCCGAAGACGAAAAATTCTTTGTTCCCCCGGGCGTTCAAGATCACTTTGTTGCTGGAATCGGCAAGCGTGGTAAACAGGCTCGCCTGGAATGGGAACAATGTTTTCAATCTTATCATTCAGCACATCCGGAATTGGCGGTACAAATCAATCACATTCGCAGTGGGACCCTGCCCGGAAATTGGGACGAATATCTCCCGAGGTTCGATGTTAGTTCCGGGTCTGCGGCGACGCGGGGAACATCAGGAAAAGTGTTGAATGGATTGGCCCGCGGATTACCGTGGTTGCTAGGCGGTTCTGCCGATTTGGCACCTTCCACGAAAACTCTCATTACTGACGAAGAGGCCGGACACTTTTCAAGTGATAATTACGCTGGACGAAACTTTCATTTCGGAGTTCGCGAACAAGCCATGGCTGCAATGGGTAACGGTTTGGCCTTGGTAGGTCTGCGTCCCTACGTAGCGACTTTCTTTGTCTTCAGCGACTATTTGCGTCCTGCAATGCGTTTAAGTGCTTTTATGAAACAGCCGGTACTCTACGTCTTCACCCACGATTCCATTGGCTTGGGAGAGGACGGACCGACCCATCAGCCGGTGGAACACCTGGCTGCTGCCCGCGCAATTCCCGGGCTGATCGTAGCTCGACCCGGAGATGCCAACGAGGTCACTGAATTGTATCGTGCACTGGTACCCATCACCGATCAACCAGTGGCGATGGTTCTAACCCGTCAAAATATATCGACTTGGGACCGGGAGCAATATGCTCCCGCTGCAGGGGCGGCTCGAGGAGCCTATGTGTTGTCGGATTCCACTGATGGCGAACCAGAGCTGATTTTGATCGGAACCGGCAGCGAAGTTTCACTCTGTCTTGAAGCTCAAGATGCCCTTGCTGCCCAGGAGAGGAGTGTGCGCGTGGTGAGTATGCCTTCCTGGGAGCTGTTTGAAATGCAGGAAGAAGCGTATCGTGAATCGGTTTTACCTTCTGCGATCAAGGCTCGTATTGCTGTTGAAGCGGGAATTCGTCAAGGTTGGGACCGCTACATCGGCAGCGAGGGAAGATTTGTAGGCATGTCTACGTTCGGAGCTTCGGCGCCCTACGAAAAACTTTATAGCCATTTTGGGATCACAACTGCTAGGATTCTTGAAGAAGCAGCGGAAATTGAAGTTGCGGGAAGATGAAGATCGCAGCTACGTTTTCAATCTTGGCCAGAGTAATGCGGCAAGAGAGTTAAAAACTGATTGAATGCTGCGGAGGGCCACACCAAGTCCGCGGAAACAAACATTTCAAATTCCAACCTGCCATCGGTGATTGTCGTTCTGGCCGGTAGAAAGCTTGATCATGCCCAAATATGTTGTTCGCTACGGTGTGCTGCGAGCGCTGGGCGTCTTTGGCACGCGCGGAAATGATTCTTATGCGCGTGGCGCCAGTGTGATTACCCGCACGACTCGAGGCCTGGAGGTGGGCGATGTTCTGTGTGAAGCAACCGACGAGGCTGTCTCGACACTGCAAAATCCCACGCACGGCCAAATCCTGCGAGGAATGTCAGCAGATGACAATAATGAATTTTCTCACATGCAATCTGGCGTTTCCGGTGCGTTTGAAATTTGTCAGAAGTACACCAAGAAGTTGCAACTTCCCATGCAATTGATCGACATTGAACATCTCTTTGGCGGTGAGCGCATTGTGATTTACTATCTTGCCGAAGGACGTGTTGATTTTCGGGAGTTGGTAAAGCAGTTGGCGGCCGAATTTCAGACGCGCATTGAAATGCGTCAGATTGGTGTGCGGGATGAGGCCAAATTGCTCGCTGATTATGGAGATTGTGGTAAACCGGTTTGTTGTAATACACATCTTAGCGAAATGCCTCCAGTGTCCGTGAAGATGGCCAAACTTCAGAAAGCCACTTTGGATCCCACGAAAATATCCGGGCGCTGCGGACGTCTCAAGTGTTGTTTGCGCTACGAGTACAGTACTTATGAAGAAATGCAGAAAGAGTTACCTCGGATTGGATCCGAAGTTATCACGGAGAAAGGGCGTGCCCGAGTCCTGAACCAAGAAATCCTCACCGGACAGCTGTTAATTGAAACCGAGGATCATCGTCGCGTTTTGATCGATTCAAGTGAGGTATTGACGGTGATCGAACAAAAGTCTGGATCAGGTCGTCAGTCCAAGTGAAAATCCGCGAAATCACCGATTCCAGACAGCGACAAATCGACCACTGTTCCGCAACCCCCCAAGGAGAGTTCGGACGAGGCCAACGATTGAATGTCGGACGTCAGGACAATGACACACGGGCAGGCGCACAAAACAGAAGGGCCTGGTGTGAGGCTCATAACGACGAGTGGGTTGCGCGACGAGAGAACGTTTGTTTTCATCGTTCAACTACGAAACTCAACATGCGACAGGTAACAGTAATATCCGTCCTATAATACACAACCGACTCCAGGTATGACGCCATGTCCGATGCTCAACTGATTCTGATGAAACTGGTTGAAAGTGATTTGAGATACAAACTGGATGCCTACTTGTTCGTTCGTGATGGGTTAACCTACGCCCAGGATGTTTTACACGTCGGTGCTGACGAAGACGAGGTAGAGAGTTCCCCTGAGACAGAGAGAGAAAAACATCTGACGGGTCAGCAACTCTGCGAAGCGCTCAGAAAATATGCGTTGGACCAATACGGCTATATGGCCAAGACGGTTTTGAACAGTTGGGGATTGACCAGCACCAGCGACTTTGGCGAGGTGGTCTACAACATGATTGGCGAAAAGTTGATGAAAAAGTCGGAATCGGATCAACGAAAAGATTTTGACGACATCTTTGATTTTGAGGCAGCATTCCAGCAAAATTTTGATATTTCATTGCCCGAGTAAGTAGGACGGGCCACCATGGCTAAACTCAATAAGCAGCGTTTGGGGGTCGCGGTGACTGGCAATCCCGGTCCGGCGGAACGTGTGCAGGAGGTGCAGGCCCTTGGTGAGCGGCACTTCCCTGCACCTCGTCCATTTCGCCGCAACGTTTTTTTTCTGGTGGTATGCGGTCTCTTGCTGGCTGGCTGGTTGCTTTTCCTGTTGACCCTGGCGGGAATTGAAGTCTTTTGCCAGGGTTGATAGTTACATGCATCTTGGGGCCCCAAGTGTCTCTCTCGTTTTCCCGTGAAGAAGGCAACCAATCTTTCATGATTTGTTGGGATGACCGTGGCACGGTCGATGTCAATCCGTTCGTCAGATGAATAATAGACTACGATTGGGTCGTTGAAGTTGCGGATTGGGGACTGTCCTCTAGCACCTCTGTTTTCTTCGAATCCCAGTCGGCCGTCCTTTGACCTCGTAACCCCTGGGCATCGAAATGAAAATCGGACTAGTTAGTTATCAAGGTTCTGGAAAAAGCACTCTGTTTGAGTGGCTTACCCAAATCACACCTGATCCCGCATTGGCCCACTCGTCTCAGTCAGCCATGGCCGTGATACCCGATCAACGTGTGGAACCGTTGTGTGAAATCTACCATCCCAAAAAAATTACCCTGGCGCAGTTGGAATTTGTGGATACTCCTGGTCTGAGCCGTACGCACGAGGGCAACGCGGCTCGTTTGGCACAAATCCGCGAAGCGGGTTGCCTGGTCGTAGTCGTGGCGGCTTTTGAACGGGATGCCGACCCGATATCGGATTTGAAAAGCTTCGACGAAGACCTGTTGCTGGCGGATCTAGAGATCGTTACAGGACGGATTAACCGCTTGCGCGAGTCGATAAAAAAACCACGTCCCGATCGCGACCAGCAACAAGCAGAGCTGGCAGCCTTGGAGCCCATTGCGGAGTCCCTCGGGCGAGGAGAAAGCCTGCAGTTGAACGAACTGACAGATGAACAGCAGAGGATGACGCGTTCATTTCAAATGCTGACACAAAAGCCACGGTTTGTCATCCTGAATGTCGCAGAAGATGCTACGGATACAGAGTCCCTCGTGGCTCAGGTACCCGGGGAAGGAACCTGTGTTGCTGTGTCGCTGCGGTTGGAGCTTGAACTCACCCAACTCGAACCAGAAGAGCGGAAACAATTTTTAAGCGAGATGGAGATCCAGGCAACGGATCGAGATGGTTTGTTGCGGATGCTGATGGATATCTCCAATCAATTACTTTTCTTCACTGCAGGTGACAAGGAGGTTCGTACTTGGTTGCTACGTAAAGGTGCTTCCGCGATGGAGGCAGCCGGAAATATTCACACGGATATGGCTCGCGGTTTCATTCGAGCGGAAACAATGAAGAGCGAAGACTTGATCCGACTCGGTGGCGAACGTGAAATGAAAGCCGAAAATCTTGTTCGTCAGGAGCCGAAGGATTACATTGTCGAAGAAGGTGATGTGTTGTTGTTCCGGTTTAACGTTTAGGACTGCTGGCAAACACGTCGGGGTTCCAATTTTTCAAACGGACGGAGATTGCAAGTGGACATTCACCAGAGAAAAGAAAAGGGCGCGGCCCTGATTGAAAAAATGATGGGTTCTCAACCAGCTGCCGACATGCGCGCAGCATGGCGCAGGATTTCGCCCGACTTTGAAAACTATGTTGTCGAATTTTTAGCCGGCGAAATTTGGAGCCGGCCAACGCTGGATTTGAAATCCCGCAGTTTAGTGACGATTGCTGCTCTGGCGGCTATGGGACGTCCCCGAGCCCTGGATCTTAACGTTCGCATGGCTATCAAAAATGGCGCTTCGCGAGAAGAAATCACAGAAACATTACTTCAGATCGCTCCGTACGCCGGTTTCCCCGCGGCCTGGGAGGCGCTCGCCACGCTTGACGAAATTTACGCGGAAGCCGACTAGATCTTGTGAAAGCGCTCCATCGTCCAGCGGGCTGCTAGAAGGAGGAGTGCGAGAGAACTGGCGCCAGAAACGATATTCCGCGAAAAACATGTTCTCGTAATTTGGTTGCCTGTCCCTTGTGACTTGGGTGCCATTTTCGATTGGGAGCTATTCAAAAGAGGCCTTTTTTAGGGAGCACCTGCAAATCACGCAAGCAATCGCGAAGTCAAGACGGTGTTTGGCATGGTTGTTGGTCCCATGGATCGTGCTGGGGTTGGCGACAAAGGTCTACACGGGACCTGGCGAAACCTGGGTGCGGTTCCAAGCCGGCGGGGTGTTTTACGTGGGTTTCTGGACGATTCTGGTACTTGTGGTGTGGCCGGGTGCCTCTTCGGCAACTGTTGCCGGCGCGGTCGTGTTTGTCACCTGCTGCGTCGAAGTGTTGCAATTGTGGCACCCGCCTTTCCTGGAGTGGGTCCGTAGCAACTGGTCCGGTCAACTCTTGTTAGGCAATTCATTTTCGTGGTGGGACTTTCCACCCTATTTTGTTGGTGGTTTGATAGGTTACATTGCAGCTCGTACCGTTAAACTCAAAGGCGATTCGTGAAAGTAAAAGGCCGATGAAAAAGCTCCCCCTCGCCCCTTTGATGATTGTCGTTGTTCTGGTTGGAATGCAGTCTGAACTGGTTGGCCAGAATGATCTCCAGACAAACACAAAAACGGTTGCCGTCCTGATCTTCGATGGCGTCGAACTGCTAGACTTCACTGGGCCGGCGGAGGTGTTTATTGTTGCCGAATACGGCAAAGCGTTTCGGGTACTGACAGTTTCCGAGGGTGGCAATCCGATACGCACGATGGGAGGTATTCAGGTGACACCCGACTTTAGTGTCTCCGACATTCCCCAGGCAGACATAATCGTCGTCCCGGGAGGTGGTATGAGTAATGTTGGCCAGGCGGGAAGAGAGTGGCTGAAAACAGCTGCTGCCAAAGCTGAGGTGGTGATGTCCGTCTGCATGGGGGCTTTTCTCCTGGCAGATGCCGGCCTCTTGGATGGGGTCAAAGCGACCACGCATCGCTGGGGTATTGCCTCCCTGAAGCGGGCGGCACCCAAATGTGAAGTCGTATCAGGAGAGCGATTTGTCGACAGCGGTAAAATCATAACAACCGCTGGTGTCACGGCCGGGATCGACGGGGCTCTGCACATTGTAAAGCGAGTCTGCGGGGAAAAATCTGCACAGTGGACTGCAGAGCAATGGATGGAATACACGTTGCCGGCAACCCACTTCCCGACTCCGTCTTCGAAAGATGCTGAACCATCGGAATAGAACAGAACTCATTGTACGACGTCAACCGAATGAAAATGGTGCTGGACGTCAATCAGATTCTGAAGATGTACCACACCATTCGGGGTGTGGTTTGCACAGCACCTCGGGTTTCGTACCCTCTTGCAAGCTAGAAATTTGTTCCGCTGCCCGATCGACCTGTGTAGCATCGACGTGGCCTTCTAGTCGCAACTCAAAGATTGCAGAACCACGTGCCGGAAGTTGTAACACTCGACCATGAGTTTCCTCGAAGGATCGTTGATTAGGGAAATTGGTCGCGGGTTCCAAGCCGGTTACGTAGCCATCCTCTTCCGCGACTGTATTCTTCCAAACGGTGAAGTATGGCAGCTGAGTGATATTCCAGTGCATGCTCAAACCACGATCTCCCGCAGCATTACGAAGCATGACGTGCGTCATGTCCTGCTGGTCGGCTGTTAAACGACAGAAATAGCACTGTTCAGAATACGCCTCCTGGGGTCCTTGATAGGTGTCCCATGTGGCGATGTCTTCTGCAGCCCGTGCGTCACGAGGCACGACACGTTGAAATGGAATCACTACTCGACTTCCCTCTTGCAACAAAGGCCTCCCAGAATTGACATGGTAGAGTAATTGAGCACAACTTGGACGTGCTGACAGATTTGTGATGCAATCGACGATTCGGAACCCGCGCTCTCCGGGCCTGGTTCTCAGTTGTGATGACAATCGCAGGTTCCAGCAGTGAAACCGACGGTCGTCGACTTCACCTTCGATGGCGATCTCGCCGGTTTCCTGGTCGCACGAGACTTCTAATCGGTGCGCAGGTCGATTGCTTACGCGACCATGCAGGGGATATCGCAAGTGTCCCCTTGGGTCAAACTCGGGAGCACCGTTGCTCAGCAAACCACAGCGTACTAGGAGTTCGTCAAATCCATCCAGAAACCCCAATCCGTTGGCTTCTTCCTGGGGTACAAAATCGGGGTGGATCGGGCCCCGCACGGGAGAGTTCCATCCCAGCGGCAACGTTTCGATGCGAGCTTTCCAGATGCTGAGCCCGCGCGTGGGAAGAATGGTGAATTGGCATGTGCCATTGTCTACTTCGACAATTTCTACGCCCTCCGAGAGACCGCCCCGTAGGGTCCGTTTTCCAACCGTACAGTCCAAGGCTGCAGTTCCCAGTTCTCGTTGTGAAAGTTCCAGCGTATCGACATGAGTTCTGGTGCCATAATCCGTTAAAGTCCATCGTTTGGCTGTCATGATTGGATTCCAACTTCATGGAGACTGCAGAACGACTGTTTGGGCCGGAAAAATCAATGCGGATTGTACCACGGATTTTGCACACCCTGTGACGGCCAGCGTAATTCGAAAATCATTCCGGGCACACTGGCCCTGTGGAATAAAATGTCCGTGGGACTGGCTCACCGATGACCTTCAGGAACATTTTTTTGAGAATTTGACCAGCCATGATGGCTTGGCAATTTCAGTGGAGAACCGATCTTGGCCGGTTCTTTAATAGGCCGGAAGTCCAACCAGGAGTCGTAACGCAATGGTGACGAGTAAATAAAATGCGTAGTGAAGAAAAGCATTTGTCGAATTTAAATCAAGACTCGCAAACGAAGTCAACGTTCCCAAGCAGAGAAACGGAAATGCCAAGATCAGCAGATTCCATGAATCCAACGGATTGTCACCAAAAAAAATGGGACGCGCCATTGCGAATCCGGCCCATAACAAAGGATAGATAACCGAACAGATTCCCAAGCGCAGCCATAGGCTGATTCCGTGATAGGGCTCTAGTTCCGAGTCGCGCAAAAATCCGTATCCGAGCCAGGAGAACAGGGGGGCAACAAGAATCGCTCCCATGGCCTTGATGACGTAAGAAATATCGTCTTTGGCGTAGAAGCGTACGCATAATGCCAATGCTAGGCATAAGAGAATTCCCCCGGCAACGACGGTAATCACCAAGGCATCGGGCTTCGTTTCATGTCGTTCAATAGGTGTCAGTAGGGGTTGGTCGGTGGCACTTTGTGGTCCATTGGATTCCTCAGGCGCTTTAACAACGATTTGTTCCTCTTTGTGAGGTATTTCAATCTGGTTCTTGCATTTGGGGCAAGGACCTTTCCTGCCGGCATACTTGTCACTGACTTTGAACCGCGTGTTGCATCCCGAACAGGTTATATTGATTGCCATGGCGTCAGAGATCCAGGTGCAGAGGCGGGAATCTAATTTCGACTTCTTCGAGTCATTTTTTTTGACAGGAAAATGTCGTCATGCGACGCATTGATCCAACGACTCGTTCGGCCCGGGGTGGCGGAATGTCTTTAAAGGTGGGCGGCGGTGCACCCGGTATCGACACATTAACTTTGGCTGGTGGTCTAAGAAGATCAAGAAACGGCCCTTCAATCGACGTCCGCCAGATCTCCCTCTGTGATCATTTGGAAGTGTTTTCTGTTCAGTGTATCCATTGCCATTTCGATGTTATCTACCATCAAGGCCACCGCGGGTCGACCGTGGGGGCGAAGTAACAAGGGATATGCTTGAACGATGTTGACTTCGGCCTGTAAGAGAGCTGTACAGACTTGCAGCAGCGGTTGGGGACCTACCGGCAGTTCGACACCGATGAGTTCGGATTCTACCAGAGCCAAACCAGCACGTTCCAGTATCTCGCGGCCCTGCTCGGGGTGACTGAGAAGAAATCGGACGAAAGCACATTCGGTTGAATCGTGGATCGAGAGCGAAACAATCCGTACTTTACTACCCTTAAAACGACGGATGATTCCCAGCAACTGTCCTACCCGATTCTCGAGAAACACCGTGAATTGACGTAGCGAAGGGTAATCGCGCCCACGCATTGTCTGGAAATCGGTGCTGGCGCCTTCACCAATACGCATAGAGGCCTTTGTGGGAAAACCTGGGGCTGCTTTTCCAACTATACGTATCGAGGTAGCCGCCGTCAATTACAATTGCCCAGTGGTGTTTGGTGGATGGACAAATGACTTTGGGTTCCTGTTCAGAATAGCTCAGGTTACCATCGAGAGTTGGCGGTCTGTAGGTAGTCCTGGTGTGGGTCGAGTTCAGTTTCATTCGGTGGGTCAGGGACCTCTGCCTGGCCATCAACTCTCTCCGGGCAGTCAGCAGACACCGGCAGGCTGGTTGCATACTGAAAACGGTCCACAAAATCACAATAGGAACCATTGTTGAAGAACGGATTCTTCTAGTGTTAATCCATGGTGAGGAATTGCGATGCTACGAGAACATGAGATTCAGATTCGCGTGCGATATCAAGAGACGGATGCACAGGGCCATGTTCATCATGCCAATTATTTGAATTACTTCGAAATGGGACGTATCGAGTTGCTAAGGGCGAATGGGACAAACTATCGAGAGTTCGAAGCGTCGGGGAAAATGTTGGTTGTTTCCAAAATAGCCTGCCGTTATTTTCATCCCGCCCGCTATGACGATCTTGTAACCTTAAAAACAACGACCACACACATTCGAGGTGCACGACTCGAACATCATTATGAGCTGACGAGGAAAGGCACGTTACTCGTTGAAGGAGAAACGACGATCGCTTGTGTTGATCAAGACGGCAAGGTTTGTCGACTTCCTGGTTTTTTGCTGTTGGAAAAGGATTAAGACACTCGAACCAGCAGCGGGCAGATCGACGTTGCCACCGGTCAACAAGGAAAATGGAAACGTACGGTGAGGCGGATCAGGTTGGCGAACACGAGCCCTATCGGAACAAATGTTTTGCAACAACCAGTGATAATATTCTTAACCGGGTAATTGTTGAAAGCGACCAAATGCCTCGTCCCAAGTGGCCGGGTCGGCAGGTAAATATTCTATCACTGGAAAGCTGTCGCGAATCACTGCACGTGCATCCGCGATCGAATTCACTTCGCCACTCGCCACCATCTGCATCATGATGTTGCCGATTGCCGTGGCTTCGACCGGACCTGCCAGCACGTGGCGATTGCAGGCTTCCGCCGTCATCTGGCACAACATACGATTTTGGGTGCCTCCTCCGACGATGTGTACCGTGTCGAGTCGCTTTCTGGCGAGTTGTTCGAGCAATCCGAGCACCCGGCGATACATCAGAGCCAGACTTTCCAGCACGCAACGCACGAGAGCGCCTTGGTCCACTGGTACCGGTTGCCCCGTTTGCCGACAGTAGTCGCGGATCGTTTCCGGCATATTGTCGGGGGCGACGAAACGATCATCGTTCGGCACGATGAAACTTTGCAGTGGCTCGGCTTTCTGCGCCAATGAAACCAGCTCTTCCCAGCTGACGTCTTTGTCGTTTTGTTTCCAAATGCGTCGGCACTCTTGAACCAGCCACAAGCCGGTAATGTTTTTCAGAATACGCGTTGTATTTCCGACGCCGCCTTCGTTGGTAAAGTTCAGTTCACGGCAGAGATCCGTCACGATCGGTTGGGGCGATTCAATCCCCATCAGAGACCAGGTGCCCGAGCTGATGTAACACCAGCTGGTTTGTTCGACACCCTCCCGCGCGGGGACGGCCAGTACGGCACTCGCTGTGTCGTGCGTGCCCGGGAGGATGACCTCCGTGTCTGTTAGCCCAGTTGCTTCGGCCACATTTTTGCGTAAACGACCTAAACTTGTACCGGGAGGCACGATGTTTCCCAAGACATGGGTAGGCAATCCGAGCTTTTCCAGCAGATCACATGCCCAACGACCTGTGCGGGGATTGTAAAACTGGGTGGTCGTGGCGTTGGTCATTTCGTTGGCTTTTTCGCCGGTCATCAACCAATGAAACAGATCGGGCATCAGCAACAAACTTTCAGCCCCGGCGAGCAGCGGCGATCCACTTTGTTTCCAAGCGAAGAGTTGAAACAGGGTGTTGAACGGCATGAACTGGAGGCCTGTTTCACGAAAGATTTCTTCCGCGCCGACGTGTTTGAAAACCTCCTCCATGACACCCAAGGTGCGCCGGTCGCGGTAGCAATAAGGATTTCCCAAGAGTTCGTCGTGAGGTCCCAGTAAACCGAAATCAATGCCCCATGTATCGACACCCACGGAGGCGATAGATTCCCGAGATAACTGGACGGAGGCAGCCAGGAGGCCTTCCTGGATGTGGCTCCACAGTCGAAGTAAATCCCAGTGGAGTCGATCACCTACTTGGACGGGACCGTTGCTAAATCGATGAAATTCCCGAATCGTGAGCTTCGTTCCATCGTAGATGCCCGCCAGCACGCGACCACCGGAGGCACCCAGATCGACTGCCAGATACACTCTTTTCGATTTCCCCACGATGATTACCTTTCCACGCACGTCGTCGTTTGACGCCTACTAACGGCCAGGAAAACGTTATTCTGTCCGATCTAGAACCCAGGGGCCACCCCGCCGCAGAAGGAGTTGAAAAGTCATGTCCGGAAATGTTTTGCCACCCAAGGCGTAACGATTCCGTGTGACTGGGGGCAAGCTGGGTTTCACAAGTCGGGGAGCGGGCGCCATCCTGATTGGAAATTGTAGTGAGCCGCAGCGGAAATCCATCACACGTGGTACTGACGAAGCCGACCAAGGGAGGTAGGATAGTCACAACCGCGAATGGTTGTAAAAGTATTTCAGGAAAAAAGGAAGCAAGCATGAAAGTGGCGACAATCACCACCAACAAAGGTACGATCCGGTTTCAACTGCACGAAGACAAGGTTCCCAAGACGGTTCAAAATTTTGAAAAACTAGCTGGGGAAGGCTTTTACAACGGATTGAAATTTCATCGAGTGCTGGACAAATTTATGATTCAAACCGGTTGTCCGCAGGGAACAGGGACTGGTGGGCCTGGATACAATTTTGCAGACGAGTTTCATGAAGACCTCAGGCATAGCGGCCCGGGCGTGGTATCGATGGCCAATGCGGGTCCCAACACGAATGGATCCCAGTTCTTCATCACCCACGTCGAGACAGCATGGCTGGACGACAAGCATTCGGTGTTTGGTAACGTGATCGAAGGGCAGGATGTCGTTGATTCGATTGCTCAGAACGACACCATGGAACAGGTCACCGTGACGGAAGAATGAGAAAGTGGTCAGTCGTAGGGCATGAGGATTTCATCGGCTGAAAGCCCCGCAATGGATTGAAAGCCTCCGTCCACGATGGTTTCACCCAGTCGGGTTGCAGATCGGAAGTACTGGTCCGACGGCCTCTGACCAGTCAGTTGGCGAGTCAGGTCTTGACAGAGCACATCGGCTGCGTCCTGTATGACTTCATCTGCCTGCTGCGCGGCGTATAAGCTCGTACAGAGAATAACGATCAGCTTCTGTATACGAGCCGACAGTTCTGACATTCGGCATTGGCGATCAGCAAGCTTAAGCTGATGTTTGCGCATTGTACCGCTGATTTCCAGTGGCGAATGATTCAATTGTTCGGCCGCGTATGCAGCATGCTCCTGTAGGGGACCGGGCATGGGTGGTAAAGACGGTTTCGAGCTCAGTCGGCAGCGCTGGCCCAGATACCATTTTGCGTAAGGCCCCAGGGCACCTTTTAACGCCCAGGCATGAGCCGGATTCAAAGGATTGGGTCTCTTGATTCCCGCTGCGGCCTGTGCTTTTCCGATCGGCTCGAAATATTGGGTGCCGTGATGTTTCACCAGCGATTTGAAAAACGCCATGCCCAGCATCTCTCCTTCGCCCTCGTAGATGCAGGGAGCCAGATATTCATGCACGTTGTCACCTAGAAGATGGCCATGCAGGAAAGAGCGACCGCCATGTGTTTTCATGAACAATTCGATGGCGGCCTCTTTTTGTGCTTCGCTACCGAAAATCTTGGCCACGATGCATTCCATTTCACCTCGGTACCCCCTATCGATCAAACCGGAACACCAGGCGACCAGCGCATCGCAACCGACGATCAAACCGGCCAGATGGCCTAACCGCCGGCTTACCAGTTCTCGTCGAGAAATCGTTTCGCCATATGTCACTCGAAATCGAGCCCATGGGATCATGCTGGCCATCATCAAACGCATTGTGCCTGCCGCGTTGGCACACAGCGAGATCCTTCCCAGATTCAACCCGTGATAGGCGATTGTTAACCCGTTTCCGCGAATGGGTGACAGCAAGTTTTCCGCCGGAACTCGAAAATCCTTAAAAATGATGCCTCGATTATAGGTGTGCTTCAGAGCCCATAAGCCATATTTCCGGAGTTGAAAGTGGTCATTCTCTGATGCAGGCAAGTCGCAAACTAAAACAGCAGGAGCATCATCGATAAGACACACTAAGCCGATCGTTCGCCCGGGAACCACGTTGGTGATGAAGAGTTTTTCTCCATTGACAATATAACTGTCCCCCTCTCGTACTGCTCGCGTGCGTAGTGCCGTCAAGTCGGACCCCGCACAAGGTTCCGTGAGCGCGAATGCGGATAGTTTTTCACCACTGGCGAGTTGAGGAAGATAACGTTGTTTTTGGTCATCGTTACCAAATGTTCGCACCGGATCGACCGCACCAATGCAACCGTGGACTGAGGCTAAGCCGGCCACGGTGGGATCTGCCATTGCCATGCGTGTCAAGAATGGAGCGAAATTTCGGAACGGAGCCCCTGAGCCACCATACTGCTTGTCGACCAGCAGACCCCAAAATCCAACTCCACCTAATTCAGACAAAACGGGTTCGCTGATCTTTTGATCGTCGTTCAAGAGCGTGCCCGCGGTGCGGTGTTTTGTGACGACTTCTATCGATTGACGCATGACCTGTTGCAATTCGTCCGCTGGCTGATCATCGACCGTCAGGAATTCGTCGATGGGTACAGCACTGTCCCAGACGGCCCGATGAGCCGGACTGTTGACGGTCTGGTACTGCGGTTTGAAGAGCGACTCGACGTTGTCGTCCGCCTTATCAATCGCCCCGGTGCGACGCGACTCTTCTTCGCTCTTGCCACCCAATTGTAGAGCGGTCTCGGCAAAAGACGGTTTATTGCTAGCTGCCGATTCTGGAAGACTGCTGTGGTCTTGGGTTTCAGGTGCCTTAGTAGTCATGTGAACCCCGAGATTCCCTGGGCAAGAGGATGGATCGACTGTTCGCAACACAATCATATACCATGGCTTAACAAACGATTCGTCACAGGCAGTTTATTCCGTATATTTGCAACTCCAAACAGCGGGACATCTTGGATCGACGGCCTTGTGGGGTCTCTAGCGACTGGATGATTTGAGCAGGTACAGGTTCAGGATAAACGTATCAAGTCCCTCGCTCCAGGATTTAACACGCCCACGGCCGGCGCATGACAGCGGATCAGCTACTATACATTCTCTCGATTTCTGAACGGTAGTTTTGTTCAATGACATGTCGTCGTAGGCTCAGTTTGGGTGTCAACTCTCCTTGCTCGATACTAAAAGGACGAGCCAGTAGTAAGAATTCGCCGATCTTTTCATGCTGTGATACTTCCGCCAGCTGTGTCTCGATACAAAATCTGATGATTTCCCGCAATTCGGGAATGTCATAAGAGGATTCTTCCGGACGGTGAACACCGCGCCTGTGCGCTGCTTGCAGCAGCATATTTTCTTCGGGAACGACCAGGGCCGTCAAATATCTGCGACCTTCGCCAATAACGACGGCTTGTTGAATCAAAGGGTCCCGAGTCAAAAGTGATTCCAGATGTACGGGGGCAATGTTTTTGCCTCCTGCAGTGACGATCAGTTCCTTTTTGCGACCAGTAATCTTGAGGTAGCCGTCGTTATCAATCTGGCCCAGATCTCCAGTAGAAAACCAACCATCTTGCAACACGGCAGCCGTCGCTTTCTCGTTCTGCCAGTATCCCAACATGATGTTGGGACCGCGAACCACGATTTCACCATCATCCGCGATCCGAATTTCGACAGTCGATAAGGGTTGTCCCACGGTTCCGCGCTTCCAAGCGTCAGCCATTGCCGTTGCCAGGACGGGAGCTGTCTCGGTTAACCCGTAACCTTGATAAAGCGGCACGTCGTTGTGATGGAAGAAGTCGGACAGATGGTCAGGAAGTGCAGCTCCACCGGAACCACATTTGCGAATGCGCCCGCCAAGCATCTGGCGAAGGTGATGCTCCTCTAAATCCTGCCCCTGTGCAGTCAGATGGCGATAGATGCGGTCATAAAAGTGAGGAACCCCGTTGAGCATGGTGGGTTTGAGCATGCGGCAATCGGCGATGACGGTGTCACGATTTTCGGCCAGCGCCAGTTCGCCCTGGCCGGCAATCCAAGCGTAAAGATCGCACGTACGGGCGTAGATATGGCTTAAGGGAAGAAAATTCAGACGCAAGTCGTCGGATTCCATTCCATAAACGGCACTCATGCTGCATGCATTGGATGCCAGATTACCCTGACTCAGCATGACTCCCTTGGGTTCTCCGGTGGTTCCTGACGTGTAGAGTATGGTGGCTAGCCTGAGCGGGTCTGACTCTTGAACTGCTTGCTCCAGCAACGATGCCCCCTGAGAGCGATCTTCCGAGTCGATGACGTCGGACCAACGAAGAACCTGATGGTCAGCGACACTCAGCTGATCGGATTCGTAACCGATGAATTTCAGCCCGGCAGGCAACGATTTACCAGCCGATGCAATTTTTTCCGCTTGATGTCTATCGGAAACGAAGGCCAATCTGGCTTCGCTGTGCATTATTTGCCAGACAATCTGTTCACCAGAAAGAGTTGCGTGGATAGGAACGTGTACCGCCTGCACGACATGGATTGCCAGGTCCGAGATCAACCACTCGTAGCAATTGCCGGAGACTTGAGCAATTCGATCACCTGGTTGTATGTCCAGGCTGACGAGAGCGGCTGACAAACGTTGTACATCGTGAGCAATTTGTTCCCAGGTCAATCCTTGAAAAGCATTCCCCTGCTTAACCCATAAGGCTCGTTGATTGAGGTCCCGACGAACGCGGCGAGCCCAAAGTGAGATGATCGTGTCATTCATATTCGGTGAACGAATTGTTTGGAACTCCCCGTGTCGGGGTCGATGAACGTTTCTGGAATTTATCGTTTTGACATGTAAGAGTATTCAGCTGTGCGGACTTGGGGACTAGATCCGCTCAAAAATCGTCGCAATGCCTTGACCCATGCCGATACACATTGTTGCCAGACCGAATTTCGCATCTTGGTCCAACATGGTGTGAATCAGTGTGGTGGCAATACGGGCGCCACTGGCACCGAGAGGGTGACCAATCGCGATGGATCCGCCCCGAACGTTTACTTTTTTCGGGTCCAAATCAAGCATTTGAATGCAGGCTAATGCTTGGGCGGCGAATGCCTCGTTTAGCTCGATGAGGTCCATGTCCTTGAGTTCCAAGCCGGCACGACGGAGAGCTTTAGTGGTTGCTGGCACGGGACCAGTTCCCATGATCGACGGTTCGACTCCGGCTACCGCTGTGGCGCGGATTCGAACCAGGGGGGTTAGTTCTAACTGATTTGCTTTTTCCGCTGACATGACGAGCATGGCCGCGGCACCGTCATTCAACGGTGAACTGTTGCCGGCGGTGATCGTTCCACCCTTGGGCATAAAAGCGGGGGCTAAGGCGGCCAGTGCGTCGATACTTGTGTCGGAGCGCACACACTGGTCGTGATCGACCAAGATCAGATTGCCTTCTTCATCGCTTCCTGTGAGCGATATCATCTCGGATTTGAAAGCTCCTTGCTGCTGTGCGTTTGCAGCTTTTTGATGGCTGGAGAGTGCAAAGTTGTCCTGGTCTGCACGTGAGATACCTTGGGTTTGAGCCAGAAATTCGGCCGTGATCCCCATGTGCAAAGCGGCTTGTGACGTGCGATGGAATAGCTTGGGGTTGAGATCCAGTCCGTGATCCATGGGCAGGTGCTGCATGTGTTCCAAGCCTCCTGCAATCTGTACGTCTTCCGCTCCGGCTGCGATAGAATGCGCGGCCTGGTTCACGGCTTGCAGACTGCTTCCACAGAGACGATTGATCGTGGCACCGCCCGTTTGCACTGACAGCCCGGCCATCAGCCCGATATTTCGTGCCGCATTCAGACCTTGTTCCATGGTCTGTTGGGTGTTCCCCATCGTCACGTCCTCGACGGCGGCTGGGTCAATGGCAGTACGCTGCAGCAGTGCCTTAACACAGGCAACGGCCAAGTCGTCGCTGCGGACGTTGCGAAAATACCCCTTTTCTTGATGAGCTCGGCCAACAGGTGTGCGGACACAGTCAATCACAACGGCGGAGGACATATTGAGTCTCCAGGAGAGAATAATATATGGAGCAATAGCATGTTGCCATCACAAAAAGAACTACGTTCACCCCGATGAACATCCCAGCTTTTCTTGATTCGACCCTTACCGGCCATGGGCCTCGATCTGTCTGAAGTTGTGAACGGGGTCTTCGGGGCGGCAATTCGGTTCTATGGTTCTGCGTAAAATTTGTCGCCGTCGGGTACCATGGATAGGAGTAGGTCGGTTGGTTGGAATCGCGGTCCCAATTCTTCCAATGGTTTAAGTTGCTCGACGATACTTGCGGCACCCATCGTATCGGCCCAAAATAGCAACCCCCCCCGGAACGGTGGAAACCCGATCCCAAAGATTAATCCCAAATCGACATCGCGCACGTCCCGCACAATTCTTGCTTCCAGGACTCGGGTTGCTTCGAGTAACATGGGCATGAACAAGCGTGACGTCAGCTCTTCCACAGAGAACGTTTTAGGCCCTGCAGAGCTCAAATGGGGTTCCAAAATGTTCGAAAGCGTCGCATCGGGTGCGGGTTTTTGTTTGCGATTTTGGTAGGAATAAAACCCGACTCCGCTTTTGCGACCCAGGCGACCCGCATCGACCATGGCTGCCAGAATCGGTGAGGAGACAACACGTTCGGGGAATGCACTAGCCATCGTGCTTCCTGCGTAGAGAGCCGTGTCAATTCCCACCATGTCGTACAACTCGATGGGACCCATGGGCATACCAAATTTTTTGGCCGCCCGTTCGATGGCTTTCATATCGGCGCCTTCAGAAAGTAACTCGAGCGCTTCCTGCATGTAAGGAAATAGGAGCCGGTTGACCAGGAATCCAGGCCCGTCATTGACGACAATGGGTGATTTTCCAATTTGTTTTGCATAGGCCACTGCGGTGGCGACCGTTTTGTCGCTCGTCTTGTCACCGCGAATGACCTCCACGAGCTTCATGCGGCGGACGGGATTAAAAAAGTGGATTCCGCAAAACCGCTCGGGACGTTGCAGTTGTGAGGCTAATTCTGTAACCGGAATTGTGGATGTGTTGGATGCCAGGATCGCGTCTGGTTTCATTTTCGACTCCAGGCGCTGATAGGATTGTTGCTTGATGTCCGCATTTTCCACGACCGCCTCGATGACGAGATCGGCTGAAACCAGTTCTTCGTCAGAGAGCGTGCCATTAATCATGGCGGAATATTTCATGGCTCGCTCAACGTCCGGCCCACGGGTCGCTTTGTTGTACGCCACTTCTTTGATGATTTCCTGAATCCCCCGTGCTACAGCCTCGGATGAGATGTCAGTGATGGCGGTGGGAATTCCCCGTTTTACATTGGCCGCGGCAATCCCGGCGCCCATGATTCCGGATCCCAGCACGGAAACCGACTTGATTTTTTCCGTACTCACACCTGCGACATTTACACCGGTGTCCTTTTTGTTACGGTCGGTGAGGAAAAAAATATTCAACAGTGCCGCATTGACCGGTGATCCGAACAACGCCGCCATGCCGTCGGCTTCCATTTGGCACGCCGTATCGACATCCTGACTGGCCGCCCCCAACATCACCTCTAAGGCCGCTAAGGGAGCCGGATAGTTACCCTTGGTTTGATCTTGGATATAGGCGGAGGCCGTGATACCAAGAAATCCGAGTTCAGTCTCGTTGACATCGATAGGACCACGCCAGCGTTCTCGATCTTTTAGGTAATTTCCACTTTGTTGTTCTAAGCGGACAAGCTGAATCGCCGTGTTGAGTAATTGATCCTTTGAAACTACGGCGGTTGCATAACCCATTTTGGTGGCCGCACGGGAATCGATGGATTTGCCGCCGGTCACTAGTTCCACGGCATTTCCCAGACCGACAATTCTGGACGAACGTGCTGTGCCGCCCCAACCGGGGAAGAGTCCTAACTGGACCTCGGGAAATCCAAACTCGGTACGTGGTTCGTCGGACATGATTCTGCGGTCACACCAGCTGGCGAGTTCCGCTCCGCCCCCGACACAGATTCCGTCGATGGCAGCGACCGTGACAAATGGGCACTGGGAGAGCCGGCGAAAAAGATTTTGGCCATTTCGGCAGGTTTCAACGACGTCTTCGCGCGGCACGTTTAATGAAGCAGCGAACTCGCGTAGGTCGGCACCTGCCACGAACATGCCGGGTTTACCTGAGATGAGGATCAAACCGGCCAAATCATCACGCTGCTCTAGCGAATCCAGGTGCTGCGAGAGTTCTGCCAGCACGTTCCGAGACAGGATGTTGGCACCCTTGTCCGGTACATCAAACGTCAACAGCGCTAGATCGGATTCAGGGTATGTGAGAGTGAAATTGTCCAATTTAGTTGCAACCATGGGGCGAGCCTCTTGCGGGAAGAGTGAACCGGCAAATGCCTGATCCCTCGGTGATCCCTGAAAGGTAACGATTTGCCAGGGTAGCGGAAAGCCCAGTGATGTTCCTGTAGCGAGAGGTTCTGGAGAACGTCTTTTCAACCCTGGTAGCATCGCGCCCAACGGCTGCCGGCGGGGTCATCAACGATCGGGCGAAGAATGTGCCGACAAGTAGGGTTCTAAGGCTGTGAAATATCACAAAAAAGAAAAATTCTACGCCCACCCAGACGTTGCCAACCAAACCGAAAAAGCTGATAACTCAAAGGTTCACGATCTGCCGGCTCCCGGAAGTCAGATCATGGTCACCAGGGAAGCGATTGCGATTGGCGGAGCCAGGTATGTAAGTGATCCGATGCAAAAATGATGACAAAAATGAATGGGTCTTCGACGGAGGGGGTGATGCGCAACTTGCAGCAATGGTTGTTTATTCTGTTGACAATCGGCTTGCTTACTGTTGTCGAAACGGACGTGCGATCCGATCAGCCCGATGTAAAAAGGGTTCTACTGACCGTTGACTACGGAGACGGTGTCCAGAAGAAATTTACGTCGATTGACTGGAAAGATAAGATGACGATCCTAGATATATTGAAAGTTGCAACGAAGCATCGAAGGGGAATTCGCTTTAAATATCAAGCGTCGGGAAGCATCGCCTTATTGACCAGCATCGATGACCTCGAGAATGAGGGTGGACAAGGTAAAAACTGGATTTATTGGGTCAATCAGAAGCTGGGTGAGAGAAGTTTTGCGATTCGCAGCCTGTCGGCCGGGGACCACGTCTTGTGGAAGTTTGGCACCTACGAATAGAATCGAGGGGTCTCATGCATGAGAATCCTGGCCGGATTCAATAGCCGCGTTCTGCAGGCCGTCAACGGAATCGCACCCGGTGAGGACCGTGAGATAAAAAAACTCAAATGACAGAATCGTGAGGCGTGCAGAGTTGTTTAATTCGGTTGCATTTTCGCAGCAATAAGACGGACTAGTCGGGAGCGAACTTTTCCATGAAGCGATTTTCAAAATTCGAAGCATTGGCTTTTGTGTTTCTTATATCAGCCGGAGTAGGACTCAGACTGTCATTGCATGAGATTCCGAATTTTGCACCAGTGACAGCCATCGCTCTCTTCTCTGGATTTTTCTTTCGTCGTTGGACGGTTGCCGTAAGTGTACCACTTCTCACCATGGCTATCAGTGACGCGTGGATTGGCGGCTACCATTTGGGGATGATGCTGGTGGTGTATGCAATGTTGGCACTGCCCGTCACTTGTCGTGGAGTACTAAGACGGTTGATGACCACAAATGGTGCTCCGTTGGCTTCTTCATGGCAAACGATTTTGGGGGTGGCCGGTTGCAGCCTTGTCGCATCAATTCTGTTTTTTGTGGTTACCAATCTGGGCTACTGGTATCTTTATGATCACCCCAGGACGATCGCAGGACTTGGGCAATGTTACCTGCAAGCGATTCCGTTCTTCCGCTATACGCTTGGCAGCGACCTTCTGTTTGGACTTACTCTGTTTGGGTGTCACGGATTTGTGTCGAGCTATCTTGCCCTGCCAGGGCGCGCTGTGCGTGCGTGAATTTCCCCGCTGAGTGTTGCCGAAGGGTTCAGCGCTCAGGAGATGGCATGAGCAGCGGCGATCAAGACCGAGAGACAGTCGTACTGGTTCGCAGGTGGGGGCCTCAGAATGAGAAAAGCCCGTTCCGTCTGTCGGAAAAGATCTGAACGCTAAAGCGAATCAGCCTAAAGCGTCCTCTTGGCGTCTACCGCTATCTCAAGGAGCAGTCGCTTCTGCGACTTCGTTGCCGACTGCTGCTTGCTGGGAGTTTTCAGGGACGTTTTCTAGCTGGGCGAGCCTGCTTTTCAGTACCCGAATCTCTTTTTTCAGATCGTTGTACAAGGTGGAGGCATCCTCTGGTTTGCGACTACAAACCCCAATCAATTCGTCGACCGATTGCTGTAAATCATCAAGATTCGCTTCGCTGCCGACCTGGGATCGAATTCCGGACAATCCTTTGTTGACCGAGATTAAGGTCACCAAAAGTCGCCGCCGAGAAAGCGTCATGAGAATATCTTCATCGGATTCAGGTTCCTCTCGCTTTTTCCTGGCTGCGTTGTCGTAGTTTCGTTCATCTACATCCAGAGGTGCCAAATCGGGGCGTGTATACCGCCTTGTTTGTGCTTGTAAGCGATCAAGGTTGTCCAGTTCCTGGGAGGATACTTCCAGGACCAAATTGACAACTTTTGCAGCCAGCTCCGCAGGATTGCCGGCGTATTTCGGAGGCAATTCGATTTGGCCTATTGCCTCGGCCGCGGTGCGACGCAAATCGGCAGGAGCTCCATCTTCGTCGAACACTCCCGCAATCGCACTGGACACCGCACCACTTTTGTCCGTTAAGCGAAGAGCTGCTAGGATTTCAACACAGCGGCGGCGCATCCAAACGTGTCCTTCCACGGAACGGTTCGGAGGGGCCGTTTGCTTTTCGAGAAGCGGCATTAGCATTTTTACAAGCTGCAATTTGATAGCTGGCGAAAGTGGCTGGTTGGGAGGTTCGCGCAGACGGTCGAGTTCGACATGGCGCAAAATGCCGACCAGAGCAGCAATACGGAGGGTGTCCAATTGATTTTCTTTCAGAAATTGATCTCTGAGAAACCCCAAGGTTTTGCGAAGTGGGTCGGGAGCCGACCTATTCAAACCCAGGCGTATTTCTTCTTTTTGGTTGAGTTCGCCCAGAATCAACATCGCATTGTATCGGACAGCAGGATGGTAAGACTGTTTCTCGACCAAGAACTTCATCGCGTCGTACACACGCTTTAAGAGGTACGCATGGAAATCCGCTGATTTCGTTGCCTTGAGATCCATCAAAAGGGTGCGACGATGCACGTCCAGATCACCCAATGGATCAGATGTCACGCGTGGAATCGCTTTGGTTTGAGTCATTAGGGGAAACAGGTACTTGCTGTAATAGCGGTCCAAGGCTTCTCGGTTGCTGGCGAAATCAGATTGGCCACGTGCCACGCTGTCCTTCGTAAGCTTCAGTTTGTTCCGAAGGAGTTTGTTGCTGATTAATTCGCGGTCTCGCAAAGGTGCTGAAGAATACTTGGGACCGTCAGCCATCACTTGATTTGACAGAGCAGCTAAAAGCAACCCGGTGGTTACACAGAAGAGTGCTGTGGCTTGTAATCCAACAACCTTGAGTTCTTGATTTGCCAT
Source organism: Planctomycetota bacterium (assembly GCA_963578105.1). GTDB lineage: Bacteria > Planctomycetota > Planctomycetia > Pirellulales > Pirellulaceae. Next base: position 37,124 of record CAUZBP010000013.1, read on the forward strand.
GATTGTCTGCTCCGAATTGCCATCGACGATGGCGCGCCTGGAAGACTGTACAAGAGAAGGAGACAAGCGGATCGTTGAAATCATTCAGGACGCGACTTACAACATGCCGTACCGATGCATCCTGCAGCAAGATGCCAACGACGCAACCTCCTCTGGTTCCTTCCGAGCGGGATCACCTCTACTAAAACCCGCATATTTTAGTCTACTCGTCCAGAGAACGGATTGTCAACTTTGAGCGGTCCTTCTGCAGGGAGTCTTGCGCGACAGGCGGGCACAAAATTTCTAAACATGCCGGCATAGAAGCGTTTGTCCACGAGAGTTGTCCAATACTCTGAAAAGTGTTTTCAGAATCGGGTTGCGTCGGTTATCGGGAAAATCTGGCGTGTCCGCGCTGGTCCGGAGAGGCGATATTTTTTTGCGGCTGAAATAGTTGTTTGTCTCGAATACAGGTTTGGATCAAATGTCGGGATTCGACTCAAACCTTCATGTGTTGTCCAGCCCGTACCGCCGGGAGGATGGTTACTTAGCAATTTGCACGAGACTGACGTACAATCCAATGTTGACGCGCCGCTGAATGAACGGTTCAAACCATCGTCAACTCGGGAATCGAATCTCATGCAAGACACGGAACAGAATCTGAAGGACATACTGGCCGCCCCCAGTTATCGCCTTGCTGAACTCGATACCAGTTTTCTGCAGCGGCGTGAATTGCGTCCCATCCGGCTGCAATTGGAACTGCTCAAACCCGAGATGATCCTATCTGAACAACGTATCAACTCGACAATTGTCGTGTTTGGCGGTACCCAAGTGGTGGCTGCTGAAGAAGCCCAGGACGGGGTGGCGCGAGCGAAAATGGATTTGGAGCAGTCGCCGGGTAATGTAAAACTCCAACGCGGTCTTTTACGAGCCCGGAGCATTCTGGATAAATCCAAATACTATGAAGCGGCACGCGAGTTTTCCCGTTTGGTCTCCGTCGCCTGTCAAAACAACGACAGCTACGATTATGTGATCACCACCGGAGGCGGCCCAGGTATCATGGAAGCGGCAAATCGGGGCGCGTTTGAAGCGGGTTGCAAATCGATGGGATTGAATATCACAATACCCGAGGAGCAGGCTCCCAATCCCTACATCACCCCCGAACTTTGTTTTCAGTTTCATTATTTCGCCTTGCGCAAAATGCATTTTTTATTTCGTGCCAAAGCTCTAGTAGTCTTTCCCGGGGGGTTTGGAACTCTCGACGAACTGTTTGATGCGTTGACTCTTCGCCAAACACGTCGCATGCAGGAAATTCCAATCATCTTGTTTGGTGAGGAATATTGGAGTCGAGTGGTCGATTTTCAATTCCTGGCCGACCAAGGTGTGATTTGCGATGAGCATCTGAATCTGATCAGCTACGTGGAAACTCCCGAACAGGCATGGGAAACCGTCTCGCAGTTTCACGACCACTGAAGCTTTCCCGGTGAACAAGGCCCTTTCTCCGCTTGCCGGACCTTGACGCCAGGGTTGGGAAAAATGATCGGCGACCTGTCTCGCTGGCAACGTTTGTTTTTAAACCTCGCTGGTCGAGGGTCTTGAGCGTCTCCGCCTCGATCCTGCCCTTCTCTCCGCCTTGATTTCTCTTGCAACATGAGCCAGAATTCAAGGTCTGACATGAAACTGAAAAAACTGTTGGGAGCACATCTGGGGATGGTTTTTGCGCACATTGAAAAACTGAAGCAGGAATATACGGACAAGTATGTGACGGTTGATGAACAACGACCGGAACTCCGGCGTTTTGGCCACATGACCGGGATCGTCAAAACCGTAAACATGAATGGTCGAGCTCTGGTCGAATTCGATGGCTTGGAAAACATCGGCTGGTACGATATTGAGATTGATTTTTTGAAGGTGGTTGATAAGCCGGTTGTCCATGAAACAACCAAGAAGACACCGGCAGCCAAGGCTCCTTCGGAGTTGGAGAAAGCCCGTGCGGCTGACAGCAAAACGACCGGCAGAAAACCGTCCGTGGAGGATGTCCTGGCGGAGGCTCGTACGGACAAACTCTCGACAAGCGGTGCCCAGTCCAAGTCGGCTGCCAAAAATGTTCAAGCGATGAGTGTAGAAGATATTCTGGCTGCAGCTCGAGGAGGAGAAGGTGGAGCGAAAGTAGCACCGTCAAACTCTCCAACCGTGGACGCAGACGATGTGGCTGCGGTGCTGGAGGCGGCGCGCAAACCGAAGTCCGGTCCTGCGGCGGCATCAACTTCAGCTGCGCCCCCCAGCCTCGATCCGAAATCGATGAGTGTGGCCGATGTGCTGGCGGCAGCCCGTGGCAACCAAGCCGCAAGTCCCACCTCGGGTCAAGACGTGGCGGAGGAAGAACCCAGCTCGCCTGAAGAAGCGGCGGCAGAAGACATCTCTGAGTCGGAGCAGGAACCAGCATCCGCGACGGAGGAAGAAGTTGAAGAAGGGACAACTGTCGGCGAACTCCCGACGGACGTCGAAGGCATACTAGCCTACTGCCGAGAGCGCGACGGATCCTAATACCAGCAGGTCAAGGTTCAGAGCGCCCGCGTTACGAACTTGTTGGAGTCAGGTGGTCCTGTTGCGTTTTGATTGGGGATAGGTGACCAACAAGCCTCTCGAATTCCTGCTGCTTACCACTTCTGTCAGTTGATCGATGGCCCGGATGATACATCAGCTCCACGTTGCCAGAGGCCATCTGTGAAATATGAAATCGGATGGTTGCGGACCTGAAAACCGGCAAGGATTGAGGTTGGTGCAGGCGCGGAAGAATGGAATTTCACTACCGGCATTGAGTCAGGAAACGAGTGAGCCGCAGCCTACTGCCTCACCGGAGCCCCAGCAAGTTCAGCCACTTACTTGACGTCCAACATGCGTTCGAGGGCAACCAGTGACCAACGGCTGGTTTCCTCGTCGACTTCAATGACATTCACCGGAGTTCCCATAGCCAGATTTTCGACACTCCAGCACAGATGTGCCAGATCGATGCGGTACATGGTGGCACACATGCAGACGACGGGCGATAGAAAATGGATTTCTTGTTCAGGATGCTCGTGCTTGAGTCGATTGACCAGGTGTAATTCCGTACCAATGGCCCACTTGGTGCCAGGTGCTGCTTCTTCGACCGTACGAATGATGGTTCCAGTGGAGCCTGACACATCGGCCAAATCATTGACTTTCTGTGGACATTCGGGATGCACCAGAATCTTGATGTCGGGGCTTTGTTCTCGAAATTGATGGACATGTTCAGCCCGAAACATTTGGTGGACGCTGCAATGACCTTTCCAGAGAATCACTTTGCTGTCTTGGACCGCTTGTTGCGAGTTGCCGCCATAATCAGGATCGTGGGGATCCCAGACAGGCATTTGCGCATTGGTAATATCCATCTTTAAGGCCGTGTTACGGCCTAAGTGCTGGTCTGGAAAAAATAACACGCGGCTGGTGCGTGAAAAGGACCAGTCCAACACGGCTGCTGCGTTACTGGACGTGCAAACAATGCCTCCGTTCCGACCACAGAATGCCTTGAGACTGGCTGCCGAGTTAATGTAGGTGACCGGTGTCACATCATCGGTGTCGATAATCTCGCCCAAATCCTGCCAAGCAGCCTCGACCTGTTCGATGGCTGCCATATCTGCCATCGAACAACCTGCGGCCATGTCAGGGAGAATGACTGCCACCCTGTGGCCTGCGCGTTCTGCTAGCTTTTCCGGGCGGTTGGCCAAGATGTCTGCTGTCTCAGCCATGAAATGGACCCCACAGAAAACGATGAATCGACAATCCGTACTGCGGGCCGCCATTTGACTGAGTTGATAGCTGTCCCCACACAGGTCTGCCAGTTCGATCACTTCATCCTGTTGATAATGGTGACCCAAAATCAACAATTGCTTTCCCAACTGCTGGCGGGCGACGTTAATGCGATCCCGTAACTCGTCATTTTCTAATGACTTGTAAGGCGGAAGCTGAAAAGAGCCGGGTTGTTCGATGGCCAAATTCATAGACGGCATGCTGGCAGATGACGGTTGCGCAACGAGGAAAAAACACACAACCTAGATTATATCGGCCGGTCTCCCCTGAGTCAGCTTATGACAGGCCTTTATTTTGAGAAAGGTTGCCGCTTCCGGGGGTCGATAACCAAGGCGGGATCCCGTTTCAGAGGGCCAACCATCAATCGTCGATCCGTGGCAATTTCTTTCATCCGCTAGTTCCGGAGATTATCACTTGCCCAAGTTGCCTCCTCACGCACGCAGTTTGTTGAAACTGAAAGTTCCCGTTGTGGCGACCCTGGCCAGTAAAAAGGAACCGATTAGCGAGATTGTTCGTTTGGTTCCGGGGACAATCATTCACTTTGCTAAGTCTTGTAACGAGGTGTTGGAACTCGAAGTAGGTGATGCACGTTTAGCGGTAGGCGAGGCTGTCAGTGTAGATGACAAATATGGCTTACGTATCACGTCAATGCACCTGCCGAACAAGTAAGTCACGATGTGTTTGAAAGGGAAATGATCGCAAATTGGTGCGGATTAGAGAATCACAGCCACTGCAGATACCGCTGAGGCAACAGCCACTTCTGCGAATACGGATCAGCAGTTAGTCACTCACCGCCCATTCTGGAATGGACGGCCTACAGCATCCTGTTCTCAAGCGAAGGTTGTGAGTTCGCATGCGTTGCTCATCGACGAACAGGCTTCTTTGACGACTTGCCTCTCCGATTAACCCGCCTTTGGGTCATCATCGAAAGTGGTAGGTCCTGGAAAGTCAACGGCATCCGGGCGGTGTTGGAGTGAATGCAGCGGACCCGTCACGGAAGCGGCCAGTCGTTGGCCGGCGAGATCCGGGTTTGAAAGGTCCAGCGAGGAATTGGAAGAGGAATGTTCCTCTTGGTAGAGGTGTAGGGTTCGGGTCGGAAACGCAAATGAGACACCCAATCGTTCTGCCAACTCCAAGATATCAACGAATAGTCGATGTTTTTCACGCAACTCCACCGCCCAGTCGGGGCATTCCAAAAAGCAGTACAGCAAGATGTTCAATGAGTTGTCGCTAAACCCATTGAAGTAGACGTGATAATAGTCCTTTCGTGTGTAGGGGTGTCGCCGGAGCAACTCACGGATTCCCTCGCAAAAGGCGTCGATTTGTGCGGGAGATGTGTCGTACTGCACACCTAGGATGGACTTGATCCGCCGGTAGCGGCGGCGGCCCATGTTATCCACAATCGCCGTCGTCAGGTTGCTATTGGGAACTGTAATTTGGGAATTGTAGAATGTACGGATTCGGGTGCTGCGAAACCCGACCGTTTCCACAGTCCCTTCAACTTCGCCCGTCACGATCCAGTCACCGATCTCAAACGGTCTGTCCACCAAAACGGTAATGGATCCGAACAGGTTGCTCACGGCATCCTGCGCTGCTAAAGCTAACGCCATGCCACCGATGGCAGTTCCTCCGAGCAACCCCGCCATGGGAAAGCTGAGAGTTTGAGCACAAGTAAGAATACCAATGGTGACCACAAAAACCTTCAAAGATTTCGACATCAGGGGAATAATCAAGTCGTCAAACTTAGAATCGGTTTTGAGTGCTTGACGCGCCAAGTAAGCGGACAACAGGTTGATGAGCAGGAATCCTGTCCAGACCCCCGCCACCACTGCGAAAAATTTTAGTCCCACCAGAAGGATCGTCGTAGTAACGGACGGCAAGTCGACCAGCGTGGCTCCGCCATACCAAATCAGTGCTTGTGCCAAGAGTCCGACGGGTCTCCAGAGTTTGCGTTCTATTTTGCGTTCTTCTTCACTTTCTTCATTTAGGAGCATTACGGAAGTGATGCGCCTGAGGATGAAACGAATCACCAGATCCGCAATAAATCCCAGGAAGATCAGAATCAAAAGAAACATCCACTGATAAGTTGGCAAGAGAAAATAAACTTTGCGCAGACTGGCTGGAAAGAGCGCGCGTAAACGTTCTTCCGGAGGTACGATACCTTCGCCTGGTGTCAGTCCAGCAACCTCGTCACGATCTTCCCAGTGAGGCCAAATGTCGTCGATTGCGTTAACCGTTGATTGACTGAATTGCCACAAGCCGTTCTGATTTCGCATTAAAAATATTCGGGCCGCATCCTCCAGGTCTTGACTGCCTTCCAAATAATTTGACAGGATTTCTTCGCCCAGCAGGTAGGGGCTGTCTGTTTCCGGATCTTCCGGTAGTTTCTCAAAATCAATCCAGCGCATACGATCAATTGTCGCCTTCAAGCGGTATGCCCAAACATCTCCACGACTTTTGACAGCCACAGAGCTCCATGTGGACAAGTCCAGACATTGGGCCGCCGTTGCTCCATCGTTTTGATTGATGAATGTAACTAACGACTGGACGCACGCGCGTGGCGAGGCAAGCCTTTTAGCCTGCTGGAAATCAATCTCCGATTGGTGCGTTTGTGCAGTCGATACGTGCTCCTCCTCCTTGTCAGCCTCCGCAAGGGCCAGACCGGGAAAGGACAACAAGACGATTAGCAAGATGGTGAGATGCCGTGGACGGTGTACAAGGTGGAGTCGTCGGGGAACTTGCCAGCGGCGGACTTGAACTAAGGATTTTGAAGTTGTAGTGACCACAGGTCTTTCTCCCGAAATCGATGGATTGTTTGCGGAGAAAGTTTGGCAGAGATCGGGAGATAAGGAAAGATCGTTTGGCAAGCGGCCAGCCGTAAAAACAGAGTCGACCCGGCGCATCGAAAATGAAGGATGCCGATGTCCGGAAGCCTGACCCTGCCGGAAAGCGTTAAGACTGTCTTGCCCGGGTACTTGTGCTTAGCTCTTACGAGCTTTTTTCAGCTCGGAACCGTTAGAAATTCCATCCCAAAAGCCGGCCCTTTGTGCAGGGCACGAGCGTGCTCACTCGCGACCTAAATGGCAGCGAATACATGACGCAGCCAGCACTTGCGGGTTAATTCGGTGATTTTCTTTGTGGTAAGGTGACAATTCTCCGTGACATTCGCGACAGTCGATCTTATTTTTCATTGTTTTGGCGTGTACGTTTTCAAAGTGCCAATATCCGGGCCGCTGTTTTGTTAGTTCGGAATCAAAGTTGTGACAGTCAGCACACTTTAGCGCAGCCGCCTTTTCGACTTGCTGTGGCAGCTCAGTGCGCGTAAGAATTGAACGAGCAGCGACCCGGCCGGTCAGTATACACGGGCCTAAAAATGTTCCTTCCAGGGAGGACTTGCCATTGATCAATGCCAGGCCGGTCAATTCGCCCACAGCGTATAACCCGTGTATGGGCTGCAACTGCCTGTCGACCACTCGACAACTGCGGTCGATGGCCACTCCGCCCATGCTTTTCCGGGTGAGCGGGTAAGTTTGCATTCCATAAAACGGAGGTGTTGTGAGTTGCGGTGATGCCACCTTGTTAAACTTGGTTTTGCCCGGTCCGAATCGTCCAAAGTCGGCATCTTCACCAGCTGCAACGAACTGGTTATATCGCTTCAGAGTGTTGGCCAGGTTCTTCTCGGGCAGGCCCGTTAAATTTGCCAATTCTTCAATCGTCTCAGCCTTTTTGACCAGGTGAGAATTCTGCAAGATCAAACGGTCGACTTTCTCGAATTCAGCCCAGTCCGAACCGGATACGCTGAAGCGTGACTTGGTAGCTTCGTCAAAAATAAACCAGCATGTCACCGGGTCTAGGGCCAAGAGCGGCGGCATGACTTGCTTGGCCCACCCGTGTAAATTAGCAAACCTTCGACCTTCCGCGTTGACGAGAATGCCCCACATGTTGGCAGCATTGAGTCCCTTGTTGCTGTCGGGATAGCGGGGGTCGGGGATCCCCGTAAAGTAGTTCCATTGATAATCCATCTTCACCAGTTGACCGCCCACCCGTTGAGCCATCTGATGACCTAGGCCGATTGAGTGCCTTCCCGAACCAACCAGGATGCGTCGGGGAAACTTGAATTCCTGCGGCCAGTACTTGCGGACCATCTCCAAGTTGTTCTGGAAACCACCGGTAGCCAGTACGACAGCATCCGCCGACAATCGCTCGATAGTGTTATCACGCATGTGATACGTTTCAACACCCGTTAGTCGGCCGTCTTCCACCAGTAATCTTTCAGCTCGGGTATGCCATAGGAAACGAACGTTCTTCAGTTCCAGGCACGCGCGATAGATTGGCGTCACCAGTCCGATTCCCCGGTTCGTTGGCTGGTGATTGCGATCAGCGGTGTTTCCTGGAGTTGGTACGACCTCGGAGAAAAGTACGCCCAGATCGATCAACCAGTCGTAGATCTGACTGGATGATTGTTCAACGTAATACCGGACCCACATTTGGTCCGCTCCTTCACCCCAGTTGATGAAATCTCTGAAGGCAATTTCGGGAGAATCGTGGATACCCGCCAGCCGTTGCATGGGTGTATCAATGATGGAGAGTGCGCCCTGGGACATCACCGCATGTCCACCAAATACTGACGACATGTCGATGACTGTCACCTCGGCTCCGCCACGTGCCAATTCGAGTGCGGACGTGAGCCCTGAAATTCCCGCGCCGACCACGACGACAGAAGGGGTCTTGTGCATCGACTCCGTGGATGAAAGAAGCTTTCTACTGTTTTCTTCATGGGCCCCCGGATGGGCCTGTTCTTTGGCTTCGCACCCGACCAGCACGGCAAGAACGGGCAGCTGGAAAAAAAGCCAAACGGCCCATACAGTGATTTGACCCGGGTTGACTGTCGACGATTGAAAACGCGAAATCATCGATGCGGCCTCATGTGCTCCGCGGTCCGTTTTTGAATCCAGGATTTCCAGCGTAGGATTTGGGATTCCAGGATGGTTTCAAGTCTGAGGTGCGAAGTTTTCATCCCTGAACAGCAGGTCGGTGACGAGTGTCAGTTGCCTCGCCGATGAACGTCGTGGGCACCAAAAATAATTCAGAAATATACCTGGGTACAATCAACTGACAGTACCTGGGTACGAAAGTGATCTCTTCCAAAGGGTCGTAAGTCGGCCGTAGGAAACAGTGTCACGAGGTCCTACAAGGGCTCCGAGCGTCTTCGAGGGGAATCCATCCATCGTTATTTCAAACACGAGTCACCGGTGCCTGTCCGCGTCTCAACCTGATTTATTCAATCCAACCTCCGCCTAAAACGCGGTTTTTGTCATAGCAGACGACCGCCTGTCCAGGTGCCACACCGTAGCAGGGTTGCTCGAAGATGACCCGGAAGCGCCGGTTGTCCAAGGGTTCGACCAGCGCGGTTTCAGCCGGACTGTTGTAGCGAATTTGTGCGCTACAACGAAAAGATGCCTGCGGTTGGGGGATGAGCCAGTTCGCGTCATTGGCGGTCAATTCGCTTCGGGCCAATTCCTCACGCTCGCCGATGACCACCTGCCGTAAATCTTTGTCAATTCGCACGACGAATCGTGGTTCTCCCAGCGCGACATGCAATCCCTTGCGTTGGCCAATGGTGAAACTTTCGATGCCAGGGTGCCTGCCGACCACGGTTCCATCAGTGGTGAGGATTTCCCCCGAGGTATCTACTTCACTGCGCCGCGAACGGATAAATTGATCGTGCTTTCCCGAAGTTACAAAACAGATCTCCTGGCTATCTTTCTTTTCTGCCACTTTCAAACCGAGATCCGAAGCGATCTCTCGGATTTGAGTTTTTTTGTAGTCCCCTACCGGGAGAAGCATTTTTTTCAGTAGTTCGCGCTCAACGCCGAACAAAACGTAAGACTGATCCTTGCTGACGTCTCGGCCGCGCAACAAGGCGGGCGTGCTTCCGGTGCCGTCTGCGCTCAGTTGAGCGTAGTGCCCGGTGGCAACAAATTCAGCGGCCACGCTGTCCGCGTAGTCAAAGAGTTTTCCAAACTTAATCCAGTTGTTGCACATCACGCACGGATTGGGTGTTCGACCGAGGGTGTATTCTTCCACAAAGTAGTCCATGATCTGGCTAAACTCTTGTTCCAGATTCAAGGCATAGAACGGAATTTCCAATCGGTCAGCCACCCGCCTGCCATCTTCGGCGTCGGCAGCACTGCAACATCCCTGTTTGTGGTCAAGGCGCTGCTTGAGGATCGGCAGTTCATCGGTGAATTCCGGCGAAGTGTCACATGTGACCGGAGACGACTCGCCGTGGCGCATGAAGACACCGATCACTTCATGGCCTTGTTGCAGCAGCAAGTGTGCAGCAACACTACTGTCGACTCCTCCGGACATTGCTAGTACAACGCGGGCCATGGTCTTGAATTCGGAGCGATTCACGGAAGGACTAGTTGACGAAAAAACTGGAACGCCTTGGCGGCAGGTGTCTTTTGTTTTCCAACGTTGCACTAAGAATTTTCGACACCCCTTCCTGTAGCTGCCGCACCTTTGCACTCAGTCGATCACTTGAAGACATCGTGGAGGTGTGGCAGAGGTAGAGGGTCTTACTTGACATCCATTTACTTCTGGGCGCATTTACTTCTGGGCGCTGTGTTTCTACTCGGTGCCCGCCTGTGCCCGCCATTTTTGCAAAAAGGCACTCATCTTCCCCTGAGCGTAAACGGGTTTGCCATCGACAACAACCAAGCTCACAGGAAGTTTGCTCTGAAGAACCAGATTGTGTGGGTCTGCGTCGGTCCGTTCGGGGAGTTCTACCGCAATCCAAGAGGCCCTTTTGCCCACGCTTAAAGATCCCAGCCGCTCGGCGGCTGAGAGCGCCTGTGCGCCATGTAAGGTCCCCATGCGGAGAATCTGGGCACCTGTAACCGCAGGATGTTGTTCCCGCACAAAACGCATGTCGGTAAGCAGGTTGAGGTCCGGATTTGACGCTTTGGAATCGGTTCCCAAAGCGACGTGCACACCGGACTGCAGGGCTTGAAGCAATGGATATGCTGAGTGGCCGAAATAGGCATGTGTCCGAGGACAATAGACCAGGGTCATTCCCTGCGAGTGCTCGGCGAGAAATTGCAGCTCTTCCTGATCCAGGTAATTTCCGTGAACAATCAGGGCGCGAGGGGCTTCGGCGAGGATCTTCAAGTAATCCAGAGCTCGGAGCGGACGTTGAAAACAGGTCGAATTCCAAATGCCTCGCTCTTCGAGCAACTCGCGCAGAGGTCCCCGCCCTTCCCGGAGAAATTCGATTTCTGCACGTGTTTCTGCCAGATGCATTGCAAGAGAAAACTTGTGGATGGCTGCCAGTTTGGCTACCTGGGCGATGAGGGATGCAGCCGCCGTGTAGGGGGCGTGGGGACTGAATCCGATCTGCCAGCTTGTAGTAGCTTGCTCAGCAGAGGCGATGAGTTCCAGCACTGTAGAGATCAGTTCCTGAATTCTGGTCTCGGACAAACCAATCAGTTCGAAGAAGATCGTTCCGGTTGGACAAGCCTGCTCGAAATCCTTTTTATTCCAGGATGTGTTTGCAATCTCCCCCAGGGTGACACTTCCCGTCTGTAGACTCTCAGTCAGACCCTGTGCAATTGGTGAAGGTCCGGAAAGCCGGCCTGCTTGTTCAGGACTTGTAGCCTCCTGACGATTAGCAAGTACAGCACGGATCCAGTCAGAAAAACACATTCCCGGATTGCCCAGCGGTTGGGGCAAATGACTGAATTCGAGATGCGTGTGGGCATTTACCAGTGCCGGGAGAATCGCCACGTTTCCCAAGTCCCAGGCAGCAGATGTTGTCTCGCGTGTGACTTGTGCGATGTGATGACCTTCGACAGAGAGTCCACCTTCCGCGATGGGTGCACGATCAACAGGAAAGACAAATCGGGCCTTGAGGGAGTAATGGCACACTTCGTTTTCTACTTGGCAACAGCACGTACGGTTTGGTTGTCAATTGCTTCTTGCAATTGTTCCTCAGCGTACAGTTGATGAGGCAGGCGGCTAAACCAAACCAAGATCAGTACGGCCAGTGCCAAACTAGCAACAACGAAAGGCCATGAATAGGCGTATCCCCCTTCAATGGATTGCACCGCCCACTTCGCAGCAGGAAGGAAAGCTAAAAAATCGTCCATCAGAACCTGACTGAGAATCGCCAAGCTGTTGTGCGTCAAGTGAAACAAGATGCAGGTCAGGATGCTTCCCGATTGAACTGCCAGATATCCAATGACACAGCCCACGATGCTCGCAGCAATGGACTGTTGGATGATCCCGTGGGCGACGCCGAACAACAAGCTGGTGAGTAGAATCGCCCACGAAGGATGTCCCAGGTGACGCAATCCTGAAAGGATAAAGCCGCGAAAAGCCAACTCTTCGCAGATGGCTGGCGTCAGTGCGAGAACAAGCAGCAGCGCCCAAATGTTGGGCGCACCGTCGATTAGTTTTTGGACCATGACCTGAAGTTGTTCGGGAGCCGGATAGAGTTCCTGTAGTTGGGCACTGATTGTCATGGCAGTCGGGTGCAGCAACGCCGCCAGCAGGAACGCAGCGGGCAAGGTGAACCCGACTGGCATGCGAAAAAGGAGCGTGGCCCGAGGATTTCGTGTAAGAATGAAAGCCATGATCAGGGCCGGTGCAGCAAAAAATGCGATTTGACTGATGATTGTCACCGTCGCCAGCTCGCTCCAACTTTCAGGTGTTGAAAGCTGGAAGTTGGCGAAAAACCGCAATATCAAGAGGAATGTTGCACACAGCAAAGCCGCACCGATCGAAGGAGTATCGCCCCGGTTTCTTACCATGTGACGTAGCCAGAGCCCCGGGTCGACGCGTTCACTTTCTCGGAAGAGAACCGATTCGTTGTTGAATTGGTCGATTGCCCAGCGGATTGCAAACAGGCAGCAGGTTGCTGTCATGCCGATGACAGGGATGACGTGGAGCAATGCCAGTTGGTAGTCAGACTCCATCAATGACTTAAGTAACAACATCAGGCCGGTGACGGGTATCAGACTCGTACCCAGTTCCAGTTGCACGGAGGGAAGGACCGGCAGGACGATCAACGGCATGGTAACCAGCAGTAACGGCATCAAATAATACTGGCCTTCTTTTGCACTTCGGGCGAAGGTTGCCAAGGCCAGAGACAAGGCGCTAAACAAAGCTGACACGGGAATCAGAGCCACGATCAGCCAAACAAGTGAAATCAGAGGTGGCATTCCCATCGGCAACTCGGGAAAGGTTTGTTCCAGTTGTTCGAGTTGCCCCATCATTAATGTTGCCGTGACGCTCATGCTGACCAGATTGAGGAGCGCCGTGGCACTGCTGAAAAGCATGATTGTCAGTAGCTTTCCCCACACAATCTCGCTACGACGAGCCGGGCTGCACAAAAGTGTTTCCAGCGTGCCACGTTCCTTTTCTCCGGCACAGAGGTCGATCGCCGGGTAAAATGCTCCAGTCAGTGCCCAGATGAGAATCACGAACGGGAGTAACTTTGACCACACGGCGGCTCGCCGCTGATCCTCCGACGCCACGTCAGTTTCTTCCGCTACGAAAGGTTTCGCCACGATTTCGGAAATGTTGTTTTGCTTGAGATACTCGCGACCGATATTCTCCCGCCAGTTGTGCAGTACCATCGCCAGACGTTCTTTTGCAACACGAGATTCATCACGTGTTTGATCATAGATAATGCGCGGGCTTGGTATTTCACCCACCGCTTCGTCGTAGATGGGCAGACGGGAATCCCCCAGCTGTTTGCGAAAACGTTCGAGTTGCTCGGAAAAGCTGGGAGGGAAAATGATCACCGCATCGAAATCGCCAGATTGAACAGCTCGCTTGGCTTCGAATTGAAGTTCCTCACTCCCTTTCGCGTCCGAATCAGAGTCCGCCAGCACGACTTCGAGTAACTCGTTATCTTTCGGGTAACTGAACAATCCAGCGGAAAACAGCGTACCCTCGATTAAACGGGGCTGACGGGGTAGATGTTCTGAACCAACGATCCATATACGTACCGGATATTCTCGAGTGAACTGCATCACCTGGAAGACGAGCATGCCCAACAATGGGTAGAGAAAGATGGGCAGTACGGCAATCGTGAACAACGTACGACGATCTCGCAACTGATCGCGTACTTCGCGGGAAAAAATCAGTTTGACGTTGGACCATTTCATGTACTGCTACTCGCCGCCGTATGCTGCTGGTCGTGTTCGGATATCAGGCGAAAGAACAGCTCTTCAAAGTCAGTTTGCTGGTACGATTCCAACAGCTCATGGAGAGTTCCCTCTGACAGAACATGTCCTCGATACATAATTGCAATGCGATCACAAAGCCGTTCCACCTCACGCATGATATGGGTTGAGAAAATGACACATTTTCCCTGCTCTCGCAACTCACCAATTGTGTCCAGCAGGGCTCGAGCCACCAGGACGTCCAGGCCCGAGGTTGCTTCGTCAAAGATTACCACCGGAGGGTCATGGATCAGTGCTCGGGCGATGGAAACTTTCTGTTTCATACCTGTAGACATCTTCGCGCCCAATAAGTCACGAATTTCATCCATTTGAAGCTTGGAAAACAAATTCTCCATCCGTTCACGCAACGTGTTCGTTTCAACACCGTAAAGCCGTCCGAAATACTCGACCAATTCCCAGGCCGTCATGCGGTCGTAGACGGCTGTATTCGCTGACACGAATCCAATCTGATAACGCACCAGATCCGGCTGCGTAAGAACGTCAAAACCGTTGACACTGACCATGCCGGCAGTTGGGCGCAGAATGGTACTCAAGATACGGAGCACGGTTGTTTTCCCCGCACCGTTTGGTCCCAGTAAACCAAAAATCTCACCGGGCTGTGCATGGAAGCTGATACCATCGACGGCCACAAACTGGTCACGTCGCAAATCGGAGTAAGTCTTAGTCAGCTCGCGTACTTCAATCATGATCGAAGAGATGACCGAGCAGTGCTCGAACTATCGCGTGAAGAAGTTCAGGACCACGACAACCTGGGTGGCCACCACTGGTTCGTGCGGTAAACGACAGGGAAGGCGGGATTTGTGAATCCTGCTGGAACAAGTTTATTACAACCTACCTTATAAGACGAGACTCAAAAACCGTTCACATGTTCAGAAGAACGGTTGTTCCGGTTGGTCCACGAGTTTAAATGGTGTGCCCTCAGAACGCGAATAATGTGAATTGTTGTTGAAACCCCGGCAAGCTACTGGTGGGCGACGTACCAAATGGTGCGGAGGGCCTAATTTATGACAGACAATAGGGATTCGTCTCGCTTTTGATTTGCCTGCACTGCAAAAAATTCGTGCTCTTCGTCGAGTAGCTCGTAGAACACGTTGCGTTGACGGGGAATATATCCCAGCTCTGAAATTGCATCACGAATCTGTTGCAGGTTCAGATAATGAACAGTACCCGCTTCTGCAACTACGTTTTCTTCAATCATCAGGCTGCCCATATCATTGGCTCCGTACAGCATGGCCAACTGACCAACTTTCAAGCCCTGGGTCACCCAGCTTGATTGAATGTTGGGAATGTTGTCCAGGTACAAGCGAGCGATTGCCTGCGTTTTGAGGTACTCGAAAGAGCCTGCCGGCGCTACTTTCTCCATCGCCGTGTTTTCAGGCTGGAATGTCCAGCAAATAAAAGCTGTAAAACCACCTGTTTCATCCTGAAGACGACGTACGCGGTCTAGATGCTCAACGCGCTCCTCTGGAGTTTCAATGTGTCCAAACATCATCGTGGCTGTGCTGCGACCTCCCAACTCGTGCCACACGCGCATGACCTCAAGCCAGTCATCGGTAAGAACCTTGCCACGCGTCATTTCTTGACGTACTCGATCCACCAAAATTTCCGCACCACCACCCGGCACGCTCCCTAAACCAGCGTCCTTCAACCTTTCAAGCACCTTTCGAAGCGAGAGTTTGTTGACTTTGGTGAAATGATGGATTTCAGGAGGACTGAAGCCATGAATATTAACCTGGGGAAATCGGCCTTTAATATCCTGCAGGAGTTGTTCGTACCAATCGAGTTTAAAATCGGGATGCAACCCTCCCTGCATCAGAATTTGGTCGCCACCAATGTCGACTGTTTCCTTGACCTTTTGCAAAAGTTCTTCACGTGGCAGGACATATCCTTCATCAACGTCTTTGGGTGACCGGTAGAAGGCACAAAAATCGCAGACGGCAGTGCAGATATTTGTGTAATTGATGTTTCGGTCGATGTTGTACGTCCGGTATGGTTCCGGGTGCAGACGTTGAGTGACTTGGTCTGCTGCCTGCCCGAGGTCTGTCAAATCATGAGACTTCATCAACACGAGAGCATCAGCCGGCACCAATCGTTGGCCATTGACTGCCCGTTCGAGAATCGAAGCAATGGACGAGTTTGTCATATGTTACACTTGAATTCTGCTGGCCGCGAAACTCAAGTCGCGTCCTGGCGGAGTGATCCCTAACGCGGCGGCGTGTTCATAAAATAAAGCCAACCCACGCAACTCGCGTGGCCCCAGGTGGAAGTGGAGATTGTCACGTAAGTAGGTTAAACATTGAGCAGGAGAAAGCCCTGCTTTCACCGCCTCCCGTTTGGCAATCTCATCCAGGCACCTGATCCCGGCATCTCGAGCCGCGTCTAGCGCCAATTCTGTTCCCCGCAAATCCTTTCCGACGTGGGCAACCCACATCGCAAAGACAAATGGCAATTCTGACCAGCGACACCATTCGTCACCCAAATCCCAAATCTCCACAAAATCAGCAACCGGTTGATGGATGGCTCGATCACCGATTAGTAACACGGCATCTGCATCACTATCCTGGGCCGTAGCACCAATGGGTAAGCTTTCCAGTTCGGGCTCGATGCCGTATCGTTGTTGCAACAGGACTCGAACCAGGGCGATGCTTGTGCGAGAACCCTCGTCCAACGAAACCCGACGAATCTTTTCAACGGGTACCCGGCTGAAAAATTTAACGCTCAACACTGGTCCCCGGCAACCAATGCAGGCATCTGAGACAATCGTATACTTGGGGTCTTGAAAGAACTCGATCGATGGAATCAGGGCCACATCCAGTTCTCCAGTGGCCAGGTCGACAGCCAAACGGCTGGGGAAGTCGTAGATGATTTCTGCATCAGGTGCGAGTTCGTCCAATCGATACACCAGTGGTTTGGTGTTGAGATAACTAACGGCACCAATTCGAATCGTCATATCGCAGCTTGTCCCGGAAAAGAACGGGGTGGAATTACCACCCATTTTGGCCTCAATCAAAACCGTTGATTATAAAAATTTATAAAATGGCCGCCTAGAGGATAGGACCACGGAAGGGAGGGGCTTTGATGGAAATTATCCACATCTCCAACGTATTGTGACAGTTCGGAAAGATGATTTTCGAGGAATAACCAGCCGTTCTCAATGCACTGATGACTCTGCCAAGGTCCTCCCGACGGCATATTGTATGTTGCGGTTGTCAAATTCAATAAACCACCTGTCAGCCATCTAGTCAACGAGAAATACAAGATTTTGTTCACTGTGGGTGTTAACGAGATGCGCAGTATGCATCCAAAACACTCGGTAATTTTGGCCACCTGGCAATCACACAAATAGCCGGTTTTCCAAGTATGCCAACGGCCTTGGAATCATCGCATGAACGACTACAGATACATCCCCAGGTAGCCTTCCGACTCTTCGCTGGCGGCCTCGATCTGTTCAATTCGTTTTTTTGTCTGTTCCAGGTCGCCAACTTCAATGTAGCGATCGAACTCAGCCGAAACACTCTTGGGAACGGTTTCGCTAAACCATTGCACAATCGGTTCTGTCAGCCATTCACACGTTTCACGAACCAGTTCGATCGAATCCAGGTCACAACGTTCCGATTTTAGATCTTCTGAGTCGGTGAGTACTGTCCCTTCGAATTGGAATTGGATCATTCCCCTCTCAGCATGGTTGACCACGCGATAGGTGCAACTGGCGTTGAAAAGGTAGTAACTGTTGTGCGTGCCGTGCTTTTCAAGCGCAGCTTTCACCCTCAGGCAACGTTGCCGATACTTGGGGGAGGCGTCGAGTGGAATGTCCAGTCGCTGGATGCAGCGAAGAGGTAGGCAGTCGAACGTGATTTCGACCCAGTTACTCATGGTTCAATTTCTCCTACCAGGGATTTTTGTATGCTAACTGTATTACAAACCGGCGCAACATCAATATGACAGAACAAGGGGGCGTACTCCAGTTGGGCACTGAGGTTTGCCATCGTGCGAAATAAAACAGGGTACGTGATTCCGGGTGGAGTACCGCGAACGGCCGTCTTAACGCAGAGACGCCGTTTTGTTCGACTCGAAATCGGTGGTAGGCTCTGCTTGCCCGGCCCGTTGCCAACCCACGGCCAGCCAGGAATTCTCGCATAGCACTTCTCGAGAAACGAGTCGTCCAGCTCGTCTCCAGCGGCCCGGCATCTCAAGACCGGTTGGTTCGATCACGGATGGAAATATCCGTTTGAACTGCCTTTTCAACACAGCTTTTTCCGCAGTTTCCCCTGGGGAGAGTGTTTTCTTTTTGCGGCTTGCGAAATTGGCGGGTTGGATTTTGATATCTCCAACCCGGACGCGCCGGGCACCGGTAGGTGTCATTTCGAACTTGTAGCTCGCTGTGATGTGCATCGATGTGATTGTTTTTTCCCCCGCAGAAAATTTTTTGCCTCGGAGCATCACCGTATAGGTGTTGTGAGCGAATGAAATGGTAATGGGCCTGCGACGGATGAAAGTGATGGTCCAGGGGGCGTTGGGATCGGGCTGCATTTGCTCGGGCACCTCCCCGGTCACCTGCTCGATCAACTCAGCGGCCTGTACATCCGTCAATGTGGCACCTCCGTAAACAGACTCGACGTAATTGTTGATGTAGGATTCGTGGAACCGAGTTACCAGGTCGTAGTCTCCCTCGAGTGTGACGGGTGGGGTGTGCGCTGCAAATTGAAAATCGTTAGCCTGTGTCGACTGACAGATGATCGAATCTTCGGTGGAAACGAAGTGAAAAATTGCCGGGGGTTCACCACGCACGATCAGGGGTCTGAGAAAATTGTCTCGGTAACTCCCGTCAATCTGGATTTCATCAATCTCTTGGTCCAACCTGGTCGAGATTTTTCGCTCTGTTCGCCGAGCCGCCGTTGTTTCCGCCCTCGGTAACGCAGCCCTGGCCCGTGGCCAAGCCTGCCTTTGCACCTCCCTGCTGCCTCGCACATCCTCGAGGTTGATATTAGTCGTACAACGGGCTTGGGCAGGATCGGCGCCGAATCCGTCTCCGTTGACAAACACACGTTTTCTGGCATCGATGCTTGTCACAGCGGAAGTTAGGATAACAGCCGGCCCACTCACTTTCCGCGTGCGAGCGTGCATGGTGGCCACCATCGCAACCTCGACTTCTGCTTGATCGTTATTGGGAACCAATCGACTGGTCACGTTTCCGACTGTGCGAGACTCCCCCGAGACTCCGGGACCCGCATTGTTTCGAAGATCCTCGGTTTTATCGATTTCTTGCCGGAAACCGACACTGACAAGTTCTCCTGATACGTTCAGGTAGAAATTTGGCTGCACATAGAAATGACGTACGGTTTCGATGAGCTCAGGCACCTGGCCTCCCCGTTTCAGCCATCCCAAGCGAATGGATGCGTCTGAGGCGTTTTGAGGGCTTGGTTCTTCGACATAAGATTCGAGGTTTTCAGCAAGTTCTCCCATCGTGGTTTCAAACTGCTGCTGAAAATGTTCACCATCGTAAGAAAGTGCTTCACCGTATTTGCCAAGTGTTTCACGAACCTTCTGAAAAGGTGGCAATTCAAGGCCCCCATACTGGGCACGATATCTGCTCTGTACTCGAGCCAAAACTCTTAACGATGGATTGGCCGAATTTGCTAATTCGGCTTGCAAATCGGCCCACAACAAATACTGCTTCCAGCCGTTTGCTTTGGATTGTCTCTCGCGCGACAAAAATTGATTTAGCTGAGCCACTGCAATCACCAGTGCTTGTCGCGATTTCTCTAGATGATTTTCTTCCAACGGACTGAAATCAGAAGTGGCGGCGCGAATCAATTCCGGAAGTTCTTCCGCATTTGGTAACAACATGACGCGTTGCCATTGTTCCAACACTTTACGCACGGCCACGAAGGGTTCGCGATCTAGCACGCTTGTGTCCCAGGAGTAACGCTCGATGACTTCGGCGATGAGTGTGGGATCAGCTTCGTTTCCCTTCTCCAGTTCGGAACGCAACTCGTCGGTCATGAGAAAAGCGAGCCAGCCTTCTGCGTTGGTCTTACCCTTGGACCAGGAGCTTAACGCTTCCAGTGCCAATTGCACTTTTTCCGGTGACTCTGCCACCACGGCATCGTGAGTCCAGAAAGGTGCAAACACGAAAGTCAGCACGATCAGTACACCCGTTGGTCGAAAACTGCCGCTCATGGCGTCATTACCCTCGCAACAGTTCTGGATGTCCAGGTCGCCGCTGCAAAACCGGTTTAGTGTGCCAAGAATATCAAGCCCGTCCATCCTCGCTAAACGGCAGAGCGTACGCAAGCCTATCTGAGGTTGAACCCACCATTTCCGGAAAATGTCTGTTCGCAAAACATAGGTAGGGTCCATTGTTTTGTCGAGCTTTGCCGTAACGGTTATTGGCGCTCTGGTTGGAGGCGGATTGAGGCGGCACGTTTTTAACCTCATGCTGTGTTGGACGTAGACCGGTCGGGTCCGGTTCGTGTTGATCCTTCCTGCCAACGTGGGTTCCAGAACTCACCTGCGCCCGCACGAGTGCTAGAACCGTCAAAATCGAAAGAGTGACTCGTCTGGTGATTCCTTTTTCCAACATTGCAGGAGGTAATTTGGCAACACCTTGACTCTCCACGTGGTACGTTCTTGGTGTTGACAAGTTTTCTCACTTTGCGTCGGATGCTAGCGACAGATCGCAAGAAGCATCTGAGTTCTTTAAACTTCAAGGTGCAGCCGTCATGGAGCGAAACGGCAGCCTAACTTTGCAACTGCTGCGACTGATTATTGTCAGTCTCGTCTGCGTTTGTGGTTGCGCACAATTACGCTTGCCACGCGTTGATCCTACGGGACAACGGCTTTTTCTGCCGGGCCCAGAACGGGCTACCATCGTGACGCCCGAATTACCTTTTGGTCGGTCAGGGGCAGCTTATCAAACCCCTCCGATGCCTCCCCCGTGCCCGCAAGGAGTATTTCCTGCAACGACGCCCCCGGTCATTCCAGCTGCCCTTTACCCATCGGCTTTGCCTGGGATGCCGCCCGCGGACACTTCCCGGCTTGCATTTCGACCCCGGTTGAGCACCGTCAGGTTGTCAACGACTTCGACGGGAGTCCTTGTGAATCCTGGCAGGATCATTGCTCCGGTAGGTAGCCTGGTTGTTTTGAAGGCCGGTCTTTGTGGCCAGAATGGAAAGCTAATATCCGGAGAGCCGATACAGTGGATCATGTCACAAGAGAGCGTAGGATATTTCGTCTCGGTTGGTGAAATGGATGTTCCCAGGTTGCGAATTGTTCCTCGGTTCGATTGGGGCAAGATCAGCAACAGCTTGGCAATGGGCCAAACTGGGAGAACTGCTCAGGTTGTGACACGAGGAACGGCTTCACGAGCGGATGATGTTTTGGTGCTGGAAGGGGAGTCATGGTTGACATTAGCCTCCTCCAGCGAGGGTGTGAGCCGCGTAACCGCCCACGCACCCGATTCGCAATCCTGGGATTCCGTTCGGCAGACGGCAGTGGTTCATTGGGTTGATGCGGAAGCGACGTTTGCTCCTGTTGAGCAGGCTAAAGTTGGAAGACCAGTTGATCTGACGACTTCCGTAACCAAGCTTTCCACCGGGGAACCTCTTGGTGGTGCGATTGTTCGCTACGAGTTAGTGGGGGATACAACGGCCAGATTTGCGCCCCTCGACAGCCGTTACGTGGAAGTTCCCACCAACCATGAAGGCCGTGCTGTGGCCCAACTCATTTCCCGAAGCAGGCAGGCCGGAACTAGTGACATTGCCATTCAAGTGATTCAGGCACCTGCCAGAGACAACGACTTCACACGACTAGTATTGGCCCAGGGTTCAACTCAGGTCAGCTGGAGTACCGCTCAGCTGGCTTTACGCGTAGTAGGTCCTGATGTGTGTGAAGTGGATTCCACAATGACATACCGCGTGGATGTCTCGAATACTGGAGATCTGCCTGCCAATGACATTGTACTGAGTGAAGTAATGCCGGAAGGTCTTAGATTTGTAAACAGCAATCCACCTGCCGAAGTTTATGGCAACCGTGTCCAGTGGCAACTTGGAGATCTACAGGGTGGTAGCCACTGCGTCATCGAATTTTGTTGTCAGGCGGAGTGTGTCGGAAGTTTTCAGCATTATTTTCATGTCCGAGATGAAAATGGATTGGAATGTAACGAGATCTTGTCCGCCCGAGTCATTGCTCCGACGTTGAATCTGGAAGTGTCAGGACCTCAGATCGCTGAAGTTGGCCGCGAAGTTCAGTTTCGAGTTGTTGCCCGCAACTTGAGTCAACAAACGATTCAGAATGTTATTGTTCACGACCGGTTTGACGAGGGGTTGGAACATGCGAAGGCTGTTAGTCCTATTGAACGCCGGTTGGGAACCTTGGAGGCGGGGCAGGTCAAACGGTTTGCCGTCACTTTTACGGTTCAACGGGCCGGAACCCTTTGCCACTCGCTGGAACTGACCGCTGACGGCGGACACCACACATCGGAGAGGGTTTGTCTACAAGCGGCGCCAGCTCGAGCCAGGCCACATCCGGCCATCTCCGTCAAAAAGACTGGTCCCAAATCGCGCGAACTTGGGGAAATTGCAGAGTTCTTGATTGAAGTGGTCAACACGGGAAATGTGCCCCTGCAGGATGTGCGTGTCGATGACCATTATCCAAGCGACTTGCGACCCTTCCAGGCAACACAAGGTTGGGTAGTCGAAGGGGAGGCTTTGGTATGGTCAATTCCGCAGTTGCCAGTTGGTTCACGATCACTGCTGCGAATACGGTGCGATTGTTTAGAGGCGAATCCAAACACTTGCACCCGGGTGACGGTGAGTTCGGGTCATCCTGTCGTAACAGTTGTCAACGAAGCTTGTATGGAAATTTATGATCGGGCCGGCATTGTCGATCTGGACCCTACTGATCGACTTGAAGTTCCCGAGAGTCAAGGTGAAATCCAGTCAGTTCCCGCCCAGGCGAGTGGCGGCCTGGAGCTAACACTCACCGATTTGAGTGATCCTGTCCGACAGGGTCGACAGCTTGTCTACCTGTTGAGGATTTTCAACAACCGAGAAGTGAGTGACCGGGATCTGCATCTCACGCTGGAAATACCGCCCGAGTTAAAGCTAGAGAAGATTCAAGGTCCGGTCAAATTGGACAGCCGTTATCCTTCTACCGGACGTACCATCCACATGGTACCAATATCAGAACTGCGCGCCGCTGACGAAGTGACCTTCCGCATTGAGGCAATCGCCGTGCAGGCTGGACCAGTGCGGCTGCAGGCAACATTGGAGAGTCTCCTTTCGGAGAACCGCATCATTGTCGCGGAAGACACAACCATTTTCGAAGAATGATGTTTTCTATGAATTGGGCGTTGAGACTACAGAACCGAGCGTTCAGAAGTTACAATCAATTGGCTCTCTGTAACGTATTGTAGTCTGCCCCCCCCCTGCCCCTTCCCAAAATGGTTTCCTGCCCTCCCCGTCAATTCGTCATTCTGCGACACCAAATGTCGCCCGAATCTGGCCGTGGCCCGCATTGGGATCTGATGCTGGAGCAATCGGGCGTGCTACGCACGTGGGCCCTCTCTAAAGAACCCCGCATTGGTTCCACGATTCAGGGTCAATTGTTGGACGATCATCGACTGGCTTATCTGGAATTCGAGGGAGAAGTGTCCGGTGGACGTGGCATTGTGACTGCTTGGATGAAAGGCACCTATAAGCTGTACGGTGAAGACGCGGCCCAGTTTGTGATTGATTTATTGAGTCCGGACTGGACATCTCGAGTGGTGGCCGCTCAACGTGAAAAAACCAACGAATGGCAATTTCAGTTCGATCCAATCCCGTTCACACCTTCCCGTGGTTTTGAATGAAACTGGGCAGGCGACCGCACGTTGTGGATGTTTTCAGCAGCCGGATTTTGGGTTCCAGACTCTTTCGTTGCTTCAGTACGTCCGGCGAGATAGATTTCCCCATCATGGAGTTCCAGAGCTTCGAGATGAAGCAGTTTTTTCATTTCCTCCCGATGGTCGGGAATTGTCAGTTCTGCGACGGGATCACCCTCGAACTGCATCCATTTTAAATCGATCTCAGCTCGTCGCGCGAAAACACTGACCACATTTAAGACTCGAACCAGGGGAACCGGCAATTTTCCGGCTCGTGCCTTGTGAATTTGAATGGCAATCACATTGGGCTGTTCCGTGAGATGGACGTTCACTTCCATGGACAACACTGTTTGAATTGGCGGATCAGTGTAACCACAGGCCAGTAACGCCCTGCCGGATTCAATGGAGACCCTTGGATTTTGAAACTCCGGGGGCAACACTCCGGAAAATTTCTCAGTCAGATCACTTGCCAGCCAGCCATTAATTTGACTGTCCGTAAACGTGGCCTGCCAATTGCCTGTCCGCCGTGTCTCATTGTGCAGCGTCAGTACTCGTTGCTCCAGTTGGTCTCCAGCTTCAGCTTGTGGTCCGGCCTCCTGTTCCAGGGCATGACGATAGAATTGTGGCTCCTGGCGAGAGGCGACGTGAATTCCGAGAAACAAGGCACCGAATATCACCGGAAGAATTACAAAACAAAGTCCTAGAATTTGCAGGAATTTGCGCACGCGAAGGGCCGTGGGGACGAGGAATTGAAAGGCAGGGGAAGACGTTGATGTCACCGATGCCCAGTAGCCTGAAGCATCAGCGTTGAAATCGTATGCGTATCGGGTGGCCGGGTCAACGGTTGTCGGCTAGCGCACGAAGCGCAATAGTGCGTATTTTTTCTTGCCGGAGCGTAGTACGATGATACTTTCCCCGACGAGATTCTGAGTGGTTAAGCTTGTTTCGATACTGTCGACACGCCGGTTGTTGACGTAGGCGCCACCCTGTTGTACGGCGCGCCGAGCTTCGCCATTGCTGTTGGCTAAACCTGCTTCACGCATCGCATCAACAATATTCAGCCCATCATCCGCCAGCCTTTCCATGACCAGTTCCTTGCTGGGAACATCGGAAAAAATCTCCAACAACTGCTCGTCGGACGACTTGTCGATCTGGGCACCAAAAAAAGCGTTTGACGCGCGTTGCGCGCTAGCGAGACCCGGAGAACCATGAACCAAACGTGTCAGTTCTTCGGCCACTCGCTTTTGACTTTCACGCAGATGGGGACTTTCGGTTCGAGACGCATCGAGGGCTTCGATTTCTTCACGTTCGAGTTCGGTCAGATACCGCAAGCACATACCGATGTCTGCATCGTCAATGTTGATCCAATACTGATAGAAAGCGTAGGGACTTGTCCGCTCAGGTGAAAGCCACACTGTTCCACTTTCAGTTTTCCCCATTTTCGACCCGTCGACTTTGGTCAGAAGCGGACTGGTGATCCCGTGCAAATGAGTATTTCGCATGCGACGTGCCAGGTCGATACCTGCGGTGATGTTTCCCCATTGATCACTGCCGCCGATCTGCAGTTCACAACCGTATTCGTCGTACAGGTGGACAAAGTCATACGCCTGTAACAACATGTAACTGAATTCCGTATAACTGATGCCCCCTTCGTCGCGGCCGATGCGACTCTTGACAGAGTCTTTTGCCAACATGACGTTGACAGGAAAATTCTTGCCGATGTCACGCAGAAAATCGAGATAACTGAACTGACGCATCCAGTCAAAATTGTTGACGAGCACTGCAGCGAAAGGACCCGGAGTAAAATCCAGGAACTTCAGCATCTGACTTTTGAGGCCCTGAATGTTGTCTTCCAGCGAGTCGGCCGAAAGCAAGTTGCGTTCTTGGCTCTTACCACTCGGGTCGCCGATCATTCCGGTTGCACCTCCGACCAATGCCAGTGGATGATGTCCGGCTTTCTGAAAGCGCCGGAGCGTCATGAGTGGCATCAGGCTTCCCACATGCAGGCTGGAAGCCGTGGGATCAAAACCGACATAAACGGTCCGTGAACCACCAGCCAGCCACTCGGCAAGGTGTTTCCCGTCCGTCGTTTGATGAATCAACCCGCGCCATGTTAACTCAGAAAAAATATCCATCACAAATGGTTCGTGGTAAGTGTTAGGTGAAAAACAAGACTTCTCAGGCAACCTTTTGCCGCGACAAAATTCTCAGCAGGTTCTGCTCTCGGAAATCGGAAATACGGGACCAACAAATGTTACGCGTAGAGTCCCCATCGCCTATCCAGACGAATCGGGACCAAACAACGGATCTGACACGTGCTGTGTTCTCCGTGACGGTGTGGTAAGTCAATAGCCCGGGTTTAATTCGTTCCTTCGCCAGGCGGGACAAATGGCGACGATGTCTGAAGGTTTCTAAAGACCCAAGCATGTAAAAAGCTTAACTCCCTGCAGTTTCAAACTCCCTTTCCCTTACCTCCACAGATTGTCGTCAGCAAAAGGATGTGTCGGGCCAGAGATGTTTGGTTTGGGAAGTGCCTTCAAAGCTTGCGCCGCAAGTCGCAAGTCTTCTTTGGTCGTAATCTTGAAGTTGATGGTCGAACCGGGAACGACGGTGACCTTGTGACCCATCCGCTCCACTAACTGGGCATCGTCTGTGGCCTCGAAATTACCTTGTTGAGCGTAGGCATCCAGCAACAGTTGCCGGCGAAAGACCTGGGGCGTTTGTGCCTCCCAGAGCTGTTCGCGCGAAACGGTCTCTTGAACTGTTTTCTGGGAATCAACACGCTTCAGCGTTCCGGCGACAGGCACTGCAAAAATCGCTGCTCCGCTGTCTTCAGCCGCTGCAAATATCTTGCTGATCCATTCATCTACCAGACAAGGCCGAGCAGCATCGTGAATTGCGACGTAGTCCAGGTCGGGTTTCACATGTGCCAGAGCACTTGCCACCGAAGCCGAGCGTGTTGATCCTCCAGCCACGACGTCGATCCCCAAAATTGCAACGTTAGCACCAAACTTCATCTGGAAATATTCTTGATCTTCCGGCGAGATCGTAACAATCAGTTGTTTGACGTCGTCTCGATTTAAGAATTTTTCAGCCGAATGGAGCCAGACGGCCCGATTGTCAAGTAGCGCAAAAGGCTTTTTGTAGTGCTGGTCACGAAAGCGGCTGCTCTTTCCAGCCGCTGGCAGGATAACCGCATATGTTGCCACTGGAGGAAACCCGTTTTGCGAAGGATGATTTTGAAAAATCTGGTTCTAAAGAGGCCAGAAAAACAAATCTCGTCGGAACATGGCACGTAGCCCGCTGAAAAATTCTGACGAGGAAACACAATTCAGTTGAAAATATAATGGTGGCCGACTGCCGGAACTGTGCGGAGGTCAGGAACAGGTGTTCATGCCATCTTACCTGCCGCTTGTTTCGAACTACCCCGCGGTGACTCACGCAGTGGAGTTGCGGGATGGGTTTCCAAGGCCGCCTGTGTCTGCCAGCAGACCAACGATTTTCTGATCGACTAGCAGGACCCTACTGCCCTAACATTTCGGCCAAGTGCAACCCCACGCTTTCTGCCAAAACCTTCGTATTGTAGCCACCCTCCAAAACACTCACCACCCGACCTTCGCAATACGACCGGGCCAGTTCCAGCACGATCCGTGTGAGCCGCGAAAAGTCCTCGGTTTCCAAACCCAGGGAACCGATCGGGTCCTGGCGGTGGCTATCAAATCCGGCGCTAATTAATATCAACTGGGGACGAATTTTCTTTGCAAAGCGTTCTAATTGGGATTGAAACGAATCCATGTATCGTTCTCGGGAAGTCCCAAACTCGGTCGGCAAATTTAATGTCGTGCCCAAACCAGCACCACTCCCTGTTTCCTGGATCCTGCCGGTTCCTGGATAAAATGGCCAGCGGTGGATTGAAAAAAAGGCCACACGGGGGTCTTCCCAAAAGATATCCTGCGTTCCATTCCCGTGGTGGACATCCCAATCCACGATCAAAATGCGATCCAGACTGAATTCGGTATGGGCGACGCGCGCGGCGATGGCCACGTTGTTCAGCAGACAAAATCCCATCACCTTATTAGACAACGCGTGGTGGCCAGGTGGGCGGAGCAAGCAAAGCGCCGTGAGGTCCTGGCCGGTTAGAACGCGCTCGACTGCATCCGCTGCTGCCCCGGCTGCTTGTAGCGCTGCGCGATAGGAGCCAAGAGAAACGATGGTGTCGGCTTCAATCCTCCCGCCACCTTGCGCGACAAACTGCTCGATCATCCTGGTATGTTCGGCAGGATGTACTTTCTGTAGCTGATCTGCTGAGATCTTGGGGCAAGCTGGCCGCGTACACCGTACGTCGAGCTGTTCATGTTTCAAATGCGCGGAGATCTGCCGCAGGCGTTCGATGCACTCCGGATGGGAACCCGTGTCGTGTAGTAGAAAAACAGGATCGTAATAGAGAAGAGTCAATGGGAACCGTTGTGAATTTGAGAGTGTCCTGCTAAGTTATTTAGGAACTGACCACACCGCGTTCCGGACTTCTATGAAAATTGTATCACAGCTGTTGGGGGTCTTCGATTCCAAGCACCTTCCTTGTGACATGTCACGGTGATATTTTGTTGAGCCGATGAGCGCCTACTCTGCTGACGCGGTTTCGACGACCGTTGCCGCGGGATCTTGGGAAAACGTAAACATTTCATGTTGGTAGTCCACGATCAATCCATCACCCTCCTGCAAATTCCCTTTGAGTAATTCAGTGGCCAAGGGATTCTGAAGCCGTTGCTGGATGAGCCGCTTAAGAGGCCGGGCTCCGAAAGCCGGATCGTACCCTTGGGATGCAATTTGCCGCCGGGCCGTTTCGGAAACGGTCAGCCGCAAGTTTTGTTGCTCTAACTGCTTGGCCAGCAACCCGAGCTGCAAATCGGCAATCTTTGCAATTTCTTCCCGCTTCAGCGGATGGAAGAGGATGGATTCATCAATGCGATTGAGGAATTCAGGGAGGAAATGACCTTGCAGAGACTCGTTGACCGTTTCGTACATTTCCTCCTCCGTCCCGCCCTCCCGCGCAATTTGTTGAATCAGTTGGCTTCCGATGTTGCTGGTCATTACCACGATGGAATTAGTGAAGTTGACAGTGTGTCCGCGGTTGTCGGTCAAACGTCCGTCATCCAGTACCTGCAGCAGGATGTTAAACACGTCTCGATGTGCTTTTTCTATTTCGTCCAACAGGATCACACTGTAGGGCCGACGACGCACCGCTTCGGTTAACTTTCCACCTTCTTCGTAACCAACGTAACCAGGAGGGGCACCGATAAGTCGGCTTACGGTGTGCCGCTCCTGGAACTCACTCATGTCGAGTCGAACCATGGCATGTTCGTCGTCGAACAGGACTTCCGCCAAAGCTTTGCACAGTTCCGTTTTTCCTACTCCCGTCGGTCCCAGAAACAGGAAAGAACCGATGGGTCGGTTGACGTCCTGCAATCCACTCCGATTGCGCCGGACCGCATTGGAGACCGCTTCTACGGCCTCTTGCTGGCCGACCACCCTTTGATGCAGGCGTTCTTCCATTACCAGCAGCTTTGCCCGCTCGGTTTCGAGCATCCGTGTGACGGGAACACCCGTCCAGAGACTCACCACTTCGCTGATTTCTTCTTCAGTGACCTCGCGACGCAGTAACCGTCGACTCGAATGCGCTTTATCTTTGTCTTTGGATTGTTGCTCGTCTGACGCTTCGGCTTCGATCCGTGCTCGAAAGCTTTTCAGCTGATTGTCTAATTCGTAAAGG
Source organism: Planctomycetota bacterium (assembly GCA_963578105.1). Taxonomy (GTDB): domain Bacteria; phylum Planctomycetota; class Planctomycetia; order Pirellulales; family Pirellulaceae. Next base: position 66,816 of record CAUZBP010000013.1, read on the forward strand.
CGCTGATATTCTTCTTCTCCGACCGGATCTCCATTTGCTTGCTTTTCTTTAATTGCCGCATCTAACTGGCCGAATCCGAGTTCAGCCTGAGCCAATTCGTGGCGCACTTTCTGCACATCACCCAGCCCCAGTTTTTCAGCTTCCCACTGCTCACGGAGGCTGGCCAGTTCATGCTTGAGTTCTTCCATTTCCGTTTCGATTTCGCCCAGGCGTTCCTGAGCGTGTTCTTCGGTTTCCTCTGCCAATTGTCGCGCGGCAAGTTCAAGTTGAGTCAGACGTCTTTGCACCACATCAATTTCGGTAGGCACACTCTCGAGTTCCATGGCCAAGCGACTGGCTGCTTCGTCGACCAAGTCAATCGCTTTATCGGGAAGAAAACGATCCGCGATGTAACGACTTGAAAGATTTGCTGCAGCGACAATCGCCGAATCTTTGATTTTCACGCCGTGATGGGCCTCGTAGCGCGATTTCAGTCCCCGTAAAATTGCGACCGTATCTTCTACCGAAGGCTCACTGACGTTGATGGGTTGGAAACGGCGCTCAAGCGCCGCGTCCTTCTCAATGTACTTTCGATATTCGTCCAGGGTCGTGGCGCCCACGCAACGTAGATCTCCTCGAGCGAGTGCGGGTTTCAACAGGTTGGCCGCATCGCTACCTCCCTCGGCGTTACCACCTCCCACAACGGTGTGTAATTCATCAATGAACAAGACCACTTTGCCAGCAGCGTCAGCCACCTCGCGGAGGACCGCTTTCAGGCGATCCTCGAATTCACCACGAAATTTGGCACCCGCCACGAGAGCTCCCATGTCGAGTGCAATCACGTGCTGGTTCTTCAAGCTCTGGGGTACGTCACCCTGGACAATCCGCAGAGCGAGACCCTCGGCAATAGCGGTCTTGCCCACGCCCGGTTCACCGATCAAAACGGGATTGTTCTTGGTGCGTCGCGAAAGGACCTGGATCACGCGACGGATTTCACCGTCTCGGCCGATCACAGGATCGAGTTTTCCGGCCGTGGCCTGTTTCACTAAATCGATCCCGTACTTTTCCAACGCCTGAAATTTGTCCTCTGGATTTTGATCCGTCACGCGGGCACTGCCACGTATTTCCTGCATGGCTCCCAATACATCGTCCTCGTCGATGCCATTCAATTGCAGCAGATCTTTCGCTTTATTTGAGTTCTTGGTCAAAGTCAGAATCAGGTGCTCGCTGGAAACGTACTCGTCTTTCATGAAAGTAGATTCTTGGACGGCCTGTTGCAGCACCTGATTCAGCTCGCCGGTCATTTGAGGAAAATTGCCTCCGGAAACCTTCGGTAAGCGACCAATCTCTGCATGAATCATGTTGTTCAACTGTGAAACGTCGACACCGATCTTATCCAGAATGGGACGTACAATCCCGTCGCTTTCGGCCACCAGCGCAGCCAGCAGATGCAGAGGATCGATCGACGGATGCCCCTGATCCAGCGCGAGGCTCTGGGCACGTTGAACCGCTTCCTGAGCTTTGATGGTAAATTTATCGAATGAAAATACCATGGCTCTGCCTCCTCTAATCTTTCGTCGAGTGGGTCACGTGCCGCACGCCAAGGTTCTACCTCGACGTGATGGTACGCTGTGTAACGGGAAGTCCTTTGTCCGTGATTATCTTGCTGTGCCAAACACGTTTTTCTCACCCGCGCAGCACGAACCCAGACGGACCAGGTTGTTAAAACAGAATGCCGCAGCAGTCACCGTGAGGTCGCTGCCCCGACTATATTTTCTTGTCCAGCGGACCTCGCTGAAAGAAGTACTGGATTACGAATCCTTGACCTCGAACTCGGCGTCGATCGCGTCGTCCTCGGTGCTTGGTTCGCCATCTGTTGGGTCAGCAGACTCGACATTTGCGTCCGCCGGCCCGCCAGCTCCCTGAGCACTTTCGTACAATGTTTTGCTAAAGGCGTGAGATGCCTGTTCGAGTTCCTCAATGGCACTTTTTATTGCCTGAACATCTTCACCTTTGGCCACTTCGTGTGCCTTGGCAATGGTGTCTTCCAGCGGTTTTTTGTCCTCCTCACTTAACTTGTCTTCATGCTCCTTTATCATTTTTTCGATTTGGAAGCACATCTGGTCTGCCTGGTTACGTGATTCGGCCAGTTCGCGTCGTTGCTTATCGTCTGCGGCATGCTCCTCCGCATCACTCCGCATATGAGTGATCTCTTCTTCCGAAAGTCCGGAGGACTGTTCAATACGAACGGACTGTTCTTTGCCCGTTCCCAGCTCTTTCGCAGAAACATTGAGAATACCATTCTGATCAAGGTCAAATTTGACTTCGATCTGTGGCATTCCACGCGGCGATGAAGGAATACCCTCTAAGTTGAACTGACCGAGCAAACGGTTATCGGCAGCCATTTCGCGTTCTCCTTGGAAGACACGCACAGTGACAGCTGTTTGGTTGTCTTCTGCCGTACTGAAAACCTGTTTTCGCTCTGTCGGAACCGTGGTGTTTCGTTCGACGAGCTTCGTAAAGACTCCACCCAGTGTTTCGATGCCCAGGGACAAGGGCGTCACATCCAGTAACAGCACATCCTTGCGGTCGCCTGCCAGAACACTTCCTTGAATGGCCGCACCAGCAGCTACGACTTCGTCCGGATTGACACCCCGGTGAGGGTCTTTTCCGAAGATCTCTTTTACCAGTTGTTGAACTTTTGGTACACGTGTCGAACCACCGACCAGCACGATCTCGTCGATCTCGCTAGGCTGTAACTTGGCATCCTTCAGGGCCTGTATCACCGGGCCACGACAACGCTCGATCAACGGATCGATCAACTCCTCAAATGTTGAGCGAGAAATACTTAACTGGAGATGCTTAGGCCCGGAAGCATCGGCGGTAATGAATGGCAAATTGATATCCGTGGAAGCCGTCGAGCTTAATTCTTTCTTGGCCTTTTCGCATGCTTCCTGCAACCGCTGCAAAGCCATCATGTCATTACGAAGATCGATGCCCTGCTCGCGTTTGAATTCGTTGGCAACGTGGTTGATTAAAATATCATCAAGATCGTCGCCACCCAGGTGGGTGTCGCCACTGGTACTGATCACCTCGAATACCTTGATGTTGTCGTCGTTGCCTTCCGTTTCAGCGACTTCGAGAATCGAGACGTCGAAGGTTCCTCCTCCGAAGTCGAAGACGACGATTTTTTCTTGATTTTTCTTATCCAATCCGTAGCTCAGAGCAGCGGCAGTTGGTTCGTTGATAATGCGAGCTACCTCGATTCCCGCAATTTGCCCGGCATCCTTGGTTGCTTGCCGCTGTGAATCGTTAAAATAGGCCGGGACAGTGATCACGGCTTTGTTGACTTTATGGCCCAGATAAGATTCCGCCGATTCCTTCAATTTTCGCAAAATCTTCGCTGAAAGTTCCTGGGGAGTGTGTTCCTGACCGTCGACTTTCACCTTCACGTATTCGTCGCTGCCACCCATCACTTCGTACGGGACCATCTTCTCTTCAGATTCCACCTCGTTGTGTCGCCGCCCCATGAAGCGTTTGATCGAATAGATCGTTCTTTGGGGGTTGGTAACGGCTTGTCGACGAGCAGGTTCACCGACCAGTGTTTCACCCTTGTCATTGAAGGCAACGACGCTCGGGGTAATACGATTTCCTTCGGGGTTGGGAATGATCTTCGGTTCATCCCCTTCCATTACCGATACCACCGAGTTGGTAGTGCCTAAGTCGATTCCAATGATCTTTTCGCCCTCTGCCATCGCTTTCTCCTTGACTGACGATCCTCGCTTTGTGCCTGCCGGTTCAGCCCAGGGGGTGGGCCAAACGCGCTGCAGACAACGAAGTGCTATCTACTGCTTTGTTCTAAGTTCAAATAGGGGTGCCGTTTAGCGCAACCGCAAAACGGCGGACAGAAACCTCGAGGTTCCTATACAGCAAAGCCTATGCCAGTCTTCCCAGTTCGTACCGATCATCGGCCTAAGTGTATTGCCATAAATTACTTAGGACAGGCATTATGTCTTGAGTCGTGGGTCGTTATAATCGTGCATTCGCGTCTTCTGCCATTTTGACAGAAGGGACTCAGGTTCAACCTCACCTCCTCCTAGCCGTCGTGGCCAAACAACCCATCAAGAAGAAGTCCTCAGCTCGAGCTGGTAAGCCGACCGCTGGTCAATTGCGCGCTAAAATAAAACGCCTGGATCAACAACTGGTCAAGCAGATCAATGAGCGGATCGGCTTGGTGAAGAAGCTGGCACGATTCTCGGTGGAAAGCGCAACTGAAGTTTGCGACGTCAAAGTTGTTTGTCGTGCCTTGGGAAAATCGGTCTCCCAGAGCGGTTCCGTGGACTCAACAACTTTACGAGCGGTATTTCGAGAGCTGTTGAGCGGATCCCGCCAGTTGGTCGCTCCTGTGAAGGTTGCCTATTTGGGTCCACCCTATAGCTTCAGCCACTTGGCGGCTTCGGAACGATTCGGTGAGAGCGCCGAACTGATTCCCGTCGAGACGATCGCCGCCGTCTTCAGGGAAGCACGGAACGGGTATGTCGATTATGGCTTGGTACCCTTGGAGAATTCGACGGATGGACGTATCGTCGACACGCTCGATATGTTTGCTCGCGTATCTGTCAAGGTATGTGGCGAAGTACCATTGCGTATTCATCACCATCTGCTGGGACGATGTCAGCGATCGGAAATTCGTGAAGTTTACAGCAAGCCGCAGGCGCTGTCGCAGTGTCGCAACTGGTTGGCAAAACACATCCCGGGTGCTGATTTGCAGGAAGTCAGCAGCACTGCAGCCGCTGCACAGTTGGCAGCTAAGAAAAAAGGAGTTGCGGCAATCGCCAGCCGACAGGCCGGCATGCACTACGAACTGGAAGTCATTGCAGCGGCAATTGAAGATAACCAAGACAATATCACTCGTTTTGCTGTCATTGGTGCCGAAATCCCCCCGCGGACGGGCAGCGACAAAACAGCACTCATGTTCGGGCTGGCTCATCAACCCGGTGCCCTAGCCAATGCCATGTCGGTATTCAAAAGGAGCTCCCTCAATTTGACATGGATTGAATCGTTTCCTCTACGGGGATCGCAAAACGAGTACCTTTTTTTTGTGGAACTCGAAGGCCATCCGCAAGATCCCAAGGTCAAGCGAGCGCTCACGTCGCTTTACAAAAAAGTGGTTCGCCTGGAAGTTTTGGGTGCCTATGGCAGGAGTGAACCAGTAGGTTAGTGAGGATCTCCCGGACATGTTCTCCCAGGCTGCTACCGGGCGTTCAAATCACACAAAGACTCGATGGAGAAAAGCGGAAAAGAATCGCAAGTCCTCACGAAACAAGTTGCGACGAGTTCGCTTCTGAAGGAAAAAATGGGAAGTGATGGATGCCTTCACCGAACCCAGAGTCAAGGGAAAAATTGTTGGCGTGACAGTCGTTGCCGCGCAAGTCAACAAGTCCATGGAGGCTGGGCGACAAATCAAACTAGAAAGCTACTGTGGTGAAACGCTTGTTGATTGCCGGCAACTGGAAAATGAATCTGGATAAGGACGAAGCGGCCAGGCTTGTCCGAAATCTGGTTGATGGTCTGGGGCCATCGACAGCGGTCGATGTGATCATCTGTCCTCCCAGCGTTTATTTGGACGTGGTAGGTGCTGCCTTGCAGGATTCGTCGATTGCTTTGGGGGCGCAAAATATGTACCACGAACCTTCCGGAGCTTTCACCGGGGAGGTCGGTACTGCCATGTTGGCAGACCTGGGTTGTGAGTATGTGATCCTTGGTCATAGTGAACGACGTCACGTTTTAGGTGAACAGGACGAGTTGATTCGCCTGAAAGTTCTGGCAGCGCTCACAGCGTCCCACCCGCTGGTGCCGATCCTGTGTGTCGGTGAAACACTTGCCGAACGGGAGGCGGGTGACACAGGCGAGGTGATTCGGAGACAGTTCGAAGCTGCTTGTAAGGGCCTGTCGCCGGCCCAAATGCAACGCGTAGTGATCGCTTATGAGCCGGTTTGGGCCATCGGAACAGGACAGGTCGCCACTCCGGAACAGGCCGAGGAGGTCCATGCCGACCTTCGCAGCCTGATCCGAAAACGTTACAATCAGGAAGTTGCGGAGGCGATTCGAATTCAGTATGGCGGCAGCGTCAAACCAGATAATGCCAGGGTCCTGCTGTCACAACCGAACATCGATGGGGCACTTGTAGGGGGTGCTTCCCTGCAAGCTGAATCATTCCTAGCGATTATCACGGCCAATCTTTGATTGAGATGTGGCCCATCAGTTTCGTATTGAGAGAACAATTAAAATGGCTCCGATGCTCTTCGCGGTACAGTTCTGGCATGCCTTTTTTGGCATCTCCATGTTTTTATCAGCCGTGTTTCTGATACTACTGGTTTTGGTGCAGCGCGGTCGCGGAGGAGGTCTGGCAGGTGCTCTGGGAGGCATGGGTGGCCAGAGTGCTTTCGGCACGAAAGCCGGTGACACGTTTACAAAGTTGACGATTGTTGTTGCTTCCTTGTGGATATTTCTAAGCATGGCTGCAGTCATTGTTTTAGGGCGACCATCAGCCAATGTGGGTGGCGTGAATCAGGCTGGACCCATTCCGGCTACGTCGACCACAAGTGACACAGGACTTCCCGGCACCGATCCCGTTAGTGGTGACTCAGCCAATGTGGATGACCCGGTTGGGAGAGCGCAAACGACTCAGCAAACAGACAGTGAATCGGCCGGCGCCGATGATGACTCGCAAAGTGGTCCCTGAGCATTCCATCCTGTTAACCTTGTCTGTAGCGGATCAATTCCACCAAGTGACTGACTGATGATTGCAGAGACAGGTAAATGTCACTGCAAGTTGCAGGTAGGCATATCCCCGGGGAAATATTTTCGTCTCGCCGGGCACGCCTGTACCTGACGGTACAACCATGCGGCGTGAATCGTGCGAACTATCGATCGTGGTTGAATGAGAGTTTCCTGTCTCGTGCCTCAACCAAAAACATCACCTTCGGAGCACCTCGGCAGATGTTACTGAGCATGACTGGATATGGTGAAGCGCAAGCCCAAGCGGATGGCGTAAGTGCTGCCGTGGAGGTGCGTGCTATCAATAGTCGTTATTTCAAGCTCAATTTCCGAGCGCCGGAGGGTTTTGGTTCCTTAGAAACACTCATCGAGTCGGTTGTCCGAAAATATGTGAAACGTGGCACCGTGCAATTGGGATTACGGCTGGATCGGGAACCTTCCGCAGACGACTATAAAATCAATACACAAGTTTTGGCGGGATATCGCCAGCAGCTGCAAGCGGCGCAGCAGAATTTGAACGACTCCGGAGACGTCCCGCTAGAAACGTTGCTAGGGCTGCCGGGTGTCGTCAACGAGTCTCAAGGTTTGAGTCAGCGAGCTTCCGAATGCTGGCCACTGGTCGAGACGACGATCAAACAGGCGCTGGAGATGCTGGCCACGATGCGTGCTGAAGAAGGTCATGCCATGGCGGCTGATTTGCGTTTGAACTGTCAATCCATCGCAGACCATGTTGCATCCATTCAGTCTCGGACGGAAAAAGTGGTCGACAATTACCGAACTCGCCTTACCGAGCGGTTGCAGAAAATACTCGCCGATCATGATGTCGCCGTCGAACAGGCAGATATCATTCGTGAAGTGGGCATTTTTGCGGAACGCTGCGATGTTTCTGAAGAGCTTGTGCGATTACGAAGCCATCTTGAGCAGTTCGACACCACCATGGGTGCATCCGAAAGCTCGGGACGTAAACTCGATTTCTTGACGCAAGAAATGTTTCGGGAAACCAACACAATCGGTTCGAAAGCCAACGATTCGGAGATTTCGCGTCATGTCATCGAGATTAAAGCGGCCAATGAGCGGATACGCGAGATGATTCAGAATGTCGAGTAGCTTGGGAAAACTTGTCATTGTCTCGGGACCTTCCGGGGCGGGTAAGACGACGGTTCTGCAGCGTCTTCTGGAAAAAAGTTCCTTGCCTTTGACCCTGAGTGTATCGGCCACGACGCGCCCGCCTCGGCCTGGTGAGAAAGATGGAGTCGCCTATCATTTTCTGCCCGACAAAGAATTCCAAAAAAGACGTACAGCAGGCGATTTTCTGGAGTGTATGGAGGTATTTGGCAGTGGATACTGGTATGGGACACTTGCCGAAACCGTCACGACTAGCCTTCGAGCCGGAAAGTGGGTAATCTTAGAGATTGACGTCGAGGGAGCCTTGGCCGTACTGCAAAAGTATACCAATGCGGTCACGATATTTCTTCACCCGGGATCTTTGAACGAACTGGAACGTCGTCTTCGTGGTCGGGGCACCGAATCCGAAGAAAAAATCCGCAAACGTCTGAAAGTGGCGAAGCGAGAATTAACGTTCATTGACCGGTATCGGCACGATGTGACGAACGATGATCTGGAGCAAGCGGTAGAAGAACTTAGCAAGATACTGGGCGGCTATCAAACGAATGAGTGATCGAAACCAACGGGAGCGATTCCAGGATGATTGAAGAACTGAAAGAAGACGAGATTGTCAACAAGGTAGGTGGCCGCTTTAAGTTATCGACGCTGATTCAGAAGCGACTGGTGGCACTGAACAAAGGAAGCCGGGCGCTTGTCGAGTTAGACACAAAAGACAAAATGCAAATCGTGATCCAGGAGATCAAACAGGACAAGATCTACCTGGATACCTCGAAAGAAGTACGTATTACCGGAGAAATTGAAGAAAGTGGCGGTGGTTTGGCTGACCTCGATCCAGCGGATCTTGGATCCTGACGTGGTATCTCCGCACATGTCAACTATCGATTGACGACTGAATTCGAGAGCTGCCTAAGACTTCTGGTTCGCCATGCTCATTATGATCCGCATGGCGCATACGTTAGAGCTCCAGGCGTGTGTGGTTTATGAACGGTTCCCAGTTGGTTGTGGGGGTGACGGGTGGTGTCGCGGCATACAAGTCGGCGGCACTTGTCAGCCAGTTGGTGCAAGCTGGTGCAGAAGTCGAAGTGGTCATGACGCGTGCCGCAACGCGTTTTGTGGGTGTCGCCACTTTTGAAGCCCTGACTGGAAATCGAGTTTTAACGGACATTTTTGATCAACAGGATCACCCGTTAGGACCTCATATTGAATTGTCACGCCGTGCACAAATTCTCTGTGTGGCTCCCGCTACCGCGAACTTTTTGGCGAAAACGGCTGCGGGAATCGCCGATGACTTGTTGAGCACTTTGTATCTCTCTTTTCAGGCACCCGTGTTACTGGCACCCGCTATGAACTGTGAGATGTGGGAAAAACCTGTTGTTCAGCGAAATGTTTCCAATTTGCGAAGCGATGGCGTTCACTTTGTAGATCCGGAAGAAGGTTGGCTCAGCTGCCGACAAAGGGGAGTTGGACGGATGGCTGCACCGGAACGGATCTTTGCGACGATCAGGGAAATGCTGGATGCATGTTAGATTGTGAGACAGAGCTGAAAGCTCAGGAGGCGGAATACCTGTTTGGAGAGCGCCGAACAGCAGGAGCTTTGCTTGATTTTCTGGCCACGAGCACTCACAATTCGCAGCCGTACCTTCCACCGTCAATGTTTAGCAACCTGATTTGCAAAGTCAATAGCTTCAGTGCGTCCGGCAAGTAACTCGGATCGGTGACGTATGGCTCGAATTCTCATCACGTCCGGACCGACTCGGCAATATCTGGATCCGGTTCGTTATCTTACGAATGGTTCCAGTGGTCGCATGGGTGTTGCATTGACTCAAGCCTGTCTTGATTTACAGCATCAAGTCGTGGTCGTCAGTGGTCCCGTGGAAGTGGAGTATCCCGCAGCAGCTGAAGTCGTATCAGTCATTTCTACCGACGAGATGCTGGACGTCTGTTGCCGGATATTTCCTGACTGTGACGGAGTCATAGGGGCCGCTGCTCCCTGTGATTATCGCCCGGTCCAAGTCAAAAACAACAAGATCGTGAAGAACGGTGAGCCACTTCAACTGCACTTGGTGGAAACTCCTGATGTGGTTGCCACATTGGGTGCCCGGAAGCAACACCAGTGGCTTGTCGGTTTTGCACTGGAAACCGAAGACCATCGATTTCGTGCGATCGTCAAATTGGAACGCAAGAGTTGTGATTTGATCGTGTTGAACGAGCCTGCGGCCATGAATTCGGATGAGAACCGAGTGGAAGTGCTGGCCCCGGAAGGAAAAGTGGGTGAAACTATTTCCGGCTCGAAGCGGTTGGTGGCTCGAGGCATTCTGAAGGTGATTCAGAAAAGGTTGGTGGAATGCGATCGCTCCTGAGAGTCAGGCAGGCTGGATGGTTTTTTCGACAACGGCCGCTCCCATCGAGTCCCCCGGCACGTTGACCGCGGTTCTGAAACGGTCAAGCAGCCAATCGACCGAAAGAATCAAGGCAATGTATTCCTGTGGTAGCCCGACGGCATTTAAAACGATCAACATAGTGACCAGACCCGCTTCGGGAATTCGGGCAGCCCCTATTGCCACGAGTCTTGCGGTGACGGCAACCACCACTTGCTGAGAAAGTTCCAGGTTCTGGTTAATGGCTTGGGCGATGAAGATTGCCATCACAGCTTCATCAAGTGCGGTTCCATCCATATTGATGGTGGCTCCCAAAGGGAGGACAAACTCGGTGGATGTTTCTGATACTCGGGCCTTTTAACGGGCGCACTGGATGGTGACCGGTAACGTTGCCGAGGAACTGGCGGTTGAACATGCCCCTCGATCTTGTTTCAGCCCGAGAGGCGTAAGGATGGTCTGCAGCGGCGAAGGTTTCAATTGAAAATTCCCGTTGCGGCGGCAGGTTGGGAGGATGCCTCCAGTTCAGTATTGAAACGAAGTTCCGTTTGGGCGTATACCATCAGACCTCTGTACTACCCCAGGGAGGATACCTGCACTAATGAAGATCCTGAAGCTGAGTACGCACTGGCTGGTTCTCATCGCCCTCGTTGTGGGTGTCGGGGTGGGGCTGCTCATCCAGCAGACAGATGCGCAACCCCGGATCCCGGTCAAGATGGCGGAGATCTCCGGGACTGCGCAGGTGCAGGATGCCGGGGGCGTCAAGGGAGTGCAGATTGGGGACAAGGTGCTGCAGTTCGGTGGAAAGGACGTGGGAGACTTCACGGCATGGGAATCCCTGCTGGCGGGCCAGTCACTCGGCCGGACTCTCAATCTCAAGCTTCAGCGGGAGGGGGTGGATGATTTTTCAGTTTCGGTGAAGGTCGAGATGTCGCCGGATTCGACCCGGGCACGCTGGATCGCTCCCTTTGATTTTGTCGCCAGCCTGTTTATGAAGCTTTTGAAGATGCTCATCGTGCCGCTGATTCTCACCTCGATCATCTCGGGCGTGGTCAGCGTCGGGGACCCTTCGTCCCTGGGCCGGATCGGCTTAAAAACCATGGCCTATTACTTCATGACGAGCCTGCTGGCAATCGTCGTGGGGCTCTCGATCGTCAATGTCTTCCACCCGGGCATCGGGGCCGATCTGAACCTCACATCCTCTGTCGGAGAGAAAGATCTTGGCCATGCGGATGCCTCAGATATCGTCCTGGACATGGTTCCCGAAAATATTTTCGGCTCGCTTTCGAGCAACTCGACAATTCTGCAGGTGATCTTCTTCAGCATCCTCTTCGGCTTCTTTATCACGAAGTTGTCCGGTCCCGGCGGGGGTCTTCTCAAGCAGCTCTTCGAGTCCGGCTTCGAGGTGATGATGAAGATGGCCGAGTTCATCCTGAAGTTTATCCCGATCGCCGTGGTTGCACTGATTGTCCGGGTTGTCGGAAAAACCGGCATGGATGTCTTTGAGGATCTCCTGGTGTTCATGGGGTGCGTGGTGCTGGCGATCGCCATTCATTTCTGCATCACGCTGCCCCTGATCCTTCGCTTCGTCGGTCGCATCAACCCGTTGAGCTGGGCCAAAGCCATGTGGCCGGCGATTATCACGGCCTTCTCCACCAGCTCGTCCTCGGCCACCCTGCCCGTCACCATGCGCACGGTGAAGGAGAGCGGCCGGGCGAGCGACACGGTGGCTTCTTTCTCCCTGCCGCTGGGGGCGACGGTCAATATGGATGGAACGGCGCTCTACGAGTGCATGGGCGTGATCTTCCTGGCCCAGTATTATTCCGGAGTTGGGCCTAATCCGTTTGAGCTCACCCTGGGGATCCAGATGTACGTGGTCCTCACGGCCCTGCTGGCCTCTGTGGGCGCCGCGGGAATTCCCTCGGCGGGGCTGGTGATGATGATAACGATTCTCCAGGCGCTGAAGCTGCCCACCGAGGCGGCTTTCCTGCTGCTGGCCGTCGACCGTCCGCTCGACATGCTGCGCACCGCGACCAATGTCTGGAGCGACACCACCTGCGCGGCGGTCGTGTCACGAAGCGAGGGCGCGACAGGACTTACCGGCGCCCTCGGGGACGAGGGATCTGGTCCCACTTAAGAACGATGACTGAGGCCAGCACATGCATTCAGTCGGATCAGAACCGGCTTAGTAATCTTTGCCTTCTTAGTATGCTTCAACTTCCTATGGTGCGACTCTGGCGTGAACTAGGGTGGTAGGCGAACCGGTACCACAAATCTGTAGTTTAGAAGGCAGCAGGTGTCCTGTTTTCCATGGAGGTCCTAGTGTGCCTTGGCCGTCGCAATGTTCTTGCGAGGAGACATATTCAGGACTTCGTCAGCCAGTTGCCGATAGTCGGAAGCGCCATTCGAATGGGGCGCATATTCAAAGATCGATTGACCGAAGCTGGGAGCTTCCGCCAGACGGATGTTGCGACGAATTTTGTTTTGAAAGGCGGACGTGTGGTTCCAAGGAGACGTTTGGGCGTGTTGTTGAGAAAAGAATTTGTCGACGTCCCGGCATACTTCCTGGGCCAAACGGGTTCCGGATTCATACATGCAGAAAACAACTCCCGACAGTTGTAGAGCCGGATTGATCCTGCGAGCCACGACTTCGATTGTTCCCAGAAGTTTGCTGAGACCATGTAGTGCCAAGAAATGGGGTTGAAGTGGAAGGAAAACCTCGTCGACGGCTGCTAATGCATTTAACGTCAGCAATCCTAACGAAGGTGGGCAGTCGATCAAAAGGTAGTCCATGTCTTGGGGATCATTGGCCAATGCATCTTGCAAAAGGACCTCGCGACCCACTTCACCGGCTAGTTCGACTTCTGCTGCGGCTAGGTCAAGGTGTGACGGTATTACCCACAGATTCTCGGCAACCTGCCGGCGAACATCACTCAAGCGCGCATCACCGATCAGGACATGGTAGATAGTACCTTCCCCGTCATTGGGCTGGACGCCCAGGTGAAGCGTTGCATGAGCCTGAGGATCGAGATCCAGCAGGCAGACGCGCTGTCCCATTTGAGACAGCGCTGCGCTAAGATTGACGGCGGTTGTTGTTTTCCCTACGCCACCCTTCTGATTGATAATGGCAATCGCCCGCATCGCCGAGAACTCCTTTGCTATGAGTTGGGATTCGGCAGCTGAACGCGGATTATAGCGGGACTTCAATTGTTGCTCCTAGGCCGAATTTTTCATGGGCGTGGAGATCGATCAGCGGAGGAGTACAAAAATAGATGTTTTAGAGTACACAGTTTTCTGTTTGACTTGTTCTGCAGCCATCTTTGGTCGGAAACGGTATTCAGGACGGATTGCACTCGCCAGGGCCTGGTGACAAAACAGATGTCAGATTCTGTGCCAGTCGATTCGAATGGCACTTGTGTGGCCCCGTTTCCGACTCCTTTGTTTCATTGGCGAGAACAATGAGAGTCTTCGGCCAAATCAAGGAGGAGGGGAACCAGAAAATCTTTCGCATAAAGACAAAAAGGAAATTCTCGCGAGGAAAGCAACTGATTCTTAGGTAATTGATCGGCCAACCTCAGGCGGTGTGTTTCCAGACGTTGCTGTTCTTCTGCGACGAAACGCTGCAAGGCACGATTGGCGCGTTCGATCGCTCGATGTCGTTCGAGTCGGCTGCCGTGAGATGATTCCTGCTGGATCCATTCCTGTTTGGACTCGATCCAAGGTCTGGCTTGTGGGTGGTCTGAATCTGAGACATGTCTTTCAGGATGGAATTGCAGGTCCCGTAACTGTTGGTTCAAGTGGTGCAACTGTTCGGATCGGGCCTCCGGTAGTTGCAATGGCAACTGCATCGTCGCCGAAACCGTAAGATGTTTCGGCAACTCGATACCAAAAAACCTGCCAGCAATCCGCTCGGCAATCTGATCATATTTGGCGCCGCCGATCCCATGCAGGAATAGGTCGCTCAGCATCAGTCTGGCATACATCGTTGTCACAAGAGCCCGTGGCCGCAACTTCCAGGGACCATTCAACAAGCATTGGACAGCGTCATTGAGAGAAGAATCTGCAGTGGTGGGAAGAATGAACGGCTCACCGAACGCAGTTTTTAACTGCAGGTGTCCTGCTTGACTCCTCACGTAGACA
>CAUZBP010000014.1:0-80278 GCA_963578105.1 Planctomycetota bacterium
CAGACGACCACGAGCACCGATCGCAATTTCCTGCTGGAACTCAGGGGCGCAGCGGCAAACCGATGCAACACGAACACCGCGCTCAAACCGACGCCCAGTGGAACGGCAACATCACCCAGCCGGTACCAATAGTAACGCAATAATCTTGCCGCGACGTCCGGTTGTGTGAGAGTGGCCTGATCAATAACGATCCCCACGATTGTCAAACCGAGCGCACCAGCTACAAATCCATGAATCCGACGAAGACTCGTCTCACGAAAAGTCGGCCACAACAACAGCAACCACACCACAACCAGGCTGAAATGAGCGGCAATCCTTGATTGGGACTGCAAGTGAATGACAAGATGGTGTGCCAGCCGCTCAAAAACATAAATGTGGTTGGCTTGCTCAATGATTTCCGCATCGACACCTTGAGTCATACTCCACGCGGGCACAATACCTGCCAACGCCAAACCGAACCCACAGCCGATTCCCGGCAACATGGAGGCAAGCGCCGGCCTTTCTTTTCCAGAGGCGATCCAGGCCGCTGCTGTCGCCACACAGGACCAGCCTCCCACCAGCACGTGAAAGACAGCAGCCAGGCCCATGAGGAGCCATGTTTCATTCCAGCGACCTTTTACCAGAGATCCCAACCCGAAAAAAACCAAGACGTAGGCCACACTTTTGCCTTCGATACCACCGACAACCCATTCTCCCATCATATGGCAATGATGCAGGGTTAACAGAAACAGGGTTGCGGACACCAGGGATGCCCAGCGGCACGGCACCACGGCCAAACTGAGTCGCCGCCAGGCAGTCGCCATCGCCCACCAGGTTACCAGGCGTCCCAACCAGGCATAGGCTGAAAGACTCATCCAACGAGTCAGCCAGCCCGTCGACCAGAAGAACGCCCAGTGAGCGTCGGCCGATCCAAGAAAATGATCTCCCGGACACCATGCCGGGTTCCAGAAGTGTTTTGCCTTGGCCAAGTACTGCGCTTCATTCACTCCGGGTGTTGGTTGAACCCCGTAGAGAAAAAACACTAAAAAGATCAACCCGATCTCAAGGAACGCGCGCGACTTTGTGCGAACTTGTTCCCGCACTCCATTTGGATTTGGTTGGTCGGTCACGTTGGGTGTCCGCTTGTCTAGTTACTCGACCAGAAAGTACCACGAATCATCTTGAACATAACGGACTTTTTCTCGTGATCACAGCCATCTTCCTGCAGTCATCGCTCACTGGTTGGATTCCTACCACCGGCGCTTAACCATTGCGTTTCACGGGCCGCCGCCTCGGTGATGCGGCAGTGTCACCATGTTGCACAATTTGGCCACATGAACGGGAACCGACTTCCGGACTGTTGAGCGGGTAGTTGACAGGCTAGAATTGTCTCATGGCCGCCTTTGACCCTTATCACCATTGGCTGGGGATACCACCGGAGGAACAGCCGCCGAACCACTATCGGCTACTCGGTATCAAGCCGTTTGAGACTTCAATCTCTGCCATTAGAAATGCCGCCGATCAGCGGATGGCTTTCCTGAAGTCGCTACAAACCGGGGAGCATGTCCAGTTTTCCCAGGATCTCTTGAACCAGGTGGCCCAGGCAAAGTTGTGCCTTCTCGACCCCGATAAAAGGTTGGCTTACGACGCGCGGCTCCGCCAACAGCAAGCAGAAACACAGCCGCCGATTCAAACCTCACCCCTAGCTCCACCGGGATCGGTTCCGTCGCCGCCGGTTCAAACGCCTCCGCCATCTCCTTCGGAGCCGCCGGTTCAAGAAGGCAGGCAGCCTTACCCAACAACGCTCAGCGAACCGGTTTTGACTGACAACTCCAGCCGGGCCCAGTCCACCTTTATCGAACCAACGAGAACGACACGTTTTCGGCGGTACAAATTCCAGTTGGTTTCAGGTCGTCGAAATCGCTTCCGCTTTATTTTCACTGGATTCAGCCTGGGAATTTCGTTGACGCTGCTCCTGGCCGTCGTGCTGATTTTCCGCTCCAACTGGCGAGCTGACCTGTCAGGTGTAGCAAATCAAAACCGGACAGCGATGTCATCCAGTGAGGTCGGACATCCAAAGACCAAACCACCCTCATCGCCTCAAGTGAAGCCCACCAAACCAGATCTCACAAAACCGACGATCATCACCGGTGCTGCCGACCCGACGACAGACGGAGTCCGAAATACCCCCCATCTGGAAAGTCACCGTCAAGTCAAACTCAAACCCAGGGCCATTCGATCGACGCAGGACCTCGCGTCCGACCGGAAATCACTTACCCCGCAACAACGTTCTGAACTCGCCGGATACTTGACCGCGGCACGTGCCGCGTTGACGGCCCGGCAGTTGCCTGTTGCCGACTTGAAGCTGCAGCGTGCGATGGACCTGGCGGCGTCTTCAGAATTTGAGCCGATGGCAGATCGACTGCACACGCTCCAGCACTACGTGCAGCAGTTTTGGTGGGCTGTTGAGAAAGGGATGCAGAACCTGGATGACGTCGGCCAGCTGATGCTGGCAAGTGGTGAGCTGGTCAGTGTCGTCGAAGCAACTTCGGAAAAAATAAGAATTCACCAAAAGGGACAAAGCCAGACCTATGAAAAGATGGAGCTGCCCGGCAACCTGGCCCTCGCCATTGCGAAACACTGGCTGGACGAAGGCAAGCCGGCCAACGAACTTGTGGAAGGCGCATTCGTGGCAGTTGACCCTGACTTTAATACCGAAAAAGCACGCCGCATCTGGCGCAACATCGCTGAAAATGGCGCAACTGTCCCGGATGATATCATTGACAACGTTGCCGACTTACTGGATTGCCTGGCGGACAGCTATGCTGACCTGGTGAAATAGCTGGACCCGGCTTACGGGCGTAATCTCTTGAACCCCTTCAGCCCAATCCATCGTTTCCACGCTCGGTAGGGAGCTTTGCACGTTACAGCAGATCTTCGACCAGGATCTACACCAGCGGCGATCATCCCGCTGAACCTGATAACAATCGTGCTGTCGAGAAGGACATCAAACGTCGAAGTCCCGGTCGCTGGTTTCCTGTTTCACCTCGTCGTCATAGACGTCTTCCCCAATTTGGACATCCGCCGGAAAAATCTCCGGGGAATCATCCCGTTCTGCTGCACCACGATGCTGGCGGCCAGGACCCGCCGGTCGTTCACGATGCCGGCGAGGGTGTCGTCGCTTCAACGGTTCCCGAGGACTTCGCTCCCGTTGGTCGACAAACCGGTCGCGATGAGGGCGCCGGTGAAATCTCCGTGATGATTTGTGCATGGCCCACCCGCCTCGGCAGCGGGGACAATTGTCCAGTCGACGATCACTCCTGCGACCATGACGAAAACCGGTTCGGCCAGGACGATGTCCGCGGTCGTCCTCCGGACCTCTTGCGTCCAGTTCGTCAAGGATACGGTCGAGCTTACGCTCTAAGCGAGCTAATCGATGCATCAGCGCAGGTTTGCCTGCGTGTCTCCGGTGACCATGTGCATCACGCCGATGCGTCCTGCGTCGACGGGACCCGTTCTGATCCGCTGGGCGACGCTTCTGGTGCTTGGAACTTCCCGGGCGAAAGGATATCCTTTCGCTGGCCCAGGCCAGGTCAAATTCTCTTTCCAACTCGCTCGCCAGTTCCCCGACTTTGCCCATGAGAAGTTCGTGCGAATCTGCCGGCCCGTCGGCCACCAGCGGTTCTGTGATCTCCGAGAAGATTTTCTCCTGAACTCCCGGTTCGTACCAATCCGCTCCCCGCGCAGTCATCGGCCACAGCGTTCCCACCACGGAGAGTGTCCACCCCAGCAGCACAACAACTTGTCTTTTTGGGCCTTGAGACATTACTTCACCATCCTCCATATGATTCCAAATCTTAAACACAAGCCAACACGACACATGCTGAAATTCCTGCCGCTGACAGCGTGAAAAGTCCACATCACACTCCCGAAGCAGTCGGAATTTCGTGCCGTCTGTTCGGGATCTGTCAACAAGTCGCCGACGTCCGTAGAAATTCTCTTCAAACCGACCTCAATCAACCACGCAGAACCTTGAGCAGCACCAAGGCTCCCACCACGATCACAATAATTAACGCCAATTGTCCTCCATGTCTTGTAGGCAAGTCTTTGTAATTGCCTTCCATGATGTCATCTTTGAGACTATTTTCATTTTCGGGTGTCTCTTCCGACGGCGAGTTTTGTTGAGATTGCCTGTCAGAGCCGTAGCGGGACCTGTCAGAGTCGGAGCGGGACCTGTCAGAGTCGGAGCGGGACCTGTCAGAGTCGTAGCGGGACCTGTCAGAGTCGGAGCGGGACCTGTCAGAGTCGGAGCGGGACCTGTCAGACCTGTCAGAGTCGGAGCGGGACCTGTCAGAGTCGGAGCGGGACGGTTCGAGAGAATCTTGGTTTCTTTCGCCATCATCTGATTTATCACCACGAGGAACACGAGGAGAATCGAAGGGAACCCTTTCAAGGGTGGTGCCCGGGCGGGGGGAGTAATCGTGTTCAGGGTCGCTCCGAGTTAAATCTCGATCAGATTCTGATTTCGGAGAGCGTGGCGACCCTTTGCCTCGAAACTGGTCCTTCCCATTGTTGGGACGCTGTTTGCCTCTGTCGCCTGGAACACGGGGTACAGGCAGGTACTTTCTGGGAGGTGGTTTGCCTCTGTCACGTGGATTTTCCTCCTCTTTATCACGAGCCTTCGGTGGAATTCTCCCCTCTTTATCAGGACTCTCCAGTAGTTCCTCGAGTCCAAATTCTACCAACACCTGCTCTACATAGGTTTGGTCCTTTTGAACAAGCTCACGGAAAGGAAAAGATTGGATCGGAAAGATAGTCACATGAGAAACGACCGCACCGTTAGCCAGCTCCGCTCTGAAGAAACGAAGGAAGCGCCCCGTCCCCCGTTGACCGTTCTTCAGAGTCCACGTTCGCTCAGGACGTTTGTTGATTTCCTCGAGTCGTTGATCTCGTTCAGATTTGCTCAACACATATCGGAAACGAATCCATTCCTGGTCCGTCACACTGAATCGTGAGAAGAGGTATAGCTTGAATTCCCGGCGGACTCCAAGGCGGACACTGTTTCCTTCCAGACGGATGAACTTCCCATCGATCCGTGTCCCGTCCTGGAGCATCCAAGGCCTGCCATGCACCGTGCCGGGCGCCACGAGCATCAAGAACATCAATATCGTTAGTCGCAGTCGTGTTCTCATCGAGTCGGTCCTTGTACATTGAAAACCGAAACTTTGCCTGACTAAGTCGCATCGATAAGATTAAATTCGTAAATTGTCAACCCCCAAGCACCCGCAATCAGGGGGAAGACGATTTTTCAAGCGATTCCGTCCCGTCAAGACTCTCGTGCCCTGGACTTTGCAACGCCTTGAGTTGCATTATCACTTCTTGGCACGGGATGGGATGGCTCTGAAAAGACAGGACATTCACCGCATTACAGGCAATTCGTAGCGGGAACTCGACGAGCGGTGCCGAAAGAGATTTTCCCGAAATCAGTCGGACGAAAGAATTGTCAGCCAACGGAGTTGTACAGAGCAAGAACATCAGAAAACTGGTCAACAGGACTCCCGAAGCGAAGCCAAGAATTACGGCCCCTGCCTGATCCAACGATCCGAGAAGACGCAACTCGTCCAACTGGGGAAACAGTTGTCTTGTCACGACAAACATGAGCAAGAAAAAGATCAGGCACAGCAACAAAAGCGCCGTGGCATCATAATACGGATCGGAGCCTTCGCCAACGGTTGCGTGCACAACCGTCTCGCATAACATCACGCTCAGGTAAACGGAAAACACCAGTTGAAATCCGGCCGCCCACATCAGCAACGTACTTTGAAAACGTACGCAAGCCCCGACCACAATTCCACCGACAATTAAAAGCACCAATGCGCCCACGTTAAACTCGCCTTTCATTCGGTATTGGATGATGCCTGTTCGATGCTCGCTGCGCCCAAACGTGTTAAGTCTTGGTGGCTGCTATTTTGTTGGCCTCTTCCAGGGACGTGATGCCCGCCAACGCAAGGCGTGTGGCATTTTTGTGAAGCAGCCGCTGTGTATTGGCGTCCTTGGAACGGCCTCCGTCTACGGACGAAAAATCGTTGGCGGCCAAGCGTGATTTAAGCTCGTCGCTTATTACCATTACGTCGAAAACCCCCGTGCGGCCACGATAACCCGTACCTTTACAACGAGGACACCCGCGAGGCTGCTTGACCCGAGTCGGATCCAGCTTGCGATCAACAAGTTTCTGATGGTGCTTCGCCGACAAATTCGCCGTCACTTTACAATGACTGCAAAGTTTTCTGACAAGTCTTTGAGAAATGACGATATTAAGTGCCGAAGCGATCACAAACGGTCGTATCCCAAGATCAATCAACCGCAAGATCCCCGTGTGATTGCTGCTGGCATGAAGAGTCGCCAACACGAGGTGGCCCGTCTGGGAAGCCTGGAGCGCTATTTCCGCAGTTTCAGCATCACGGATCTCGCCAATCGAGATTACATCAGGATCCTGGCGCAACACGCTGCGAAGAGTTTTGGAAAACGTGATCCCCGCCTTGTCATTGATTTCAATCTGACTCGCTTCCGGTAAAATGTACTCAATCGGATCTTCGATGGTGATGACATTCCGCTGACTGAAATCGATTTCCCGTAACATGGCATGCAGACTGGTACTCTTACCACTGCCAGTCGGTCCACAAACAAGAATCATTCCCGAAGAGGCTGCCATCTGTTTCCGGATATGGTCATAGTTTCCCTTCGTGAGCCCCACATCCTTCAAACCAAAATTGGTGGCACTTTGGTCCAGGACACGAATCGAGATCTTCTCGCCGTGCATCACACCTGCCGTTGCTACGCGAAACGAGATATGCCCGCCGGGCGTCCTGGCCACAAACTTGCCATCCTGTGGCCTGCGGCGTTCCGCAATGTCCATCCCGGAAATGGCTTTGATGCTGTTGATCACCGCGTTACTTTCCCGGACGTCCAACTGGTGCACTACCCGCAGCTGACCATCCACACGAAAACGTACGCTGCATTCGGCAGAGCTGGTGGGCTGAATTAAGATGTCACTCGCCAGATCCGCCACCGCTTCTCCGACGATCTCAGAAGTCAACGTCAACACTTCGGCATCCTCTGCCGAACGACTGTAAACCTCCGCCAGACTTCGACCCGAAGTATCGAGTAACATCACCGAAGATCTCGAATCCGCCTCGCCCCCAAAGGGATCTGAGAATCCGGCCTTCATACCGGTCGCCATCCTGATCGCATTCCACACCGAAATTCCGCCACCCCGCCTTGCCTCCAGCACAAAGAGCGCCACCAAAGCTAGAAAATAGGGAGGGCCGATCAACAGTAGCAAAACGGTGGAAATCGCTTTGAGATGGCCGGGAACAAGCTTGGTAGGTACGTACTTTTGCGCCAGAAAAAGGCCCACGAAGAACCATGCGAACAACAGAACTATTCGGCCTATTTCGACTGGCATATCAGTAAGGACACATGCGCCTTGCCGTCGGGGCATTCATGTAGTTGAACATTAAGAATCGCCTACCCGACACTCCAGGTTAACCCCATACCGAGCCCCTGTCCATCGCGTTAGCGACCTGGAAAAAACGCCTGAAACTGTTTAGTTTTCTCGAACCGTGACTGCACCTGGCCGGGAATTGGAACGGTGATTGCGCAATTTCCAACCGCGACCAACGCACCAACATCGGCAATCCCGTTGGTCCCCAGCAATTGTTTGTCCAAATCATACGGTGCCTGTTTTGAGGAAATTCCAACGACCGCCTCGTGATCGAAACTGCTCAAGGCCACATGACTGTCGAACTCGGGATGATTGGAACACGATCAACGGGCAGGAAATT
Source organism: Planctomycetota bacterium (assembly GCA_963578105.1). GTDB lineage: Bacteria > Planctomycetota > Planctomycetia > Pirellulales > Pirellulaceae. Next base: position 7,824 of record CAUZBP010000014.1, read on the forward strand.
CTTGGAAACCGGTTCGTTGCGGTCATCCCGCCCGGGAACGTCTTCCGGCGGACGGGCCTGCGTGTCGCCCAGCAAGCTTTTCGACCAATCACCACCCTGTCGAAACAACGAACCAATCCAGTTGCCAACCCGGGCAGGACATTTTTTCCAGCAACAGGGGCCGATCACTGTGAAATTGCCTGTCAAACTATCTTTTGTTGAATTATTTTTTTCCGCGCATCCGGCTGCCGAAAACCGGCCGGCGGTAACTCCCACAATAAACATGGTGATTCGAGCCGTTGACGCAGTTTACGGTTTAGCCCTGTTAAACAGAACAAATCAAGTTCCGTCTCTTGACCTGACTTTTTTTGGGATAAATTTGTTTGCATCACTGATGCCACGGTGAAACCTGGCACACTCTTTCGGTTTGGCAGGCTTTTCTTGAAACTTGGCTCTGCATTTCGTACGATAGCCGCTCAGGAATTAAGAGCATGGAAACTTTTCGGTGGATGGAGATGCCGATATGTCAAACACAGTGTTCTTCGATCAGGAGTGTCCCATTTGCGGCCGACTCTTGCAGATCCGTCTCACCTACCTAGGACGTAAGGTAGCGTGCCAACATTGTCACGGTGAGTTTGAGGCATGTGATCCAGACAGCGCGGCTTATCCCCCTACAGAATCAGGAATTTCGGTTCTGCAACGAGCCGGACAACTCCTGACACCTGAAGAAGACGTTCGAGCCCGTCCTCGTTAGGGTCGCAACCCTTACCGGCCGTGAAATTTGTCCAGCCTGGCAGGCGATGTCGCTGTCGCCTTGCCCCTCTCCTCGGTAGTCGCTCCTCATCCCCCCATTTTTCACTTCGCGCAGTCTGTCGCGTCCGGTCCTCTGCTTTGACACGTGCGTGGAATAATGTCGTAGTGTAGCTAAAAGGAGAAGGAAAGTACGGCCCCATGCACCGTTGAATCGAGTTAAAGTGCGTTCCCTGTGTTCAACGTGACTGCTTGACAACGGAACTGGTAGAACCACCACCCCCGTGTGATGATAAGAAACGTCGGGGTGCAGTGCGCCGGTCAGCAAGTGGTTAGACGTTGATTTCCAGGCAGTGACTGCAGATCTTCAACGGGCTGGTTACAATCACGTCCGTGAAACTGCAAATGGAGTTGAAATTCCGGAAACGCAGCCATTGGTTCTCACACACAAGCGGAACGAACGGGAATCTTCGGGCTGGACGGTAGAAGTACAGGTCCCTGTCGGGAAACCTCGGTAGTAACACACTTCTTCACGCCAACAATTGCAGTGTGCCATGGACCACAGCAGTGTCAATGTGATGCTCCCTGCCGGGGCTACTCCCGACAAAAGGAGATCATGGGGTGTCGGTGCAGACCGTGTGATTCTAGACATCACCAATGGTGGTGTTTCTTGAAATTCGCAACCAGATGCACCTGCGAATAAGCCATTGGATGTAATTTTCATCAATGACAGACAGCGGGTGGGTGTCGGGAACTCGACAGACTCGGACGCCACCTGGTCGCATCAGCGGTTGCCTGGCTCCGCTCCAGAGGTTGAGAGGTGACCAGTTGGCTCGGGAAACCAGCTTCTACTGCGGAGGAATTGCGAAGATTGAGTTATAGACAGGGCCTTCTCCGACAACGCCAGCAACCTAAGTCAATTGACAGTAATGCTTTAAATAACTCCACCGAAAAAACGCCTTTCCATAAACCGGAGTATTGACATGCTACAACTGGCAACTACAATCGGGGTGTGCTCTGAGGAATACTTGTGGCAGGGAGCAGTCAGGTCGAATCCTCTGTTTTTTTGAATTAGAGACTTGACAAGCCTGCTGGCACAGTTAGAATCAGGACACCAACAGCAAATAAATCCCTTATAGGTGCTCGTGACTCACCCTCAAAAACAGAACACTTTCCCAAAACTATGGGAGAATCGTGTTTTGTTTTTGCAGTGTGAGGACGAGCTTTTTTTGTTTCTTGACTCCACTACAAAGCCGAAACGTCTTACACGAACGACGAGACTTCCCAACCTATCGAAATAAGATTCAAACGAACCTCACAAACAATTAGCCAGGAGACTGATAGCTCGTGAACCCCGCCTGACATTTTTTACAGTCCTGTGCGAAGTGATCCGTACCGGCTGTTGGGTGTGTGAAAACGAGTGGTCAGGGTTCCTTGCAGAACCAGAAACGATTTTTTGCTCGTGACTTTCGCTTAAAACCTAGCAGCTAAACGTGACGCAGTTGCGACAGAACTAGGTAAACAGGCGAGGGACAGCGAGCATTTTTTATTTCTTGATGCAGAATCTGAACCACTAACACCGAAAGGAACTGGCTGACAGTCGAGACGGGTTACTGTCTCGGTGAAGGGCCGGACGAAGGTTAATAACCAAGCGCTCGTGATCCGCAACTAACAAGGTACAGCATCTATTTTCGTACAGGGTGTGCGCGTCGAAACTCGCGTCACATCTTCGAAGATCGATCGTACGTTGCCAGTTGCGGATCATGAGCGTTTTTTTTTGGACTCGGAGAATCCTAACAGAAACAGGAATTGCTAGTGACGATAAACGATCAATGATTTTTGGTTTGACACTACTTTGATTTTGATTGTTTGAAGTTTTGGGTTTTCTATTATCTGGAAAGGCAATTCCTATGAGAAACTACAACGTTTCCAACTGCGTCAAGTCGACGCTCAGTCTGCTTTTTATCGCCGTTTTAGTACTGTTGTCTGCTTCGCAAGTCCTAGCGGCACCAATTTCGATCAGTAACACGACGATTCGTGACAATTGGACCAACTCTCTGCCCGATCCGATCACGAATGACCTCAGTCCTGACAAGTTCATGTTGAACTCCGATCGTGCCTTCCAAATTTTTCCTTCGGCATTCTTAGTGCTTCCCCCAGATCCGCTCACCATGGACACGGGGCGTGGAGAAGGGTTGATCGCTTCAACTCAGCCGGGTGGTTCCATATTTGACAAGGACCTCAAGTTTAGCGTGACGGCCGGTACGGGGATAACGCTAAATAAAAGCGTGATCGGCCTGGTTTGGAACTTCATCGATCCTTCGATCAACGCCAACAGCCCCCATTACCGATTCCAACTCGGTACAGTCGCTAATTCGGCGCCTGAGGACAAAGGATTCGTCATTGCCAAGCGGGATGGGAGCGGAACGGAAACTATCCTCTTTCAAGACAACACCATCGGCCTGGATTCACTGAGCGTCTACAACTTCGGAGTCAACCGGGACGCCATCAATCCCGATGACATGACGGTTTCGATCGTCAAAGTAAGTGGTCCAGGGGCACCTGCAGGACAATTGGTCCTCGCAACCGCAACGGACAATGGCAGCGGATTGGGAATTGGTGCGGTCGGTCTCTACGTAGACAACACGTTCGACAACCAGTGGCAGGACATACAAGTTCCGGAACCGAACACGGTAGCTTTGGCTGGAATGGGCATCATGGGGCTGATGATCTTCCTAGGCATGCGTTATCGGCGGCAGTTGACTGTCCACGCTGTCCTGTAAATTTCCACGAAAACTGAACGCGACCACTTCCCATCGTTTGCATTGCTTCTCACCAAGCACGACTGACAGTCTTGGTGCGGGCAAGTTGAACAGTGTCATGAAGAAAACGCGATGTATAGCAAGTGTAAGCAATTGAAGAAGATCACTCGGTGACCTGGAAGAAAACAGGAGCCGGCCGCTGATCTATCGAAGCGGGAGACAACAGCCAGAAGCTGCCATGGCTCGGATGTCGGGCAGTTGCGAGAAAGGATTAACAACCAGATGAACAGCCCCTGCAGCTCGTCTGTACGGGTGTCAAAAAATTGTTGGCAAGTCCACGAGGAGTTAGCTCGTGTCTGTCAGTAATTTCGAAAAACAGACTGATTTAACACTGACAGGTTTGTCCTGTCTGTGACGGAACAAACAGATCGCTAAGGGTGCGCCTCCTGGCGGGGTGCGTGTGCTACGTGCATGCCCCCTGCCAGGAAACGGACCCCTGAGAAACCTTCTCACAGATTCGTTTGTCAAACGCCCGGCCGGGTCTTACCACCCCGGCCAAACGGGACCACCCATCCCGTGACAAAGCTGTTCGCCGGTGAAACCCCGGTCGCCACTTCAAGTGGCGTCTCCCAACGGCGAACAACACGCCCTTGGGACACGGAACTTGAGGATGCCTTTCCACAAGATTCGTGTGTCAAACCGTACGCCGGGCTTAACCCACCCGGCCAAACGGGACCACCCATCCCGTGACAAAGCTGTTCGCCGGTGAAACCCCGGCTAGAAAAAGCACCGTGTTTGTACCCGTTAACCAACATCAACGGGACGCAAATTTAGTAGAGTCCTCACTAACACCCTTTCTTTACGGAGGTTTGATAATGCCTAGAAAGAAAAGAGAAACTGAAGACGCTGAAGCCACACCTGATGGTCATGAGGCTCACACTCCGCTTGCTGAGTCCCCTCGTCAACAAAGTCCTGCAAGAAAGAATCTTATCAATAAGCGAAGCGAAACCTGGAAGCGCGGTATGCAACGCCGACGCAACAAACGTTACTCCCTGTAGTGAAAGGGACGAATTTTGGGCAACGAACCGGACAACACCATCGGCCAACCGGTGGTTGCGTGTACCCGTATTGCGTCCGCCCTGTTTACCACGAACCGGAATCCAGGGCCTGCGGGAAAGTTGTTGGAATTTACGTATCCAAGGTGACGCCAATCTGCTTTTGCACGTCCACTTTTTCCTGAATTTGTGCGTATTGACGCCACCCACACCACTGAAATCCAGGCCGCTTCTATGAACTTAAGGCAGGCCACGATGTGTCATCGGGGTGAATCACAGGGAGTTGTTGGAGTCAGGTCCTTCGAATGCCGGTTTCACGGGGTAGAAAATCCCCGTGCCTGCGTGATCTCTCGAATTCTTGCAATCGCGCCGGGTACTCCGACGTTCAGCTGACTCAAACAATCCAAAGGCCATCCGAGGCAAACGACACTTCGCCACGATCAATTCCAGCTTCGGATCAAGTGATGTCACGCGGGCCGTCAACGCCATTGACAACACTCTTCAAGGGTTCGCCGCAAATCGCATCGGCAATCGCACCAGCCGCACGCCGGCGAAGTTCCTCGATTGCGGTCACGCTGAAGGCAGCGTAATGAGATGTGATGACCATGTTCTCAAGACGGCTGAGAGGATGCCCAGCAGGAAGTGGTTCGGGACTTGTAACGTCCACGGCCGCCCCGTTCAAATGTCCCCGCTCAAGTTTGCCAATCAGGTCCTCGGTAACGATCAAGTCGCCTCGAGAGACGTTTACCAGCAATGCGCCCTGTCGCATTTTCCCGAGACTATCCGCGTCCATCATCCCCCGGGTCGTGTCATCACTAGGACAATGGAGAGAAACAATGTCGCTTTGCTCGAGCAATTCGTCAAAGCTGACACTTTGAGCTCCTCCTGCTTCGATGACCTCATCGGAGACAAACGGGTCGTGGACGAGCAAAGGACATTTAAAGGCTTGCAATCTCGCCGCAACCGCGGTTCCGATACGACCAAATCCAATCAACCCTACGGAGTGTTCTCGAAGCACCTTGATATCCCCTTTTGTACCAGGAGGTTCCCACTTTCCGTCACGGACAACTTGATTCCCGCTGACCACTTTTCGTGTGAGTGCTAGAAGTAGCGCGAGGGCGTGATCAGCTACCTCATCAATACAGTAGTCAGGCACGTTACACACAGGAATGCCAGCTTCGCGTGCTGCTTTCAAGTCGATGTTGTCGACCCCGATGCCGTAACGGGAAATGACCCGGCAGCGTTGCAGGGTTGAAATCACCCTGGCAGACAAGGGAGCATAGGTCGTGATGATATAGTCCACGTCGCGACAAGCTTCAATCAGCTGGTCCTCGTCCTGACATTGGGCTTCAAGAACCTCTGCTCCAATTGGCTCGAGTATCGCGCACTCCAAGTCGATGTTTTCCCAACCGTGGTCAGTGACAATCGCTTTCATAAGTTGGCATCCCTTTTAAAAAAAGCTTGTCGTCAAGCCTTGTTCACTATTGCAAGGTTCAAAGAACTCAATATCTTAACTAGGTAGAGAATTGCTTCCAAGTTGGGGCATGGCGGCTGGAAAAGCGCGTTTGTCAAATTCTTTCACCTTCCGGGACCCGTCACCAGAACCACATCCTCGTTCAATCCACAGCACCAATAATGAGACGATCTAAACTCGTTCCAACCATGAATCGAACCACCATCTTACTCCTCTTCCTTTGGGCTTCCGGCGGAAATGCTCATGGAGAGTCTCTGTTACTTGAAAACAATGGACATTCTCTCTTCAACGGAACCGATCTCACCGGTTGGAGCGGTGATCCAGAAATTTGGTCAGTCGAAGATGGTTCTATCACAGGCTCCACAAATTCCAAGGCCCGGCTGAAGCACAACACGTTTCTCGTATGGGAAGGAGGAATGGTTAAAGATTTCGTATTGGAATTGGAGTACCGCATTGATGCGGGGAACAGTGGAATACAATATCGCAGCCACCTTGATGACCCGAAACGCTGGATCGTGGGGGGATACCAGGCGGACTTGGAAGCCGGAGACAAATATTCCGGAATACTCTATGAAGAACGAGGGCGTGGAATTCTGGCGCTTCGTGGCCAATGGGTGGACATCGATGGTGCAGGAAAACGCAGGGTGGCAACCGTAGCAGAAACCGCTGATCTGCAACAAACCATTAAAAAAAATCGCTGGAATACATACAAAATTGAAGCTATCGGTCCACACCTGCGCCACACCATCAACGGCCAAGTCATGTCGGAAGTGATCGATCGCGAAGAGGGAAAGTTCCGCCAGTCGGGCATTCTGGCCCTCCAAGTCCATGTCGGGCCGCCCATGAAAGTCCAATTTCGAAATCTGTTATTACGGCGCATCAAGGTAGAACCCTCACCGTGAACCCTCCCATGCATGGGAGGACATAAAACGCGCGTGCAATCCTTTCCCGCAGCGGTTCCCCGCCGGCGCACAAGCCAATCCTGACAGATCAACACGTTCATCCGCGTGGATCAGCTGAATGGCATTCAATCCCCATGCTGCATTCGACGGGAACGGTAGCAAGTTTTTGGATCACTCAGCTGACGAAATCTGTCGAATCCACTCGATACAGCGACGCGGAGCCTCGCCGTAGTTGTAAAGGGCGACCGTGTCCGCTCCATGGGAGATGGCCGTGTCAACGGCTCGACTCAATTCCTGCTCGGAAAGCACCGGCGTACCCATCCCCGGGCTATAAAAACCAAGCCGAATTCCGACCACCAGTTGCTGATGTGCGGCCAGTTGCTGCTTGGCATTCCGTGTGATTCGTGCGATACGTTCGATTGATTCACCATATGCCGCTACAAAGACGATGTCGGCAGAGGTGTGATTCGCGCTGGTGACCAATTTCACACCACTTGGCTCCACAACAGCTTTAAGTTCATCTAACAGTGAAGCCTCACTGCGACGGAAATGGGCCTCGTAATCCACCAGTTCCGGTACCCGTGCACGAAACTCGACAAGGGTGGCAGCCAGTTCTTCGTCCACAGCAGGCGCCGCCTTAAAATACTTGTCCAAATGAGAGCGGACCGCGACACGAACAGCTTCCACGTCGACAGCAGCTTGCTGCGCTGCTTTCACATCGGCTGGATTGAAGCTGATGTCAAGCAGGGACTCTTCCAGTTCCCGCAAATGGAGTCCCGTACGTTCATGATGATGCCCCGTGACCCAGGTACCACCGTGTGCACGTCCCCGGTAATTCGGAGCTTCGAGAAGTATCGAATGCAAGGGATAGTTCTTCGCCAGATCGGCTACCAGCCGGATCACGTAGTCTCTTGCAGCGGGATCTGCTGGCGTCAGGGCGTGCGGATAGGAGTCTCCATAAACGTTATGAATCGTAGACTCTGGGTGCAGCAGCCCGAGTCGCGTGTTATGCAAACACACAGTCCAAGCTGAAACTTCGAGATCATATTGCCGCGCCGTTTGGCAAATTTCGCCAAACAGATTGCCCGCTGCACAGAGCTCCGACACCACGGGCTGAATCACACTGGAAGCCCAGCTTGGCTGGTGCGGCCGGAAATAGACCACACCGTCCTCCAACATCCGAACTCTTCGGCCAGAGCCGTGAGGATGAAGAAAGAAACCTGCATGATAGGTGCTGGTCAAATAAAGTCGTTCGATACCCAGGCCCCGGACATACTCCACCAGTTGTGGAACACCCTCTTCGGAAAAATTCCAAGGATAAATAAAAAGTCCGGGCTGAGTCATTTTTCTAAAGGATTTTAACGACTGGCTGTTGTGCAAACCAGCACAATCTCAAGCGGTAGACGGCAAACATCCGTTCAAAGAAACTTTTTTACCTTTGTCTCCCAACTGACGAGAATTCAACGGGCCGAACGTCCGCCACCGCAAAACCCTTTCTCAACAAATGGAGTGACTTTAACTGCATCACTTTTGGAACCCAAAAACAGAGCTCCGAACAACCGCCATGCAGGACCCTGCAACAAAATTCCAGGAAATACCGACACCGAACACCGCTCTTGAAGTTCGAAATGACTTAATTTCGCTTTCGCAGAACCTGCTGAACAGTTAGCTTCTGGTCCCAATCGGGATTAATCTGTTGAGCGGTCCGGTAACAATCTGAACCCGTTCCGCTGGAAATCCTGCTGACCACGACAGGCCTGCCGACAAAAAATTCCTTGGTAGACACCGACCTTCGTTTCTTGCCAGTGGCTGGCCACTTGCTGCTAGCACCGCAACCTTCTTCCCGGGTTAACGGCGCGGGTGCCAACTGAATGCCGTCCTGTCCGAAGTGCCAGTGGCATAAACACTGGGCAGCGAAGATGGGCAAAGTCAATCTTGCTGATTCTAGGAATTGTTCAAAGTTTACCGTTAGTCTAGACGATACCAGTCCTGCCAAATGCCGCCATGGAAGTGCGCATGCATCTTCCTTGAGTTGCGATTGGCATAGGGGGGGAACTAAAAATGAGCCGGGTTTGCGGTCTTAGCCGCAAACCAACAGGCCTCATTGAGAAAACCCCTGTGCCGACTCCGGTTAAGAAATTCACAAACCGGAAAGCAACCAGGAAGAGAGTTCATGAGCCGGCAAGCCGTTCCAATCTGGTCGCTGACGCTGATTACTGTCATCGTTTTCACAGGGTGTCATCCGACCCATCCCTTCTACCTGTATGAGGATGGAGATCTTTCACATTTCCTGGATCATGCCACAGACATCGAACACCCGGATGTCCACGCCGAGCCCCTCTTAGAGGCCTCCCAAAGTAAGCCACCCCTGACGGTGCTTCATCCCAACTTCGACAACTATTGGGATCTGAGCCTGGAAGAAGCTGTTTCTCTTGCCATGCACAACAGCAAGGTAGTCCGGTCCGTCATCAATCCGGGAACCAGCTTGATTACCTCGGCCGTAGGGTCGTTTGGGGGCGCACTGTCGTCCTCGGACAGTATTTTGACAAACCCGAACTTCGTAACGACCATTTATGACCCGGCCTTACAAGAAACGGATCCAAACACGGGTGTCGAAGCGGCTCTGTCGGCCTTCGACGCCCAGGTCGCCGCCAGTCTGTTCGTGGACCAGCGTGACCGCCCCCGTAACCTCAACTCATCTTCATTTTTTACAAACCTCGACTACCAGAAAAGTGTGACGTCCCAACTGGAACTCAGCAAAACAACTGCTCCGGGTAGCAGTGTCGCCGTACGAACTCTTCACCAACACGACAACCTTCAAGCCATTGCCCCGAACCAACCTTTATCGAGTTTCTGGACCGTGGGCTACGAAATGGAAGCGAGGCATCCTCTGATGCGTGGCAGTGGTGTGCAGGTCAATCGCATACCCACTATCGTGGCTCGGATTCGAACCGACATCGCGCTTACCACTTTTGAGGCCAATGTACGTGACCTGGTATTCGATGTTGAATCCGCGTACTGGGAATTGTACTTTTCCTACCGTGCCCTCGATGCTGAGAAACAAGGTCGAGACAGTGCACTGGCCACCTGGAAAAAAATCAATGCCCTACACCCCACACTGCCCGGAGGTGAGGCCGACAAACTGGCCCAGGGCCAACAGCAGTATTTCGAATTTCAGAGCAGAGTACAGGCCTCCCAGGGCGAGCTGTTCAAGGGTGAAAATCGCTTGCGGTTCTTGATGGGACTGGCAGTTGCCGATTCTCGTCTGATTCGCCCGGTCGATGAACCTACCACGGCACAAGTCTCCTTCGACTGGTACGACATCCTGGGAGAATCGCTGTCGCGCAACGTTGAACTTCGAGGTCAAAAGTGGCGTTTAAAACAAGCCGAAATGGAACTGATCGCCTCACGAAACAACTTATTGCCTCAACTGGACGTTGTCGGCTTGTACCGCTGGATCGGAATGGGTGATGACCTGACCACAGGAAACCGCCAGGGTGTTAACTTCGCAAGCCGTGGTTCCACCGCCTACGGCGAACTGAGCGAAGGTGATTATCAGGAATTTCGTTTTGGAGTTGAAATGGGATTTCCCGTGGGCTTCCGACGGGAGTTATCCGGTGTCAGAAACAGCCAGCTTCAAGTCGCCCGTAGCAAAGCCGTGTTAGAAGAAATGGAATTGGAGGCGAGTCATCGGCTGGCCAGTTCAATTCAGAATCTTAGCGGAAATTACGTCCTGACGCAGACAAACTTCAATACGCTGGTCGCAGCGTATCAAGAAGTTGAAGCCGTCCAGGAAGCTTATAAAGCCAATACAGTTACCTTGGATCTATTACTCGACGCCCAAAGACGAAGGTCCCAGGCAGAACGATCCTATTTCCGGGCGCTCACCTCCTACAACGAATCGATCGCACAGGTTCACTTCAGCAAGGGTTCCTTACTGGAGTACAACAACATCCGCCTCTCAGAAGGACCCTGGCCTGACAAAGCATACCGGGACGCTCATGGCCACGCCCGCCGCCGTGACGCCAGTGTTTATATAGATTATGGCTTCACAAGACCCAAAGTCATCAGTCGTGGAAAGTTCCCCCAAAAAGAGAAATCTACCAGTGGCAAACCTGCGGACCCCCAGACGACGACCCTTTTTGACTGGGGCAGTCTCGGACTAAATCGCAAACAGCCAAAACAGGAAGTCGCGGCCCAAAGTGCCCCCTTCAATTGGGGCAGCCTCGGACTCGATCGCGAACAGCCAAAACAGGAAGTCACGACCCGAAGTGCCCCCTTCAATTGGGGCAGCCTCGGACTCGATCGCGAACAGCCAAAACAGGAAGTCACGACCCAGGACGCCCCCTTCGATTGGGGCAGCCTCGGACTTGGTGCTGAACCACCCATACAGGAAGTGACAGCCGAAATCGAACCCGAAAATGAATAGTCCCCCAAGCGCAGGGAACCATTCAACCTAAAATACCCCCTAAATGGCGCCCGGGCGTCCATTCTCCCTGCCCAAGCTGACCGGCCTCTTGTCTTCCCGGGCCTACGCCAACCGTTGCTCATGTTCTACAATGCTGTTGAGAACACATCCGCAACGCAGCACTCTTACTACGGATAACCTGTCACTACTTGTGTTCAAATGCATCTCGTCCTTGTGTTAAAAGACTTGAAATAGTCATCCAGCGGATCAGAAACAATGAGCTGGGATCACATTCTTGGTCACGAAAGAATTGTCGCTCAATTCAAGCAGGCCGCGGCTCGTGGGCGTCTGGGAAGTAGTTTTCTATTGGTCGGTCCGCCCGGAGTAGGAAAGTGTACATTCGCGCGTACTTTAGCCGGGGCATTCCTTTGCGAATCCAACCCCGAAGAACAACTCGATCCTTGTGGTCGTTGCCCGTCGTGCCAACAAGTGACTGCGGGCTCGCACCCAGATCTCGAACTAATCACCAAACCCGCCGACAAGAGTTTTATCCCGTTAGAATTCTTTATTGGCGACAAAGACCACCGCATGCGGGAGGGACTCTGTTACAAGATTTCTCTCAAACCCTTTCGAGGGGGACGAAAAATTTTCATCATCGATGATGCTGATTACTTGAATCCCGAGAGCGCCAACTGCCTGCTCAAAACCCTCGAAGAACCCCCGCCTCGCTCAATTATTTTCCTGATTGGTACCTCCGAGAACCGGCAACTTCCTACGATTCGATCACGCTGTCAAATCATTCGGTTTCGCGGACTTCCAACCAATACTGTCGAAAAGTTGCTCATTCAAAACGACTTGGTGTCGGATCAGGATCAAGCCCGTCGTTTGGCAGAGTTGGCCGGTGGAAGTGTGCAACGGGCTGTCGAATTTGCCGATCAGGAATTCACGGATTTTCGTCAGCAATTTCTGCACTACCTCGCCGAACCAGATGGGAATAACGTAAATTTCTCCCCGGTTCTCAATGAGTTTGTCGATCAAGCGGGCAAGGATGCACCAGCTCGCAGAAGACGCATGAGGCAAGTCGTTCATCAAGGCATCAAGTTCTACCATGCTCTGATGCGCAGCTATGCGGGTCAACACGACGTCCACGACCAGTGCCTGAAAAATTGCCTTCAGCGTGCCAAATCGGATTGGAGCAGCGACGACGAGAAGGTGGCAGACTGTCTGGAGCGGTCCCTGCAAACTCTTGACCATATTGACAGCAATGCCAACCAAGCCTCCATTCTGGAGTGTTGGCTCGACGACCTGGCCCACCTAACGCGCCGAGCGCAGCTTACATAACTTTCGCAGCTCAGCCGCACTGACCCTGCAAGGTGATCACCAACCGCCGGCCCTGCGCATGGTCACGATGTTCACATAGGTAGATTCCCTGCCAGGTGCCCAGGAGCAACTGACCATTACGGACAGGAACGCTCACCGAATTTCCTAGCAAGGAGGATTTAACATGGGCCGGCATGTCGTCCGGGCCTTCGCAAGTGTGCGTATAAGCAAAGTCCTCCGAAACTATCTCATTCAGCAAGTTTTCCAAGTCGACCTGCACGTCAGAATCGGCATTTTCGTTGATGGTTAACGATGCCGAAGTGTGTAGTATGTGAACATGCAACAAGCCGAGCTCAGCTTCTGTTAATTGAGGGATTGCCGCAATGATCTGGCGAGTGACCAGATGAAAACCCCGTGGGAAGGGCGGTAGCTGAATCGAATTCTGAAACCACATTTCAGACATGCCTAACACGCCGGGGGCGACGGCGTCCATCGAATTTTTTTCTCAGAAATCCTGTCTGGATACTTGACAATTGCAAGACATTTACGACAATGGAGTGCTTGCACTGAAGGCGTCCCACGTGACCCACCTCGGATGAGCTTCACCCCTACCATATCCGCACTGGTGACGATTAAAACCGAACAAATTTCCAAAGAGGCATTTAACCAGGCAGAATGAAATTTCACCTCAGCCTGCGCGCCCTTAAACCTTCAAGAGTCGAAAGAAAACAACTACAGCCCCTCATCGACGAAACTGTCGAATGAAAATCGCAGTTGTTTTTTTACGATACTTGATATCGTAGTTGGGTTGTCCGTCATACTCAACAGGCAGACGGAACAGATGTTTGAAATACTGTTTGGAGGAATTCTTAGTCAATGCAAGATGTAAACAATGTGTTTGAAGCGATTGTAAAATATGGCCACGATGAAGATTTCACTCCCATTGTGTCCGAAGAGTTTGAAGCCACCAGTGCTCCTGCCGGGTCCGAAAACAAGATCGAGGCATTCCGGCGGCGGGCTGAGCAGGGTTTGCCTCTTTGGCACGAAGAAGATCGAGCCGATTACAGCGGTTTGACGGGTGCGGTTCGTCCTCGAGACTAGGTCGAGTCTTTTTTGTAGCAGGAACAGTAGTCGCTACGTTTTATTCTCTATTAAAAAACGCAACTGTCCAATGCTAAGGGTGCCTGTTGAGGCACCCTTTTTTTGTAGCGACTCCGCCGCTGATACAAACGGCGAACAACCCTGCTTTTCGGATTTCGATATCCAGCACGGGTTTCAGCAGAGGTCTAGTGATTTACCAATGGAAACTACGTCCCACCGTCTTTAAATCGTGGCCAGTTCTGGTTCGCTGACTCACGCCACAACTCAATGAATAACCGGTCGTTCATCCATCGTAAAACTGCAGGAAATCGTCTTCCGTTCGGGTCGGTTTGTCCCCTGCGCCTTTTTCCGGCTTACCTTATTCTCCTTGAATATCGAGTTCTTCGCGTAAGACGAGCACATCCGTTGGTGCCTCAATTCCGATACGAACCTTGTCTCCTCCAACATGAATGATCGTGATCACGATTGATTCACCCAATTTCGTCAGTTTGATTCGTTCCGTTTGTTTTCTTGACAAAACAAGCATATTAGCTGTCTCCATTTCAGAGCGAGCGCAGGTCTTCTGATACCTTTTAATTTTCCAACCGTCTTCACCGTCCCCTGCGGTGTAGATCTTTAGAATACGTTGGCACGGTACGGTACCGCGCTCGGCACCAGGTGAGGTGCGTTCGTCAGTCGAACTTTCCGCGACCGCCCACCTACTGCATCGTAAAATAGAACGGTATTGCTATCCGTTTCCCAGATTGCAGTTAGCCGGACTCGACGCGGACCGTGTAAACAAAAAAGTTTGCCACACGGACGTTTTCCTCGTTTTAGTATGACTTCAGTCATCTCAAAGACATTAGGTTCAAATTCATTCAGTTCACAAATCATTCCATGTACAAAATCGCGAAGGTCATCCAACGTTTGCAGATGAGCATCGTTTCGTAACATCAAGTGCTGTCTCTCCTTGTGGTTCATCATCTGCCTGAGCAGATGGTGTAATTTTGACTCAGGGTGGCAGAAAAACTTCAATACAAATTACTATCGGCAAATTAGGAGGACTGGCTTTGCTGAGAAACTCAGGGAAATCGGGTCGACTCGACAGACAGGTGAACTGAGGCACTGACACAAGTCGATCGACGGACGGACCAAGCAGATTTTGTGACCTGTCCACCCGGAAAGAATTTTAAACGATCGTTTCGATCGGACCGAGTACGAAGGGAAAAACGGCAACGACGACACGGGAGAGAGCGGCCTGAGCCTGGCGATGTCAACGGAACGAGTTGACCGAACTTTGCTGAAAGGTTGATTGATACTGGTCCGCTTGACGAATCCTTTTCCGATCTTGAGCAGTCAGTTCAAATTTCATCTCATGCGTGGTTCTGGCTTTCAAAACCGCACTTTGCAGGATCTTTTTCTGGTGAATTTCAAGGTCGACCTGCAAGGGCATGAGTCGGTAACGAGTAAGGATCGCGTTCAGTTCGATCCGTGCCTGAGGTGGTCGTAAATGCAGCACTCCATTGAGCTTAGCAAAGACATCTGCGAACTCCCGATAACGGTCGGAAACCGTTGAACTCCTTGCGTCCTGGACCGTCACTCGGTAGTGCAACAACTCCCCTTGCAACAGTAGCTGACTTGCCCCGTCGTAGTTGACTTGAAACACCGGACGGGCCATTTCCGTCCACCAGGCAGGTGGCCCAGACGAGGGCACTCGTAGTTTTTCTCGCACCATCTCATCCAATCGCTGGATTTTCAGTGTAAGTTGTTGCTTTCGACTTGGGTCCAGGACGGTAACGGTAGCCAAACTCGGATTGAAGAAAGTGATTCCTGTGGTTTTCAAATCAGGCGTGTCCGACACATAGTCATACACGCCAGCACTGGTGAACAAAGTCAGGTTGTTCGAAGTGGCCCCCTCGTTCCCAACCTGAACCGTGGTTTCGATTCTCAGATCCTCCAAAACGTCCGACCCAAAAACTCCACAGCATGTGAAACAGCCGGCGAACGCGAAAACCATGGTCAACGCTCGCTGACACATTTGAACAAGCATTCTTTTCCTCCGTGAGATGGTCGGAAAGAGCGGGCTAGACAGCACCCGACCTTAACAATGCATAGGGTCTCAAACGGTCTCCCCGCGACTGCCTGCATCGCACGATAGATGATAGAGTACGGGAGAATAGCCCAACCGGCACGAGGGGGTCTAGCGGAATTTGTCCTGTCCAGGCCAGAAGATTTGGCACAAAAGCAATCGCGCAACTCGCTATCCAACAATACTTTAGGGGTAGGCACCCAACGCGATTACAGCTATCCTTTCGGTTTGGCCCTATCGAAGTGATTTCAAATGTCAAAGCACCTTGCAAATCTGATTGCACAAAAACAGGCCGTCGTGGGGATTGTCGGTCTGGGTTACGTCGGATTGCCTCTTATCCGGGCCTTCGTGAAAGCCGGCTTTCGAACGATGGGGTTTGATGTCGATCAAACCAAAATCAACAAATTGCGATCGGGTGAAAGCTACATAGGCCACATTGAATCATCTTGGATTGCGAGTTGTGTAGAAGAGGAACGGTTCCAACCCACGTCCGACATGTCGGAATTGCCTCAGTCCGATGTCCTGCTGATATGCGTGCCTACCCCGCTGACAGACAGTCGGGATCCAGATTTGCAGTACATCGAATCGACAGCCCAACAGATTGCAACAGAATTGCGCGCCGGACAACTGATCGTACTGGAAAGCACAACCTATCCCGGCACCACGCGAGAAGTCGTTCTACCTATCCTCGCCCAATCGGGATTAAAAGTCGGTCAAGATTTTTTCCTGGCTTACAGTCCTGAACGAGAGGATCCCGGTAATCCCGATTATTCGGCAAGCGGCATTCCAAAAGTCATTGGGGGCATCGATCCACAGAGCCTGAAACTGGCTGCCGATCTCTATTCACATGCAGTTGTCAGCACCGTTCAAGTCTCAAGTTGTGAAGTTGCCGAAGCTTGCAAAATTGTGGAAAACACGTATCGATCGGTCAACATTGCCATGGTAAACGAGTTGAAGATGCTGTTTGATCGACTTGATATCGACGTCTGGGAGGTCATTGATGCTGCTAAAACAAAGCCATTCGGTTTTCAACCTTTTTACCCGGGCCCCGGACTTGGTGGACACTGCATCCCGATCGACCCCTTCTACTTGAGTTGGTTGGCCCGAAAACATGGCATGCCGACACGCTTCATTGAATTAGCGGGAGAAATCAACACGAGCATGCCAAAGTACGTTGTGGACCGAGTAGCGGACGCATTGAACGATTCAGGGAAAGCTCTGCGACGGAGTCGTATCGGAATTCTTGGAGTCGCCTACAAGCGAGATGTCGATGACCCCCGTGAAAGTCCGGCCTTTAAACTGATGGAGATCCTGTCCCAAAAAGGTGCTGTTCTCTCTTACAATGATCCCTACATCCCTCAGTTGCCGTCCATGCGGCACTACCAAGTCCCCGAGTTGACCAGTCAAAATCTGACTCCCGAATATATTGCTTCCCAAGACTGCATACTGATCGTCACTGATCACTCCAGTTACGATTTTTCTTTCATTACTCAACACGCTGCGCTGATAATTGACACACGAAACGCAACAAAAAATGCAGTCGTCGGGCGTGAGCGAATCCGCAAGGCATAACTTCAAGCGGTTTGAAATGGCGACAGTACAACGCATCTTAGTGACTGGAGGAGCAGGGTTTCTGGGCTCCCATCTGTGCGAACGCCTGGTAGCAGCCAGGCAGGATGTCATTTGCCTGGACAATTTTTTTACCAGTCAAAAAAGCAACGTCGCCCACCTGCTCGATCAGACTAATTTCGAGCTCATACGGCACGACATCACGCTGCCCATCTGGTTGGAAGTCGACCAGATCTACAACCTCGCCTGTCCTGCCGCACCCGGCCATTACCAATTCAACCCGATCAAAACAATGAAAACCTCCGTGATGGGAGCCATCAACGTCCTGGGAATGGCAAAGCGTTGCGGGGCCAAAGTGTTGCAGGCATCCACGAGCGAGGTCTACGGTGACCCGGAAGTCCACCCACAGCCCGAAACTTATCGAGGCAGTGTCAACCCCATAGGTCCACGCGCCTGTTACGACGAAGGAAAGCGGGCAGCCGAGACGTTGTTCATGGATTATCGTCGGATGAACGGTCTGAACACGTGCATCGTCAGGATCTTCAACACCTACGGACCCCGCATGCATCCGTTCGATGGCCGGGTGGTCTCGAATTTCATTTGTCAAGCCATCGCGGGCAACGACATCACCCTATTTGGCGATGGTAGCCAAACACGGTCCTTCTGTTACCGGGATGATCTGGTAACGGGACTGATCAGTGCCATGAACGCCAGTGAGGATTTCTGCGGCCCGGTAAACTTGGGGAACCCGGGTGAATTCACCATTCGCGACTTGGCCAATTTGGTGATTAAACTGTCAAATAGCCGTTCAAAGATTGTCCACAAGCCGCTTCCGGAAGACGACCCGATGCGACGTAAGCCCGACATTTCCATGGCCCACAGAGAATTAGGTTGGGAACCCAGCATCCCATTACACGAAGGGCTGCAGAAAACCATTGAGTGGTTTCGTTCCATCGACTTAGTCGCGTTTCGCCCACCAACACCCAATTACGAAGCATCTTAAGAAAAATCGCTGAAAACGAGCGTCGGCGGAAACGCTCCCGGCAGACCTCAGGCCCGGTTCTTGACAGCGATTCGCCCGACAGCGTTCAACAAAGAACTGCGCAGGTCCCGCGGCAGAACCAACAGAAAGAACAGACCAAACGCGGTCGATCCCAAAATACCAAACAGCGCCAAAGACCCGAAGGTCGCCTGCTGGAGCATCATACGACCACCGATGTAAAGCAACGGCACAAAAATCCCTGGTAGCAACAAATATTCGCAGGTCTTGCGATAGTAATGCAGCAACGTCACCTCCAGCGCCTGGGCGGCAACCCAGCTCACAGCAATCATTTTGAAAATACAGTTCAACACAACGTACAGGACAAGAAGTCCCTTCAGGTCGAACCAACAAAGCACCGGAATCCCGACTCCCACCAAAAGAACACCTTGAATCATGTTAATCATTGCATACTGACGATTCTTGGACACTCCAAACAGCAAAGTTAAGGTGGCCACCTGGAGAGATTCAAAAAACGTTCCGATGAACCCGACCTGGACCAACCATGTGATCAGTGTCAGAGAGGAATGATTGCCGATCCAACACTTCAGAAATGGTCCGCAACAGACCATTCCCATCACTGTAAAAAAGACAGCCAACCCGCAGGCATATCGATGAATGATGAAAAATGCACGTCGAAGACCCTCGGAATCTCCGCTGCCTTCTTTACTACTGAGCACCGGAGTTGCCGCACCGCAGAGGGCGATCACAAATTGAGACGGCAAGTAAAAGATGCGCTCAGCGATCGCAAAAGGCTCGACAGCCTTCATGGTGTGGACGAACGCAATCATGAGGGAACCCGACTGAAAACGAAGCAGGTTGCTCACTTGGGCCGAAAAGGAAAAAACTGAATATTTGAACATCTCCCGGGTCTTATCACGAGAAACGTGGGTCCAATGCAGTAAAAGACGCCCATGGACACGCTGGGCCAAGCCATAGAAAACAACTGACTTCAACAAGTTCCCGACGGCGTGTACAGCAACAACGCTGATCAGTTTACCGCCGCAGATGAGGGCAATGTACATCCCGACTGCCACCAGGATCCGGACGATACTTTCTACCAGTGCCAACAAGTCATGTCGCACGTAAGCCATTAAAGTACCCACAAAGCATCTGGAAACCATGGTTAACGAGAAGGTGATTCCCGCCAGGCCAAAGGCCACCCGATACCTGTGAATCTCAACCGGATCATTCCAGATCCATGAACAACTGACGACAATCACCAGCGTGACAATCAGGGCAACGCAACTTAACACCGCAAACAACCAGAAGGCACTGCAGATGTACTGGTCCGCTCCTTGAGGGTCATTGGCTCCATGACTGCGGGAAACAAAGCGAATGACGGCCGAACTTAAGCCCAAATCCAACAGGGTGAAGTAGCCCAGAAAGCCACCAATGACCGCCCAGGCCCCGAACATCTCCGGACCCAAATGCTGGACCATGACCGGAACAAGCACGAAGCCAACGACCACGATTAGCACTTGGGAAATCGCGCGAAAGACGCCGCCAAACAGCAATCTGCGTCCAACGCTATTCATCAGAGCGATCCGATCATGTATTTACCATACCACAACATTGATTGTAGCCGACCATCCTGATTCAAATGTCGAGTAACACTGCCAGAACCGTCGCGAGTTCATTCTGAGAAGCACGACAGACAACGAACCGGAGATGCGAACCGGTTTCAGCTCAGTGTCGTTTCCGCTTCATCGGAGCGGGACGCGGGAACATCCGAAAGCTCGTCCAACCAGCTGGCATCCTGTTCATAGCCCAAGTCAATGAGTGTCTGGCCACAAAGCTGGTGAAAGACTTCACCCGCACTCCGTGTAAAGTGATTTCTCCAATCACCGACAATTCCTTTGCGGTAGAACGAAAATGGGTCAGACTTGCCTTGTTGGCGACCGCTGATTTTCTGAAATGAAAATTTTTCGATGGTCGCCCGTAGGCGTTCCCTCTCCACCGGCTCGTTTGTGTGGACAGGAAGAATCCTGGCCAGCGCACCTTCACAGTCTTCGCTGAGTTGCTCGTAGCTGATGGGAACCACGTTCGGACGATCAAACGCCCATTGTTTCACATGGTCAGCCCAGGAAATCTTACATCCAAACGGCGTTTTAACCCAACATCGAATAAACTCAGGAAGATTCAGGGCGCAGTTTGCCGGAGTGATGTCGCCAATCTGCAAGTTTCCGAGTCGCTTTGCATAATAACGGCGTTCACCTGGCTGTTCCGACACAAGACCTCGCAGGCAAAAAAAATACATCGACAGGCACACATCACGGCCGTCCCGAAAGATGTAGTAAACTCGTCGGAGTCTTGGCGAGTAGCCCCAGTGATTGTGTAAAACTGCAGCACAGCCGTAGGGAAACACGCTGTGGCTAGGAAATGGTAAACGCAGATAGTCTGCAATCATGCCACCTAACCAATTGCCACCCGAACGAGGATATTCCGAAATATAATAGAACGGAAACGACTCTCCCCAGAACATGCCAATCAACTTGGTGGTCCGCAAACCCATAATATTTAAGTGCCTGCGTATGGACAGTCCCATGCTAGTGTTTAAATTCCTTTCGTACGACGATCCGAAATTTGGAGGCTTCGCTATTGCTTCGGTCACCTCGCTGGGCGCACGTTAGAAATTCACGCCTCGGCCTATCGCAAAGCCCACCATGCGAGCCCCAGTCAGCCAGCCCATGAAGGACGCCCACGAAACAGCCGTCGCAGTTCGACCCCGGTTCGTGTAACGGCATAGAGTTCTCCGGAAGGTGCGCAGGTCGCCCGAATTGCTATACAAGGTTCACGAACCACGTTCCAGAGGTTAAAGTATGCGTGCGGCATCATGGGATGTCAACAGTCGACGCTTGACCAGCGCACATGGCCCTGGTGACATCTCAAACCATGGTTTTGTAGCTTCCACTTGGCGGAACATTTCCCTGTTTCATTTTGACTTAAGAGACTCGCTGGCCGGGCGAGAAGTCGTGTCTTACACCGGGATGAAGTATAAAAAGAGGTTAACGTGTCCTATCGCGATGAATTGACCAAATGCATATTACCGTAACAGGTGCAGCGGGATTTCTAGGTAGTTACTTACTACGAGCACTGACACAAGAAGTCCCTCACGCACAGATAACAGGTGTCGATTTACGCCCTCCCCAGTCACCAATCCCGGGGGTCAAATATTCGTCTGAACTTGTACCAACAGAGTTGATATTTCACTTGGCGGGAAAGGGAGACATTGCCTCGTCCGTGGAGGATCCGCAAACTGATTTGGAAATCAATGCCCGATTAACCCTACAAGTCCTGGAGTCGTTACGTGCTGGAATAGGCTCCAGAGTGGTTCTAGCATCCTCCTGTTCAGTCTACGGAGCCGCCGACAGCCCGGTTCGTGAGAATCAAGAGCCACGACCCATTTCGCCCTATGGTGTCAGTAAACTTGCCGCCGAACATTACGTACGTGTCTACCACCACCTACATGGAATCGATGGCCGTATCGCCAGAATTGGCAATCCGTATGGACCAGGTCAACGGCGACTGGTGATCTACGACCTGGCAAGACAGGCACTCCGGCAAGGAGCACCTTTACAGCTGCGAGGTGACGGCACGGAAGTGCGCGATTTTGTTCATGCCATGGACGTGGCCCGAGGACTGATTGCCGTTGGTCTGCACGGTGAACCGGGCGAAACGTATAACGTGAGTGCTGGCCAGCCGACCTCCGTGTTCGACGTCGCCAAGTTAATCGCCGTGGCCGCAGGTTTACCCCAGGAATCCGTTCAGATTTCCAACCAGCCAGAAACCGGAAAGGTCCGTGAGTTTTACCCTTCCATTGAAAAGCTGAAGAGCTTAGGCTTTCACCTCATGCAGCCCATTGAACAGGGAATCGTAGAAACCGTGAACTGGGCAAGGAACAACCCATGAAGTGGTCGGGAGCTAAGGTCATGGTGACGGGTGCCGGTGGCTTCATCGGTAGTCACTTGTGCGAATTGCTGGTCCGTGAGGGAGCAGAGTTGACGGCATTCGTCAGATACACCTCACGCGGAGGCTGGGGGTTGTTGGACCTGGTGGAACCTGAAATCTCCCAGAACATTCAAGTAGTAACGGGTGATTTGCGCGACCCGGAGGCGGTGCGCAATGCTGTCAGAGGTCAGGAAACCATCTTTCACCTGGGTGCACTGATTGCGATACCTTATTCTTACCAGCATCCAACCGAAGTCGCCCAGGTCAACGTTGTGGGTACGCTCAACGTACTCAACGCCGCCCGGGAATTTGACATTTCCCGCATGGTGCACACCTCAACCAGCGAAGTCTACGGTACCGCCCAAACCGTCCCAATTAGCGAGAGCCATCCGCTTTCCGCACAATCTCCCTACAGCGCCAGTAAGATCGGTGCGGACGCGCTGGCCATGTCGTACCATTGCTCGTTCGGCTTACCCCTGGCCACGGTTCGTCCGTTCAATACTTACGGGCCACGGCAGTCTGGTCGCGCCGTGATTCCCACGATCATCGGACAGGCCCTGAACGCAAGCCGGATCAAACTGGGAGCACTGACTCCCACCCGCGACTTCCTATTTGTCAAGGACACCGTGGCTGGTTTTCTGGCCGTGGCACACTGTGATTTAGCCATCGGAAAAACGGTCAACCTGGGGACTGGCAATGAGATCAGCATTGGGGATTTAGCCGCGAAAATTGTTGAACGAACAGGCTGTGACGTTCCCATCGAAAGCGAAGAGGAACGCATACGACCAGACAACAGTGAGGTGTTTCGGCTCGTGTGTGATGCCGAACGGGCAAAAAACTGGACGGGCTGGGAACCCACGTACAGCCTGGATGCGGGGCTGGACGAAGTGATTGATTTCATGAGATCTCATCCGCACTGGACCAAAATCCGCCAGTACGAGGTTTAATCATGCATGCCGTGATTTTGGCCGGGGGTGAGGGACAACGGCTGCGTCCTTACACAGCTATTCTTCCCAAGCCGCTCATGCCTTTACACAATCAGCCGATTTTAGAGATTATCGTCGGTCAGCTCAGAGACGCCGGATTCGATCGGTTCACCTTTGCAGTTGGTTATTTGGCTGGCCTGATTCAGGCGTACTTCGCCGATGGCAATCGATTTGGCGTCTCCATCGACTATTCTCTCGAAGAACAATCTCTGGGCACCGCAGGCCCTTTGAGCCTGCTGGAAAACCTGGACGACCATTTCCTTGTCATGAACGGTGACATTCTCACGAACCTGGACTACACCAAGTTCATGGAGACGCACCAAGCCTCAGGTGCCCTCGCCACACTCGCCGTCTTTGAAAAAGAAGTACCTATCTCACTCGGGGTTTTGGACATCGATGACGATTCCAACATCGTCAACTACACGGAGAAACCAACCTTGTACTATCCGGTCTCGACAGGCATCTATTGCTTTCGAGCGGAAGTTCTTGATCACTTGGAGAAAGGTGTTCATTGCGATCTTCCGACCTTGGTTACCCGTTTAGTAGCGGCCGGTGAAACCGTTCGGGCTTATCGCTTTGACGGCCTCTGGCTGGACATAGGCCGTCCCGAGGATTACGAGATTGCTTTGGAAGAATTCGACAAAGGTGCTCTCTGATGGCGCCGGTTCCGATTCTATCTGTCCAGGTTCACCACAAGCGAGGTGGGCCATCAATCCAGCACATCAATTTCCTTAAAGCGATTGATCCGAGTCGTTTCGCGATGCATGTGCTGGTAGTTCAATCGCATGAAATGCGGGAACAGTATGACCAGGTCGCAGCGTCGGTCATCACGATGCCTCATATGCCCACAATTCCCCGTTCCAAATCTCCCCTTTCGATTGCTCGCTACTTTGCTCAGACAAGAACCATGGCGCGACAAATTTCCCAAGTGGCAAAAGACGTTGACGCTCGAATTATTCACTCGTTCTCTGAAGCATTTCCGGCACCGCTTCTGGCTGCACAGCAACTACATCTACCCTCGATGGTTCACATTCTGGGGATGAGCATCTTTCAACCGCGGTGGGTTGGGAAAATATGGACGCGTTATTTCTTGAATCGGGCGACACGGATTGTCGGCTGTCAGCAACTGATCGCCGATGAGGTGCGACGGACAGGTGTCGCCCCGGAGAAAATTCTGGTGATCTACAACTGCATCGATCCGAGTACCGTTCGTGAGCAGGCGCAGACTGACAGACCACACGAACTTTCCGGTGATGGTCTGAAAGTGGGCATGGTTGCCGAGATGGACCGGCGCAAGGGCCATCTGAATTTCGTGACAGCTGCAGCCCATGTCACCCAGCAGCTGCCGGGTGTTACCTTTTATTGCATGGGAAACACCTCTGGCAATGACTTGTATTTGTCCGAAATCAAGGCGAAGATTGCCGAACACGACCTGTCAGATCGTGTTCACCTTGTCGGACGCGTGGATAACATGGGAGCATGGATTCAAGCCATGGACGTCTACTGCATTCCCTCTCTGAGCGAGGCTTTGTCTGTTGCCGGACTGGAAGCAATGGCATTGGAACGGCCTCTTGTAGTAACCCGCGTCGGAGGAAATCCTGAAGCTGTCATCGACGGTCAAAATGGATTGATTTGCGCAGCGGCAGACCCGAAAGATTTGGCAGACAAGCTATTAACCGTCCTGCACAACGAGCCATTGCGTACTCAATTCGGCCGGAACGGACGTAACCGAGCCGATGAATTGTTCAGTGTCGGGAGCAATGCACAAAAACTGCAGTCTGTGTTCGAAGAACTGAATTCTCCAGTCGGTGATAACCTTCCTCATGGAACAGGGATCACATGAAGCACACCATGATTGACACCTTTACCCCTCCGCCTGGATTTCATAATGATCCTATTTGTCAGGAACAATATGGATTCAGGTCCACAGGCCCCCCCCGGAAGAGAAAAGAACCATTGGGAAACTACGTCGTAACATCATTAGTTTATTCTTAGATGACCGAACTGATCAGACACACCGAATCGTGACCGATCTACTTCCCGTGAGGACTTGTCCTCTCCGCATCATGATTACTATTGGTCGATGAGACCCAGCAATTCTTCGAGGAGTGTCCGGATGACAGACAGCCGAGTCGTACTCATTACCGGGACGAGTAAAGGCATAGGCGCGGATCTCGTAAAACACTTCGCAACTCATGAAGGCGAGTCGTTTCAGGTGGTGGGATGTAGTCGTCGCGAGGTCGATTACCAATTTGAAACTTATGAACATTATTGTCTGGATGTTGTGGACGAAGTGGCTGTAAAAAAGATGTTTTCCGAGATTCAACAGCACCACGGCCGACTCGACATTCTAATCAACAATGCAGGCATTGCTTCGATGAATCATTGTTTACTGACGCCGTTGAGCACTGTCCGCCAAATCTACGACACAAACGTTATCGGAACATTCCTGTTCTGTCGGGAAGCGGCCAAACTGATGCAAACGGGCTCAAGAGGTCGAATTGTCAATTTCGCAACCGTTGCCACTCCACTACGACTGGAGGGTGAAGCCATCTACGCATCTTCGAAGGCAGCAGTCGAAAGTCTCACGCAAATCCTGGCTCGCGAACTGGCGGAATTCGACATTACGGTCAACGCAGTTGGTCCCACACCGGTCAAAACAGATCTCATCCGCTCGGTACCGCAGGAGAAAATGCAACAACTGATCGATCGACAGGCGATTCGTCGGTATGGAGAATTCAAAGACATTCAGAACGTCATCGATTTCTTTATCCTGCCTGAAAGCGATTTCATCACCGGCCAGGTCATGTTCCTGGGTGGAATCTAACCGCATCGCCAAATCATCGCAAAGCGAGTTAGCAGACGAGCACCCGCCAATGTTGTCCAATCTCAAGGGCGCCAACGAACGCCACGCGTGGCGGAGTCAACTGGATAGCCAACGGAAACTACCTATTTCGACTGTGTGGTGCTAAACCCCAGCGGCGTTACATGTACCGGTCCAGAAGTCAAAACAGCGTCATTGACAAACCCGGACGCGCGTCTCGGAGCCACCCCGCGAATTAGCCAGGGAAAACACTTTGTACCGCAAAAGAAATTGAGTGAGACATTCCCCTCAAACTTTACATCGGGTACGAAATTATCGTGGCTGGAACAAGTAGTAGTGTGAATAATTCCCAAATCGCGTCGGATGACCCGTGGGAAACATGCCATCCGAACCCTGGCTTCGATTAAGTTCCCGACGGGTTCGACTGGCTTGCGCCTGAACTCGATTCAGTTGCATCTGTTGGCGTTGGGATCTTTGGTCTGCCTCCAATCGAGGCTTCACTCGTGTGAAATAATTCGGCACACCGTAAGAGTCATCCTGGCTGAGCAACTGCAGGTAAGGACTCACCGACGGGTTATTGAATACCCGGTCTCTGGCCGTCATGAAATTGCCCATCGAAATCTGAGCGGGTGCAAATTGCGCGGAAACCAATATGATTCCCAACGCTAAGGGAACTGCTGCCATGGTGGGCCGACTCATAATATCACCTTTGAGATTAACGTGATGTTTCGAAGTACAGCTACTCAAATTGTAGAAACTCGTATTGGCCGGGGCAAGTGTTCACTTTGAATATCACCCGATTCTTCTTTTTATCCTGTGGCTGCTGGAGATCAAAGGTAACTTCGCCAGCCCGGTTCGCCACTAAATCAGGGTCGCTTGTGCGACTAGAACCGGCTGAAAACACCCTCCGGGAATCGTTGTAAGATCTGGATCGTCTGTCCAGTCAACAGAGTGAATCCTAACATTCGCTCGAAGGGAGCAATTAGTTTGTTGATGGTGCTATTTAATTTGATGAACCTATCCTCGGCAATGTAAACTCGGTCCCCGGGGAGAATTTGGTAGTTCGTGGCTGTCGACCCCCCCTTGGTAATGGCAACCCAGTCCACAGGAAGTATCTGTTCACAGGCCACACCGCTCGGTGCAGGGCGCGCGATCCAAATTCTCTTTTTGTTTGAATTTTGTTGCAGTCCACCAATGTGTGAGAGCGCGTCCAATACGGTTTCGTTGCCCGTGATCGGAAGGCGCACCACGCCATCCCCGTAGCCCGCTCCCTCCGCGATTACATAGAAGACTTTGCTGTTGTAGGCAAAAACGTCCAAAGAAATTTTTGGATCCTCCAGATGTTGTGAAAGATGGCTTTCAATCGCCGCCCGCGCCTCTTCTAAAGTCATCGCATTGATATAAATACTTCCGTAGGTACCCAAGTTGACGTACCCATCGGGACCCACCAAGTGCTCACCGGCAATCTGCTGTTGTCCCGCGACTTGGGCCAGTGACACGGAGACACCCGGGCGAGAAAGCTTGGACGCCAAACTTCGACGGATGTCGGTCGTCGCCTCTTCAATCGTTTTACCGGCAACATCGACAATGCCATAAGTGGCGCCTAAATTGATACGACCACCTGGCTCGACTTGGAAAAAGTCCGCCAGTGGAAACTCGCTATCAGACCCAGGAGCGACAACTTCCAAGATGTCGAACGGCTGAATAACGTAGGGCGCCTTGGGAACCAGACGTAATACGTCAATTAACAGCACGTCAGGTGGCTCAAGCCGGTACTTGGGCAACGCCATCTTTGCCAGTTCTTTGGGTGGCTCCTTGCGGGACGATGCCAGGCGCAAACTCGGAACATCCACTGGAATTTCCGATGCGGGTGGAACGCCCGTAATATCGACATCTATTTGTTGGTGCGATGCTTGCTGAACCTGGCTATCCCTTTGTTCACTGTCCGAAATCCCCTCAGCAAAATCAAACGGAGAGTCATTAATCGTTGATGGTGGTACGAGCTGGCAGCCAGCGACGCAAGCAGTGAACAGAGCAACGACGACCATCCGGTGGTACCGAAGCAAACAAGATCGATGGAACATGGAAAAACCTTTTTGCCGTTAGTTCAAGCCGGTGTGTGTAACCGGCATAGTCGCAATAATCGGCAAAGTTTCTCAGGTTCTTTGCTAGGAATTCAAAGACCACGCGAAAAAGACTGAACTAGCAGACCGGAAGCCCCAATCAGGCGGAATTCCACGGACTGGATGGCTAACCTGCTAGCCGAGCAGTCACATGCCTTTCAATCCAGTCAGAACCGAAATGTGTTCTTCCCGGAAAAACCCTTTTGTTTGACAATTTTCTTGCAACTACTTAGAGTGAGTGGATCTGGTCAACTGCCAAACCGGATCAATAAAATCCCATTCTCCAGTGTGGCAAATCGGCCTCATGCGTGTCAGTTTGTCCTCTTTTACGGTCTTTTCTCCCCAGAATGACGATCGGAGTCGGTTGGTCAGAGACGGGCATGGGGAACAAATGGTGGCCTGCTGCCGAAGGATCGGACACTTTCGGATTTCATTAGGAAAAAGATCCTTTCAGGCACGTCTTTTGCGATCGTAAACCCGCAATCCAGAACTCCAACGCTCCATGATATCTGGGTTAAACACTTTTCGAATCATTCCACAAAGCGACTTCTCATGATGCACCAAGATCCGAAACCGCCACGAATCAAGACAGCCGCAAGATCTGAGTCTTCCGTAACCATTCCCGCTGACCAGCGTTCCCCCATCATCCTTATTTCCGTAATGACGCTGGTCTTTTGTTTGGTCTACGCGAACTCACTCTATAACAGCGCCCTTACATGGTCGGATCCCCAATATTCGCATGGATACTTGGTACCCGTTTTTGCCCTGGTCCTACTGTGGATGAGGCGCAAGCCATTTGAATCCCCTGCGAACTGGGAGCGATGGGTAGGTGTTGGCCTGATCACTTTTGGAATTGTGACACGTGCCATCTGTTCTCACTACGTCATCATGACGGTTGACAATGTGAGCCTCATACCGTGCCTGCTGGGCATCTTCACCATGGTGGGTGGTCTACGTTGCTTGAAATGGGCGAGTCCTCCCATTGGTTTTCTGATCTTCATGTTTCCCCTGCCGGATCTCATCGTCGATTCGATATTGCGTCCGCTTCAGACTCTGGCCACGAGAGCCAGTACCTTTCTGCTACAGACAATGGGTGTTGAAGCGTATCGCGTCGGTAACGTGATCAAATTGGACCAGACGGATATGGGAATCATCGATCAATGTAGCGGACTTCGGATGCTCACGATTTTCATCGCCATGTCTGCAGCCATCGCAATGATTATGACTCATCGACCGAACTGGGAACGACTGATGTTGCTCGTCAGCGCCATCCCGATTGCCCTTATCGCCAACGTACTTCGCATCACCGCCATGGGCTTGGGTTACCACCTGAATTTTGAACAGGAATTTGTAGACACCTTTTTGCACGAGTGGGCAGGGTTGTTCATGATGCCCATCGCACTGGGATTATTATTTCTGGAAATGCAAATCCTCGCCAAGCTTGTCATTGAAACATCGTCAACCCCTGCTCCCGTACGAATCCCCTCGTCTCAGCAAACTACTGGCTCGTCCAAACGACGTTAGTGCCGCGGGGAATAGCTTTTCGGCGTCGGACGGAATCGCACCCTGATTTACCACGGTGACCAACAATCATCAAAAAACGGCTACTTTACCGGCTGGACACGAACCAAAGACCACACTGACTCGTATAACGGCTGCTCGAGCCAGATCATAGAAAAAACAGCCGCTTCATAGTGCATTTCAATCAATAAGCAGTGGTGTGCATTTCACACCACCCTCGATTTGACATCCCTTAGGAGATCTAACGCCAATGTCAATTAACGACCCCAATTCCGGTTCGCACGCGAACTTGCCGATGGTGACAGAAACTTCCAGAGGCTCCTTGGCGGCACTTCCCGCAGTCGGTATGCCCTGGTCTGAAGCACCTGCGCCTGAAGAAGGTCTCAATCTGGGACGTTTCTTGCATTCTCTGAGGCGGCATTGGCTGTTGTCGTTGATTACGGGTTTCTTCGTTGCTGCCTGCCTGAGCGTTGTCTTGCACCTGGTGATTCCCTTGAACTATGACGCCCAGGCACTCATTCGTGTTCGGCGTGAAAACAAGGAAATCTTCTCGCGTTCACAAACGCGTTACGACGACCTCCGCGACTACGAAACGTTCAAGAAAACACAAGCGGCATTAATTAAGAGTACTTTTGTGGTCCAATCTGCTTTACGGAAGGAAGAAATCGGGCAGCTTCCCATGGTGAAAGCAGAAGAAGATCCGGCATCATGGCTTGCCGATGAGTTGAGAGTTTCCAACCCGGAAGATTCCGAAATTTTGAGTGTCAGCTTGAGGGGTGAAAACCGGGAGGAAATTAGAAAACTTGTGAACGCAGTCGTCGAATCGTACGTGGAAGAGATCGTGCAGGCTGAACGGGACAATGATTTGGAACGACTCCGAATCCTGAAGAACAGCTACCGTTCAAATGTAACTGACGTCAAGGAACTTCAGGAAACTATTTCCACACTGTCGAAGGAGGTCGGTTCTCTGTCATCCGAAAGTGTGGAAGTAGTCCACCAGATTCAGATGGACCAGCTGATGCGTACAAAGAGCCGGCGGGACAAGGTGCTATTCGAATTACAAGACGTTAAAACCAACCTGGTGGTTTTACAACAACGCCGTGACCAAGGTAGCTACACGCCCAGCGAACACGAAATCGAAGACGCTATGGAAATGGATCCCTTTTACGCGGAGGCGAAAAGCCGTCTGTTGTCGCTAAAGAACGAGCACCGTTCTCAAAACGCTAGAGGCAACGTCGCTGCCTTGCGTCAGCTTCAGCCGGCAATGCAACAGGCCTATTCAGAAGTAGAACAGTTGAAGTCTGAACTGTATGAGCGAGTCGTTGACAGGATTCGACGAATGTCCAATCGCGATCCAGGCACGGAGAAGGACCTGATTAGCATGCTGGAAACGGAGCGAATCCTGCTGACCCAACAATTTCAGGCAATCCACGAACAGCATGTAAAACAAGAACAAGACATCGGAGATTCGATCGGATTCAGTGCCGACCTGGAAATGCGCAAAGCCGAACTGCAAAACGTAACGCACATGATGGAAATAACAAGAACAGAAATGGATTCATTGGACCTGGAACTAAAAAAACGGGCCCGGATTAGTGTGATCCAAGAAGCAATCGTGCCAGAGGTAAGTGACTGGGTTTTCAAATACGGTATCATCTTCGTCTTGTTTACAACCGCGCTGGGAAGCACGGTGTTTGGTATCGCCTATTGGGATTACCAGACAATGAAGGTCAATAATTCCAGTGACGTGCCGGGCCGCACGAATGTCCGTGTCGTGGGTTCTTTGCCCGCTCTAGACCGACGTGGCCGTTCGATGTTTTCCTGGGGTGGTCTTAGCGGTAGTTCACTGGAAGCTGTCCTGACCGAATCTATCGACAGTATCCGCACAGCAATTCTTTGCGGCAATGGCGATCACCCATTGCACGTCGTGATGGTGACCAGTGCGATTGCCCAAGAAGGTAAAACCACTCTGGCAGGACAACTGGCAATCAGTCTGGCACGGTCAGGACGTCGCACCTTGCTGATCGATGCCGACGTCCATAATCCTCAACAGCACCATGTGTTCAGCCTTCCTTTTGGACGTGGTTTCTGCGAACTATTGCGAGGTGAATCAACGTTGGACCAAGTCGTTCAACACGTTTCGGTCGAAGGCCTTTCCATGATCACGGCCGGATACTGCAACCAGGCCAGTCTGCGAGCCTTGACCACCGAGTCGGTACAAAACGTTTTCTCGCAGTTACGGTCTGAATTTGACTTCATCGTTGTCGACTCCGGACCGGTACTGGTAGGTGCTGATCCCTTACTGCTCGGTCAACACGCCGATACCACTTT
Organism: Planctomycetota bacterium; assembly: GCA_963578105.1. Classification (GTDB taxonomy): domain Bacteria; phylum Planctomycetota; class Planctomycetia; order Pirellulales; family Pirellulaceae. Next base: position 39,987 of record CAUZBP010000014.1, read on the forward strand.
GCTTTCACTGTGCCGGGATATCAGCCGAATTCCAAAAATCAACGAGGCCTATGACCGGTTGCAAGCAGTCGGCGTCAACATCATGGGTGCCGTTCTCAACGGTGTCGCAGTCGAAGTGCGACGCAGTAAAGTTGAACTCGTCTACGATGAGGACGCGGATTCAGAAAACAGGGCTGTGTAAAGAAACTACGTTCAATGACTTTCCTGTCCGATACATAACCTCTACATATAAAGAAGAATTACTATGGTGAAACAGTATGCAATTCCTCTCACCGTGGTTTTGGTCATCGTCGCGATAGGTACCTGGAAACAGGGTGTCTATACGGACCGATTCACTTGGATCGAGCAGGACACGGAACAACTGGATAACTTTACGAAGCGACTGGAACATGTACCCCTGGAATTCGGTGACTGGGTAGGTGAAATCAAAGCTTATAACGAGGATCAGTTCATACGCTCTAAATGTAACGGCTGTTTTTCCAGTATGTACGAGAACAAACGTACCGGGGATGCCGTGACGGTGTACCTGGTTTCAGGCACTGCACGTAACACGACAATTCACACTCCGGACTGGTGCTATCGCGGAGCCGGTTATGACATGCAGGCGAAACCGAATTCCTATAAGATCGCCAGTGAAGACATGTCATCCGAGTTTGCAACCACCACCTTTAGCCGCGAAACTGCATTCGAACAACAACATCTGCGCATATTCTGGACTTTTACTGAAAACGGCACGTGGGAAGGACCAGTACGGGCGAAAATTCATTTTGCGGGCAAGTCGGCCCTGTTCAAAATGTACTTAATCAGCCCCATCCTAAAGCGCGACGATAGTGTCGAAGCATCTCCCGCGAAGAAATTCGCGGAAGATTTCATGCCCATACTCACCAGAGTCCTGTTCCCTCCGGCCGAAAATGAAGCAGAAACCTCAACGCCTTCCTAGGCGCGCTCACAAAATTTGCAGTTCACCCGGCTAGAGCGACTCACCAAAACAGGGCGGTAGGTCTCACCACGCGATTCTGGCGGTTGCTGTCAGGAGAAAGACTCCCAGGCTTCTTCAGCACGGTGTTTCCAACATCCCCAAACCAAAAAAGAGGCTGAAACAAACCCTTTTTTGAGTCAAAAGGCAAGGCTGCAGTCAGGACTCCTTCTTCACTGCAAACCAATGGCTGTGAAATCGCTTGGAAATCTTGTTCGTGGATCGCCTGCTGCAAGCACCAGCCATGGGGAATTCGACGTCGATGTCGCACACGGGCAAGGTAAGAGAAACTGTCACTGATCAGGTGTACAAATCGGCCAGATGCCCTTCCAGCAACCCCCAGACACGCCACCCGGGACCGAAAGGCCAAATCACGCATTCTCTGAGTTCGCGCTCCAAAATATAATATTCACCTTTGGTTAATCTGGCGCACCCAGTCCTGCGGAATGGCTTGTCCGTTCCCCACAAACATCTGACAATTGATATTATTATGACATCGGATCACAGTTTCTTTCCTGTGAAAATTCACTTTGTGGGGGTCCAGCGTGATCAGCCTTCTATTCCCTTGTATCTGGCTGTTCAGGGCAACCAAGAGCAACTGGCGGCAATCGACCAGACCGGCACGGATCTCGGTCGCTTTGAACGGCTTCGGAAAAACTTGGCGGACTATTTTATTTCCGTAAGTTCTGAGGAAGCTGACTTGTTTGTCTATCCACATCCCTACAGTGACGGACCCCAAACTCGCAACGCTGGAAAACTGGCAAAACGCCGTGGGCTTCCTTGCTTATTTTTTCGTGGTTCCGATAGTGTCACTCCCGAATTTCCTGATTGGGGCGTTGTCTATCGCACTTCGATTTCAGAGTCTCGGGTGACTCCAAAAGAACGCGCGATGCCGGCGTTTAGCGACGATTTTTTGCGAGAAAGGAAGGGCAATGTCCTTCTCCGGAAAAAGGGAGACGTTCCCTCGATTGGATTTTGTGGGTTTGTGGGAACGCCAGCGTACCGAATCCTGTATCGTTTACAGGGCCGTCATCAAAAAGCACGTGGTCTAAAAATTCGCAACGCTGTTCTGCGACTGCTGGAACGGGCATCTGTTGGAAAAACCCGCTTCATTCGTCGTTCTCAATTCTGGGGTGGCGCGTTATCCCGCTTCAAGACTGCTTCTCAGGCCGCAGCGACCGTCCGACAAGAGTACCTCGATAGCCTTTTTGAAAACGACTATATTGTATGTGTTCGAGGTGCGGGAAATTTTTCTTTTCGATTTTACGAGACGCTGGCAGTTGGCAGGATTCCACTTTTCATCAATACTGATTGCCTTTTACCCTTTGCCGATGAAATCGACTGGCGTAAACACTGTGTCTGGATAGAAGAAGACGAGTTGGACCAGATTGGGAAAAAACTCCACGAATTCCATCGGAATATTTCTGAAGAAGACTTCAAGAATATGCAATTGAAAAATCGACAACTATGGGAACAATATCTCCGTCCGCTCGAGTGTTACCAAAATATATGTCGTCGTGAAATGCGAGGCTTTCCACAAATCAACTCCTGAAACAGAAGTGACGTTCACCCGTTCCCCCCTCCCGGTTTTCCTGCACAAATTGGCAGTCGTTTCAGTTATGGAGAAAAACAAGGGAACTGTTTTTCGCGACCTCACCAGGAAGAAGAAGATGCCAACTGCTTCAAGCAGCCCCATCCGTTGCCAATCAGGGGTCTGCTATGCTGGCAACACCACTCCAGCACGTTACTTAACCATACGAACGTTACTGGTAGTTTGGGTGTTGGCATTTTGTGCATTCGAATCTCGTGCATATGCTGGTGGTGGCCCTCAGAACGTACTTGTCGTTGTCAACTCACGTAGCTGGTCCTCTTGTACGATTGCCAATTACTTTTGTGCCTTGAGAGACGTGCCCGCGGGCAATGTGGTCTATCTCGACTGGCAAGACCATGTTGATCAAACAGACATCCAGAAATTCCGGGATAAGATTCTCGGTCCCATCCTCCAGGCAATCGAACAACGCCACCTGGCAGGACAGATTGATTACATCGTTTACTCGAGTGACCTTCCTTATGCAATTTCTTACAAAAAAGAACTGAAGAATACACAAGTTCGCTGGCCAACCGCCTCACTCACTGGACTCACCTACCTGGCCCCACTGGTCATGGCGAAACGCGAGGAATTTTCTGCTCACAATGTGAACTGGTACATGCGTCCCTGGCTTGTTCAACCCACGGAAAGCGGGCGACCTGTTCCCGATAGCCGGGGGTTCTGCAGCGCCTACGGTTGGACAGTCGCGCGCGAGCAAGTTAGTGAAGCTGGCCAACATTATATTCTTTCCACCATGCTTGGATTTACCAGCGGTCGGGGAAACTCAGTTTCCGAGGTCATCCGCTCTCTGCGCAAAAGCGCCGGAGCAGATGGAACATTTCCCTCTGGAACAATCTATTTTGCACAGAACACTGACGTGCGGTCCCGTGTACGACAACATGCCTTTGAACCAGTGGCGCGTGAACTAAGATCCCTGGGCATCAAGTCCCAGATCGTCCAGGGAATCGTTCCACAAGGCAAGCCGGATGTACAAGGATTGACAACCGGGCAAGCAGAACTGAACTGGACGCAAGCCAACAACAAGGTCCTGGCGGGCGCCATCTGCGAGAATTTCACAAGCTTCGGCGCAGTCCTGGCGGAGCACGGTACACAAACCCCGCTATCCGATTTTGTCCGTGCCGGGGCCGCTGGCTCGAGCGGCACGGTAGCAGAACCCATGTCACTCATCAACAAGTTCCCCCATCCTATGCTGCATGTTCACTACGCGCGGGGCTGTTCCCTGGCCGAAGCCTTCTACCAATCTGTGCATGGTCCCTATCAACTACTGATTGTCGGTGACCCACTCTGCCGTCCCTGGGCCAAAATTCCAAAGGTTGGCGTCAAGGGGATTCAGGCTGGGCAAGTCGTCAACGGAACTGTGCAGATCACACCAATCATCCTTTCGCCCAAAGATTTTCGGCCCGGCTACTTCGAAATCTACTTACAAGGACAAAAATTAGCTATTGTCCAGGCAGATCAATCGTGGGATCTGGATACCACGAAACTTGGTGATGGTTATCTCGAATTACGTGTGGTGGCTGTGGATTCGGCGGCAATACAGACTCAGGGACATCTCACACTGCCTTTTACTATCAACAATAATGACAAACAGATCGAATTCAGCATCCAGCCGAGCGACTCCGTGAATTGGAATGAAAAACTGATCGTCACGGCCGCTTGTCCAGGCAGTCGCGAAATTGTCATTTTCCAGCACCGCCGCGTACTGGCCAAAATTGAGGGGGACCGAGGGCAGGCCGAAATTGATCCTCGCCTACTTGGCATGGGACGAATCACTTTATCCTGCATTGCCACCGGGCCCACGGACACTCCGGGATATGTCACTGCAAACCCGGTGCGAGTACACGTTACTCCTCCTCGCCCGCTCGCTTCCAAACCGGTGTCGGTGCAAAAGACGGTTCCCGGACTACTTCTGCGACAGAGCAACGGTACGAAGCAGATTATCAAAAAGACGAATCGGGCCAATTGGCTCTCCGAGCAAGGAATCGGCCCCCGGGAGCCCTACATCCTTCAAGGCCATTTTCAAGTCCCTACGGAAGACGTCTATCAGTTCCAGTTGGCCGTGAATGGCCCAGCGCAAATATGGGTGGACGGGAAGCTACTGTTCAAAAAGGAGGATGCTAACTATCGGTTCGACTATATACCCGTTGCCTTTCGTCGCGGGTGGCACCAAGTCGAACTGCGCGGGACCAGTCAATACTCACCCCGTGTTCATTTCGCCTTCGGTGGTCCCGGAACTCGCACCGTCGGGGCTGATCGTTTTAGATGTCGACCGTGAAAATCAACCTGGCAACCCACGTCACAACCCGTTAAAGATGGCACCTTCGAAGTGATTGATCTGGGCAGCAAGAACCTCTGGTCGTGGCTACGAAAACACCCCATCTTCGATCCTACCGTGATTCATCTCTTAACGACAGAATCGCTTCGAATTGACTCAAGGATTCAACCATGAATGAACAACGGCGGTTTTGAGGCGCAGTTTCAATCTGTTTCGTGACGGAGTGGCCGATTTTTGTGAATGGTTTTAAACAAACGCAGTGGAGATTTGTTTATGCACGAAGCGTTTATGCGAATTGCCCTATCACAAGCTGAGCAGGCATATTCAGCCGACGAAGTACCCGTCGGGGCGGTGATTGTTCGTGATGACAAGGTCATCGCCGCCGCGCATAATCAACGTGAAATATTGCGTGATCCCACAGCCCACGCGGAAATGCTCGCAATTACTCAGGCTGCGGAAGCGTGTCGCAGCTGGCGCCTGACGGATTGTGTGTTGTACGTGACACTGGAACCGTGTCCTATGTGTGCCGGAGCCATCATCCAGGCCAGGATACCGCTGGTGATCTATGGAACAGCCGATCCCAAAGCGGGTGCCGTGCGTACGTTGTTCCAGTTACTCGACGATCCTCGGCTGAACCACACTTGCCAGGTTGTAAGCGGTGTTTTGGACCAGCCCTGTGGTGAAATCCTCAGCCGCTTCTTTCGGGAAAAACGAAACTTAAAAGACTGATACCAGACGGTCCAACAACACCCCGTTCTCACCCGATGGACTCACACTCGGCACCTGTCCAAACCGGCTCGTCACACCTCGTGGTTGATCAGCCTATTGCCAGCCGGCTATCCTGTTCACACTGCGGGAACCAAGTTTCAGGTGGTTCTACTGAGGGTGGAATTTGGAAAAACGAACAGGAGGTTTCCACCACTGCTAGAACAAGTCTAACCGAGGTAGGTGACGCTCAGGAGAACCAAACACCATCCTACAACTTGAAACATTTCGCAACACGGCAGTATTGGCACTGATCACACTCTGTTTTCCAATTCTCGTCCCAGGTCCAATCGTCGCATGCGTCCCTACAAAAACATCGCTTTCGAGCACACCAAATCCATTGACCGTTGCATAAGGTGAGAGCAGGCTGTAAGCGCCAACTTGCCCGTCATGGCCGACCGATGCATATAAACTCAAATGCACAAAATCTTTGATCGAGGCGCCATTTGAAATTGTGGCATACGGGTAGACGACGGCTCCTTCTCCCAGTTCTGCCGACTCAAAAATCGTCGCCGTTGGATGAATTAACGAAACGAATTGAGCCTGCCTTGATTTCAATGCTTCAACGACACGACGGCGAACCTGCACATTCCCAATGGCCAGAATGAAACGTTCTTCGCTATCAGGCTGATGGGATTCCGGGTCACCCAGAATGGGAACATCCAGGCCGTAAGAAGATAGATCAACCGACTCGTGTGCCAGAAAGCCCTTCAGCCGATATTCCTTGCGATCCAAACAGTCCCAGAGAAGCCCCACCGCTTCACGTCCAAAACCACCGGCTCCAATGATCACAAGATCCTTCATCTGATTTCGTCGGCTTCATTCTCAGAGAAATCTCGTATCAGTTCTCGCGCCCAATGGTGTCGGTCCAGGTTCGAAGTTCCTTCGCGGAGCAAAAATTCAACATTGCTATATCGCACATCGCGGTAATCAGTAATCTCGCCGTTGATAATCGCTTCCAGAACCTGTTCGATCCCCTGTTCAACCGTCCAGGCAGGCCGGAATCCCAATCGATCCCTGATTTTTCGAAAGTCGACGCGATAGTTACGGTGATCCAGGTTAGTATTCGACACATCGACGGTCGCTCCAATCACCTGCTGCTGCACGCGTTCACCAATTTCAGAAATAGTGTAATTCTGCTCGTTGGACCCCACATTGAAAATCTGACGGGCAACCAAATCGGTGGGCGCCTCCAGGGTAATGACGATAGATTCAGCCGCATCATCAACATGGACAAATGGACGCCATTGATCACCGCCATGAATCGTTATCTCACCATCTATCTTAGCTTTGGCCGTCAGCAAATTCACTACGAGGTCAAAACGCGTTCGCCCGGACAGGCCGTAAATCGTGGCGAACCGCAAAATCGTCGTCAAAAACTGTGTATCAGACATGTCTAACAACAGTTTCTCTGAAGCTGCCTTGGTTACGCCATACAAAGAAACTGGCTTGACCAGGGAGTGCTCATCCAGTATTTCTTCACACGCCCCGTAAACGGAACATGTACTGGCAAACATCAAACGTTCGACTCCGGCTGCTCTAGCGAGTTCAGCGATCATTCGCGTTGCCGAAAGATTGACATCAATGGTCAAATTTTCGTCTAAATTACAAGCTGGGTCTCCGACGATAGCTCCCAGATGCACTACCGAATCGACACCGCGCATCGCTGCCACTACGTTTTCCACGTGACGAAAATCGCCCTCCAGCACTTCCAAGCCGGGATGATCGACGAAAGGTTGAATCGGTCCGTCACCATAGATCAAGGCGTCTAGCAAACGCACTTGATATCCACGTTCCAGCAACTTTGGCAAGAGTGCCGACCCAATATAGCCGGCACCACCAATCACCAAGACATGGCGTTCACCTGAAACTGCAATCCTTCCACGGGCCTCTCGCTCAGGTCTTACAAATCGTTCCCAGAGTTGGGTCCACACCCGGGCACCGATGAGCAGGCTGGCGCTGAAGGCCCAGGCAATCACCAATGCCGTGCGAGGATAGAAGATCGAGCTATGCAGGAACGAGGACAGGAACCCGTAAACAATATAAGCCAGGGAAACCGCTTGAAAGACAACGAGTGCTTTGTACCGTCCCTGGTAATACCGACCGTAGGTATAAAAACCAAATCCGTGAAAAATGACGAGTGAGATCGCACTCAACAGCAGAGTGCCGACACTACAATAGCGATAGAAGTAGTCGCGAGAATATTCGCCGATCGTATTGTCGCTGATGTCTTGAAAGGCCACCAAAACGAACAACCGTACGCCCAGGGCGGCAATCAACGCCACCTGCAGAATGGCAGCATCAGCAGCCATCCGGATCAGGGTCGCCGGAGTAATACGAAACAGACTTGTGTGAAATAAAAAAATTTTCATGCGAAACAAAAACGGCGAATAACTGGGGGACACCCCGCGCTCAATCCGCTAAACCTTTTCGATAATTTCATTATGACTACAATTTTAAATTGATCCAGGTTCCGGGATCTTTCCTCTGCAATTTCAAAATGAATTTTGCACATCATGAGGAACACTCATATTGATCATTCCGATTGTTCGCAATAAGTCACCTGCGGACAATCGCAGCTAGCAGTCCAGGCTGGTTAATCTCATGAGAAAAGACCTCCGACCGCTCCTCGGATCGAAAATTTCAGTCAGGACACTTTGTGCTTGATTAAACTTCCCGACTGGTGCGAGTCGGACAATCCACGCTGCAAGGACAGTGTTTTTCAGACCACGTGCCACGTCCCCCGCACGAGTCCCTTGAAACGTAAACTGCACTTTCTGCAACGACATTTTTCCTGGAACACAGTGTTCCCCCAGATAGGTCAGGGAAAGCACCTAACTTTCGGCATGCAGACCACCTCGCGTGTGATCCGTTCAACCTTCCGCCGCCGACTTCTTACAGACAAACGGCCCCACTACGAGTGTGTCCATTTTCGTCCGTTGAAAGCAGTCGATCGCTTCGGAGGGCTGACAGACAATGGGCTCGTTCTCATTGAAGCTTGTATTGAGAATGATGGGAATGCCCGTGAGTCCCTCAAACTTTTTAATCAAATCGTAGTACAACGGGTTTTCCTCATGCGTGAGGGTCTGCAGTCTGCCCGTGTTGTCCACGTGGTTGACAGCCACCAGTTTCTCTCGCCACTCTGGCCTGATTTTGTAGACATGCAACATGAAGGGTGAAGGATGCGTGTGTTCAAAAATCTCTGCCTGCCGTTCCTGTATCACGGTTGGAGCAAATGGACGAAACGGCTCGCGGTGTTTAATACGTGCGTTGAGCACGTCTTTCATGTCCGTCAGACCGGGGTGGGCCAGGATCGATCGATTTCCCAACGCCCGTGGACCCCATTCCATACGCCCTTGAAACCATCCAACCACGTTTCCCTGCGAAATCTGCTGGGCCGTTTCGTTCAGTAACGATTCGCGTTCATAACGTACATAGGATACTCCTTTGGCCTCTAATTCGTGCCGTATTTCCTGTTCGCTGTATTCCGGCCCCAAGTAGGCGTCTCGCATTTCAACACGCTGTTGACCGCCGAGAATTGCATGGCTCACATAAAGCGCCGCCCCCAAGGAAAGTCCGTCGTCACCGGCAGCGGGCTGAATACAGGTTTGCCGGAAGGGCGTCTCGTCAAACATTTTTCCATTCGCCACGCTGTTGAGCACGCACCCTCCGGCCATTGCGATTCTTTCGCAGGGCACTTTGCGGTGCAAAATGTTCAAGAGATGCATGTACCCTTTTTCAAAGACCCGTTGCAAACCAAAGGCCAGGTCCTGATCACGTTGAGAAATTTCCGTATAGGGATCGCGTGGGTCCCCGAACAGTTCACACACATAATCCGAATAATGCCGATGGAGATCAATCTGTCCTTTTTCATTAATCGACATTCCCTGATTCTCACCGAATGGCTGGAAGTACCGCGGATTAAGTTCCATTCCATTTTCAGTCAGCACTACCATCTTCTCAAAATGGTCGTGATAGGTGTCCTGTCCCAACGGAGCCAGGCCCATGACTTTTCCCTCATCGCCGTATCTGTCGTATCCGATGAACTCACAGATCATCGTGTACAGCGAACCCAAGGAATGCGGTACATGGACGCGGTGTTTGATTGAAATCTGGTTTCCCTGACAATGGCTCAACATGCATGTCACAAAATCACCCGATCCGTCGAGTGTAAACCCGGCCGCCTCCTCCCAATCTGAAACAAAATAGGCGCTTGCTGTATGGGCCAGATGGTGTTCAATGTTGTGCTGTTCAAACTTCAGTTGTGAAGGATCCACGTCGAAATCACGAGCCAGCTGTGACTTGAGGTCGTCCAGCCCGCTTCGCCTGGACTTAATGCGGGCCAAATTCAAGAGTTTCGAGGGGTTGGCCAGGGCGTACTGAAGTTTCTTTCCCAGATTCGCTGAAGAGTCACGGCCGACGGCAACGTTGTCAACATCGCCTATTTCCAGGCCTGCCATCTCTAAACACTTACCAATCGCCAAGGTCGGGAAGCCCGCGTAATACTTCACTCGGTTCAAACGTTCTTCTGCGATGGCCGCCACGGGCTTGCCATCGATCACCAAAGCGGCAGAAGAACCAGCATGAAGTGCATTAATGCCTAGAATTACGCTCATGGTGATAAATCTTCGAGGTTACTGAAATTCTTTCCGTAGAAAACTATTCGAATCAACCGGCCTCGATGAACAATCCAATTTGTCAGAAAGGAACGGAAATTCCAAGTTCCCGGTGTTCGGATTGCTTGGGAGAGTGGTGCCGCAGTTGACGATCGTACGACGGATGAAGATTCGAACTGTCGTGAGGAGCAAAGGGCCCCGAGAGCAGATTCGCTTGTTTACCGTGCCATCGCACGACATTCGAACATACCAGCTAACGGAAACCCACTGGAAGACGTCCGGCAGCATTCTTGCACTGCCGTTTTCATCTTCACACAGCAACTTCTCCCGGGCGTGTGCCGGGGCATCTTTGACTCCAGAAGTTGTGTTGCACAACAGACCCTCTGAAACGTGCGACAAACTTCCACAGGCAGGAACCGGAACCTTTAAAACATCACGTAGACGAAGGGAGAAACATCATCATCGTCCTCGGACTCGCGATAAAGATCTCGGGCCAGATTCGCGAGTGATTTTTTCAACTCGAGCAACACAGCATCCTGCTGATCCCGCCACAAGTCCCGCAACTCCTGCTCCAGTTGATCCACGTCAAAAGAAAAGACCTCCGGCCCTTCATCAACATAGGGTACGTACCAGGAACTCTCGTTGTCACTGAACTCCAAAGCCAGCAGTTGAATATCGTTTTCTCGTAATTTCTCAGCGATCGGAACGAGTTGTTGTTTGAAAAAATCCTCCAGGCGTGCATCATCTTGAGTCGGATCAGTCAAGCTCATATCGTTTCCTCCAGTTCTCCTCCTCTTCCCAATGCGGTTGTTCCTTCTTAAAAAGAAGGCAATCTTCAAGCACTAACAAATCCATTTCCGTCCGCATAAAACAACGGTAAGCGTCCTGGGGACTGCAAACAATCGGTTCACCACGGACATTGAAGGATGTGTTGACGATCGCACTGCATCCTGTGCGTTCACGGAAGGCTTCAACCACATCGTAGTAAGCAGGACAATCGTCTCGCAAAATGGTTTGCACTCGGGCACTGTAGTCGACATGTGTAATGGCTGGCACATCGCTTCGAGGCTGTTGAACAACCTCTAACAAATCGTCATTTCCCTGATTAAAGTGGGTAAGATCCATCTCCAGTCGACGCTCTTCCCTCACTGGAGCAACCAGCAACATGTAAGGACTTTCTCCTTCCATTTCAAAGTATTTCGAGCAGTCTTCAGCCAACACGGTTGGTGCAAAAGGGCGGAACGATTCTCGATACTTGATCTTAAGATTCATGAGCACCTGTGTATCTGTCCGCCGCGGGTCGCCCAGGATGGAGCGCGCCCCTAGTGATCGGGGTCCAAATTCCATGCGACCTGCCAAATGTCCCACCACTTTGCCTTCAGACAAGGCCTGGGCGATCCTTTGAGCGCGTTGCTGCGAGTCTTCAACGGCTTCATAAGGGTAGCCTCCTCGTTCTAAAAAAGCACGCACCTCGGATTTGGAAAAGGAAGGTCCCAGGTAACTGCCCTGTTGCGAATCACGCCCCCGGGAATTCATCTTCCGGGGGACGTTGAAATGGCGATAGGAAGCCACCAGGGCGGCACCGAGCGCTCCACCGGCGTCCCCTGCAGCCGGCTGAATCCACAATTCGTCAAACAGTTTCTTCCGCCGTAAAACACCATTCGCAACGCAGTTTAAAGCCACGCCGCCGGCCATCACAAGGTTGCGTTTCCCTGTCAACTCCCGCGCATGCCTGGCCAATCCCAACAGCACTTTTTCAGTGACTTTCTGAATCGATGAGGCCAGGTCCATCTCACGGCGAGTGATTCGAGATTCTGCCGGGCGAGGCGGGCCACCGAACAACTCGCTAAATCGTTCATTCGTCATACGATTCGAATCGAGATAGCCGAAATATTCCAGATTCAACCGGAACGAACCATCTGGTTTTCTGTGCAGAAGATGCTCCTCGATCAAGTCGACGTATCGCGGTTCCCCGTAGGGGGCCAGGCCCATCAACTTGTATTCACCCGAGTTGACTTTGAAACCGCAAAAATAGGTGAACGCACTGTAGAGCAGGCCCAAGGAGTGTGGATACCGGATCTCTTTCAAAATCTGAATCTCACTTCCCGATCCTTGTGCAATGCTGGTCGTTGCCCATTCGCCGACTCCGTCAATTGTCAGAATTGCAGCCTCGTCAAAAGGAGACGGATAAAATGCCGATGCTGCGTGGGCCAGGTGGTGCCTTGTAAACATGACAGGAACGTTCGGACCTAACACCTTCCTGATGAATCGTTCCACGTGAACCTTGACTCCCAGCACCGATGGGGCGGCCTTCAGCCATTGTTGCTTCCCTCGCGGTGCGACCGTCAATAACGACTTGATCACACGATCAAGTGTAAGCAGAGGATGATCATAAAAGACCACAGCATCCAAGTCGCTTGTCTCAATAAAAGCCTCTCCCAAACAATAGTTGATGGCTTGTTGTGGGAAACGCGGGTCATGTTTCCGGCGTGAAAAACGCTCCTCTTGGGCAGCAGCCACGATTTCACCATTGCTGACAATTGCAGCGGCCGAGTCGTGATAAAAACCGGAAATACCCAGTACGTGGACCGTCATTCATCGTCCCCCTTGATGCAAGAAAGACTGGATACAAGGCTTCAAGGAATCGGCCAGCAATTGATGACTAAGCGGCGTCGGGTGGATGTCACTCGGAAAACGGAATTTGCGCCGTGTACTGTCTGGCACCTGACAATAATCGGGGAGGGGATCGTGAATCACGGCACCTGTTTCGGTTCCTAATTCTCGAAATCGAGCTTGGTAGGCTGTGGGATCACAAGTCTCTTCAACATGCTGGTAAAGTGGAAGAGGGCAGACGATCACGGGAGACGAACATTCTGATATCCATTGGCTCAAAATTGCCTTGGTGAGTATCCAATCAGGATGCTCAGCAGATTCATAGGCCGGCAGGGGTTGATACCGGGACCAACGCTGCACCACGTCTCGGGCCCTGGAACCCAGGGTGTTAACCGTTTGTCTAAACCAGGCAAAATTCCCACCCTGGTCGACGTGTTGTAACTCTTCGGGCGGTAAATGATCCTCCGGAACAGGTTCTTTTGGCACCGGCTCGTGGTAGCGTACCAATTTGCGGTCAGATTCCAAGCAAAAGTAGGGCTTTGCATAGACGATCCGCTTTCCTGTCGCATCAAGATACACCCGATACCGCGCCGCAACCCGACGGATGTTTTCGACCAGCACCGCGATCAGAACGAGGTCACATTCAATTTCCGCTGCCAACTCCCGGTAGATCACATATTGCTGATCAGTACCCGTTCCCGAAAGGCCATAATTAAAAATTTCAATCCCCGTAAAATGGGACTCCAGCAAGTCACTGTAACGGGCACTGTTACTCACGCCATCAGCCGCGGTGAATGAATCGCCAAACAGGAGAATTCGAAACACTCCCGCTGGCTTCTGGCGTTCAAATTCACGGCTGGAACGAAAGCCTGCTTGGTTGGCCTGGACCAAGTACCCTCCTCCCTCATGCGCAACCCGGGTTTTCAGGCCTGGTATGAACGTGTAGCCAATCTGAGGGTGATATTGGAAAAGTTGTCTATTCATCGTGCAGATCAAACGCCACTAGGTTGGCACGTGACCAACAGGGAAGTGCATGTCGCGCAACCTAACACATGTTTAAAACCTGCGTCAAGTTAGAGGGCTCGCTACGATACCACATCATCCGGCCCAATGTTGAATTTACTAACCCGTGTCACTCCGGTTACAAACCTATCGTCGTCAGCCAAGGATTCAGGACCCGTCGCTAACAGATAAGAAACACCAAAATTCCGGACCGAAACCTGCCGTCTCGAGGACACTACTCCGTCGGCTGATCGCTTTCATTTTTCAATCTGGATCAACAGCAACAGGATCGTCTTCGACTTTCTACTGTGGCAACCGTGATTCTCACGTGGGCGCACAGCGGCAGCCCGCTCATTAGGTAATCGACCACGGACGTTTCCTCGCGACAGGTGAATTGCTCCTTGCGTTCCGGTTTCCACAATCTGTCGTTGAATTCCGGCGCACAAACAGCACTCGAGTCCGGTGAGGCCATTGCTCGTCGAAAGATACGACGGAGTCAAAACCTCGCTGTACGGCCGTTATCATCCATGCACCGGATGAACGCCTGACAAATCATGACAAAGTAAATGAAAAGGACGCTGTCACCCTCTGTGCTGGGCTGAATGGTACACCTCTGACGAGTAAATGAAGCTTGCCTCGCCTATTACAGGGACGCTTCATCGTTCTTGCTCGCAGCGATGTTGCAGAAAAACTCGTTATCCACATTTCCGGATGAACCCGCAGGCCTAAATGAACGTAGTAACCCAATGTATGGTGTTGTCGACTTTTTGAGACTCTATTGACACCTATTTCAATTGCTCAGCGGGTTGCAGGAGTTGGCCTTTAGTGCAATCCAGCCAAAACTTCACTTTCCAAAGGTCGCTACCAATAATAGTTGACCTCCAATACGACCGTGACAATTGGATCACCTTACCCCATCTCCTTGACCATTTCAGTTCCTCTTGTTTAAATAAACCGCGGGCGCCGGTCGTAAAGAAAACACGACACCCATGAGGGTGCTATGATTTGGTACTAGTCGACATAAAGTCAAACCTGCTTCGTCCCCGGAGAAGATTTTCTTATATCTCCAACGACAGAAGACGAACACGGGTTTAAATTGACGAACGTTCTGCGCCAAATCGTTTAATTCTCTAACCCACCGTTCTCTTCAACTCAAAGGATTAAACGGGTCGCTTGCAACAAATAATTGACCTGAACTCATGCTATCGGTTAAGGCGACGATAACGATTTTCGCAGCGGCGTGGTCAGCGCTCATTGTCTCGTTGATCTACACGCCCCTCGTACGTCGCTACGCAATCAAGAGAGGATTTGTTGATCAGCCGGATGGCCGTCGCAAAATCCACACCAACTCAGTCGCCTTGGGGGGTGGCTACGTCATTCTGGTGTCCACGCTCGTAGGTGTCGCCAGCACCTCCTGCTCAGCTTGGTATTTCTTTCCCGGGCAAACTGTGTCCGCCATTCCCAACGCAGGATCGCTCGCCGGGCTTGCACTGGCAGCGATTGTTCTCTGCTTGGCTGGACTGGTGGACGACCGATCTGGCATGCGGGGCGGTGTGAAATTGCTCTGGCAAATCGCCGCAGCTTCGCTGGTGATCTTTGTTGGTGATGGGCTGTCCATTGGACGCATGGATATCTTCGGTTTCACTATCGAATTTGGCCTGGTGGGCGTTCTTTTCACGTTCCTGTGGCTACTGGGCGCCGTGAACTCCGTCAATCTGATCGACGGAATTGATGGACTGGCCAGCACGATTGGTTTGATCTGTAGCATGACGTTGGGCGTAATGGCGATCATGACAAATCACCTCGTTGATGCGGTCATTGCGTTTTCCCTGGCCGGTGCCCTGCTCGGCTTTCTGCGTTTCAATTTTTCGCCAGCCTCCATTTATCTTGGCGATGCCGGAAGTATGCTGATCGGTCTCGTTCTGGGAACGATCGCCCTGCGGTGCAGCATTAAGGAAGCCGCCACGATTGCGCTGGCGGGCCCACTGGCTATCATGGCGATTCCCATGTTTGATTCAGTGGCAGCCATTCTGCGACGAAAGCTCACTGGACGCAGCCTTTATACTACTGATCGCGGACACATCCATCACCGACTTCTCACTCGCGGCCTGACCCATGCGAAGGCGGTCGTCTTGATCGGTGCGTTGTGCAGCCTTACAGCCTGCGGTTCCTTGGCGAGCATTTACTTCCAGAATGAAATGATGGGTATTTTGATCGTCGTGGCAGTCCTGGTGTTGATGGTATCGGCACGGATGTTCGGGCATGTCGAACTCCTGTTGCTTAACAACCAACTTATGGGCTTCGGCCGGTCGGTTTGGACCTACGCCACCAACCGTGAACTGGACGCAGTCCATGGAAGTGTTCAGCTACAGGGTTCCAAAGAATGGGAGCAACTCTGGGAGGCAATTGTCGATTCCACAGACCGTTTTCAGTTGACTCGTATTCGGCTGAATCTCTTCCTACCTCGTCTTCATGAAGATTTCTACGCCGCTTGGACACGAAAATCGCGAGCTGCCAGCGATCGACAATGGCACACGTCATTGCCGTTAGTGATTGATGGAGAAACCGTTGGCCGACTCGAGGTCAGTGGCGCCCACGAAGCCGAGGAATCGGCGGCAGACATCATTAGCCATTACCTTGAATTTCTCGATCCACTTGAACAGCATTTGCGAATGCTCTTAAAGGACAGTCATGAGTCAAAGCCTGTGGAAGTTTGCGACTCTGATCTGCAGCATTCTCTGGACGATCTTAAAAGTCCGACCGATGTAGTACCTGTGGACACGTCTCACAAGTGAACTACAGCCAGGTTCCCGCAAGCCCCTCTCAACGGCGCAGCGGTCGTGGTTCAAGCCAAGGCGTGGTACGAGGATTCAACGAATCACCATACGCGAGCTGCCATTTTTATCTTCACCACCGCAACATGGATTTGAACCGGCAGGTTGTGGCAGCGCATTTCAGATGCCCTCAGGCAGTTTTCTGAATGAAAATCATCACGATCATTAGCTCCGCCCGCCTCTACGAAGACCGAGTACGTTCCATTTGCGGACTCGATCAAAACGTGACAACCAGTCTGATCCTCACCAAGGAAATCCCAGACTGGGACCTTCCTCTGCAAAACACTCGGTTCATCACTCCGGATCGCCCCAAACATGGCCTCTGGTTTTGGTTGTGGGCAGCTCGCACCGCTAAGAGGGAAATGTCGCAAGACGGTCCGGAAGGGGATTGGATCGTCATCGAACACCTCATGGCAGTCTCTGTAGTCTTCTTGCGACTGCTTTACCGCAGCCGTTGTACCCACCTCACGTTCTTGGCGTCCTGTATTTTCACCTACCTCTGGGAAAGGGGCTGGGACCGTGACCAGTATGCGCGACCTTTGCACCTCAAGCAAAAGTTGATGTACTACCGGTTCTTCGGGATGAACTGCCTCGTGTTACGCTTGGGACTCTATTTTTCAAACGGTGTGATTGCTAACTCACCTTTTACCCTGGAAGAGGTGCGCCGGTTCACACAAATTCGAAAAGTCTATCTCTGGCCCAACGCGGTACATTCACCATCACAAGAGTTGACATGCAACCCACCTAGAACCGCACCCGCCACAACCACACCCGTCCCCGAAGTCATCCTGCCCTGCAATATGCAACCGGCAAAAGGCGTCGCATTGGCATTGGAGCTTTTTCAGCGCCTATCGGACCAACAACATCAATGCCGTTTACTTCTGCTTGGAACGGCCCTCCCTCGAGACAAATCCTGGTTTCAGCAACTGCTGGAAAAATATGCCGGACAATCGAATATCGAATTTGTGGGGCGTGTTCCTTTCCAGGAGATGCAGCACCACTATCGACAAGCAAAGATGGTCATTCTGCCGACCTTCTACGAGGGTTCACCGAGAGTCATTTATGAGGCGGCCCTCTACGGGTGCCCCATCGTCGCCTCCGATTTACCTGGAATCCGCATCATTGACCCCGGGGAGGACTTTATCGGATTCTTTCCTGCCGGTGATCTTGAATCATTCCATGTTCAAGTCACAAAACTTCTCGAAGATGACGAGCTTCGAAAGCGCCGCAGCCAAAAAGGAAAGCAGATCATTCAAGACCAATTCAGCCCGGAAAGAGGAAGCGAACGTCTTTGGTCTATACTTTCTGAAGTCGCCTCGGGTGAGAAGATTCAGTAGTTCCATGACTTGTTTTATTCGAACAGCGCAAAACGTGTGGTCATCATGAAGATACTCGTCAACGCCACCACGCAGGTCAAAGGAGGAGGCATTCAAAACGCGACCTCTTTTCTGACCGAGGCGCTCCTCGATGATTCAGACCACTGTTGGGAAATTGTGGTCTCGCAAGCAGTTGCCGACCAACTCGAAACTCGTTTTCCAGGAATCACTCAACGGGCCAACGTGTTTGAATGTTCGCCGGCCCAGCATCGACCGAGCCGACGGCGTCTGAAGGAATTGGAAAAACAGTTGTCTCCCGACTGTGTTTTCACATTCAATGGCCCGGCCTACGTGCGGTTCCAAGTACCCCATTTACTGGGTTTTGCTACACCATGGGTCACTCATGCCAGCCCATTGGCTTACCGTGCGTTGTCTTCCAGCCTGGAACGGATCAAGATGATCGCTATGACATCTTATCAGGCATATTGGTTTCGGTTCGCCAATGCCTGGGTGACGGAAACGAATGTCTCCAAGGCCGGATTGGCAAAACGTTTAAAGATCGACGCCAACAAGGTGGGTGTAGTTTCCAATAGCTGCAATCAAGGCTATCTTGAAAGAATTGGTAAGCGACCGTTTCCCCGGCCAGACCAAACCGTTCGCTTACTCACATTTGCGGCGGCTTACCCCCAGAAACGCCTGGAAATGATCCCGTACGTCGCTGACGAACTGCGTCGTCTCAATCCTCATCTAAAATTTGAGTTTGTCATCACCCTTCCAGAAAAACACATGACCTGCCGACGCGTCTTTACCATAGCCAAAAACCTGGAAGTCTCGCAGTTCATCCGTAACCAGGGTCCCGTCCCATTTGCGGAAGGACCCGGACTCTACGAACAGTGCCACGTGACGTTCTTACCGACCCTTCTGGAAACTTTTAGTGCCACCTATCCGGAGTCCATGGCGATGGGGTTGCCGATTGTCACGTCCGACCTTGATTTTACACGTGATGTCTGTCGAGACGCAGCGGTGTATTTCCAGGCCGACCATGCGGTGGCAGCGGCAGGAGAGATCAACCGCCTCCTCAGGGATGAAACGCTTTGGAATGATTTGATTGAAAATGGTCATCGACGACTCCAAGATTTCCCGACTCCACAGGAAAAGTACAAACAATACATCAGCCTGATGGACAACTTACTGCAGTCGCAGCCGGTTGGAGGCCGTTCATGATCATCTCCCAAACTCCTTTTCGAGTCAGTTTTTCCGGTGGAGGCACCGATCTCCCCGCCTACTATCGTCAAGGGCATGGTGCTGTCCTGAGTGTGACGATCAAGAGTCACATGTATGTGACCGTGCACCAGCGATTTGAGCCGACGTTTCGGATCGCCTACTCGAAAATCGAATTGGCCGAAAACCTTGAGGAGTTAGAACACAGCCTGGTCCGAGAAGCTTTGCGGAAAACCTCTGTTCAAGACCCGCTGGAGGTAACGACCATTGCTGACGTACCTGCAGGCACCGGCATGAGTTCATCGAGTGCACTGACAGTCGGACTACTAAACGCTCTTCATGCCCAGCAGGGTAGAATCCCTGATCGAGAACAATTGGCCAAGGAGGCATGCGAAATTGAAATCGACCTTCTGGGACATCCGATTGGAAAACAAGATCAGTACGCCGCAGCCTATGGTGGATTGAACTACATTCGTTTTAATTCTGACGAATCCGTCGATGTCTGTCCCGTGCCCATCACCAGCGAAACTCAAGAAGAGTTACAAAGCCGGTTACTCTTGTTTTTTACGGAACAAAAAAGAGACGCCAATCAAATCCTCCGGCAGCAGGCCACCAATGTCTCGTCAAGGTTTGACATCCTGACGGAAATGAGAGATCTTGCCGAAACCATGCGTCACGCTCTTACTGGTTCACCGGATCTCGACGAATTCGCACGTTGCCTGGATCACGGATGGGAACTCAAACGATCCCTGGGTGGGGAAATTACCAATGAAAAGATCGATTCCTGGTACGCTGTAGCCAAACAAGCTGGAGCCCAGGGTGGGAAACTATTGGGAGCAGGCGGAGGCGGCTTCCTCTTGATCATGGCTGCTCCCGGGTGTCATGACAAAATCAGATCGTCGCTGGGTAGCCCACGAGAGATTCCCTTTCAAATCGATCCGTTCGGCAGCCGGATTGTTTTCATTAGTCGGTAGCTGATAAATATTTTTCTTTGGCTTTCCCCTCTGATCCGATTGGCGGGCCTATGAGCATTGAATCTCCCACTCCTCGAGGCCTGATCCTGGCAGCTGGACTCGGAACGCGCTTAAGACCACTCACAGATACGATACCGAAGTGCCTGTTGCCGATTGCCGGCCAACCGCTTCTGGACTTGTGGATCGATACAGTGGCCAGGGCAGGCATCCGCAACCTGCTGATCAACACGCACGCTCACGCCCAACAAGTTCGCTCGTACATCCAGGCCGTGAACCAACGAGGCGGCATCTGTCTGACTGAAGCTCATGAACCACACCTGTTGGGGTCCGCCGGAACCCTGCGCGCCAACGACAGCTTCGCCGATCATGCAAAAGAAGTGGTCATCATCTACGCCGACAACCTGTCCAGCGTATCTCTCACCGACATGCTCGCGTTTCATCGATCCCACACTGATTCCGTCACCATACTGTTGTTCCATGCAGATGACCCGTCTGGCTGCGGAATTGTCGAAATGGACAAAGACGACCGAATTGTTTCTTTCGTTGAAAAGCCTGTCACACCTCGCAGCGATCTGGCCAACGCCGGAGTCTACATCATTGACAGTCCGGCTTACCGGCAAATAGCCCAGATGAATGCCCATGACATCGGATCAGACATTTTACCTCAATGGGTAGGCAAGATGCGCGGTTGGGAAATGGAAGGGATTCATCTGGATATTGGAACCCATGCAGCCTATGAAACTGCTCAAGTTCTCGGTCACGACCTGCTGTTAGAACGTGGCTATGATGATCAGGGACGAAGGCCGGCCGTCTTTTTTGATCGTGATGGTACCCTGATCAAATCCGTTCACTACCTATCGCGCCCTGACCAAGTCCGGATCCTGCCGGGAGCGGCGACTGCTGTGTCCCGCCTAAGGCAAGCCGGTTATGTATGCGTGGTAGTCACGAATCAATCTGCTGTCGGACGGGGGATGATCAGCGAAAAGGAGTTATCCAAGATTCATCAAGTGATGTGCGACCAGTTTGCGCAGGAGGAAGCTGTATTCGACGGAATCTACCACTGTCCGGTCGTGCCCTCGGGGTCGGACAGGACGATCATCGAAAACATTCACCGCAAACCAGGACCGGGAATGCTTCAACAAGCAGCAAAAGAACTTCGACTCGACCTCTCCCGTTCCTGGATGGTGGGTGACATGATCAGTGATACGTTGGCCGGCGAGAATGCGCATTGTCAGGGATCGATTCTCGTCAGTACGGGAAAAGACCGGGCAAGTGAAGAAGAGCCCTTAGCGGCCCGATTTCATCAGGTCCCGGACGTCCTGACAGCGGCTCAGTTGGTGCTTGGAAATTGAGACAGAATCGAACAGGCTGGTTCACCCATATGGTGTTCGACCCTGCGTATCATCGGCGGAAGTTCTTGCTCGCCAGCGGACTTCTCACGGACTCCACCCGGTCCTTTCAGCCCGGCGCCCAATTCTTCCAGCCGTAGGGCTTAGACACACAAGGCGCCAGTTTCCTGGCAAATCCTTAGACCCCCAAAGGGTATATTTTATTGACTTTACGACGAATAGAAGTACATTAAGAAGAAGGATTATAAATGTTCTGGGTTCGGACCGCAGCAATGGGAGCGTAGTGGCGGGCGGCCTGTTCCCTCGTTTTCGGTGTTCGTTTCGCATTTTTTCCATCCTTCGAGTGTACGACGGGCATCCTTTTTTCTCACGTCATCTCTCGTACGCAAAAGACTGTTTCTTTTCACAGAAACGGGTGCACGAATCCCATCACTTCCTACTGAGTCTGACCTAGATGACAGCCATCTTGGGCATTTCGGCGTTTTACCACGACTCGGCCGCAGCACTGGTCGTCGACGGGGAAACCGTAGCTGCAGCGCAGGAAGAACGGTTTACACGGAAAAAACATGATTCACGGATGCCCATCAGTGCTATCGAATACTGTTTGGAGTCCAGTGGAATCGAGGTGGAAGATTTGGATTTTGTGGGTTTTTACGACAAGCCCTTGACAAAATTTGAACGCCTGCTGGAAACCTATCTCGCTTACGTACCCCGGGGATATCGATCATTCCGACAGGGCATGCCCCTGTGGTTGAAACAAAAATTGTTTCTCCCGCGGGAAATGAAAAATGGCCTGCAAGGCAAGTACGGGGGTCGATTTATTTTCACCGATCATCATGAATCACATGCAGCTAGTGCTTTCTTTCCATCACCATTTGACGAAGCTGCCATCCTGACACTTGACGGTGTGGGAGAATGGTCGACGACGTGTTGTGGAACTGGCAGGGGCAATACCATCCAGTTGACCCACGAACTTCAGTTTCCTCACTCCTTGGGCCTGTTGTATTCGGCCTTCACCTACTACACGGGATTTCGCGTCAACAGTGGTGAGTATAAAGTCATGGGTCTGGCTCCTTACGGCGAGCCGGTCTACCAGGACTTGATTCAGGAAAAAGTGCTTGATCTGAAAGAAGATGGCTCATTTCACATGGACATGAGTTACTTCAACTACTGTCAAGGTCTGACGATGACTTCACAAAAGTTTCATCGTCTTTTCGGTGGAGCTCCCCGCAAGCCGGAGTCTCAGGTAACGCAGCGCGAGATGGATCTGGCAGCGTCCGTCCAGGCGGTGACCGAAGAAATCATGCTACGCACCGCCCGACATGTACGTACAACAACGGGTCTTTCTAATCTCGTGCTTGCTGGTGGTGTGGCTCTCAATTGCGTGGGAAACGGACGAATTCTGCGAGAAGCCGGATTTGATGAAATTTGGATCCAGCCCGCGGCAGGAGACGCGGGAGGCGCTTTGGGCGTGGCTTTGTTCATCTGGTATCAGTTGCTGGAAAACAAACGCAATCCTCAAGGAAAAGACATGCAGCGAGGCTCGTTTCTAGGTCCAAGTTTTTCAGACGCGGAGATTGCCAAACGGTTCGACCAACAAGCTGCCTCCTATGAAACCTGTAAGTCGGATGACGAGTTGGCCCACAAGATAGCCGACTTGATCGCCCAAGACAAAGTCGTGGGCTGGTTCCAAGGGGCAATGGAGTTTGGCCCGAGGGCACTTGGTGGACGTAGTATCCTCGGTGACGCGCGTAGCGAAAAAATGCAATCGGTGATGAACTTGAAAATCAAGTTTCGCGAATCATTTCGTCCCTTCGCCCCGATTGTCTTGCGCGAACACGTTCACGAATACTTTCAAATGTCGCCAGACACAGAGAGTCCCTACATGTTGCTGGTGGCACCCGTGCAGGAGCAGATTCGAACAGATTTGAACCAAGACTATGAAAATGCCTTCGGGATCGATAAATTGAATTACCGCCGCTCCTCGATCCCGGCAGTGACCCACGTAGACTACTCTGCGCGTGTGCAAACCGTCGATCAACAAAGACACCCTCTGCTTTATCAACTGATGAAATCCTTCTATGATAAAACGGGTTGTCCAGTCATGATCAACACCAGCTTTAACATCCGTAGTGAACCCATTGTGTGCACCCCCGAAGACGCCTACCGCTGTTTCCAGATGACCGACATGGACGTGCTGGTTGTGGGACATCACGTTCTCGAAAAAGAACAACAAGTCAACCAACTGAGTGAAAAAGAACGCCAAGAGCACTTGGCACAATTCCAACTTGATTAATCCTTGACTGGCGTCCGCGGAGGACGCCTCAACCGAAGGTGCAATCGCCGTGAAACTCATTGAAATCAACTGGAATCCGACAAATCGCCAATTGCGACAGTTTGGGCTGATCAGTCTGGCCGCGATTCCCCTGATTGGTTGGATTTGGGGTGCCACGGTAGAAGTCATGGGATGGTGTGCGGTGGCCGGTGCCGTCCTGGCTTTGGTCGGTGGCCTCTATCCACGTGCACTCAAACCCGTCTTCCTCGGTTTAACCCTGCTTGCTCTTCCCATCGGCCTGGTGATGGGTGAATTAGCCATGTTCACTATCTATATCACCGTGTTTTTTCCTATCGGAATCATTTTCCGAATCCGCAGACGTGACCGTTTAAGAATTCGTGTTAGTCGATCGGATTCCACCTACTGGCAGCTTAAAAAGCAGCCAGCGGGTCCCGCTAGTTATTTTCGCCAGTCGTGATGGCGTTTGTATCCAACGTACTTTTCGTCAAGGTGACTTCTCATGAACTCGTCAGACCCTGAACCCAAACCTTCGTCCGATTTCGAAGAACTCAACCAAGAAAAACAAGCGTCTTTGATTCAAGAGTTCTTCTATTTCATCATGGAAAACAAAGCGTGGTGGATGATACCCATTGTCGTCGTGCTGGGACTCCTGGCCGTTTTGGTCCTGTTCACCGGCAGCGGTGCGGCACCGTTCATTTACACCCTGTTTTAAACGATCAAACCCGGGTCCAGCAAAAAGCCAGACTCCGGTCGAATGGAAGTCGGCGAACGTCCAGCGAACCAGGATGTTCGAGCCTTATGGAACGGAAACTCCGGATCACGTCATGAAAACTCTACTGGTTGGTGGAGCGGGTTACGTCGGCAGTGCCTGCCTGCGTTGGCTTCTAAAACATGGCCATGATGCCATCGCTTACGACAGCCTCCTGGCAGGAAACGCTGCGGCAGTGCCCGCCGACCGACTGATCCTTGGCGATCTCGCCGATCGTGATCTTCTCAATCAGACCATGGCGGAACATCACATCGAAGCCGTGATGCACTTCGCCGCATTGGCCTCAGTACCCGAATCGATTCAACAACCTGAGACCTACTACCGAACGAATGTTCTCGGCACCAAGAATGTTCTTGATGCGATGCTACACAACCGGGTGGAACGCATCGTCTTCTCCTCAACGGCTGCCACTTATGGCTTCGAAAATGAAATGCCACTCACAGAAGAGTCTCTTCAGGACCCGCAAGTTCCCTACGGACGTACTAAACTGGCCGCCGAATACATGATTCTCGACTACGCCCGTGCTCATGGTCTGGGTTGTGGACTATTGCGATATTTCAACGCGTCCGGGGCGGACCCGGATGGTGAATTCGGCGAGAATCGGCAGCACGAAACGCACTTGATCCCCCTCGTTTTACAAACTGCCATCGGACATCGTGAAAAGCTGCTCGTTTTCGGCGGAGACTGGGACACTCGGGACGGTACTTGTGTACGTGATTACGTGCATACAGAGGATCTCGCTCAGGCACATCAGCTTGCCATCGAGGCAGCCGAGCCCGGATTCGCACGCGCCTACAACCTTGGAACCGGCAACGGAACAACCGTGTTCGAGGTCATTCAAGCTTGCGAAGAGGTCGTGGGCCGAAAGTTACCTTACGAGATCGTCGACTCCCGACCGGGAGATCCGGCTGTGCTTGTAGCATCGTCCGAAAAAATACAAAAGGAGCTGGCATGGAAACCGCAATTTGCGGATATTCGTCAGATTGTGGAAACGGCATGGAAATGGCACCAAAACTACCCTCGAGGTTACGCCGACAAACTTGCTTCGACCCCGTAGCAGCCCCCTTGTCGAATTCGGAATCAGCGACACAGCCGCCATGGACCGTCAGGTCTGCCCCCCGTTGAGCGGAAACGAATAAGTTAGAAGACCATTCGGTTCTTAAAACCAAGTCGAAGCGATCAGCATGGACCGGCCTGCAGAAAAACAACATGAATTGCTCGTACGGGAGCTATTTGACGCCAAGGCGGCTTCCTGGAGCGCGAAATATTCGGAAGTCTTTCAGCACCGTCTCCAACTTTTTTTGTCCGATTTGGAAGCCACCGTCCCTGCTGGTAGCCGCGTCCTGGACTTCGGTTGTGGCAGTGGTGATCTTTTCCTGGCACTTGTTCATCAGGGACACCAGGTCGTCGGTCTGGACACTTCGCCCCAAATGATCCACCAGGCAGAAAAGCGGCTGAAAGAGTCCGGCCTGAGTGGACAACTTGTCTGCGGAACGCTGGAGGAACTCGATAAAACTCTCGTCGACTTTGACGCAATCGTTTGCTCCAGTGTGATCGAATACCTGTGGAATCCAGGGCAGGTACTGGAGACCTTGTCGCTGCGACTGGGCCCTGCGGGGTTCCTGCTACTGACCGTCCCAAATCGACAGTCACGTGTCCGACAACGAGAACGCTGGCTCGCAACCATCGGACTGTTCCTGCAAAAACTGCCTCTGCCCGACAGGATCAGACGTTATCTGCATTACACAGAGACCTCCAAAAACCATTACACGCCGGAGGAACTCGAGTCGTTGGCAAATTCCGCAGGATTTCATATCGACTTCTGGTCTTACTTCGATCCCCGCAAGGGCACCAAGGACCCAACACCCCGCGCGTCAGCAGATTTTATTTTTTCCCGGCTGAAGCTCAAAACGTCGGCAGAGAACACAAGCACATGAGCGACCAGTGCCGAAACGGTTTGCAGAGCGCGTGAACCCGTTTCAATCGACTGAGAACGCTCGGAGGATTCAGCGAGCCGCCGCTGCAGAACCGGAAGGGGGCAATGCCTTAGGCGGGTACGCGTTCACAACCGGCCGGCTTGAAGCACTGCGGCGGTTGATAGAAAACATGACCCCCAGGAATAAAACGACGAACGTCGGCCAGCCCACGGAGCGCAATGTACCACTGATAATCGTGGCGCGTGCTGAAGTCGCTGCCATCGGCAGCATGAAACAATAAGCTGAGTTCCAGACCATTGCCCCCGAACTGCGTGCTTTTTGCTGTACAAACTTCGTCAATGCCCCAAAACAGAACAAACAGAAAATGACACCGGTATACCCAAAGTCGATGTAAATGTCGGCCACATTGGTGGTGCCTGCCCCGAAGTCTCCGGCATATTCAATAAACACCCAGGTGAGAAAGGTCGCACTATCCTTTTCATGAACACCTTCATAGCGCAGCCAAAGGTGCGTAAATAGTATGCGATTTCCCCAGGGAATCGCACCAATCACGGCGGGCGCCTTCATCTTGCCGTAGAAAAAATCATGCTCTTTTGGAACGTAGTTCACGGCCGCGTACAAAATTCGCACCTGGGTTCCCAGCATATTCAATGTTCGGTCCCAGGTAAGTTGGTCCTTTGAATTCACGATTTCGCGAACCATCGATTTAGCCGTCCGCTCCGGTGAATTCCGGGCAATGCCGAAGATACTGTAGGTAAGGCTACCCATAATGATCGCCAATACAAAGAACCGGAACGAAAGCCGTTTCTTGTGTTCCGCATAAGCCAGCCCCACGACGGCAGCACTCGTAAAAGGCATATCGCGGTCACCGTGAATGAGAAACGCGGCAATGTAAATCGCCACCACAATAAAAATTGGGCCTAAACGGAAAATACTGCGATAAAGAACGAACGTGGAAGTGCTAACAAGTGCCAGTCCCGCAAGGAACACCATGTTAGAACCCATTAGCAGGTAGTTGAGGCCCTGGTGCCCGGTGTCTGAGCCAGAATAACGTCCTTCCAGCGACTCCGGTCCCAGAATGGCAAGAAGAATCACTCCACTGATCGCTGCGACAATGATGGTACGGATACCCATCACCCGCCAACGCTTCCAGTAATTCGTGTCCGTTCTCGCAGACGGCTTCATCAGCGCAAACCGGTCTGGAAGGAGGTTGAATCCTATGGCAAAAGCCGCAATTGCTGACACGGACATCATCGTGGCGAAACAGACGACCCCTTTGGTATCACCACCTCGAGCGGATGCAAAGATCAACCGTTCCTCATACGGAAGCATGTCGAAAATCAAATAATAGGGAATGGTAAAATGAATGATGAGCATCGGTAACAGGGCAACGATGTCGATGCTCAACCAATTGACGGGCTTGGGTCCTGTCGCTCGATAGACAAATTGCAGTGCGATGACGCTGAGCGCCATCCACAGGCACAATGCCAGATAGGTCGGATCGATATTGGTGGGTGCGTTGACGCTTAAGACAACCGAAGCGAGAAGAATTAGAACCTGAAGTCCAAGCGTCACATTTCTAGACACCGGCCGGTCCAGGTGACGGCGGAAAAGCTCCATCGGACGAACTTGATTTCTTGGGACTGGAATCGGGAGTTGCATGACATTGGTATCGCTAGGCAGTAATCAACCGCGTAATCTTTCAATTATAGGCTAGAATTATCGAAAATCGACGCAACCATACACGGCTTATCGGGTTACTACACACGAAAACGAAATGAAACATCAGATCCCCCCTTTTCCCGATAATCGTTTGACCATCGGCTAGACTGGCAGCCTACCCGGAAACCTTATGACGGTTTTTTGACCCTGCGATGGAAACTTGTTGACAAAAAGCAACGTCTGATGATCTTATCCCACGAGAAAAAATTTATTTTCTTTCATGTCCCCAAGACGGGCGGGTCCTCCCTGGCCTGGAATCTGCGACATGTCGTCGACACCCAGCACCAGGTGCCACCCGCTGACCTGAAAGATGGATGGCAGGATGCGGTTCATTTTGACGGAAAACAACACAGCAGCTTTCGAGACAATGCTGCACTTTGTGAAAGGCACTCCGACTATTTCAAATTCACTTTTGTGAGAAATCCGTGGGACGTCGTTTTGTCCTGGTACCTGGCCTTGTCGAGAAAGCAACCGGAGCCGGTGAGTCCGGAAAGTTTCCGGAAGTTCGTGGTCAATCACCTGCAACCTTTTGCCCTGACCTTCGCAAAAAACCCGATCAGTTTTCTCAAATACCGTCCTTCCGGAATGAATCGACTGATCAGAAAAAACCAGACTTTCTATATCACAGACTTTCAGGGAAATGTGGCGGTCGACTACCTGGCACGGTACGAAAACTACGACCAGGAATTTGAATATCTTCTGAAAAAACTGCGTATCACCAACTACGAACAGAAGAAAGTCAACGTGGCAAACGTTGACAAAATATCTTACCCGGATTTTTACGACGCGAGATCCAAGGACCTGGTCGCCCGAACCTATCGAAAAGACATCGAGAGTTTCGGTTACGATTTTTAAAAGTTGTGTCCAGCAGCCAGATCGTGAACTGATGCTCCGGACTCTGCCGTTGTCAAATTCTAACGTCCTCGTTTGTTGACCAACAGGAAGTCACGAGGTGCAACCGTTCGACCACCAACGCCTACCGGCTGATCGGTGGGATTGACATAAATGACCATTCGCTGCCCAGACGGTCGTTCGTAGAAACTGACTAACAACGGACGTTGCGCGTACTCGTTTGACTCCCAGTAAGGATGAAAGTCCGCATCAGCATAAAGCTCCAGCAATTCACGATAAAGCTTCGTACCTTGATTTCGATTGACATACATGTTGTAGAGGCCACACCCGTGAACCCCAATCATGCCAAGCACCGAACGTGAAGGCTGGAGGTTCTTGAGGTCAGATTTGGGACTTGCACGTCCAAATTGCGGAAGGAACAAGGTGCCGGGACCCAACCGGTGCAGCGTTTTCCAATAACCCAGCGGAACCGTGCTCGTGTAGGCCCAGGGGTTATCACTCGTGTTCGTATTGCGGTCGGGATTCACTCTAAAATAGGTATCTTCGCCCGCCAACAGGTGGTGTGCCCAGCCGTGCACGGAAGGCCACCAGGCAGTCAGAGCGTGAACCACCAGTTTCTTCTTGTGGGATTCGCATAACTCGTAAAGCTGTTTGTGAATTTCTCGCTGCTCCTGCACGTTCCAGCGGGCCGTGATATCACGGCCGAACTGGTCTTGGTGTTGATGGCCATGCAGGGGACTGTTACATCTTGCAAGATGGCATACATCCAGATAAATGCCTCCTACTTCTTCGTATTTCAGACTTTCTGCAGCCCATTTTAAGAGCCAGTCGCGCCATAGTTTCGACCCGATGCAAACACGCGACTCGTCATACGGTGGTTCCTCGATAGGCTTTCCGTCCTCCCACCGTTGCGTTCTTGTCTGGACAATTTCCGACTCCGACCCAACCCGATACAAGGCAAAGTAAGGAAACAATCCCCGGGGATACCATTTCCGCCACAGGGTCCAATCGCGACTCCGGCGCTCCTGCGGGTAAACCCGCAGTGGTGTACCGGTTTTAAACCAACTGCCTTCCCAGCCGACAGTATTTCGTTCTCCCTCCACCGAAAAACAAAACTCACGCGCATGGGGTGTTGGAGGTCGAACAGGCGTCGCCTGAACGGAAAACGTGTAAGTGAGCCTTCGAGTGACCTCCACCGGTCGCTGGATCAGTTTCACTTCCAGAAACACGGTCTCCCCCAACCGTTTAACCCGAGCATTAGGCCGCTTCGTCAGCACCCAGTTCGCGTCACTACCGCCCATCCAAGCAACACCACGATCTGTGTCGCCCAACCAGATACACGGTTGTTGTCTTCGAGCAAGGTACGACTCGGAACCAATGGAGGTGGACCAGTTTTTCCCGTTCCAACCCTTCCATTCCGGAGCACAAAGCTGACTCGCATGCTCTGACTTCACAGGCAAAACGATGCGCAAACCTTCAATTTGCATGGGCCGCTGTTGTGGATTCAGACTGAAGTCAACCTGAAACCATCCGTCATAGTGAAGTTCAGTGTCCCAGGCGGCGAAACCCCCGCCGGGCAATTCAGCAGTGCCTCGCTGCTTTGAACTCGTGAGCCCCAAAGTCACCAATTCATTTGCTGCAAATAAAGCCGTTTCCCGGCCATCTACTTTGACAAGCACAGTCGGTCGCGTGGAAAACAACTGCTTACCGCCACTCTTAATGCCGGGAAGCGGCCCTCGACTGACGTCGTAAACACGGTTCCAACAGGAAATTTTCCCGGGTGCCACGTGTTGCAGCGGGGACCATGGCGACAGGACCCGTTCGGCCGCATCGGCAACATGGGTCACGGTAAACAAGAGAATGAGAATGGGGCACAATCGGAGTAACATCCGCAAGACTTTCTTCTGCTTTTTCGCCCTTGGCAACCAGTTCACCAAACACTCTGCGTTTTATTTTAAGCCAGAACCACCCCTCCCGCACTAAAGTAACACCGGGGCGGCCAAGACCACAATCAAAACCAATCATGGAATCAGCGACTCTTCGTCCTGCTTCTTGCCGTTTCGTGATTCTGATTCCGGCGCTATCTGGGAGTTGTCGACTAAACGTAACAAGACCACCGATGTATTCACTACATTTCCGCGGATGCGGGAATGGACGATCTGTGTGGGCCGACGCCAGACGGTCTCGACATTTCCGGAACTGATGAACTCATTCATCAGGCACATCATGGCTCGACCACCCACTGCCTCGGACCAGTCGTACTCATCATAGAAAACATAATCCACGTTCAGCTTTCTCAGTCGCCGGGCGAATTGTGCCGGGTCCCGGATCGATTCCCAGTCAATCAATCCCGATAGCAGAGGATCCGCCCTGACATAACTTCGGTCCAGGTAGTGTGTTTGACCAGTTTGGGCGATCACTAACAACTTGGCATCACGAGGCAGGTTTTCATTGATCCAATCGTATTCCGGATAGTACCAGGTTGCCCAATGGTACTTGTCCTGATCCTGATGGACGTAGTACGTCAGCAGACCGCTCGAGTACCACACCGCCATCACACTGCCAAAGATTAACGAAACTGCAAACAGCCCCTCACAAATCCGACGCCGCAGGCCGAGTCGGCTCACAGGAACCGCTTGATACACCAGGACCGCTGCCACCAGCCCGACCGGCAGAAGAAAGATAGAAAATCGCCAGAACAATGAAGGCTGCAGAATCCACCACAGCGTGAAGTACGATAAAAACCCGAAACCGAGGCGAAGTTTTGTTTTCAGAACCACCGCACCGGCAAAAGCCAGGACCCAAAGCGAAACAGGCATGGTTGCATCGCGGACGGCACCTCGAATTGCCTTCACGGTTGTTTCTACTGAGCGCGTCCCGGAAAAAGTGGTGGAGTAACGCTCCATGACACGAAAAGTGTAATCCTCTTCTGGTGAGAACAGTCCCTGCATCAGCGGCCACGTTGGCGTTCCCGTGAAGATCGCGTTGCGCAGGTACGACGGACCGGCGATCACTGCCATCAGGCCGACGGAAAACAACAAGCACAGGATGGCTCGCTTGCGAGGAAGCATTTCCGCCAGATAATCCCATCCCAACCAGCAGAACCAAGGCAGGAAAAGAACAGCATGGTATTTGGTTCCCATAGCAATACCGAGTGCCACAAAGGAGAAACACACCTGGCAGACATTCAGTTTTCCGGGGCGCGCACAGAGAAACGCAAGTCCCGTCACCACAAAACAGATCAACGGCCAATCATCCTTAACGATGGTAGCCTCGTGATAGCAAATGGGAGTCAGCAACATCAAAAAGGAGAGTAACCGGAGCAAGCGGACTCCGAGCAGATGAGCCAACCGCAGGGTCATGGCAGTAGCAGCGAGGAAGTGCGCCAGCACGATAAATTTGATTGCCGTTCCTGCCCCAAACACATACGCTGACAGGTAGGTCATGCTGAAATGCAACGGAAAGTTGTAGCAGTAGTAGGGATGGTAATTGAAACGCTCACAGCGAACGATCTCGGCCAGTTGGGCCAGATGGTAACGCATCGAATCCGCATGCCGAGGCGGCGTGCCAGCAAGCAGGTAAAGCCAGGTCAGGATGAGCCCCATCGCTAAAAGAAAGGCCAGCGACCAGCGGTCTCTTTGCAGGACCTGCCCGGCCAAGAACGTCGTCCAACACCTGATGGACTGGGCCAACTCTCGCACGGAAAGGAGCGTGCCCAGCAGTGCCACGCCACAGACCGCGAGCAAGGGGGTGGACCGTACCCATCCCAAATGCGCCAGGCCGAACCCCGTGAATCCGAAAACGACCGTCCCTGCAATGAAGGCGGCGGGTAGGCGCATCCAATCGGCCAGCGGACAACGGCGAACCAGCAGCGTTCCCACGCCAGCGACGAGGAACAAATGACCGGTCGAAATCGCAAGTGACATCAGAATCGACATGATAGAAGATGGCCTACCGGGGTCCGTGCACCACTACAAACAGATATTGACTCGCTCGACTCCGAATGCGGCCCCTCACTAATGAGTTCGCGCGCTACGGTTCATACTTCACCTTGCCAAATGTTTTTGCCCGCCTTCAGAGCATGTAGCGCTTCCACCAACTGTCAAAACAAAGCAGAGCAAACAGTTCATCAGTGCGGTCGACGTAGATTTTTCCACCTCCACTTCGCACGGCTGCAAAAAGACGTTTCACACCCGTCGCATCCAAACACCCATCACGTACCGATGGTCCCTCAAGAATCCGGTGTTCTGTATCATCGCTTGCCGCTTCTGTCATCCACTGTTTCATCGGAATCGCGAATCCCTGCTTCTTTCGATACGCCAGTTGCCGGTCAAAGTGGCGGGCCACTAAACGCCGCAGCAGCGGTTTTTGCACCTCGGGATGAAAGCGTATCTCTTCCGGAATACGAAACGCCAGATCAGCCAACGATCGACTGAGAAAGGGAACTCGCGTCTCCAGGCTAGAAGCCATACTGGCCCGGTCCACTTTCACCAGCATGTCATTGGGAAGATACATCAGCAGGTCGTAGAACTGGACCTGGGTGATCGGCGGCAGGCCCTGTAGTTCACCCAGATAGTCTTCGATCACCCGGAACTGTGCCTCCAGCGGTTCCTGCCACTCTGTCGATAGAACGCTGCGCCGCAACGATTGCCCGGGAAGCCGTAACAGGCTCATTCGCCGCTGAGTCGGCAGCATGGAAAACCGATGGGCCCAAGGATGCACTCGCAGGTTGGCTGGAGTAATCCGGGCCAGCAAACCAAAAGCCAGCTGGGAAAAAGAAGACGGCAGGCGATCCATTTTTTGCATCCAGGCCGCCTTGGCATGATGCGGGTAACCCGTAAACAGTTCGTCTCCGCCGTCGCCTGACAGAATCACCGTGACTTCCCGCCGCGCTTCGCGACTGACTCGACTGGTGGGCAACAAAGAAGCATCCGCGAACGGTTCGTCGAAGAATTCGGCCATCGGGGCCAGGGAGGCAAGCGAGTCCTGTTCCAGTGTGCGGAAGACGGCATCGGTTCCCAACTTTTCCGTTACCTGGCGGGCACTTTCCCCTTCCGACTGCTCCTGCTCCTGAAAATCAATGGTGAACGTTTTCAACCGGGATGACAATGCCTGGGATGCGTAATGCGTGACCAACGTCGAGTCGATACCACCGCTGAGAAATGTTCCTAAAGGAACGTCTGACACAAGCTGTGACTCCACCGACGCGGACAACTGCTGTTCAATCTCTTCCGACCACGCCTGGGCGGTCTTCCCCTCCTCGGGACGGTACTGGGGTTGCCAGTAACGCTGAATCTGCAGGTCCCAACGCTCCAGATCCAGCAGCATGAAATGGGCAGGAGGAAGTTTACGGACCTGCTTAAAAATAGAGCGTGGCCCCGGAATCCAGATGAAATTGAAAAAATCGTTCAACGCTCCCCGGTCGATCTCTCTCGACACTTCGCCTGAGGCCAGCAAGGGTTTTATCTCGGAACCGAAGACGAAACGAGTTTCGTCGAAACTGTAAAACAACGGTTTGATGCCAAACGGGTCACGGGCCAGGAACAGTTTCCGTTGACGCGAATCGTAGATCGCCAAGGCAAACATACCGTCCAACAGATCCACCATCTCGGGGCCGCGTTCTTCGTAAAGATGCAGCAGGACTTCGGTGTCGGTGTGCGAGCGAAAGTCGTGTTTGCCGACCAGTTGCTTCCGCAAATCCTCGAAATTGTAAACTTCGCCGTTGTAGGCAATCCAAATCGTACCGTCTTCGTTGCACATCGGCTGGTGGCCGGCGTCCGACAAATCGATAATCGACAGCCGCCGGTGAGCCAATCCGACCTGCCCCAGCACCTCGATGCCTTCGTCATCGGGGCCCCGGTGACGGATCGTGTCCGCCATGCGCCGCAGGGTCCCGACCACCGGTTGCCGCCGCGGATCACGGTAAGCTAGTCCACAAATTCCACACACGTCTGAAAGTTACTCCTTCACAAAACAGGTCCGCAATGCCGCTCAACGAATACCCATGCTGGCAGTTCATGTCGCCTTCACTCGGGCGCACGCGCCGGTAGGCCTGCTGGCGCCAGTTCTCGTTTCATCAACATCTTCCCTACGAACGAAGTCCCGTTCGTCCAGCCGCGATCCAGCAAGCAGGCATTGATAGGGTACTATTTGAAAACTAACTCATCTCAAAAAAATTTGCGATAACCCATTTGCCGCTCGGTATTTATCCCACAATTTCATCTACCTCCTTCCCCACCTCGCTGGCAGACGAGAGGGCCTGCAGATCGGGCGTCGTTTCAGGTTGCGGGGCACAGCTCAGTATACCGGGTCGCTGTAAAAAAGGCTTCCACGGCAAAACGCTTCAGCGCAATTTATGCCCCCACCTCGTTGGTTCCGGCCGGAAAGAATCGCTACAAGCGATACCATGCGAAGCCAGATGCCTGGAGTTTCCTGCAGCGCGCTTTGACTGCCAAACAGCAACCCCCTCGGTGACACAGGCGAGCAACGGTACCGGTTGTCCTCATGACACCGGTTATCGGGGTCATGCAGATGCGCATTGGGTGACCTGCGTAGCTATTACGTGTCTCTTTCCGCCCCGGTTCAATGCAAAACAAGGGGTCCTCTCCGGCAAATACACACTTCTCAGCGTTACAACTCCGATCAATAATCTGGAGGTGCCTGGTTGTGAGAAGCCGGGCAAACTTGCGATCCCTTGAAACTATCGGATAATATCAGTGCCAGGAACATGGATCGGCTGCATCGGTCAACGCCAGTTCCACACCAGGCAGCAGGTGGAAGCCGCGACGAGGAGTACAACTCATGAGCCGCCGAGACGATCTGAAAACCCTGCTTTATGATTGTATTTCCGAACACGGCCTGGAAACGAATACGGAAATTCATGTTGAGGATGAAACACCTCTGATGGGATCGGGCTCGCCGCTGAATTCTATCGGCCTGGTGATCGTTGTCACAAATTTTGAATCGCAAATCAATGAAACATTTGGTGCTCAGGTGATCCTGGCCAGTGAGCAGGCCATGAGCTTGAAGCGCAGCCCGTTTCGTTCGGTCGAGGCCCTCAGCGAGTATGCTGATCAACTGCTCCCTGCCGAATCGTCGTGAATCTCAGCGGATGCCTGACCGTTACCACCTCCATCTGAACGACTGAGGAGCGACCAGATGCCCTTGCAGTGGTTGCTGGACCGATTCCAAGCGTGTCCCCGGGACGACGCCGTAATTTGGCGTGATGCGGTCACCACGTACGGGGAATTGCTGCGCCAGATCGACGCGGCCCATGAGTTCCTCTCTGCCCAACAGGTTGCAGCGGGTGAATCCGTCATGCTGGATGCTGACTTCAGCCCCACGGCTGTCGCGCTGTTGATTGCGTCCCTGCAGCAACGGCTGCTTGTCGTACCGGTCGCCTCGCATGTCGTGGCAGACCGCCAGGACCTGGCCCGCATTGCCGAGTGCAGCCGCCGCTTCCACGTCAGCGACAGCGGCAGCTACGAAGCCGAACACTACCCGCATCGGCTCGGGCACCAGTTTCTGAGGAAACTGCGTGATGCGGCTTCCCCGGGACTTATCCTGTTCAGTTCCGGGTCCACGGGTCGCCCCAAGGCGGCCGTCCACGATTTCGATTGCCTGGTCGCAAAATTCAAGACGCCGCGCCACAAGCAGCGACTGGTTACTTTTTTGCTGTTCGACCACATCGGTGGCTTCAACACGATGATGTACGGACTGGCCAACCAGGGGTGCCTGATTACACTCGAAGCCCGCGACCCCGACACCGTTTGCCGGGCAATTGAGCAGCACCGGGCCGAAGTGCTTCCCACCTCACCCACTTTCCTGACGCTGCTGCTGATGAGCGGCCGCCTGGACCAGTACGACCTGTCGTCCCTGAAAGTGATCAACTACTCGACGGAGGTCATGCCCGAATCGACGCTGTCCCAGCTGAACGCGCGGTTCCCGGGCGTCACCTTCCGACAGTCCTACGGTCTGTCCGAGGTGGGTATCCTGCGGTCCCAGTCCCGGGCCAACGACTCGGTCTGGATTCGGGTGGGGGGCGAAGACTATCAAACGCGCGTCGTCGCTGGACTGTTGCATATCAAGGCCCGCTCGTCCATGGTCGGTTACCTGAACGCTCCGTCACCATTCGACCAGGACGGCTGGCTCAATACCCAGGACGAGGTCGAGGTGGACGGTCAGTGGTTCCGCTTCCGGGGACGCCAATCCGACATCATCAACGTGGGTGGCGAAAAAGTCTATCCGGCGGAAGTCGAATCGGTGTTGTTCGAAGTGGAAAACATCGCCGATGCGACCGTCATGAAAGAGCCCCACCCCATCCTGGGCAACATTGTCGTGGCGCTGGTGCGACTGCAGCACGAGGAGGACATGAAAAATGTCGCCTCGCGAATCAGGAAACACTGCTTCTCCAAACTCCCCGCCTACAAGGTTCCCGTCAAGGTTCTGCTGGACGATGGTCAACGAGTGACCGAGCGGTTCAAGAAAAAGCGTCAGGACTGACTGCCACCGGCGCAACAAGAAGGCCAGTTCCAACGGGAACCGGCCGTCTTCGTTACGCTTCGGTTCCATCACGCCCTGCGAGCGAGACTCCCGGTAAGTCACCCCTTACAAGTCATAGTCTTCGGCTTCGAGGATAAAACCATAAATGGGCATATCCGACTTATGATCATTAGGAGTCATGAGTTGCTGGTAGATGTGGTACTCAATGCCATCGCCTAGGAATTGGCCGTGACCATCAGCAAACATAACATTCACGCCCCCCGGATGCAGGCTCGATGGCCGGGCATATTGCACGTCCCCGTCTGTACTGGTGAGCGTGTTCTTCTGGTAGTTGATTCGCATCTCGGCCGTGACTGCCGAACCCGCTGCACCGTCTGCTAATGGAGAAATATCTCCAGGGCTGACACCGCTTTCCGAAGCGTACAACCAACAGAAACCAACATCGACTCCGGGAAGAGTGGTATCGAACAGCCCGCCGGGCCGCCACTCGCCTGCCAGCAAACTTTCACTGGTCATCATTGTATTCGACGAGCCGTTGCGGAAGTCTTTCGGAGTGACCCGTCTGCCTGTGTTGATGCGATCCGCAAACACTCCGTTGGCCGCACGCTGGGCCTTATCGTAATAGGGCTGGAAAAATCCCATATTAAAATCAGCCCGATTAAGCGGGGACGGATCCGACCGCCGGGGACCAATGCCTGCATTGGCAACATAGTTGGTCGAGGGAACACTGTGGTCAGTATTCAGCGCACTGGGACAATTCACAATCGGAATGTAGGGGCTGATTGCATCCAAATACTGAGCCTGAATACCTGAATCGATCTGGTTTGGATTGTTGTAGTTCGCAGAATCATTCCAGCGATCGTAAACGTCTCCCTGCTCCAGAGAAGGAAATATCATCATCAGCCAGGTAGCTCGATTCCAGGCAGCACCATTGATTGCCACCTTGTCCAGCAAGCCGGGAAAATAGCGTTTCGACTCAACAAAAATCGATACCCCTGTGGCGATGTTATCCATGTTGTTCATGCACTGCAAACGCCGTGCAGCCTCCCGCGCCTGCTGCACCGCGGGCAATAGAAGTGCCATCAGCATGCCGATGATCGAGATCACCACCAGCAGTTCGACCAGCGTGAAAGCACGCTGCCTACTTCGAATTTTCATCTCTCGTCTCCCCAGTTGAAACCGACACCCCTGGTCTGAATCCGGCAGGTGAAAAAGATGCGAAACCAAAAGCTGCTGAGCCCACCACCGTTCACCACGGATTCATGCTCGTATTATCGCAATACTATCCAGTCTGTCCAACTGGGGGCGGCATTTGGCCACACACACTCAGGTGTTTCCCTGTGCAGGCCCTGGAAAATGGCTGAATCCCTGCTCGGACCCCTACAACGCCTCACCACAAAGTCGCCGTCAAAGTACTGCTGGACAATACCGAACCGGTGACCTGGCAACTCCGGAAAACCATTCGGACTGACTGCCAGCGGCGCAACAAAAAGGCCGGTTCCAACAGGAACCGGCCGTCTTCGTCACATTTCGGTTCAAGCACGCGCTGCGAGCAAGACTCCCTACAAATCACCCGTTACAAATCATAGGCGTCTGCTTTGAGGATAAATCCCCTGATTGGCATATCCGACTTATGATCATTAGGAGTCATGAGTTGCTGGTAGATGTGGTACTCAATGCCATCGCCCAAGAATTGGCCGTGACCGTCGGCAAACATGACATTCACACCCCCCGGATGCAGGCTCGATGGCCGGGCCAGTTCCACATCACCGACTGAATCGTCGTTGAAATCCGTACTCGTAAGCGTATTTTTTCCATAGTTGATACGCATCTCCGATGTGACTGCCGAGCCGGGTGAACCTTGTGCTAATGGAGAAATCGCGGCAGCTGTTATACCGCTTTCCGAAGCGTACAACCAACAAAAACCAGCGTCGAGACCAGGATAACCACCGGCTTGTAACAGCCCACCGGGCCGCCACTCGCCTGCCAATAAACTTTCGCTGACCATCAGTGTGTTCGACGAGCCGTTCCGGAAGTCACCGAGAGTGACCCGCGGTGATGTAGTTGGAGTGTAACGCTCCGCAAACACTCCATTGGCCGCTCTCTGACTTGACTCATAATTTGAATCCGAAGAAGGAGTTCCAATGCCTGCATTGGCAACGTAGTTTGTCGATGGAACACTGTGGTCGTTATTCAGCGCACTGGGACAATTTACAATCGGAATGTAAGGGCTGATTGCCTTACGTGTTTCCTCATTCATCGCTGAATTGTTTACAAGAGGATTATTCCATCGATCGTAAACATCTCCCTGCTCGAGTGACGGAAACAACATCATCAGCCAGGTCGCCGGCTGATAATTATTGCCCTCTCTTGCCACCTTATCCAGCAAGCCGGGAAAGTAACCTTTCGAGGTAACAAAAATCTGTACGCCCGTGGCGATGTTGTCCATGTTGTTCATGCACTGCAAACGCCGGGCGGCTTCACGCGCCTGCTGCACCGCGGGCAACAGAAGTGCCATCAGCATGCCGATGATCGAGATCACCACCAGCAGTTCGACCAACGTAAAAGCACGCTGCCTGTTCCGAATCTTCATCTCTGTTCTCCCCAGTTGAGACCGACACCCCTTCTCTTGATGTCTGCCAGGTGCAAAAGACGGGGAACCAG